>NZ_JBHWVV010000007.1:0-24118 GCF_042736715.1 Streptomyces sp. NPDC060049
GCCGCGGCCGCCGCGCCCCGCCCGGGGCCGGCCCTTCGGTATGCAGGGGCGGGAGCGCGGGGACCGCTCAGCCCTCTCCCTCGATCCGGCGCAACCGCTCGGCGTCGCAGGTCCGGGGGCACGTCGCGCAGGCCCGGGCCGTGTCCAGGGTGTAGTACATGCAGCAGCCGAGCCGCGTCCGGGTCGGGTGCAGCCGCCCGGAGCGGTCCGCGAGCCGCCTGAAGCCGGCGCCGCCGGGGAAGGGCGCTATGGCGGTGGGGAGCAGCTCGGTCGCCTCGCGCACCGCACGGTCCTCCTGGCCGAGGGCGCGCCCGAGGTACCAGATGCCGGAGACGAGGTCGTCGGCGACCATGCCCCACAAGGCCCGGTCCCGGCGACGGACGCGCGGACCGATCGCGGACAGCAGCGGCCTGACGTGATCGGCGACGGCCGCGCGCAACTCGGCGCGCAGCGCCTCCTCGTCGGCGACGGTACGGGCTCCGGGCAGGTGCGAGGCCGGGTCGCCGGGCAGGCACGCGAATCCGGCCGCCGGAACGATCTCGAACGTGCCGGTCGAGAGGTCTGCGCGCACTTCGCGCGGACGGATGCGCGGTACGCGGCGTTCCAGGTACCAGGCGCCGCTCATCAGCAGGCTGACGGACCAGAGGTAGTCGTGCAGCGCGCGCGACGCGGCGACATCGGGGCGCGGCTCGTGCCCGTGCCCTGCCCGGATACGGGCGGCCTCGGCGGCGACGAAGGCGTCCAGGGCCGCGTGGTCCCCGGCCGGTTCCGCGAGTTCCGCGCCGTTGACCCAGCGTCCGGGCCGTGCGGGGCCGGTGGCCACGCGGACGTCCAGGGCCTCGCAGAGGGCCGCGAGGCGACCGTAGGTCCGCGCGAGCGTGGCGGCGGCCGGTGCCGTCCGTACGGGTGACGCGGAGCGCGGGACCGTGGTCATCGGTTGTCGATCATGTGCGGCACGGAAACTCCGGTTACGGGAGAGTAGGTAAGCCTTACCTTAACCCAATGCTTTATGATCATGACAGCACACCACCGGCCGCGTCTCGAAGCCGAGTTGAGGCTAAGGTTTGGCTAACCTAAGCTGAAGCTGCCGGCTGATAGCGAATCCGCCGGCACTGAGGCGTGCCGGAAAACGGTCGGCCTGCTCCCCCACAGTTCGGAATCGGAAGGGGCTCAGCCCATGCGGTTGTACCTGCTCGCACTCAACCCCACAGACTCGGTCACCGAGGGGTTCCTCCCCGCCGCGTCCCGGCTCGGCCTCGACGTCACCGTCCTCACCGACCAGCCCGAAGCCCACCGCCGCACGGCGCCGGACGTCGAGGTCCTGGAGTGCGACGTACGCGACTTCCGCGCGATCATCACCCGGATATCGACCCACGACGCGCCCGACGCCGTGTTCACCAACAGCGATCACCTCCAGACCCAGGCAGCCCTGGCCGCCGACTACTTCGGCCTCCCCGCCAAGGACTGGCGGACGGCGCTGCGCGTCAAGGACAAGGCCCAGATGCGCCGCCACCTCACCGCGAGCGGACTCGACGCGGTGTGGTCCACGGAGCTGGCGCCCGGTCAGGACCCGGCCGGCCTCACCGCCCTCGACGTGCCCTACCCGTGCGTGGTCAAGCCCCGCGAGGGCGTGGCCAGCGAGGACGTGGTCCTGGTCGACGGACCCGAGGAACTCGCACTGCGCTGCAAGGAGATCCAGTCCCGCCGGCCGCAGGCGGCCCTGGTGGTCGAGGAGTACCTCGCCGGCGAACTGTGCAGCCTGGAGACCCTCGGCGACGGACGGGTCCGCCACGTGCTGGGCGGCTTCCGCACGCGGCTGTCCGCACCCCCGTACTTCATCGAGGAGCGCTGCACCTTCGTCGCGGCCCACCCCGAGCCGATCGTCGAGCAGGTCCTCGCCCAGCTCGACGCCCTCGGCGTCGGATTCGGCGTCTGCCACACGGAGTTCGTGGTGGAAGACGGCCGGGCCCGCATCATCGAGGTCAACTACCGGGCCATCGGGGACCAGATCGACCTCATGCTCGCGCGACTGCTGGACATCCCGCTGTTCGAGCACGTCCTGCGCACCCACCTGGGCGAGCCGCTGCCCGCCGACCTCGGCGCCCGCACGGACGGCGTCGCCCTCGTCGACTACCCGTGCGCCCGGAGCGCCGGCACGCTCACGGCGGCGCCCGAGGCCGCCGACCTCGTCGTGGACGGGGTGGAGCTGACGTACCGGCCGCTGCGCGCCCTGGAGGAGCGGCACGAGTTGTACCACACCAACCGCGACTACATCGGAGTGCTGCGCGCGCTCGGGCACGACACGGACCGCGAGAGCGTCGAACGCGTCGCCGCCGACTACCTCGCGGCCCAGCACTGGGAGATCACCCCGTGAGCGCGACCGCCCCGGCCGCCACGGCCACCGCCACCTGCCCCGACACCGGCACCGGCAGTTCCGAAGCGGAACTCCTCCTCCGCGTCCTCGGCGCCCTCCTGCGGGAGGACGTGGCCGGCCTGCGCACCCGCACCACGCCGGTCGACCGTACGGACGGGCGCTGGCTGCGGCTGCCCGCCGACGACGGCGACGCCCTGCTCCTGCCCGTCGTCGCGGACGGCTACCAGAGCGAGTACGCCGCCCGGCTGCCGCTGCTCGCCCGGGAGTCCGACGGCCACCCGCTCACCACGCACGAGGAAGTCCTCGAGGCCCTGAGCGCGCTCGCCGACCCCGCCGACCGGGGCGGTTTCGAAGCCTTCGCCGAGGAGTGCCGCCAGACCCTCGCGACCATGCGCCTGCACGGCCTCACCCAGGACGAGGTCGCCGCCACCCTGACCGCCGAGCACGGCGCCGAACCCGCCGACTGGACGGGCCTGGAGGGCGGGCTCGCCCACGACACCCTCGCGGCGCGCCTCGACCACCCCGTGTACCCCACCGCGCGCGGACGCTCCGGTCTCGGTGAAGACCAACTGCGTTCCTACGCGCCCGAGTTCCACCCGCGCTTCGCGCTGCGCTGGATCGCCGTGCCGCACGAGGACCTCACCGTGGCCGGCGGCCCGGCCGCGCTGCCCGCCGTCTGGCCCACGCCGGCCGCACTCGGTCTGCCCGAGCTCGACGGCAGCCACCTCGCCCTTCCCGTGCACCCGCTCACCGTCGGCGTGCCGCTGCGCGAGGCCTTGGCCGCCGCGGGCCTGACCGACCGGGCCGTCCTCGCCGAGCGCCCGTACCTGGACGTCGTCCCCACGCTGTCCATGCGGACGGTCGCCGTCACCGGTGACCCCACCCTGCACATCAAGGTCCCGATGGCCACCGCCACCCTGGGCCTGCGCAACCGCCGGATCATCCGGCCCGGCTTCCTCGCCGACGGCGTCGCGGGCCAGCGACTGCTGGAAACCGTCATCGCCCGCGAACCGCGTTTCCAGGGCGTGATCCTGCACGCCGACGAGACCGTCCACGCCCACGCCGGCCACGAACTCCTCGCCGCGCTCTGCCGCCGCTACCCGGCCGGTCTCGACGACGCCGTCGTCACCCCGCTCGCGGCGCTGCTCGCCGAAGCCCCCGGCGGGCGGCTGCTGATCGACCACCTCGCCGACCGGTTCTACGGCGGCGACCCGATCGCCCTGCTCGACGCCTACCTTCGGCTGCTCCTCGACTGGCAGACGACCCTGTTCGGCTACGGCATCGCCCTGGAGTCGCACCAGCAGAACATCTCCCTCGTGCTCGACCGCGGGCCCGCCGGTGCCACCCGGGTGCGGCTGCTCCTCAAGGACGACGACAGCCCGCGCGTCAACGCGGCCCGCGTGCGCGCGACGCTCGGCGCCGACGCCCCGCTCGACTTCGACGACGCCCGCGTCCTGTGCGACGACGACCGCCCCCTCACCGACATGTTCACCACGATCACCCTGCACCTGTGCGCCGGTTCGTACGCCTTCGGGCTGGCCCGGCACGGCCGTGCGCAGGCCCGGACCCTGCTGGACCTCGTACGCGACCGGCTCACCGAGGCGGTCGGACGGCTCGGCGCGGGACCGGGAGAGCCCGGCGCCACGCTGCGCGCCCGGGTCCTGGACGCCCCGCAGCTGCCGATCAAGGCGATGGTCAGCGCGGGGACCCTGCTCAGCAAGGAACGCTCGGGCGCCGCCGACATCAACAAGCACTACACCACCGGCCCCAACTACCTGCTGCGTCGAGAGGGTTCGCAGTGAGCGCGAGCGCTCCCCCCGACCGGCGCGGGGCAGCCCCGGCCTCCGCTCCCGAGCCCCGCCCGTCCCTCGCCCGCAGACAGGTGCACGCCGTCGCCGGATGCTACTTCGTGGCCTCCTTCGCCGCGCTCGGCCTGCCTCCCTTCCTCACCGAGATCCTCCCGGAACTCGGCGACCACGACGCGAGCCTGGCCGGCGTGCTCTACATCGTCCCCACCGTCTTCGCGGCCGTCGGTGCCCCCCTGTGGGGACGCCTCGCCGACAGGTTCGGCCGCAAACGACTGCTCCTGCGCGCCCAGTTGGGCCTGGCGGTGTCCTTCCTGCTGGCGGGCTGGGCCGACTCGATCGCCGCCTTCACCACGGCCCTGGTGCTCCAGGGCGTCCTCGGCGGCACCTTCGCCGCCTCCAACGGCTACCTGGGCGCAGCACTGGAGGGCCCGCAACTGTCCAAGGCCCTCACCCTGATGCAGGGGGCCGCCCGCGCCGCCCTGGTCTTCGCTCCGATCGCGGTGGGCAGCCTCTCCCCCTGGCTGTCACCGCACCGCCAGTACGCCCTCCTGGCCGTCCTTCCGCTGACGGCCGCGGCGCTGATCGCCGCGCTGCCCGAATCCCGCGGCGTACGGACGGAGCCCCGGGAGCGGCCCGCGGACGGCGACGGCCCGGCGGCCGCGAAGCAGGACGAAGGCCTCGCCCGCGCCGCGCGCACGACCTCACTGCACGGTCTGTACGCCCTGGAGTTCGCCTTCGTCTTCTCCACGGTCATCTCCTTCCCGTACCTGATCTCGCTCATCGACGAGCGGATCCCCGGCACCTCCCCGGCGGTCTCCGGCATCCTGTTCGCCCTGCCCCACCTGTGCTACCTCGCCGCCGCGATGTGGGTGCACTCGACCTTCCACCACCGCCCCCGCCTCGGCGTCGCGCTCGGCTTCGCCTGCATAGCCGCCGGCCTGGCCGGACACGGGCTCGCCCATTCGCTCGCCACCCTGGTCACCGTGCGCCTGCTGCTCGGCGCGGGCCTCACCCTCGGCCTCGTCTGCCTCTCGGTGATGGCCTCCGACTGCGCCAAAGGCCGCGCCCCGGGCGGGCTGTTCGGCTCGATCGAGTTCTTCTCCAAAGCCGGCGCCGTCTTCGCGGGCCTGGCCGCAGCCGTGGGCAACAGCCTCTACGGCCCGACCGCGCCCGTGCTCACCGGTACCGCCGTGGCGGTGGTCACGGTCTGCGTGAGCGCCCTGCAGGCCCTGGACCGTCGTTCCCCCCGCTCTCTCCGCACCCGCTGGAGCCGTTGATGTCCCTCACCGATGCGATCGGTACCGCCTCCGCCGCCACCCGCGCCGCCGCCCCCTCCACCGCGCCGGCCGGGCTGCCCACGGCCGACGAGGCCGTCGCCCACACCCTCCTGAACTGCCTGCTGCGCGAGCTGTCCGGGCCGGAACACCAGACCGCCGTGGAGGACGGCCGCCTGCTGCTGTGGCTGCCCCGCCGCGGGGTGCTCCTGCGCGCCGCCCTGCGCCGGACCTCGCTGCTGGGCGCGCACCGGTTCACCGGACCGGTCCGGGAGCGGCAGGAAGGGGGCTGGGCCGAGATCGGCTGGCGCCGCCTCGCCGAGTACGTCCACGACGAACTGGCCCTGCGGACCGACGTGCGCAACGAGGAGTTCCTGGAACAGGTCGCCTCGAGCCACCAGGCCGTGTCGGCCGCCCTCGCCCTGCGCGCCGACCGGCCCGCCAAGGACATCGTCGTCGGGGACGGCGACGGGCTCGCCGCCTACGTGGAGTCCGAGCAGTCCCTCGTCTTCGGCCACCGCTTCCACCCCACCCCGAAGGCCCGCAGCGGCGACACCGCCTCCTGGCTCGCCTACGCGCCCGAGACCGGCGCATCCTTCCCGCTGCGCCACCTCGCCGTCCGCGAGCACCTGATCGCTCAGGAGACCGCCACCGAGGGAGCGGCCGGGGCCTTCGACCGGCTCCGCACGGACGTGCCCGAGGGCTACCGGCTGCTGCCCGCGCACCCGTGGCAGTACGAGATGCTGAGCGGGCACCCGCAGCTGCGTGCGGCCTTCGACCGCGGCGACATCCTGGACCTCGGCGTCGGCGGCAAGCCCTTCGCCGCCACGGCGTCGGTGCGCACGCTGTACGACGGAACCGCCTTCCTGAAGTTCAGCCTCAACATCCGCATCACCAACTGCCTGCGCAAGAACTCCAGTTACGAGCTCTCCGGTGCGGTCGCCCTGACCCGGCTGCTGGCCCCGGTCCTCGCCGACCTGGAGACGCGCTTCCCGGGCACCGCCATGCTCCGCGAGCCCGCCTACCGCAGCATCGCCCTGCCCGGGCCCGACGGCACCCCGGACCGCTCCCTCCTCGAGGGTTTCGGCGTGATCCTCCGGGAGGGCCTGCTCGACCGCCTCATGCCCGGCACCACCCCCCTGCTCGCCGCCGCCGTCGCCGACGAGTACCCCACCGGGCCGGGACACATCTCGCGCCTGCTGGCAGACGCCTCCCCGCAGACGGCCCTCGACTGGTGGACCGCCTACCTCAAGCTGCTCGTCCCGCCGGTCATGGCCGCGTACTTCGACCACGGACTCGTCTTGGAGCCGCACCTGCAGAACGTCGTCGTCTGCGTCGACGAGGAGGGCATGCCGGCCCAGGTCCTCTTCCGCGACCTGGAGGGCACCAAGCTGGTCCCCGAGCAGCACGCGGACCTCCTCGCCGCCCTGCCGGCCGACGTCGCGACCCCGATGACGTACGACGCCCAGCGCGGCTGGGACCGGGTCGTGTACTGCCTGCTGGTCAACCACGTCGCCGAGATGCTCGCCGCCCTCGCCGACCTGCACCCGCACGCGGAAGCCGCCCTGTGGGCCCAGGTCCGCGCCACCCTCCAGGCGTACGCCGACCGGCACGGCTGCCCGCCGCGGCTGGCCGCGCTGCTCGCCGGGGTGCCGCTGCCCGCGAAGGCCAACCTGCTCACCCGCTGGGAACGCAAGGCCGACCGCGACGCCGGCTACGTCCGGCTCGCCTCCCCGCTCGCCGAGGACGTGCTGTCCCAGGTACTGGGGAGCCACACCGACCACGACCTCGAACACGAAGCCGACACCCGGAGCGCCCGATGACCACCCCGACCCCCGCGGTGCGCGACCGCCTGCTCGCCATCGACAGTGCCGAACTGCCCGCCTACCTCTACGACCTGACCTCGCTGCGCGAGCACGCCGCCGCCATCCGGGCCGCCCTGCCGCAGCGCGTCGAGCTGTACTACGCGGCCAAGGCCAACCCGGAGGCGGAGATCCTGGCCGCCCTCGGCCCCTACGTGGACGGCTACGAGGTCTCCTCCGGCGGCGAACTCGCCCACGTGGCCAAGGCCGCGCCGGGCCGCCCGCTCGCCTTCAGCGGACCCGGCAAGACGCCCGCGGAGCTCACCACCGCCCTCGAACTGGGCGTGGAGCGCTTCCACGTGGAGAGCCTGCACGAACTGCGCGTGCTGGCCGCACTCGCCGCCCGCACCGGGGCCGGCGCAGCCGACCGCCCCGTCCCCGGAGTCCTCCTCCGCTTCAACCTCCCCCTGGCCGCCGCCTCCCTCGAAGGCAGCTCGCTGGCGATGGGGGGCCGGCCGACCCCCTTCGGGCTCGACCCCGCCGAGGCCGACGAGGCCGTCCGCCTGCTCACCGACGGCACTTGCCCGCAGCTCCGGCTGCTGGGCACCCACGCCCACCTCGCCAGCGGCCTCGACGCCGCGGAGCAGCTCGCCGTCGCCGAATCCGTCGTCGCCTGGTCCGCGGGCCTCGCCGCCCGGCACCGGATCCGGCTCGCCGAGGTCAACGTGGGCGGAGGCATGAGCGTCGACTACGCGGCCCCGGAGCGCCGCTTCGACTGGACGGCGTACGGGACGGGCCTCGACCGCATCGCGCGGGCCCACCCGGACCTCACCCTGCGGATCGAGCCGGGTCGCGCGGTGAGCGCGTACTGCGGCTGGTACGCCACCGAGGTGCTGGACGTCAAGCACAGCCACGGCGAGGAGTTCGCCGTGGTCCGCGGCGGCACGCACCACATGCGGACCCCTGCGACCAAGGGACACGACCAGCCCTGCACCGTGCTTCCCGTGAGCGAGTGGCCCCACCCCTGGCCCAGGCCGGCCGCCGCCGCCGAACGGGTCACCCTCACCGGCCAGCTCTGCACACCGAAGGACCTGCTGTCGCGGAACGTGCCGGCCCCCGGCCTGCGGGCCGGAGACCGTGTCGCCTTCGGGCTCGCGGGCGCCTACGCCTGGAACATCTCCCACCACGACTTCCTGATGCACCCGCGGCCCGGCTTCCACTTCCTCACGCCGCGGCCGCCGGCGTAGGGAACGAGCCCGGTCCTCGAACCGTCCTTCCTGGTCAGCGGCGGTCCTTGGTCTTTCCACTGAGCGTCCCCGCCGTCGATGGTCGGGAAAGCACATTGTGTACGGGTGTGTTGGCGGATTGGATGGCCAGGGCCAGGACGGCGGGGGCCGCCCCCGCCTCGGAGGGGGCGGTACGCGGTCGCGTCGAGGCGGCGTACCGGAAGGACGTGCAGGGGGAAGCGGATGGCATCGATGCTCGACGGCTGCACGCCCTGGCCCGAGGGGTTCGTCGACCGCTACTGGGCGGCCGGGCACGGGCGCGGCAACACGCTGGACAACGTCGACGGCGAGGGCGAGGACGTGCCCGACGGGGCGCCCGGTGAGCTCCTCGCCCGCGGTCCGTACACCCCGCGCGGCTACTACCGGGAGCCCGGCCGCACCGCACGCTCCTTCACGGCCGACGGCTACTTCCGCACCGGCGCCCTCGCGCGGCGCACGCCGGACGGCAACCTGATCGTGACCGGCCTCGCCGGTCCGTCCGGCTCGTGACGGGCAGGGCCGGCGCGCCGCGGTGCGGGCGGCGGCGGTCGCACCCCACCGCGGCCCCTACGCCGGGTGGCGGCGCTCACGCGGCCGCCCGAGGGTGCCGCTCGTACGATGACCGCATGACGAGCACGTCGCAGCCGACGAGGCGCCGCCCTGCCGGGCGCGGCCTCCTGCTGTTGGTGCTCGCGGTGCTGGCAGGCGTACTGGCGATGCACGGCCTGGGCCCCGGCGTGGCGCCGTCCGGCCCGCGCACGGTCGCCACAGGCGGGCACGGCGCCGAGGGGATGAGCCCCGAAGCTGCCCGTGCCGGCGCCGCGCACCCCGCAGGTGAAGCCTGCTCGCACACCTCCGGGGGAACGGGTCACGCCCTTCACGCGGACGCGACCTGCGCCGCGACCGGCGTCGCCTCTCCGTACGCGCCGCCCGCCCCGGCCCCTGCCCTCGACGCCACGGCCCCGGACGCGCCGGCCCCGGGCACCGTCACCGCGCTGACCGGGACCGGGCGCGCGCCGCCCGATCCGGCCCGGCTGCAACTCCTGCGGATATAGGGCGACTCGCACGGCACCCCGCCTCCCGGCCACACCGGGTGAAAGGGGCCGTACCGAAGGCCATGCCCTCATTTCCGCATCGGCGCACGCCCGTTCCAGGGCTGCGCGTCAAGGAGTCGTACCCCCATGAACCAGCACGTCATCCGCCGTACCGCCGTCCTCGCCGCCCTGGGCGCGGCCTCGCTCGTCCTCGCCGCCTGCGGGGCGGGCGCCGACCCCTCCACCGGGCACGACGGCCACGGCTCGACGGCGCCCGCCCCTTCGTCCGCGACGGCCGGTTCACCGGCTGCGGCCGCTGCTCCCGCCGACCCCGCTTCGCCCGCCCCGCCCACTACACCCGCCACGCCCGCGCAAGGACAGCACAACGCCGCCGACGTCGCCTTCGCGCAGGGGATGATCCCCCACCACCGCCAGGCCGTCGAGATGGCCGGCCTCGCCTCCACCCGGGCGCAGTCGGCCGAGGTGAAGGAGCTCGCCGACGAGATCAGGAAGGCTCAGGACCCGGAGATCCGCACGATGTCCGGATGGCTGGCCTCGTGGGGTGAGCAGGTGCCCGCCGAGGGAGCGGTGGACCACTCCGGACACGGCGGCGCCGGGATGATGACGACCGAGGAGATGGAGAAGCTGGAGCAGTCCTCGGGCGAGGCGTTCGACACCGCCTTCACGCAGTTGATGATCAAGCACCACGAGGGCGCTGTGGCGATGGCGAAGAAGGAGAAGTCCGACGGCGCCTTCCCCGTGGCCAAGGCCATGGCCGATGCGATCATCACGCAGCAGACGGCCGAGATCGCCAGGATGAACGGCCTGCTCGGCTGAACGGGACGTCCTCAACGGGGACGACCGTGACTCCTGTTGGCAATCTCGTTGGCGAAGTCCGGGCCGCGCGGGCGAATATGCACACATGAGTGAGCAACCCGCACGATGGAGCCAGTCGACCGTCTACCCCGACATGTGGGCCGATCCGGACGACGACCCCCGCAACGGTGACGGAGTCGGTGCGGACGGCGAGCTCGCCACGCTGCTGGGCTTCCTGACTGACTACCGCACGACCCTGCGGATGAAGTGCGAGGGCTTGGACGCGGAGCAGTTGGCCCGGCGGTCGGTTCCGCCGTCGACGATGTCCCTGCTCGGCCTGATCCGCCACCTCGCGGAGGTGGAACGGGACTGGCGCAACTGGATCAGCGACGGCGAACCACTGCCGAAGCTGTACGGCGAGCGTGACGCGGACTTCGGCGGAGCCGTCGCCGACCGGGCCGCGGTCGACGCCGCGTACCGCGACCTGGCGCGCGAGCAGGACGCGACCGACGCGGCGCTGGCCGGGCACCCGGACCTGGGCGAGCGTCTGGCGAAGGACGGGATCGCCGTACGGGAGCTGATGGTGCACAGGATCGAGGAGTACGCCCGCCATTGCGGGCACGCCGACCTGCTGCGCGAGTGCGTTGACGGAAGGGTGGGCCAGTGAGGCGTTCCGGATGAGGCCTTCCACGGCTCCCTGACACCGCCCGAGGTGCTCCCGCGGGCGACCTGGGGCACGGTGGGAGGACTGGGCGACGGCGACGGGGCAGGCACGAGCGCGGGGAAGGCACCTTGGGAAGGCACCTTTCCCCGTGCTCGCCCGTCGGCCCGCAGCGGGCGGACGGCGCAAGGCCGCCGCCCGGCCGCCGCCGGAGGAGGATGGGAGGAGGGTCGCCAGGCGCGAGGTGAGGGGACTGGATCGTCGGGCCGAGGCCCGCCGCAGTGGGTGAAGGAGGTCCGGTCATGAGCGCGTCCGAGGCGTTCCATACCGAGCCCGGCCCCGTGGGAGTGGTTCCCTCCGAGCCCGGCGGGCTGCTGGACGTCCTGAGCGTGGCCGCGGTGGTCCTGGACTCCGAGGGCCGGATCACCTTCTGGAGCCCGCAGGCCCAAGAACTGTTCGGCTGGTCCGCCAAGGAGGCGCTGGGCGCCTACGCCGCCGAGCTGCTCGTCGCCGAGGAGTACGTCGACCTGGTCCTGGAGCTCTTCGCCAAGGTCATGGCCGGTGGCGGCGCCTGGGCCGGGGTCTTCCCCGTGCGGCGCGAGGACGGTTCCACGAAGCTGGTGGAGTTCCGCAACATGCGGCTCACGGACGAGCACGGAGGCGTGTTCGCGCTGGGGATCGCCTGCGACGAGGCCGTTCTGCGCGGTGTGGAGCGGGACCTGGCCCTGTCGGTCCCGCTGGTGGCGCAGTCCCCGCTGGGGCTCGCGGTGCTGGACACCGACCTGCGCTACGTCCTGGTCAACCCGACGCTGGAACGGATCAACGGCCTGCCCGCCGATCAGCATCTGGGCCGGACGGTCCGGGAAGCCCTGCCGTTCCTGGACACCGAGGTGATCGAAGCCTCCATGCGTCAGGTCCTGGAGACGGGCGTTCCGATGCTGGACCAGTTCGCCATCGGGCGGACTCCCGCCGATCCGGACCGGGAACACGCCTGGTCGGGCTCGTACTACCGGCTGGAGGACCCCGGCGGGCGGGTGATCGGTGTCGCCCTGTCGATGGTGGACGTCACCGACAGTTATCAATCGGCCGCGGTGGCCGCCGAGGCCCGTAGGCGCCTGGACCTCATCGCCCGGGCGTCGGTGACCGTCGGAACCACGCTGAACCTGAGGCGCACGGCGCGCGAGCTCGCCGATCTCGTCGTCGGCGACTTGGCCGACCTCGCCTCCGTCGACGTCCTGGACTCCGTCCTGGAGGGCAGCGCGACCACGGCGCCCGGGCCGGGGGCGGGACAGGCGCTGTTCATGGCCCTGGCGGTGGCGGCGTCCTACGAGACGGACGCCGTCCGCGCCGCCGACCCGGTGGGCGAGCGCACCACCTACCCGGCCGAGCGCCTGGTCACTCGCTGCGTGACCACCGGGCGCCCCGTCCTGGTGTCGCACATCGCCCGCCCGGACCTGCGGCGCATCGCGCGCAACGAGGCGGCGGCGGACCTCCTGGCCCGAGCGGGCGCGCACTCCTACCTGGCCGTGCCCCTGACCGCGCGCGGCCAAGTCCTCGGCGTCCTCGGCCTCGTCCGCACGCGCAACCCGGTCCCCTTCAACCACGACGACGCCGCGCTGGCCGTCGAGCTCGCCACCCGCGCCGCCATCGCCATCGACAACGCCCGCTGGTACCAGCACGCGGCCGACACCGCGCTCACCCTGCAACGGCACCTCCTGCCACACCCCCCGCCCGAGGTCGCCGGCCTCCAGATCGCCTACCGCTACCAGCCCTCCGCGGCGGCCAGTGGGATCGGCGGCGACTGGTTCGACGCGATCCCGCAGTCCAAGGACAAGACCGCCCTCGTGGTCGGCGACGTCATGGGACACGGTGTCCGAGCCGCGGCCACCATGGGACAGCTGCGCACGGCCACGCGCACGCTCGCGGACCTCGGCATCGACCCCGCCCGCGTCCTGCGCCACCTCGACCACATCACCACCGGACTGGACCAGACCATCGCGACCTGCGTCTACGCCACCTTCGACCCCCACCGCTCCCGCTGCCGCGTCGCCCTCGCCGGCCACCCGCCTCCCGTCGTGATCCGGGCGGGGCAGGCACCCGTACTGCTCGACCTACCCGCCGGCGTACCGCTCGGCACCGGCGGTCTCGGCGGAGCCGACTTCCGGACCACCGTCCTCGACCTGACCCCGGGCGACCGGCTGGTGCTGTACACCGACGGCCTCGTCGAAACCCGCGACGAGGCCCTTGACGACCGCCTCGACCTGCTCCTCAGCCTCCTCACCGATCCCGGACTCTCACCGGAGGCGACCTGCGACCGGCTCCTGGCCGCTCTTCGACACCCCGACGCCGCGGACGACGTCGCCCTCGTCATCGCCCACGTACGCCCGCACCCGCCCTCCGACGACGACGCGGCCGCCGCAGGACGGTGACCGGGTTGGACCGGCGGCGCATCTCCGCGGGCTCCCCGGGCAGTCGCCGGACACGAAACGATCCCCGCGCGCAGGCCGCTCGTACTGGTTGGATACGTCCCCGATGCCGTCCTTCGCCGCCGCCTCAGGGGCCACGGAGGCGGACGTCGCGGTCATCGGCAGTGGCATCGTCGGCCTCAGCACGGCCCGGGAGCTCGCCCGGCGGGGCGCTGGAGCGACGGGACCCCGAAGGGCTCTGATCCGGCCGGCTGGTCGCGCCCGGGGCACGAACCGGGGAAGGAAGCCGGTCAGGCCGAAAGCGCGGCGTCGAGCATCCGCCGGACCACCGCGGTCAGCTCGGTCACATCGGGCAGCGGGCGGGTCGCGGCCAGCGCGCCGGCGAGGTGGTCGTAGAGCAGTCCGTCGGTCCAGGCGACGAGGAGGTCCGCCGCCTGCGTCGGCCGGGGAGCCCCGAGGGCCGCCAGCAGGGTGGCGGCCCTGTCCCGTGCGGCGAGCCCGGCGGTCCGCAGGTCGGCGCGCAGCTCGGGCCGGCGGGTTGCCTCCAGGCTGAGCTCGAAGCGGGCGAGCTGGCGGTCGCGGGCCGCCGTCAGCCAGTGGTGCAGCAGCGCGGCCATCGCGTCGGCGGCGGAGTCCCGGTCCGGGCGGCCGTGGTCCGCTTCCCAGCGGTCGACGTCGGCGACCGAGAGTGCGGCCAGGCGGAGGTAGCAAGCGCTGATCAGGGCGGCGCGGGTGCGGAAGTAGTACGACGTGCTGCCTGCGGGCAGGCCTGCGGCGGCATCGACCGCGCGGTGGGTCAGGCCGCGCAGCCCGGCGGAGGCAACCGTGCCGATGGCGGCGTCGGCGATCAGGTCTCGGCGGTCGGGGTTGGACATACCCGCACTCTACAGATGTAGAGTGCGGGTCATCGGCCTCTACACCTGTAGAGGCGAGAGGGGGAAGTCGCCATGGGTGTTCGTCATGCCGTTGTGGCCGGCGGCGGAATCGGGGGCCTGGCCGCGGCGGTGGGCCTGAGCCGGCGCGGATGGCGCGTCACCGTGTGCGAACGGGCCGGCGCACTCACCGGCATCGGCGCCGGCATCGTGCTCGCGCCGAACGCGCTGCGAGCCCTGGATTCGATCGGCTTGGGACCCGGCCTGTGGGCGGGTGACGCCTTGCCCTGCCAGGTCGGACTGCGCACGCCCGACGGCACGTGGCTGAGCCGGTCCGACAGCGGCGCGGTGGCCGCGCGCTACGGGCTCTGCGCCCACGCCGTCCACCGCGGCTTCCTGATCGACGCCCTCGCGGCCGCGCTGCCGGCCGGCGCCCTCCACCTCGGCGTGTCGGTGACCGGCGTGGACGACGCGGGGGACGCCGTGGCCGTACGCACGTCGGCGGGCGACCTGCGCGCCGACGTCGTCCTGGCGGCGGACGGCATCCACAGCGCGCTGCGCGGGCAGCTCTTCCCCGGCCACCGAGGGCTGCGTCACGCCGGTGAAGCCGGATGGCGGGCGGTGCTGCCCGGTACGAGCCCGCCTGTTCGGCAAGCCGCCGAAACCTGGGGGCGGGGCGAGCGGTTCGGGGTCGTCCCCCTCGCCGACGGCCGCCTCTACGTCTACGCCACCGCCGTGTGCGCTCCCGGAGCGAGCCCGGCCGACCACCGTGCCGAGCTGACCCGGCGCTTCGGCTCGTGGCACGATCCGATACCCGCGCTCCTGGACCGGCTGGCTCAGGGCGACCCGGACCCGGTCGGCGTGCTCCACCACGATATCCTGGAACTGGCCGAGCCCCTGCCCCAGTTCCACCTCGGCCGGGTGGCCCTGCTCGGCGACGCGGCCCACGCGATGACCCCCAACATGGGCCAGGGCGGCTGCCAGGCCATCGAGGACGCCGTCGTCGCGGCGCACGTCCTCGGATCCGCCGACGACGTGCCCTCCGCCCTCGCCGCCTATACGAAGGCCAGGCTCCGCCGCACCACCCGGATCAGCCGTCGCTCCCGGCGCATCGGCGAACTCGCCCGGCTTTCCCACCCCCTTGCCGCTTCCCTCCGGAACCTGGCCGTACGCGCCACGCCGCAGGCGCTGTCGCTGAGAGCCCTGGACACGGTCCTGGGCTGGCAACCGCCCTCCAACCCGGCCCCGGCCCCGGCCCCGGGAAACGTCAACGCCAACATCAACGTCAAGGAGCAACGGTGAACACCACGGTCACGCCTCGCCCCCTGCGCCGGGCGGCCCCCGTCCGGGCCTTCACGCTCGGCGCCTACGGCCTCGTCTTCCTCGGCGCCGGCCACCTCGCCCTTTCCGCCGCCTCATCGCTGGCCACGCGGACGGAGCGGCAACGTGAACTCGACGCCGCCATGCGGGAGTCCACCTTCGCCCTGCTCGGTCTGCAGCGCACGGTCCTCGATGTCTTCAACGGCCTCAGCGTCGCCATGGCCTTCTTCAGCGTCACCTGCGGCCTCCTGATCCTCGCCGCCGTGCGTCACTCCCCCACCCTCGTGCAGCGCCGCACCGCCTTCGGATGGATCGCCCTCACCTCCTCCCTGGCCGCCCTGGTGGTTTCCGTCCTCCTGCTGCCCCCGCCGCCGATCATCGTCCTCACGATCACCAGCTGCGCTTTCGCCGTGTCACTGCGCGGGGCGGCTCCCGCGGCTCCCGGGAACCGGACGGTCAGGTCATGACCTCCGCGGCGGCGGGGGCTTCGCCGGGGACGCGCACGACGTGGGCCGGCAGGAGGCGCTCGGTGTGCAGCAGGATCGCGGCGCCGGTCAGGACCATCAGGGCGAGCACCGTCCACAGGTGCCACCGCCCGGCGTCGAGCAGGAATCCCAGGAGCGCGGGCGCGAGGGTGCGGCAGAGGGACCAGGACAGCTGATAGGTCGCCAGGTAGCGCCCGCGCAGGTGGTCGGGGGCAGCCTGGACCGACAGTCCCTGCGACGGTGCGGAGTGGATGAGTTCTCCGGCGGTGTAGAGCGCCGCTACCGCCAGGACGGCGACGACCGCGTCGGCGCCGACCGCGTCGGCGCCTCCGAAGAGCTGGGGAAGGGCCGCGAAGGCGGCGAAGGACAGCGCGAAGACGAACGCGCCGAACGCGGCCGTCCGCGTGCGCCTTCCCCGGAGGGTCAAGCGGGCGACCGGGACACCGAGTGCGGCGACCAGGACCGTGTTGAGCGCGAACACGGCTCCGGCCAGGGCGTCGGGCATGCCGACGTCGCGGGTGAGGAAGACGGGCAGGGCGATGGCCTGGGTGGTGTAGCCGAAGGCGATCAGGAAGTTGGCCGTCGTGATGAGCAGGTAGGGCCGGTCGGCGAGGACCTGCCGGTATCCGCCCCCGGCACCCCGCGGCGCCCCGGCCCTGCCGTGGACGGCCGGGATCCGGGCGACCAGTACCGCGGCGAGGGTGAAGACCGCGGCGAGCACCGCGGCGGCGGCGGTGAAACCGGTGCTGCCGTTCCATGCCAGCATGCCCGCCGCCGCCAGGCTGCCGAACCCCATGCCGGCGTTGCGCAGGCTGCGGTCCCAGGCCAGCAGTCGGTCACGCTCGGCCCCTCGGGCCATGTCGCCGATGAGAGCGTGCTGGCTGGGCGACGAGGCCCACATCCCCACCGCTACGACCGTGGCGATCGCCAGGAAGGCGGGGTAGGAGTCGGCGAACGGGTAGGCGGCGAACCCGGCCGCCCGCAAGGCGAGAACGCCGATGAGCACCCGCCGGCCGCCGAACCGGTCGATGAGGACGCCCGCGACGGGCATGAACGCCAGGGCACAGAGCCCGGCGACGGTCAGCCCCGCACCGATCGACGTCAGCGACAGGCCGGTGAGCGAGTGGACGAACAGCATCGTCAGCGGCACGTACACGCCGTCGCCGATCGAGCCGACCATGCTCGCGCCGATGAGCCGGCGCCGGGTCCGGACGCCGGGTTCAGCGGAAGTCGAGCGCACCGCGGCCCCGCTTCAGTTCGGCGAACCCTCGCGTCCCGGCCAGCGTCCGAACGGCGTGGAACAGGCGGACCGCCTCCTCGCCCCTCGGGACGGAGGTGAGGACGGGGCCGAAGAAGCCGACGCCGTCGACGGTGACGACGGGAGTCCCGGCCTCTTCGCCGACGGCGTCCTGTCCATCCCGGTGGCTCTCGCGCAGGGCCGCGTCGAACTCGTCGGCCTGCGCGGCCTTGGCCAGGGACGCGGGCAGGCCGAGTCGGTCGAGGGACTGGGTGATGACCGCGTCGTAGTCCTTGTCGCGCGCTCCGTGGATGCGCTCGCCGAGCGCCGTGTACAGCTCGCGCAGGACGGTGCTGCCGTGGAGCACTTCGGCGGCCGCGCACACCCGGGCCGGCCCCCAGGCACGGTCGTTGAACTCGCGGTACCACGGCTCGAGTTCACGGTGCTCGTTGAGTACGGACAGGCTCACGATGCGGAAGCGCAGGTCGACGGGGTGGAGCCGTTCGACTTCGAGCAGCCATCGGGAGGTGGTCCAGGCGAACGGGCAGGCGGGGTCGAAGTAGCAGACGACCGCCGCGGCGGCCTGAGGGCCGGCCCCGGGCACATCGATCTCTTCCATGGAAGATATATATCATCCGCGGAAGATAAGGTGAAGGCATGCAGACCGACGCCCTCACCGCCATCGTCGAACAGTGGAAACGCGAGCGCCCCGACCTGGACGCGGCACCGATGCTCGTCATCGGCCGCCTCCTGCGACTGGCCGACACGCTGGACCGGCGGCTGCGCCCGCCCTTCCAAGCCGCGGGCCTCGGCAGCGGCGACTTCGACGTGCTGGCGGCGCTCCGGCGTTCCGGGGAGCCTTACGCGCTGTCCGCAGGTGAACTCAGCCGGACCGTCCTCGTGACCACGGGCGCGATCACCAAACGCGTCGACCGGCTCGAAGCCCGGGGACTGGTCGGCAGATCCGTCGCCGACACCGATTCGCGCGGTCGCCTGATCACCCTCACCCCCGAGGGCGTCGACCTCACCGACGAGCTCATCGCCGTCCACCTGGACAACCAGCGCCGCCTCCTCGCCGGCCTCGGCGTCGACGAGCAGACCCACCTCGCCCACCTGCTCGAGCGCTTCGCCTCGACGCTGGCCCCGGAGGACGACTGAACGGCGCGCACCCGCGGATCGACGCCGCGACCCTGCTTGCGTCCGGGAGGCGTGAAGGGTGTCCGCCCCTGACGGTGACAGGCGGCCAGGGCTTCCAGCACCGGGGCTTTCGAATGGTCCATGGTCGGCGCCTGCCCCTGTTCCGCGCGCGGGGGCGACGCCCCGCCTCCTGCCCGTCTCAGGTGTTCAGCACGATGGCGTAGGCGAGGAAGAAGAGGGCGACGGCCGGCGCCGGCACGATGATGAGCACGAGCGGGCCCTTGGCCCAGCCCCGCTTGAGCGGCCGGTACGGCCCGGCGCCGGAAGCGGTGCTCGACTCGGCGGGCGGGGTCTCGCCCGGCGGGACTCCCCCGCCGGCTTCGAGGCCTGGAGTGGTGCGCGGGTCCGGGTCCGGGGGGAGACGCTCATCGTTCTCACTCCTCTTTTCAGGGAGTACGGGACGTTCGGGAACCCGGGCGGCGACTACCCCCGCCCGCCTCTCTGACACGCTCGACGCGGCGCGGCCGGAAGCCTTGCGGGGACCGAGGGAACGGAGCCAGAATCGAGAGGGGCCGGCTGCCCGGTCGTACCGGCGCCGCCCGCATCACCCCCCTCCGCGCGGCGAGGTGAGACGCCATGGAACGCGCATTCCACATCACGCTGAGGCAGTACGGTCCGACGGTCTACCTGGCTCCGGCCGGTGAACTCGACCTGGACGCCCGACCGGCCTTCGAGGACGCGTACGGCGCGGTGGACGAGGGCACCACGGTGGTGGCCTGCGACATGAACCTCGTCCCCTTCATGGACGTATGCGGCCTGCACTGCCTGCTGTGCCTCGCCGCGCACGCGCAGGCCAGGGGAGTGACGCTGTTCGCCTACAACTGGCGCCGCCAGCCACTGCGGCTGCTCGACGTGATCGACGGGGTGGACCGGTCGGACCCGCGGAGCACGTCCGGCCGGCGGTCGGCGACCGCCGCCCTGCGCCAAGGTCTCGGGGCCCGGGCGCGTGCGGCCCGGGTCGCCGGCGCGCGGGCGGCCGGTGCGGAGCACGCCGCCGCGGTGGGCGCCGGCGGGTGTCGCCCGCCGCGGTGACGCGCGCGACGGTCGGGTGCCGCAGGTTGGCGCCGCGCCGGGCCGGGCGAGGCCCGAGCCGGTCCACGGACGACATCGCCCCAGGCAGGCGCGGAGGAGCAACCCGGAAGCCGGAGCCACGAGGGAGGCCCCGATGACTACTGCCCGCGAGATCATGACGGAAGGCGCCGAGTGCGTCGGCGCGGAGGATGGTGGCCCAGGCCGACGTGGCCGCGCCCTGCCCGAGGCGAAGGTCGGCGACCTCCTGGAGACGCTGTCCAGCTGACCGCCCAAGATCGGCCGACAACGAGATACGAAGGCAACCGAACGCGCCGGCCGGTACCTCCGAGACCCCGGAAAGGGTCCGAAGGCGCCGGCCGGCGGATTCCACTTCGCAACGCCCCGGACACCCAGGTGGCCGGTCCCGTCGGGGTCCGGCTCCTGGACGGGCGACGGCCGCGCCGGGGACCCGAAGACACCAGAGGTCTCCGTCAGCGGCAGAGGGCCGTGTCCACGACATCGTCCAGATGACCCGTGGTCGCCCCGTCGGTCGGGATGCTGGTCACCGCGACGTTCGCGGCGCGGCCGTCGTCGGTGACTCCGCCCCGGGTCTCGTATCCGGGAATGTCACCGCCGTGGCCCCAGTAGACACCGCCGCACGACAGCGGCCTGCTCATGAGCCCCAGTCCGTAGCCGGCGCCGGTGTCCCCGATGGCGACGGTGGTACGCATCTGGGTGAGTTGCGCCGCCGGGAGGAGACTGCCGGCCATGAGCTCGGTGAAGAACCGGTTGAGGTCGGAGTTGGTGGAGATCATCTGGCCTGCCGCCCAGCCCACGGAGGGGTCGATCTCGGTGACGTCACGCAGAGGTGCTCCTGCCGAGTCCTTTTGGTAGCCGTGGGGATGGGGTTCACGGATGGTCATGTCGCCGGTGGCGGGGAAGTAGGTGTGGCGCAGTCCTATGCGCTGGATGACGCGCCGGTCGATCTCCTCGGCGAGGGGGCGGCCGGTGATCTTCTGGATGATCAGGCCGGCCACCACGTAGTTCGTGTTGCTGTAAGCCCATTTCTTCCCGGGCTCGAAGTCGGCGTCGTTCTGGAAGGCGATGTCGAGCAGGTCCCGGGGTTCGAGGTACCGGTGCTCGCGGAGGGCCCCGTCGACGAGGCTTTCGTAGTCGGGAAGTCCACTGGTGTGCTGGAGGAGTTGACGGACGGTGATGCGGCGTCCGTCGATCCCCTCTCCGCGTACGAGACCCGGCAGATAGGTGTCCACCTTGGCCTCGAGGTCGATCTTTCCCTCACCGACCAGCTGTAGTACGACCACTGCGGTGAACGGCTTGGTGTTGCTTCCGATCCGCACCTGACCGTCCTTGGGCACCTTCGAGCCGGTGGCGAGGTCGCCGACTCCAGCGGTGTAGGAACGGGTGCGGCCCGCCCGGTCCTTGACGCTCGCCAGCGCGGCGGGCAGGCCGTCGGTGCGTACCAGCGCGTTCAGACCCTGCTGGACCGCGTCCGGCCTGGCGGCAGCGGACGCCGCGGGCAATGCCGGCGCACCCACCGTCATGAGGCCCACGGCCAACACGATTGCGGCCGGTACGGTTGCGCGCCGGCCGGCCCGTCGCTGCCGGACTGGTCGCTGCCGGGCGGGTCGTTGCCGGACGGAAGAACGAAGCCTCTGCCATGCCTGCTCGCGCACGTGCCAACTCCTGCGGAATCGTTGGGAAGCAGCGGTATCTGCCGGGCCCAGCTTTTCCGATCGCGACCGCCGGGACGATCCCGCTACCCGCCCGGCCCAGGTGGGGCTAACCCCCCGGACGCCCGACACTTCGCATTCCGGCCCGGGCAGCGCAAGGCACCGCCGCACACCGCGCCGACGACCCCGGACAGTCGCGGGCGAACCGGGCGCGCATGCCCGGGAATCCGGGTTCGACGGGGCCTCAGATGCCGAAAAGTGGCGCTCGGGGACTTCCAGAGCCATGTGATGTGTGCCATGTTACATCGTACTTACCGTGTGCACGACAGAGCTGGAATCCCCACCAACTCCCTTGGGTGCCACGGTCCGTACTCGACATACGCCGTGTTCCCAGCACGGCCGCAGACCGCCTCGGAGGCCCACCCCCCATGCGATGTTCCCCCACGAAGAAAGGCCGCATCCGGCCTTTCATAGCCGCCTTGGCCTGCTCCATGGGCCTGACCATGCTGGCCCCCGTCGGCCAGGCTTTCGCCGGTGAGCCCAGGCCCACCACCCCGGCACCGTCCTGGGCGTCCGGCATAGCCCCGCAGCCTTCGACGGAGGCGGCCGCGGCCTCCGCGCTGAACGCCGAGCACGCCGCCCTGCCGAACACGGACCTGTCCGAGCGGGCTCCGCTCCGGGCCGTCAAGGACCCGTCGCAGAGCGAACAGTTCAAGGCCAAGCCGCAATCGGCTCCCGGAGCCGACGGCCTCGCCGCGGCCTGCAACATCGCGGACTTCACGTCGAAGACCGGCAGTGCGCTGGTCCAGCAGATCAAGACCTCCGAGATGGACTGCGTGAACTCGCTGTTCCTGCTCAAGGGCCCCGACGCGAAGGCCGCCTTCCGCGAGGCGCAGATGGTCTCGGTCGCCGATGCGCTGCGCTCCAATGCCTCCAACTACCCTGGCGACAACAGCACTTCGGTCGGACAGTTGGTGCTCTATCTGCGCGCCGGCTACTTCGTGCAGTGGTACAACGCCTCCACCGTCGGCACCTACGGCCCGGCCCTGAAGAGCTCGATCCAGGGAGCCCTGGACACCTTCTTCGCCGCGCCGCGCTCCAGGGACGTGACCGAGGCCAACGGCAAGACGCTGTCCGAGGCGGTCATCCTCGTCGACAGCGCCCAGCAGAACGCCCGCTACCTCAGCGTGGTCAAGCGCATGCTGACCGGCTACAACTCCAGCTACGACAGCTCCTGGTCGATGGTCGCGGCGGTCAACAACGCCTACAGCATCCTGTTCCGCGGCCATCAGACCCCGGAGTTCCTGCCCGCCGTGCAGGCCGACCCGAGCCTCTTCACCGTGCTGCGCGACTTCGCCGTCGCCCACGACGGCCTGCTGGGCACCGACAAGTCCTATCTGACTGCCAACGCCGGCCGTGAACTCGGCCGCTTCCTGCAGCACTCGGCGCTCCAGGCGACGGTTCGGCCGCTCGTCAAGCAGCTGCTCGACCGCGGCGCCATCACCGGGCGGACCTCTTCGCTCTGGGTGCCGCTGGCCGCGATGACCTCTTCGTACGACAAGGCCAACTGCGCCTACTACGGGACCTGCGACCTGCCGAACCGGGCGCGTGCCGCCGTGCTGACGGTCAAGCACACGTGCAGCCCCAGCCTGCGGATCGTCGCGCAGCAGATGACCGCCGCCGAACTCGCCGCCAGCTGTACGAGTCTGGCGAACCAGGACGCCTTCTTCCACAACGTGGTCAAGGACGGCGGCCCGGTCGCGGACGACAACAACACCAACCTCGAAGTGGTGGCGTTCGACTCCAGCGCCGACTACCAGACGTACGCCGGCGTCATCTTCGACATCAACACCAACAACGGCGGCATGTACCTGGAGGGCAACCCGGCCACCGTCGGGAACCAGCCGCGCTTCATCGCCTACGAGGCGGAGTGGGCACGGCCGGAGTTCCAGATCTGGAACCTCAACCACGAGTACACCCACTACCTCGACGGCCGCTTCGACATGTACGGCGACTTCAACGCGGGCATGAAGACCCCCACCGTGATGTGGGTCGAGGGCCTGGCGGAGTACATCTCGTACTCCTACCGCAACGTCGCCAACGATCGCGCGGCCGCCGAGGCGGGCAAGAACACCTACAAGCTCAGCACGCTGTTCGACACCACCTACGACAACTCCGACTCCAACCGCGTCTACCAGTGGGGCTACCTGGCGGTCCGCTACCTGAACCAGTCGCACCCGCAGGACGTGGCAGCGCTGCTCGGCCACTACCGCACCGGCAACTGGGCGGCCGCCCGCACCCTGCTCACCTCCACCATCGGCACCCGCTACGACGCGGACTTCGCCGCCTGGCTGGCCAAGTGCGCCGCCGGTGACTGTGGCGGTTCCACCAATCCGCCGACCAACAAGGCCCCGGTGGCCGGCTTCTCCGCCGCGGTGAACGCTCTGGCGGTCAACTTCACCGACGCTTCCACCGACGCGGACGGCACCATCGCCTCCCGCTCCTGGAACTTCGGTGACGGCACCAGCTCCACCGCCGTCAACCCGGCCAAGACCTACGCCACGGCGGGCACCTACACCGTCCGGCTCACCGTCACCGACAACAAGGGCGCCACTGCCAGCACCAGCAAGGCGGTCACCGTCGGCACCGCCGGTCCCGGCGAGTGCGCCAACGCGGACACCCGCGTGCTGGGCGACAACTGCCGCCGCTCCAACGTCTCCGCCAAGACCGGGGACTACCGCTACTTCTACCTCAACGTCCCGGCCGGCACCTCCTCGCTGAAGATCACCGTCTCGGGCGGCACCGGCAACGCCGACCTCTACTACAGCCCCACCACCTGGGCCAC
>NZ_JBHWVV010000007.1:24216-226835 GCF_042736715.1 Streptomyces sp. NPDC060049
ACCACGAACAACTACACGACGCGCTCGGCCCAGAGCGGCAACACCGAGACCCTGACCATCAACAACCCGCCGACCGGCTACGTCTACATCAGCCTGTACGCCGTCCAGGACTTCGCCGGCGTCACCGTCTCGACCCGGTTCGGTTCGGCCCCGGCCGAGTGCACGGCCGCCGACACCCGGATCCTGGCCGCGGACTGCGCGCGCTCCAACGTCTCCGCCAAGACCGGGGACTACCGCTACTTCTACCTCAACGTCCCCGCCGGCACCTCCTCGCTGAAGATCACCGTCTCGGGCGGCACCGGCAACGCCGACCTCTACTACAGCCCCACCACCTGGGCCACCACGAACAACTACACGACGCGCTCGGCCCAGAGCGGCAACACCGAGACCCTGACCATCAACAACCCGCCGACCGGCTACGTCTACATCAGCCTGAACGCGGTCCAGGACTTCGCCGGCGTCACCATCTCCACGCAGTTCTGAGCACCCCGCAGCGAACAACGGCCCCCACCCCCACCACATGGGGGTGGGGGCCCACCCCGCTCTAACCGTCGGACGGATCTCCGGGGATGCGGTAACCCACCCCGGGCGTCGTCGTGATGACCTGCGGACTGCCCAGCTTGCGGCGCAGCCGGCCCACGGTGACGGCCACGGTGTTGGTGAACGGATCGGCGTACTCGTCCCACACCTGCTCCAGCAGGTCCTCGGCGCTCAGGAAGCCGGGACAGGCCCGCAGCAGCGCCTCCAGGACCGCGAACTCCTTGACGGAGAGGTCGAGCCGACTGCCCTCGCGCAGGGCGATGCGGCGTGCCGGATCGAGTTCGAGGCCGCCCGCACGCAGCGTACGGGCCAGGGCCACCGGCCTACGGCGGGCCAACGACCTTATGCGCAGGATCAGTTCCGGGAAGTGAAAGGGCTTGGCGAGGTAATCGTCGGCGCCGAGCGTGAGACCGCTGACGCGGTCGCCGGGCGACCCGGCCGCGGTCAGCATCAGCACCATCGCGCGATCGTCCCGCTCGGTGATCATCTGGCAGAGCGTGTCGCCGTGGATACCGGGCAGGTCCCGGTCCAGGACCACCACGTCGTACGCGTTGACGTCGAGCCTGGCGGCCGCGGCCAGCCCGTCGTGCGCGACGTCGACGGCCATCCCTTGATCCCGCAGCCCTTCGGCGACGACCTCCGCGAGTGAGCGCGCGTCCTCGACGACCAGGATCCTCAAGGTGCCGTTCCTCCCTCGCCCCGGGAGCCGGCCGTCGACGGCATCGCGGCGGTCACCCTCAGGCCGCCTTCCGGCCGGACTCGGAGGTCGAGGTGGCCGCCGTGCGCGGCGACGATCGCGGCGACGATCGAAAGCCCCAGGCCGGAACTCTCCTCCGAGCCGGTCCGGTCGGCTTCGAGCCGCTCGAACGGCTGCGTCAGCCGGTCTACTTGGCGCTGGTCGAGGACGCTCCCGCCGGTCTCCACGACGAGGCGGGATACGGCGCCGCCGCCCTCGGTGACGATCCGGATCCAACCGCCCTCCTGGTTGTGCGTGATCGCGTTGTCGATCAGGTTCTGCACCATGCGGGACAGCAGGGCCGGACTGCCCCGCGTCCAGGCGGTGTTCGGCCGTACCCCGTCGTCCACGACCAGGGCCTTCGCCGCGATGTCGGTGTCCCGTGCGGTCAGCGCCTCCCTCGCCAGCTCGCCGAGCGATACGCGAACCCGATCGGGCGGTACACCGTGCTGCGCCCTGGCCAGAACGAGGAAGCCGTCCAACAAGCCGTCCACTCGGTCGAGTTGGGGCCGCAAACGGTCGGCGAGTACGACGGTCTGGACCGCCGGCTCCGGTTTGGCGACGGCCACGTCCAGCGACGCCCGCATCGTCGCCAGCGGCGTACGCAGTTCGTGCGAGGCATTGGCGACGAACCGGCGCTGCGCGGCGAAGGAGGCCTCCAGCCGCGCCAGGAGGCCGTCGATCGTGTCGGCGAGCTCTTTTACCTCGTCAGCGGGTCCGGTCACGTCGAGCCGCTGGTGCAGGTTCTCCGCGGAGATCCGCCGCGTCGCCGTGGTGATCAGCCGCAACGGGCGTAGGACGCGGCCGGCGAGGAGCCTTCCGAGCAGGAGCGAGACGACGGCCATCACCGCCGTCGCGATCAGCGATCCGAACAGCAGTTGGCGTGACTGCCGCGCGTGCACGGTCGCAAGCTGCTCCTCCAGATCGCGGATGTGCTGCTCGCCTCCCGGGCTCGGCCCACCGGAGGGGAGCTGCACGGGAGCGACGCTCGACGAGTCGCTGCCCGACAGCAGGTAGGTCAGGGCGAGCAGCCCGATCCCCGACAGGAGGAAGACCGTGGCGTACAGAA
Organism: Streptomyces sp. NPDC060049; assembly: GCF_042736715.1. NCBI lineage: Bacteria > Bacillati > Actinomycetota > Actinomycetes > Kitasatosporales > Streptomycetaceae > Streptomyces > Streptomyces sp. NPDC060049. The sequence continues at coordinate 26,562 of NZ_JBHWVV010000007.1, forward strand.
TCGTGAAGCGCCGTCCGACGGTCCTGCTGCGCGGCTCGCCCATGTTTCCTCTCCCTGTCGGGTCCGACGGGACCCAGCATGCCGCGACGCACCTAACAGCGTCATGACAGCGGCCGTTCGGACCCCGTTACCGGCGTCTGCGTAGAACCGGACCATGCTCACAACCAACGAACTGCTCCGGCAGGAATGGACCGGCTTCCGACGTCCGGGCAGGCTGGTGGCGATGGCGTCGGCGGCGCTGGTCCTCCTCGCCCTCGGTCTCCTCTACGCGTTCGGCAACCATGCCTCCTGCGCCGGCCCGTGCGCGACCGATCCGATCGGACCGAACGGCTCGCCCGTCAGCGACCAGTTCTACTTCGTGCACCGTGATCTGCCGGAGAACGGCAGCATCACGGTCCGGTTGACGTCGATGACGGGCACCATCACCTACCCGCCGCCCCACCACGACCAGATCGTCCCCGGCCTGGTGCCGTGGGCGAAGGCGGGGATCATCATCAAGGACGGTGTCCGCCAAGGATCCTCGTACGCGGCTCTGATGCTCACCGGCGGCCACGGGGTGCGGATGCAGTACGCCTACGACCACGACATCGCCGGCAGCGGCCACCGCGGGGTCTCGGCACAGTCGCCACGGTGGCTGCGGCTGGCGCGGTCGGGCGACACCGTCACGGGTTTCGAGTCCGCCGACGGCGAGCACTGGGCGAAGGTCGGCACGGCGAAGCTGCCCGGACTGCCCGGGACCGTGCAGGTGGGCCTGTTCGCGACCTCGCCCGGCGACCTGACGCTACGGCGCACCGGTCTCGGCGGAGCCACGGAACAGGTGCGCTTCACGCAGGCCGTCGGTTCCTTCGACAACATCAGCCTGGACGGCGCGTCCGGCGCCGGGGGGTGGAAGGGCGATGCCGTCGGCGAGATGAACCGCTCCGACTGGGAGAAGCACCACAAGGCGTCCGGGGCGATCGAGCAAGGCGGAACGATCACCGTCGCCGGAATCGGCGACATCGGTCCCGGCGCCACCTCGGGGGCCCGCCCCGCGGAGCGCGCCCTCGGCGGCCTGAGCATCACCCTGCTCATCGTGATCGTGGTCGCGGTGCGGTTCGCCACGAGCCGCTACCGCCGCGAGCCGGCGGGCGGCGCGGCGCTCGAACGCCGGGTATTCGTGGTGAGGGCGGCCATCGTCGGAGCGGCGACGTTCGTTACGGGGCTCCTCTCCGTGGCCACCGTGATCCTGGTCGGCAGGATGATCCTCCAGGGGAACGGGGTCGCCGTCATCGGGATGACCACGCTCACCGGAGTGCGGGTCACGACGGGTGTCGCCGCGGCGCTCGCCCTCTCGGCCGTACTCGCCTTCGCGCTCGGCACCATCCTGCGGCGCGGCGTGCCCGCGATCCTCGTCGCCGTCGCGGCCATCGTGGTGCCCTACGCCGTGACGACGCTCCCGCTGCTGCCCGACGGCCTGTCGCAGTGGCTGCTGCGGACCACTCCGGCCGCCGGCTTCACCGCCCAGCAGACCCTCGTCGAGTATCCGCAGGTCGTGGCCCATTACGCGCCGTCCGCCGGGTACTTCCCGCTTCCGTGGTGGGCCGGGACCGCCGTGCTGTGCGCGTACGCGGTGGTCGTCACGGCCCTTGCTGTGAGCCGCCTGCCGCGGAGCGGCGAGCAGGCCCGGTCGACCGATCGGGCCGAGCGGGGCGCGGACTGGAGGTGAAAGACCCGTCCAGTGGCCGCTCACACGGCTCCGAGTGCCGCCGCGCCGAAGGAGACGTCGAAACGGTCGCACCAGATGGTGACGCTGCTGTAGTCGGACGTGTTCACGCCGGCCGGGATCGCGTAGTTCTGGTCGCCCTTGTTGCCCTTGAGCTTGCCCAGGCTCACGTACTTGCCGTCGTCGAAGACCCGCCAGCCCGCCGTGCCCTCCTTCACGGGCGCGTCGGTCAGCCACACCCGCAGGTCGGGGCCATTGCTGGTGTCGAGGTTCTCCAGGCGCAGGGTGAGGGAGCCGTCGGGGAGCCGGACCACCCTGACCGTGCCCGTGGTGGTGTGCTCGTGGCTGATCAGCGAGCCCCGGGCCACCGTCGTGGGCCCGGCGGGAGCAGCCGGGGTCGGCGAGCCGGCCGGGGCAGCGGCCCCGGATGCGGCCGGGGCCGGGGCCGACGGTGACGGTGACGGTGCGGTCGGCAGGGCCTCGCGGACGGTGTCGTCCTGCCACAGCTTCCACGGCTGGAACCAGTACAGGCCGGCGCCGAGCGCCAGCGCCGCCGCGACGACCACGCCGACGAGCAGCCTCGCTCGCCCGTGCCGCTTTGTCTCTGCCATCTTCGCCGTTGCCTCTCCTCGCGGATCCGTCCACCGCATTCAATGCGGCGAAGGTCCGTGGCGCCAGCTCCGTCGTGGTGACGAAAGGCTTACGTCCGCGGTCCGGCCGCGTCATCGGGTCCGCCCGGCCGTCCCTCTGTCCGGGCGGAGCGGGCTTCCCGGCCACCTCCCCCCGGCCCTGTCACATCGCGGGCCGGGAGTCGCTTAGCGGAGATCGCCCGAGGACTCCTCTTCCCGCGGCCGGGCGCGGAGGCGGCCTCGGGAGGCGAGCCGGTCCAGGCGTCGCTGCTCGCGTTCCGCCCAGCGGCGCACGCGGTCGGGATCGAGCGGTGTGCCGTGGCCGACGTGGAGGCTCGCGGGGTTCAGGGCGAGCATGGCTCGCAGGCTGGCGAGATTGCGTTGGGGATCGTCGTGGAAGGGAGGGTTGGCCGGCCTTCCGGGGATGAGGCCCATGAAGGAGTTGGCGACGAGGTCACCCGCGACGAGGTCCCCGTCGTCGGTGAGGACGGAGACGGAGCCGGCGGTGTGCCCCGGAGTGGGCATGACGCGGGCGGCGATGCCGAAGTCCGTCAGATCCGTCTCCCCGGTGATCAGGACGTCGGGCTCGAAGGGGTCGACCCGGACGTGCAACTTCCTGTTCTTGGCCATGAGGCGGCCCATGGGTCCGGTCGGGAGGTACGGCTCGCGGACCCGGCCCGACCGGTAGGGACCGAGGTCGGCGACGTGCCCGGCGACGGGGGCTCCGGTGAGCCGGTGCAGTTCCGCGGCCGAACCGAAGTGGTCGATGTGGCCGTGGGTGATGACGATCAGCGCGAGGTCTGCGGGGTCGACCCCGTGCCGGGCCATGTGGGCGCTGATCGTACGGGCACTGCCGGGAGTGCCGGCGTCCACGACGACCGGACGGCGCCCCAGCAGCAGGTAGGCGTTGACGGCGTGCTTGCCGAGGACCGGAATCGGGATGATCTTCGTGCGGGACATGGGTTCTTCCCTCGCATGTGAGGTGGGTGCGGGCATGCTTTGCAGGCCCCCGGGCTCTGACGGGTGCGGTCGGGCAGGTAGGGCAGGTAGGGCTAGCGGAAGCGGCGGCGGTACTCGGCCGGAGTGGTTCCCAGCCGGCGGCGGAAGCTGCGGTGCAAGGTCTTCACGGAGCCGAGGCCGCTGGCGGCGGCAACCTGCGGCAGGCTGCCGTCGGTCTCCTCGAGGAGGCGCCGGGCGGCTTCCAGACGGGTGGACTCGACGTAGGCGGCCGGTGTCGTACCGGTGCGCTGCGCGAAAAGGCGGGAGAAGTGGCGTGCGCCGAGGTTGACGCGCTCGGCGAGCGCCTCGGCCGAGAGGTCCTCTTCCGGGTGCTCGGTGATCCACTGGCGCAGTTCGTCGATCCGGTCGCTGGTCGGCGCCTGCACGGAGAGCGGAACACTGAACTGGCTCTGCCCGCCGGAGCGTTTGACGTACATGACCATCAGGCGCGCCGTGGCCAGCGCGACGGCCTGGCCGTGGTCCTCGGCCACCATCGCGAGCGCCATGTCCATCCCCGAGGTGACCCCGGCGCACGTCCACACCCGCCCGGACCGGATGAAGATCGGGTCCGGATCGACCTTGATCCCGGGGTGTTCGGCCGCCAGTTGAGCGGCGGTGAGCCAGTGGGTCGTGGCCGGCCTTCCGTCCAGCAGCCCGGCCGCGGCCAAGAGGTGCGCGCCGGCACAGACGGATCCGGTGCGACCGGCCCGGGGTGCGGCCTCGCGCAGCCAGTCGGTGACCGTCGGATCGACGACCGCTTCGGCGCCGCCGCCCTCGTAGTGGGTGACCGCGCCTGACACGAGCAGGGTGTCCACCCGTCCCTCCACCTCGTCCAGCCGCAGGTCGGCCAGCAGCCGGATGCCGCTGGACGTGGTGACCGGGCCACCGTCGGCCGTCGCGATCTGCAGGCGGTAGCCGGGTCGAGCCGAACCGGCCACGCGGGAGGCGACCGAGAACACCTCGCCCGGGCCGGTGACGTCCAGGAGTTCCACGCCGGGGAAGGCGACGATGACGATGCGGTGCGGTGCGGGCATGGGGAGATCCTTTCGGCACACGCCCATGTCCGCAATGACGAGGTTGTCTCAGATCCGGACATGCCGGTTCCCGCGGCGCCCTCGGGGCGACGCCCCCCGGCGCCGCGGTGAAACCGGCTTCGCCGTCGGGGAGCTCCGGCGTCACGCCTCTTGCCGTGGGCAGGAGTACGTCGACCTGGGCGCGGGGATCGCAGGAGGCGGGCGGCTCGATCCACGCGTCGTCGAAGACGCTGCCCGTCCCGGCCGCTCCGACGAACGGAAGCCCAGGCGGGGCGCGGCCCCCTGCGCAGCGCGCCTCGGGTCTCCCTCGCAGTCCGGCGACGCCCCGGCAGGCCGACGGGCGGGGCCGTCGACGGCCGATCCGGGGGTGACGGCCTGAGGCCTTCGGCGAAGCCGGATCTCACCTGGGGGGGTGGGTGCCCCCGCCGACGAGGGCACCCACAGCAGTCACATCCGGCCCGCGCGGCGGAGCGGGGTCTGGCCGGGGCTCGGCAGCCGGTCAGATGGACGGACGCACCCACGGCTAACGAGCAGGGGAAGAATCGGTTCCGCTGCGGATGCGCCTCATCCGTGCCGTCGGCGGGCACCCTGGCCGTAGCGGAAAACCACGCATGTGGGTGGTTTTACGCATATTCGGCAGATGGAGCGGTGATACCGACAGAAGAAACGATTCGTCCTGTGTGCCGGACAAAGCCACGGCAGGGCCGGAGAGGGCGACGCCCGTCCGCGGATTCCGGCAGGAAGGTGTCGCACACGTCGCGCCCGGCCAGGAGACGTCGTGGACCCCTGCGGAGGACGGTGACCCATGACAGAGCGCTGCACCGGATTCATCCAGTCCTACAACCGGCAGGCCGGTTACGGCTTCCTCGTCCCCCTGGGCCACGAAGAGCCGGTCTACTTCGAGCAGGCGGACCTCGAGGCCTCGTTCACGGGTCTCTCCGTCGACCAGCAGGTCACCTTCGTCCTCGTGCTCGGCGCCGGCCGCTTCGTCGCCAAGGACATCCGCCCTTGATCGCGTCGGATCGCGGACCACTGACCTTGCCGCGGATGCGCATCTCCAGCCGGCCGTGCCGGAGCCTCTCGACCGCCGGGCCGAGTCCGCTCGCGCGGCACGCGTCCCAGCACTCCGCCCACACTGTCCCAGCTGTGACCCGCCGCCCTCGCCCCCTGGATGGCCTCCCGCAGGAGCCGGCTGGATTCCTCGGCCCCGACGCGGGCCGCGGCGACCAGGGCCTCGGCCACCCCGATCACGGCCTCCGCCCGCTCTGCGCTGCCCCACGGCTCTGTTCCCCTCCGCCCTACGGCACGGCATCCGCGCCGACGGCCTGCCGGTACGCCACGTGTCCGCCCAGCGCGCCGCTCAGGGCGAGCGACGCCAGCCCGGCGAGGGACCAGATCCTGCCCTTGACCGCCTGACCACGGACCCGCGCCGCGAGGGAGGACGCATAACAGGCGATCACGGCCACGTTCGACACCGCATGGGCCAGCCCGACCCGGGCCTGCTGCGGCGGCAGGTCCGCCCAGTCCAGCCAGCCGGCCACGGCCGCCGGCCCCGCCCCGGCCAGTCCGACGGCTGTGAGCGTCGTGGCCGCGGGCCCCCCTCCGGGTACGACGTCCAGTACGCCGGCCGACAGCCAGCAGCCGATCGGCACCTGTACCAGCACAGGGTGCAGGGGGTGCCCCAGCGGCCTGCCGCGCAGGAGATCACGTGCTCCGCCCAGCGGAAGGGCCCGGATGCCCCGTTGCAGCACCCGAAGTACCGGATCCGCGACCGTGGTTCGCTCCATGCGGTCCAGGGCCTTGAGCCACCCGACGGCTGCCGCATCGAACGACGCGGGCAGGCCTGTTTCCACGGACGGGTTGTGTGCGTTCACCGTCACCGCTCACCCCTCCGTTCCCCGCCGCGCCCGGAAGGCCGCGCCTCGGCAGGCGGGTCTCCGACGGCCCGCTCCACACGCTCCGGATCGGCGGGCGGCGCGGTCGATCCGGTACCCGTGCGCGACGGCACCCCGGGCGGCCGGCCGTGTTCGTCCACCATGGCACCCATGTCGGGCAGTTCGGCGACCCGCCGCTCCGCCGGCCGGTCCGCTGCCCGTCCCTTGTCGTTCACGGTCGTCTCCTCTGGTCTCGCGGCCGTCCTGGCCCGCCGCATCACGGCCTACTCCAGTGGAACCTTCCACCGCCGACCCAGCGGACCTCGTCGGGGTCGTCCAGGTCGTGGATCGTGATGCCCGAGGCCGCTGCGGTCAGGATCACGTCCGTCATGGACCTGGCGGTGCTGACGAACTCACCGTCGATCTCCACGATGCGGAACGGCGGGTCGCCGGGGTGCACGCCCAGGACGGTGACCCGCGCCGGGGAGAGGTACGGAGCCGCGCTCTCGGTCATGCGAAGTTCGCCTCCACTTCACGGCCGGGACGGAAGACAGGGCTCGCACCGGCGATCGCGTTCGGTACGGACCACGAGACATCCACGGGATGCGCTCTGCACCTGCCCCGGTAGGGACCGCTCATTCAGTCAGAGTACGAAGCCTCCGAGACGTCCGCCCATCGACGCGGCCGGCCGAGGACGGCGCAGGATGGTGCAGGACGGCGCAGGACGGCGCAGGAGCCTGTTTGGCGGGGCGGGGCGCGGGAAGGCGCTAGCGAGCTGGGAGAAGCCCGTCCGAGGAGGCGCCGTGATCGCCGGCGACAACGAGATCAGACTGAAAGCCATCGCGGTACTCACGGGTATGCGCAGCGGCGTCGCCCCGGAGTACGTGTCCAGCCTGTGCGCCGAGGTGACGCCCTCGACGTTCCGCGTCCCGGCTGGAGCCGGTGCGAACGAGGTCGCCCGGGCGACGCTGGAGCAGCTGTCCGGCCCCTGGAGCGAACTGGTCAACGGATTCATGCTGGCCTTCGACGCGGTGGCCGACGCCTACGACTCGGAATCCGGGCGGCAGGGCGCGGCGCAGGAGGTTCTCCAGCTCGTCGCCCTCGAGCTGGCCGACCAGCAGGAGTGATGCGGCAGCGGCAGCAGGGCCGCATGCCGGTGGTCCCCCTCTGCGGAACCACGAGGGCGGCCAGCGACGCCGAGAACGCCGGGAAGGACGGCACCCCGGGCAAGCAGTCATCTACGGAGCCTCATCAGCCGCCTTGAAAGGGAGAACACCATGGATTCGGCAACAGGCCCAGCCCCTTCCTCCGCAGACCCTTCCTCCGCAGACCCCTCCCCCGCAAGCCCTTCCCCCGCAGGCCCTTCCTCCGCACAGCTCGCCGAGGAGGTCCGGGCGGCCCTGGGCGACATCACCGACCCGGTGGCGCGATCGGCCCTGCTCGCCGGCCTCGCGGTGTTGAAGGAGCTCCAAGCCCTGACGCGCTCCTCGCAGAGCGTCGACACCCGCTTGAAACGGCTGAACCAGTACCTCGGCGCCATAGCCAACAAGCCGTAGCCGACAAGAAGCAGAACCCGGCCGGAGCCCGCGGCGGACGACAGGGAGAAGAGGCCGCCGGCCGCCGCCGAACTGCGGCTGCACGGTGTGCGCGTGGTCGCGCCGGAGGAGTTGACGAAGCCCGCCGAGTCCCGCGGGCGCGACCTTCCCGAGGACGGGCCTCCCGAGAGCGCGCGCGAGCGCGTGAACCGGCACGGGGCCGAAATCCTGCGCGGCATGCGCGGGAGCCTCGGGCACGGCCTGGCCGGCCGGCGGGGCCCCCGGAGCGGGCTGGGCCGTCTTCTGCTCCTCGCCTGCGTCTGGCCTGCCTGGTGCTGCCGGCCCTCGCCGTCGCCACCGGCTCCCCCGCGTGGATCACGGTTTTCGTCCTGGCCTGGCCGGCCACGCTGCTCCTCGCCGCCCTGATGCTGCGCCGCTGGTACCGCCGGCAGCTCCCGTGAACGCGCACCCGGCCGGAATGGCCCGGCTTCACCCGGCACACTGCGCCGAGCGGGCGTGTGACTGTTTTCCGGGACGGGGGTAGGCGCGGGTCATGAACGACATCAGACCCCTCGCCGTGGTGACCGGCGCATCGAGCGGCATCGGATTCGAACTTGCCCGGCAGCTCGCCGAACGCGGATTCGACCTCGTGATCAACGCCGAGGACCACGAGCGCCTGCGGAGAGCGGCCCAGCACATCGAGCGGACCGGTGTGACGGTGCGGGCCGTCCAGGCGGACCTGCGCGAGTACGAGGAGGCCGAACGCTTCTACGCGGCCGTCACGGCGACGCGGCGCCCCGTGGCGGTAGCGGTGCTCAACGCGGGCGTCGGGCAGGGGGGACGGTTCGTCGAGGGCGATCTCGCCGATCAGCTGGAGATCGTCGACCTCAACGTCCGCTCAACAGTGCACCTGGCCCAGCGGTTCCTGCGCGACATGGTCGCCGCCGAGGAGGGGTACCTCCTGGTCACCTCCTCCATCGCCTCGACGATGCCGGGCTCCTTCCAAGCCGTGTACAACGCTTCGAAGTCGTTCCTGCAGTCCTTCGCCCAGGCGCTGCAGAACGAGTTGAAGGACACGGGCGTGTCCGTCACGGCGCTGATGCCCGGCCCGACGGAGACCGACTTCTTCCGCCGCGCCGACATGGGCGACACGGAAGTCGCCCGGCAACCGAAGGACGACGCCGCACAGGTGGCCCGGCAGGGGCTGGACGCCCTCTTCGCCGGTAGGGACAAGGTCGTCGCCGGGTCCCTGAAGACCAAGGTGCAAGGCCTGGCCAACAAGGTGCTGCCCGACCGGGTGAAGGCCGAAATGCACCGGAAGATGGCCGAACCCGGATCCCGGGGTTCCGCCTCGAACCGTTGAAGGTGATCTCGTGAAGGCACTGACCTGGCACGGCAAACGCGACGTGCGCATCGACACCGTTCCGGAGCCCGGCATCCAGGACCCCACGGACGTCATCGTCAAAGTGACGACGACCGGCCTGTGCGGATCGGACCTGCACCTGTACGAGGCCTTCGGCCCCTTCCTGGACGCCGGCGACATCCTGGGCCACGAGCCGATGGGCGTCGTGGAGGAGGCCGGCCCCGGGGTGACCGCGCTGCGGCCCGGCGACCGGGTCGTGGTTCCGTTCAACATCTCGTGCGGTACCTGCTTCATGTGCCGGCAGGGCCTGCAGTCCCAGTGCGAGACGACACAGGTGCGCGAGTACGGCAACGGCGCGTCGCTCTTCGGCTACACCAAGCTCTACGGCCAGGTTCCGGGCGGGCAGGCGGAGTACCTGCGCGTGCCCTTCGGGAACACCCTGCCCATCGCGGTTCCGCCCGGTCCCCCGGACGACCGGTTCGTCTACCTCTCCGACGTGTTGCCCACCGCGTGGCAGGCGGTCGAGTACGCGGCCGTCCCGCCGGGGGGCTCCGTCGCCGTGCTGGGGCTCGGTCCGATCGGAGACATGGCGACCCGCATCGCCGCCCACCGCGGCGCGGCCGAGGTCATCGGCATCGATCTCGTACCGGACCGCTTGCGACGCGCGCGGGCCCACGGGGTGCGGACCTTCGACCTCGACGAGTACGGCGACCGGATCAAGGAGGCCGTGTACGAGGCCACGGACGGGCGCGGCCCCGACTCCGTCATCGACGCCGTCGGCCTGGAAGCCCACGGCGCGCCCTTGGCCAGGGGCTTGCAGCAGTTGACCGGGCTGTTGCCGGACGCATTGGCCGCGAGGTTGATGCGGCGCGCCGGCATCGACCGCCTGTCCGCCCTCCACCTCGCCATCGAGCTCGTCCGCCGGGGCGGCACCATCTCCGTGTCGGGCGTCTACGGCGGCATGGCCGACCCGATGCCCCTGCTGACCATGTTCGACAAGCAGGTGCAGCTGCGCATGGGCCAGGCCAACGTCTGGCGGTGGGTGGACGACCTGCTTCCCCTCCTCACCGACGCCGATCCGCTGGGCGTCGAGGATTTCGCGACGCACCGGTTGCCCCTGACGGAGGCGCCGGAGGCGTACGAGATGTTCCAGAAGAAGCAGGACGGGGCCGTGAAGATCCTCTTCAGCCCCTGACCACCGCCCCGCCCCGGCGCGCCTCCGCCCGGTGGCCGCCTCCCTCACAGACCGGGGACGTCCACGGCGCTGCGGGATTCACGGGCGCCGCCAGCCGTCGTCCTCCAGATGGGAGCCGGCCATCGGGCCCATGCGGAGCATGCCTCCGTCGCCCTGGGCGATCATGCGGCACGCCGCGTGCTGGGAACAGAGGAAGGAGCCGATCAGGTCGACGTCGAGTACCTCGCGGACGGTGTCGTAGGCGATGTCGAGCCGGTACCGGTCTTACGCTGCTACCCGCCGGGCGCCCGCCGATGTCCCCGCCGCGGGGCGGGGCAGCCGGTCAGCCGGTCGGTGCGGGATGGGCGCCCAGACACCGCAGGAGCTCCGCGCGGTACAGCTCGGCGACGGGCTCCACCAGGTCGGGATGGCGCAGCAGCGCGGCCGCGCGCCGGTCGTCCTCCCCCGGAGCGGTCAAGCGGTGGAAGGCGACCGCGATGTCGCGGGCGTGCTCCGTGGAGGCCAGGGCTCGGGCCGCGGCCGCGGCGAGGGCCGGATCGCTCAGCAGGCACGCCGCCCAGCTGACGAGGACCTCGTCCACCCAGGTACGCCAGGCGCGACCCTGCGCTTCCCCCTCCAGGACGGCGGGGGCGGCGTCCTCTCCGGTGATCCGGTCGAGCCGGTCGGTGCCGCCCGGCCCCGACAGGGCGACGAGCTGCGCGTCGAGGTCCGTCGGGTACCGCAGCCAGGCCGCGGCCGTCACGGCCTGGCGGGCTTGGGCCTCGACGAGGCTGCTCTGGAATACGCCGCCACCCGACGGGTAGGCGCGGGTCAGCCAGCGCGTCGTCGCCGCTATGAGCGGTGACAGGGAGAGGTCTGTGGGCACGATGGACCGTCCGGCTCGCGGGAGAGGAGAACGCCACGATATCGGCGATATCCCCCGTATTGGAATGGTGGCAGCGGATGGTGGTGCAGAACACGGACCCGACGGCCGGCCGAGCAAGGACCCCCGCGTTCGAACGAGGAGGACCCCATGGGACACGGCGGTGACGTCATCGAAGAGCTGATCACCGACCACCGCGAGGTGGAGGAGCTCTTCACGAAGATCGAAGGGCTTCCGTCCGGGGACGCCCGCAGGAAGGTGTTCGCGGACAAGGCCACGATGGAGCTGGTCCGGCACTCCGTCGCGGAGGAGGCGTACCTGTATCCGGCCGTCCGCGAGCACCTGCCCGGCGGCGACGCCCTCGCGGACAAGGAGCTGGAGGACCATGCCGCCGCGGAGCGGACCATGAAGGATCTGGAGGGTTGCGGCGCCGCCGACCCCCGGTTCGATCCCTTGATCAGCGAGCTCATGGGCGACGTCCGCGAACACGTGGCCGACGAGGAGGGCAACCTCTTCCCGCGGCTCCGCTCGATGTGCTCCGCCGAGACGCTCGACGCGCTCGGCGACAAGGTGCGCACCGCGAAGAAGAGTGCGCCGACCCGGCCCCACCCCTCGGCTCCGCACAAGCCGCCGGCGAACAAGCTGCTCACGCCGGGAGTCGGCCTCGTCGACCGCCTGCGCGACGTGATGAGCGGCCGCGGAAAGGACTCTTAGGGAACTCCTGGGGGACTCCTAGGGTCCGCGGCGGGAAAGCGGGCAACGACCGAAGGAAGGCGCCGGTGCAGAGCGACACCCCTTACCCGTCCGGGTCCGACGAAGACGCGGCTCTGGTCGACATCAGGCGAGCGGAGGTCTCGCTCAACTCCAACACCTACCCCGCGGACGTGGCGGAGCGCGCTCGCGCGGCGGTCGAGATCGCCAGGCAGGCGCTGGAGGGCGGTGACCCGACGGCGGCACGGGCGGCTTCCGCGCTCGCGATCCAGCTCCTCGCGGACGCACTGCGCTGAAGCCGGGCCCGGTGCCGCCCGACGGCGCTCGGGCGCCGCCTGATGGCCCTCGGCCTCAGCCCAGCGCCTTGCCCACCGTGCGCCGATCGGCGAGAAGCCCCTGGTGGCCGCCTAGGTGGTACCTCCTACAGGTGGCTGCCGCTTCCGTGGGGCCGCGCCCAGTGGGAGTGCAGAGCGGTCCGGGCGGGGACGGGAAGCCGGCGGACCATCTGCTCCTGCGCCCTGGTGCGCAGGGAGCCCGCCACCCTTCTGGGCCGGCCGGTCACGAGCGCGCGGTACCCCTGGTGGGCGACGAGCGAGGGGTCGTCCTTCTTCGACCGGCCGACGCGGGTGTCCAGCAGCCCGGCCCGGACGAAGAACCTGGTGTCGGTCGCCCCGGGCATCAGGGCCGTGACCGTCACGCCGGTCCTCCGCAGCTCCCTGTGCACGGCCTGGGCGAAGGACTGGAGGAAGGCCTCCGAGGCGTTGTAGACGGCGTTGTAGGGGCCCGGCATCTCTGCGGCGACCGACGAGGTGATCAGCATGCGGCCCTGGCCGCGCGCTGCCATGTCCGCCAGCAGGCGCCTCGCCAGGTGCACCGTCGAGGAGACGTTGACGTCGATCACCCGGGCCAGGTCCGCGAGATCCGTGTCCAGGAAGGCGCCGCCCCGGCCGATGCCCGCGTTGAGGACGGCGAGGCCCACCGGCCGGCCGTCCGCGCGCAGCTCGCCCATCAGGACCTCCACACCGTCGTAGGTGGCGAGGTCGGTGGTCACCGCGCGCACGGAGCCGCCGTGCACGCCCAGCCGGTCCGCGGCGTCATCGAGGAGCTCGTTCTCGGCCGCGATCACGAGGTCGTACCCGTGGCGCGCACACTCACCCGCGAGTTCGAAGCCGATGCCGCTCGAGGCGCCGGTGACGACGGCCAGGGGGCGAGGGGGGCGTCGTGTGTCCATGGGGGGCGGCTACCCGCCCGGAGGCCCCGCACACCACCTCCTTGACCTCCGGCCGGGGCGCGCCCACGGTCAGGCACCTGCCAGGAGCGAGGAGGAGGCGTAGGCCCGGTCGGGGGCCAGTGGCGCGGTGTCCATGCCCGCTCCGCCCCGCAGTCCGGCGAGGAACTCCTCGAAGGCCTCCACGGACGTGCGCCGCGGCTCCCAGAGGAGTTCCTCCCGCGCACGGGCGCAGTCCATCAGCGGCAGGCGCAGCACGGCGTCGAAGAGGTCCGGAGAGGCGGGTACCAGGTGGAGCCGCCACGCCGCGGCGAGGGCGGCCCGTGCCGGACCGGCGGGCATCGGCAGGCTCCGCGCGTCGAAGACGCGGGCGAGGACCCCGGCGTCCAGGGGCGGCTCGGCCGCCAGGTTGAAGGGGCCGCGCACCGGACGGGTGACGGCCGCCCGGTAGGCGGCGGCCGCGTCGTCGGTGTGCAGCGCCTGGAAGCGCAGCCCCGGCAGGTCGGGCACGACGGGGACGAGTTCGGGGCGTACGAGGCGACCGGGCAGCAGCCGGCCGGCGAAGATGCGGCGCTGCTCGGAGGCCGACTCCCGCTTGAAGAGGAAGGCGGGGCGCATCCGGACGACGCGGATGGCGGGGTGCGCCCGCTCGTACGCGTCGAGCACCCGTTCGAGGTAGGCCTTCTCCCGCGTGTACGCGGCCTGCGGCCAGCCGTGGGTCGGCCAGGACTCGTCGACCGCCCGGTCCTTGGGGCCGGGTGAGTACGCTCCGACCGAGGAAGCGTGAACGAGGGCGGGTACGCCCGCGGCGGCCACGGCGTCGAAGACCCGGAGGCTGCCGAGGACGTTGGTGCGCCAGGTCTCTTCCGGGTGGTGGGTGGGCTGGAACTTCCAGGCGAGGTGGATGACGGCGTCGGCGCCGGTGAAGAGCGGTACGAGGTCGCCGCCGCCCGGTTCGATGTCGATCGCCTGCCAGTGGGTCTTCGGCGGCCGCCAGCGGGGTACGCGCCGGGCCAGGCCGAGCACGGAGGCGACGGCCGGGTCGTCGGACAGGGCCTGCACGACGCTGGTGCCCACGTTGCCGGTGGCTCCGACGACCACGACGCGCGTGGCGCCCGGATCCTGCCCGGCCGCTGGGTGCGGTGTCATCTGCTCGGTTCCTTCCCACGAACGGTGCCGCGGCCCGTGTTCCCGCTCGGGACCGGACCCGCGAGGCACGGCTCCCCCGGTCGGTTGCCGTGTGGCGCCTACCCGCGGGGCCCGGCCGCACTCCTCGCCGCCGGGCGGGCGCCGTCAGGCGGGGCCGCTCGCGGTGGGCCGGGCGGGGTCCTGGGACGGAGGCAGACGGTGGGCGGCCACCACTTCCTCGGCCGCCCGGAGTGCCCCGTGGGCACTGTTGCGGCCCATCAGGACGCACAGCGTGTACGTGGCGTTGTCGAGTTCGGCGCGCAGGGCGGGGTCGTCCGGCGCGGCCAGGGTGCGGCGGCGCGCGGCGCGCAGGTGGTTCAGGTGCTGGCGCAGCACGAAGGGTGCCGGGAGCATGCCCGCGGCCGCGGGTCCCGGTGCGGAGGAGCTGGTCCGGGCGTGGGCGATCACGGTGCGCAGGGCCCGTTCGAGCACCGGGTCGCCCTGCCCGGGGTGGGCGCGACCGGCGATGGCCGTCTGCGCCATGAGCCGGGGCGTGGCGCCAGCCGCCCGGCCCGCGTCGGCGAGGATGCGGCGGGCGGTCTCGGAGGTGCAGGGGACCAGTGCCATCAGGATCCCGACCGCGCGGCCCAGCGTGTCCTCGGCCGCGTCCGGCGCCCCGCCCGAGGGGGCCTCGGCCTCCGGTACCGCGTCCGCCCCGGCCGGGGGGCGGTGGGGTGCTGGGGTCTGGTTCATCCGACCGCTCCTCGGGCTCCGCTATGGGTGAAGCCGCTGTCTAACATCTCGCCGCCCGGCCGCCGTGTGTACACGCGGCAGCCGGATGAACGGGTCCTACGATGTGAGGCTCACGGCCCCCGCCGTTGACCCTCACGGCTGACGCCTCGGGTCACGCGCCGCCTCCGCGGTCCCCGTCCTCTTCCCCGGTGCGGTCCTCGTCCTCTTCCTCGATGAGGTGGACGGCGGCTTCCTCCGCCGACGCGGCGCCTCCGTTCACACCCACGTCGTGGGCCCGGACGGAGTGGTGGTGGCCGGACCCGGTCTCCCCGGCGGGGGCCAGCCGTCCCGCCCGTACGGGACCCGCCTGGGCGGATTCTCCCGTCTCGGCGCCGACGTCGTCCCAGGTCCGGTCGTCGTCTTCGGCGTCGACCTCGGGGACCTCACGGGCGAGCCGCCGGTCGAGGCTCTCCCCGGCGCGCACCTCCTCCGCCGTGGTGCCGTGGTCGTTGACGGCGAAGGGCTTCTCGGGCGGCGAGTACCCGGTGTCCAGGTTGTCGTCGAGGCCCGGTTCGTCCAGGGCGTTCTCCATGTCGGGCTGCGCCTCGGCCGGGTCGTCCGGGTCGATGGGCTGGTAGACGTCATCGCCGTACGGTGTGGTCCTGCTCATGGCTTCGTCCTTCTTCTCGGGCCGCTGCGGCCAGGCCTCCGCGTACCGCGTGGCGCTCGTCGTAGAAGAACTCCACCGCTTCGGGTCCGTGCGGCGCGACGGCCCGGTGGCCGCCGAGCCGCGTGCGCACGACGGTGGCGTCCTGGTGGCGCCGGCGCAGGTCGGGGAGCCATCCGTAGCCCCTCAGCAGCAGCGGAACCGTGCTGTCGATCATTGGAAGCATGTCCAGCGCCTACCCGTGCCCGCCCCGCGCATTCGTCGGGGACTCACTCGGCGGGCACCTGCGAGAAGGGGCTGCGGCCGAGGCCCGCCAGGAGGTCGGCGGGGTCCCCGTACACGGCGGCGGCTCCCGCTTCGCGCAGGTCGGAGCGGGGAATTCCGCCGCACAGCAGGCCGACTCCGGGGACGCCGGCACGGACGGCGGCCTGCATGTCCCAGACGGTGTCGCCGACGAACACCGCCCTACCGGGCGGCACCCCCACCAGTTCGAGGGCGTGGAGCAGGGGGTCCGGTGCGGGCTTGCCCGTCTCCACGTCGTCGGAGGTGGCCGTGTCGGTGATGGCGTCGTCGGCGTCGACGGCCCGGCGCAGGGCCTCCAGCTCCCGGTCCGTCGCGGAGGTGACGAGCAGTACCTTCCATCCGGCCCGCGAGAGCGTCCGCAGGAGGTCGGCGGCCGCGTCCAGGGCGGGGAGCCTGTCGAAGTACGTGGCGTACAGGGTGTCGTGGGCGGTGCTGAGCCGCTCGTCGTCATCGCGGTCGCGGTCCTCGTCGAGGAGGTGGTCGAGGAGGTCTTCGCCGGGCAGGCCGATGGCCCGGTGGATGGCGTGCATGGGTACCCGGTGGCCGGACTGGCGCAGCGCTTCCCACCAGGACGTCACGTGGAGGTGGTTGGTGTCCGCGAGGGTTCCGTCGACGTCGAAGAGGGCAGCGCGGTCCATGGCGGCGGCCTCCTCACAGCTCGCGGAGCGCGGGCAGCAGTTTCGACTCGGCCCATTCCAGGAAGGGTGCCTGCCGGTCGCCTCCGATCTGGACGAGGGCGACTTCCGTGAACCCCGCTTCCGCGTAAGGACGTACGGCCTCGACGAACGCGTCCACGTCGTCGCCGCACGCGATCGATTCGGCGACGTCCTCGGGGCGGGTGTGCTGCGACGCCTGCTCGAAGCCGGCGGGGCCGGGGAGTTCGGAGTTGACCTTCCAGCCGCCGAGGGCCCAGCGGAACTGGTCGTGGGCGCGGGCCACGGCCGCGTCGCGGTCGGTGTCGTAGCAGACGGGGAGCTGTCCGACGCGGGGCTTGCCGGCGCCGCCGTGGGCGTCGAACCGGTCCAGGAGTTCGCGCTCGGGTTCCGTGGCGATCACGAGGTCGCCGTGCCGGCCGGCGATTTCGCACGAGCGGGGTCCCGAGACGGCGATACCGATCGGTGTGGTCTCGTCGGGGACGTCCCAGAGCCTGGCGTTCTCGACGTCGAAGTGGGCGCCGTGGTGGCTCACGTACTCGCCGGTGAACATCCCGCGGATGATCTCGACGGCTTCCTCCAGCATCTCCAGGCGCACGTGGGCGGCGGGCCAACCTGCGCCGATGATGTGCTCGTTGAGGTTCTCCCCCGAGCCCAGCCCCAGCCGGAACCTGCCCTGCGACAGGATCTGCATCGTCGCCGCTTTCTGCGCGACGACCGCGGGGTGGTAGCGGAAGGTGGGGCAGGTCACGTATGTCATGAGCGGGATCCGGGAGGTGGCCTGCGCGGCCGCTCCCAGCACGCTCCACGCGTACGGCGCGTGCCCTTGTGATCGCAGCCAGGGGAAGGAGTGGTCGGAGATGACCGAGAAGTCGAACCCCGCCTCCTCCGCTCCCACCACGTGGGACACCAGCTCACGCGGTCCGGCCTGCTCGGTCATCATCGTGTATCCGATTCGCACCATGCGTGGCGCCTTGCCGCGTTCGATCCACCTGAAACCCCCATGGGGCCGGATCTTCAGGGCTTCACCGGTGTCCCGCTCCCCGCGCGGGACGCCCGCCGTGGCGTCAGCCGTGCCGCATGTCGTCCGGGTCGACGAAGGGGCCGGGGGCGCGCCCCGGGGCCGTGTGTCCCGGCGGCCCCGGTGCACCGCGCCGCGGGGTGGCGCTGCCGGGAATCCCGGTCGAGGCGGAGGGAGTCGCACCCGCGTCCGCGGGGCTGATCCGGCCGCGCCGGCCGTCGACGCGGGCGCCACGGTGCTTTCCGAGCACGTCCCCCGCCGTCTCCGCCGCGCCTGCCCGGCACACCGCCCGTCAATCCCGACGTCCGGGTCACGGGCGGATGCCCGGACCGCCGTCGGCTCCCCGGGCTCTTGCGGCGGGACGGTCGCGGTGCGCCGTGGTGCGCGCATGCGGTGTACGTCGGCGGGCAGGCGCCCCGTGTACGAGGAGGTTCGCCATGATCGCCACGAACGAGGCCCCCGATGCCGAGCCGGTGCCCGCCGATGACATGTCGCAGCCCTGCGTGGTGCACGTGAGGGGCGACATGGACGTCGACCACGCGGACGAGCTGCGCTCCGCCCTGCTCCTCGCCATCGACAGCGCGCCGGCACGCGCCGCCATCACCGTCGACCTGCGGAACTCGTCCTTCTGTGACTCATCGGGCCTCAACGCCCTGCTGACCGCCCGGCGTCGGGCGCTGGAGTCGGGCCACGTCCTCGGACTCGCCGCGCCCAGTCACCAGATGCTGCGGCTTCTGGAGCTGAGCGATACGGCCGACCTCTTCCCCCTCGGTCCCGCCCTGCCGCGCTGAGCGGCGCCGGTTCGGCGCCCGGCGGCCTCGGGGCACCCGTGAACTCTCAGGTGTGCAGGCAGCTGTTGGGGCCTTCGCGGCCGTCGGCGCCCTCGTCGTTGAACCAGTAGTCCCCGGCGGCCAGGTACCGGAAGGTGTGCGTCACCTTGGCGGGGAGCGCGACGGTCACCGCGCGCGTACCGTCGGGCCGGGGTTCGAGCACATGGGCGCCGGGCTGCCAGCCGTTGAAGGTGCCCACCACGCTGACGGGGCCGGGCGGGTCACCCTCGGGCAGTACGAAAGTGACATCGGTGGCGTTCTTGCGTCGCTGTCGTTCCAGCATGCGGCACTCCTCTACTCCATGGACGGCACCATCGGGCCGGGGTCATCCTGACCGCTCGGGGGATACTTGGCCCGCGACCCGCCGGACAACGGACCGGGACACCCGCCCGGGCTGGGCCGTCCGGGTGTCGGGGACGAAGGCCGGCGCCGGGCCCTCCCCCCTGCGCGCCGGAGCGAGCGGAGCGGCCGGGAAGCAGTTCCTGGATCTTCACCTTGAGACCCTGCCGCACGACTGCGCGGCGGTCGCTGCCGCCCTTGGCCGGACAGCGAACCCCGAGCCTGCATCGACGTTCGTCAACATAGACATCCATCTAATCTTCGGGGATGATGGGGGCATGTCGACCACGAAGGCCTTGCCCCTGCTGGAGCCGGACTCCGCAGCCCCGTGCTGCCCGCCATTGTCCGAGCGCCCGCTGACGGCCGACGAGGCCGTGCGGGCCGCAGTGATGTTCAAGGCCCTGGGTGACCCGGTGCGGCTGCGACTGTTCTCACTCGTGGCCTCGCACGAGGGCGGCGAGGCCTGCGTGTGCGACATCTCCGACGTGGGCGTGTCCCAGCCGACGGTCTCCCACCACCTGAAGAAGCTGAAGGACGCCGGCCTGCTGTCCTCCGAGCGGCGCGGGACCTGGGTGTACTACCGGGTGGAGCCTGCCGTACTCGCCGTCATGGGCGCCCTCCTGACGCGGTCCGGCGGGGCATGAGCATGCGCGTCGAGCCACTCACCCCGGCGCACGCGGAGTGCGTCCTCGCGATCTACCAAGCCGGCATCGAGGAGCGGAACGCCACCTTCGAGACCTCCGCCCCCAGCTGGGCGGAGTTCGACGCCGCGAGGCTGCCCGAGCACCGTTTCGGTGCGGTCGACCCCGACGGCAGCCTCCTCGGCTGGGTGGCCGCTTCAAAGGTCTCCGACCGCTGCGCGTACGCGGGCGTGGTCGAGCACTCCGTCTACGTGCACCCCGGAGCCCGGGGGCGCGGGGTGGCCCGCGCCCTCCTCGACGCACTGATCGCCTCGACCGAGGCGGCGGGCATCTGGACGATCCAGTCCGGGATCTTCCCGGAGAACACCGCGAGCCTCGCGCTGCACCAGCGGGCCGGCTTCCGGATCATCGGCACGCGCGAGCGCGTCGGCCGCCACCACGGCGTGTGGCGCGACGTCGTCCTGCTGGAACGCCGCAGCCCGAAGATCGACTGATTTCCCTTCAGGCGGCGCGCTCGGGACGGCGCGTCCTGCCCGGCGCCCTCACCCCGCTGCGAAGTGGCACTCGTCACGTCGAGCAGCCTCGGCCGGCTCCCACCCGAGCCACGCGCCATTCGGCCGACTTCCGGAGCGGGTGAGCGACAGCACAGCCGAGACGTACATCACCCGCGACGCCATCGAGCGTGCCGGGTCGGGCCGTCGGCCGCCCCGGCCTCCACCATGGAGGATCCCGCCGCTTCTCCTGCGCGGACCCCTTCGAGGCGGCGGAGGCGATGCGCGGCGACGGCAACGCCCGAGCCGGTCGGGCCCGCTCACAGGTGAGGTGTGTCACTAGTAGCCACCCCGCACCCCCATGCCAAATAAGACATCTCGCCCATATCTCGCATCTCGTTCTGTTTGCTCCCATAAGCCTCTTGAGGGTGTGTCAGTCGCAAACGCGCGAGGCATAATCGGGCCCGGTCGTCTCCGGAAGCGGTGGGGCCATCGAGCACCACCCCACCCCCACGGCGGAATTCCGCACCCGGACCGACCCTCAAGGCGTTCAGATGTCCCTGGCCAGCCGCACCCGCCTCGCGGCCCTGCTCGCCACGCTCGCCGTCGGCGGCGCCGGGGTGACGACCTGGGCCTACGGACAGGGGAACCCGCAGGAGCCGGCGGCCTCCGAGACGGTCCTGCGTCCGAGCGTGACCGAGGGCACCGTCCTCCAAGTCGTCGCGCATCCCGACGACGACCTCTTCTTCATGAACCCCGACCTGAGCCGCTCCATATCGACGGGCGTCAAGGTCACCACCGTCTACCTGACGTCCGGCGAGTCCGACGGCAGGAACGAGGCCCACAGCCCGCAGCTGGAGGACCCCGCCGGGCCCGCCGACCACGCCGCGTACGCGGAGGCACGGCAGAACGGCATACGTGCCGCGTACGCGCAGATGGCCACCGGCAACCGCACCAGCGCCTGGCAGCGCGAAGCCGTGACCACCGCCGGTGGGGGACGCGTCGAGCGGGACGTGCTCGTCGCCCGGCCCGAGGTCAACCTGGTGTGGATGCAGCTGCGCGAGGCCCGCAGCATCTCCGGTGACAATCCGGACAGCCTCCGGGGCCTGTGGGACGGCAGGATCACCGCCCTGGGCGCGCAGCCGGCCTCCGGAACGCCGGTCAAGACCGCGTTCTCCTACACCAGGGAGCAGGCCGTGCAGGCCATCGCGGACGTCTTCGCGATGTACCGGCCGACGACGATACGGACGCAGGACCCGACGCCCGGCCGGTCGCAGGTCGGCGGCGCCTTCCTCGACCACCAGGACCACATGTACGGCGCCCGCTTCGTGCAGGCCGCGGCCGAGCGCTACGCGAAGTCCGCGGACCGGCCGCACTTCTCGGTCCAGAACTACGTGAGCTACCCCAACAGCTCCCTGCCCCCGACGCTCGACCCGCAGGCGGCCGAGGAGAAGCTCGGCTACCTCAAGACCTACGCCTGGACGGACCACCAGGACTGGTGCGGCAGCCCCGCCGGATGCGGTGACCGCAAGACCGCGACCCGGCCCACCGGCGCCGGATGGAACCGGACCATCCGCTACAGCCGTGGCGACGGCACCTCCTGGATGACCGAGGGCGTCGCCGGCCGGCTCTGGGCCTTCGCCGTCCTGGACGGCCGGATGGCGTACTGGTCGCGCGGCGGCCCCGAGGCCGCCTGGCAGGGGCCCGAGTTCCTCCCCGGAGCCGGGATCGACGCGGGCGCGACGGCGGTCCGCCTCCCCGACGGCCGGGTCTCGGTCTACGGGACCCGCACCACCCTGGGCGACACGCCGCTGGAGTACGGGCGCGAGATCGTGTACGCCGTCCAGGGCGCGCCCGACGGTTCCTTCGGCCCGTGGCGGTCGCTGGGCACCCCGGACACGGCCGACCCATCCGGCACCTCCGCGATCAGTGCGCCGTCCGTCGCCGTGGACCGCTCGGGCCGGGCGACCGTCTACGTACGCGATTCCCGGCGCACCCTGCGCGCCCGCGCGCAAACGGCCCCGGACGGCGACTTCGGCGCGTGGCAGAACCTGGGCGGCGCCGGCCTCCAGGGCGACCCCGTCACCGCGACCGACGCGGCGGGGCGGCGCCACGTCTACGCGGCCACGGCCAAGACCGTGCTCGCCTGGATCCAGCCGGATCCGGACGCCCCGGTCGGCGGCCCCCTCACGACCGGGCTGCCGGCGACCACCGGGCCGCTCTCGGCGAGCCCCCAGGACGACGGAGTGCGCCTGTACTTCCGCCGCCCCGGCACGGGCACCGTCGGTACGAGCCTTACCACCGCGGGAGCGAGCGCCCCGGAGTTCTCCCCGGTCACCGAGACGGGCGGCGAGGGCGGTTACGGCGCCGTCGGCGTCACGGGCCGCCTGCTCGCGGGCCGCGCGGGCGCGGGCACCGTCGGCGTGTCGGGCCCGGACGGTGCGCCGTCCTGGTACGAGTCCCAGATGCTCTACACGGGCGCTCCGGCCGCCGTGACCGGGTCCGACGGAACGGCCGTCGCCGCGGCCCTCGGCCTGGACGCCGGGCTGCACGTCACCACGGCTCCCCGGACCGGAACCGAGCCGGCCGGCAGCCGCCCGCCCTCCTCCCCCTGGCACCGGGCGGTCCGGCCCCCGACGATCGCGCAGGCCGGCGGCGCGGATTCCGGGTGGCAGCGCTGACCGGTGCGGGCGACGATGGCGGCGCACCACATCGGGGCCCGGCCGGAACCGGCGCCCGACCCACCTGACCACCGGCGATCGGGGCTCCCATGACCCCTTGCTCCACCGTGCGCAAATCCTCCTGCGTCCCCGTCCCCGTCACCGCCGCGCGCGGGCGCGCGGCGGTGACGGGGACGGTCCGCGCCATGACCTCCGCAGCCCTGCTGGTCCTCCTCACCACCGGGTGCAGGAACGACGCGGCACCGGCCTGGGGGTACCCGGAGCTCGGGGCGACCCTGGAATCGCTCTACCGGGCCCTGGCGGAAGGCTGCGCCGGCGCGCCCCCCGAGAGCTGCGCCGAGGGTCTCGACCGGCTCGGAGTCCTGGAGGAGCGCGCGCTGTCCGAGGTCCTCGACCACCGGCTCCTCGACGACGGGTACGTCGCCGCGAGGAACGGGGTGGCCCGGGCGAGGGAGCTCCGCCTCGCCGCCGCGGCGCGCTCCCCCCTTGATCCGGACCACCTCGGACGCGCGGTGGAGGCCGAAAGGCTCGCCCACCGCCGGCTGCTGGCCGCGCTGGAGCGGCTCCGCACCGCTCCGCCGCCCGGTGACGGGACGGACCCGGTCTGAGCACCGCGGGGACCAAGGGACAACCTAGAACCGCGAGGGTGGCGTGGGCAGCGCCGTGCCGTCGAGCGCCACGAGGGTCAGGACGACGATCGAGCCCGTCCACGCGAGGGGGGCGACCGAGGAGGGCCTCCCCTCCTTGTCCACCTTCTCCGGCAGTTCACCGAGCGGATTCCTTTTGGAGAGCACCCAGTCCAGGACCGGTCCGGCCTTCGCCGGGTTGCCCGTGGCGGCCCACGCGAGGGCGAAGAACGCCGTACTGGGCGTCCAGGCGTTTCCGCCCCAGGGCGCCCCGGCACCGTTTCCGGGGGTCAGCCCGCCGTTGGGCAGGAGCAGCGCACGGTAGGTGGCGTCCAGCGCGCCGGCCAGGCCGGCGGGGGCCGTGTTGAAGGGGGGCGCCATGAACGCGACCGCGCTGTCGCGCCCCTGCCGTCCGTCGGCGGTGCGCGGGTAGCCCAGCGGACGGAACCGCGCGGAGATCCCGGCGGAGAGCCGCCGCGCGGCCCGGGCCCAGCGCGCCGCGTCGTCCGGCCGGTCCGCCTCACGGGCGAGGTCCGCGGCGGCGTTGAGCCCCGCGAGCAGCGGCGCGGCCGTGCCGATGTTCGCCGTGGTCGTCATGAGCTCCCAGTAGTCGGGGGACGCCGGGGGCAGCCCGTCGGCCCGCAGGGAGCCCGCCGCGTGGTCGGCCGCCTTGCGGACCATCGGGTAGAGCGGGGCCAGCCGGGCACGGCGGGTATGTGGCGGAGCAGTCCGGTACCACTGCCAGGTGGCCCAGGGGACCCAGCCGTTGGCGTCCAGTTGCCGGCGCCTGCCGTCGGGCGGTCCGGAGCCGTCGAGTTTCGTCCGCGCCTCCCAGGTGCCGTCCGCGCGCTGGGTCGCGGCGCAGTAGCGCAGGATGCGGTAGGCCTCGCTGTCGTGTCCGGTGTGCGCGAAGGCGGCGGCGGCGAAGCCGGAGTCGCGCGGCCAGGAGTACTGCCAGCCGAAGCTCCACCCCGCCGCGACGGCGCCGTTGGGCCGGAGGAGGGCGCGCATGGCCAGGAGGGCCCGCTCGGCCGCCGCCCGCTGCCCCGGGCTCCTTCCGGGGACCCGCCCGGAGGCCAGCCAGGCGCGGCTCTCCTCGATCTGCCGCCCTGCCGGCGGATGACCGGCGACGACCACGGCCGGGGATGTCGCGGCGGCGGGAAGGTACATCCACCGGCCGGTCGGCAACCGCAGGACGTTGCTGCCCTCGACGTACCGCGCCCCCCTGGCGAGGGACGGCGGAACGCCTTCGGTGGAGGTCGTGTTGGACAGGAGACCCGCGCTGGGGACGGCGAGCGTCGCCAGGGCCGCGTACCGGGGCGCCGCCCCGCCCCGGCTCCAATGGCCCGCGGACCCCACCTCGATCACCGGCCGCGCCTCGCCCGTGTGCCGCCGGGCGTGTCCGCCACCGGCACACAGGGGAACGGCGAGGCCCGCCAGGGCCACCGCGACGACCGCCCAGCGGCCGAGCAGGACACCGGGCATGGCCCTCCCTCCGGAGGGTCCGCGTGGCGCGGACCCGGATCCCCATCCTGGGAGAGCCGTGCGGAGGCTGCCACGGCACACGTCCGCGCGGGTGAGAGGGGCATCCACGGGGCTTCGCGGGCCCGTGACCGTACTGGCGCACCCGGGATGCCGGTGGCGGTGAGCCGTGCACATCATGGGTGTTCGCGGGCCGTGCGGTCACCGCACGCGGCGGGCGCACCGGCCGCCTCTCCTGCCCGGCACCGCTGCGAAGGGCTGGTAGATGAGCACTGCTGCGGCCGAGGGCGAGGACGCGCGGCCCCCTTCCTCCGGGGCGGGCCGGGGATCCGGCCGCGCCCTCCTGCGCGGGCTCCTGCCCGCGGCCGGGGCGACGCTCGTCGCGGCGGCCGGAGCGCTGGTCGCCGTCGGATGCTTCCTCGGGCTCTACGTACGGCCGACGTCCGACGACTGGTGCGCCGCGTGGAAATCCCGCGACATGGGCGTCTTCGGCATCACGTCCGACTTCTACATGACCCAGAACGGCCGGATCGCCAACGCCTTCCTGAGCGGCGTCGTCTACGGCGACGGACTGGCCGGGACCAAGATCCTGCCGAGCGCCATCGCCGTCGCCTTCACCGTCGTACTGGTCCTGCTGGGGCGTGACTTCGTCCGGTTCCTCGGAGGCAGACCCCGGCTGCTGATCCTGACCGCCTGCGCCCTGGTGGTCCAGGCCCTGATCTACTTCGCGGGCACCCGCAGCTACCAGGTGCTGCTCTGGGCCCCGGCGACGATCTCCCACACCGTTCCGAGCGTCATCGGGCTGTGGGCGCTCCTGCTGGCCGTGCGGACCGTCCGCGATCCCCGTCACGCAGTCCGCGTGGCCGGCTTCGTCTCGGCGTTCCTCATCGCCTTCGCACTCGGCACCCTCAGTGAGCCGTTCTCCCTCGTCAGCGGGCTCCTCGTCGGCGCGCTCGGCCTGCTCTGCCTGCCGCGGCTCGGCCTGGCGCGGACCTGGCGCCCGTTCACCTGGTGCCTGCTGTGGTGCTCCGGCCTCGTCTGCGGTCTCGTCGTGCTCTACACCTCACCGGGTGCCCGGTGGCGCCGGGCCCAGCAGCCGGCGAAGGAGTCACTGCTCTCCGCGGGCGAGCTCAAGGGCACCCTCAGGGACTGGCTGCACATGTGGGACTCCGTCACCGGCCAGTGGGCCTACCTCGGGGCCGCCGCCGTCGGCGTACTGCTGGGCCTGGCGAGCGTGTTCCGCGGGCCCGCGCCCCGGACTCTGGAGCCCCGGCGGGCGATTCCCCGCAAGGTGCTGGTCCCCCTGCTGCTGCTCCCGGTTCCGGTGGTGGTGCTGGGCTCGCTCGCGGTGGTGGTGGGCCTGCGCAGCGGCTACGGCCCGACCGGGTGGACGTACGCGCGTACCTGGACGAGCTTTCTCGTACCGATGGAGCTGGCGCTCTGCGGGTACGGGGCCCTGCTGGGCGCGTGGGGCGGACGGTGGCTCTCCGGCCGCCCCCGGTCCTCCGCGGTCCTCGTGACCGGCGCCGTGGTGGCGGGCGGTCTGGCGCTGGCCTCGGTGGCCGTGCTCGTACCGGCCGTGCAAGACCTCACGACCGCCACGGTCGCCCGTTCCCTGGCATGGGACGCCCAGAACTCCCGGATCCGCGGCGAGGCCGCGCGGGGCGCCACGGACGTCGCCTACCGCCCCTTGTACATCGGCGCGCTCGCCGAGCCCTTCTTCACGCGGAACTACGAACGGGACTGGGTCTCCGCCTGCGTGTCGAAGTGGTACGGAGTCGACCGGATCCACCGCGGCTGAGCCGGCCCGCGACGACGCGGCCGGGTCCTGGTCCGGGGGTCAGCGCTCCGACGTGTAGCGGATCCGCGCCCACAGGGGCAGCACGAACCAGCAGAGCAGGTACCAGGCCAGCACTCCGCCCACGAGCCACGGCACGAGACTGTCGTGGGTCGCCACCCGCAGGACGAGGAAGAGTGCGGCGGTACAGGTGGCCAGGAGCAGGACCAGGCCCACGCCGGTCAGCCGCGAGGCCCACGCGACCGCCTCGGGCTTGATGCGGCGGCCCGTGACGAGGCGGTGGAACGCGACGGGCCCTATCAGCGCGCCGGTCGCCAGCGATCCCAGTACCACCGTCACGATGTAGATCGTCTTCTCGGTCTGCGGGAGCCCTGCGAAGACCGGGGTGAAGACGACCGTCAGCAGGAATCCGAACAGGATCTGAACGCCCGTCTGGGCGACGCGGATCTCCTGGATGAGCTCCTGCCACTGCCGGTCCGCACGCTCCTCCGCGGTCTCGTTCCGCCCCTCCCCGGTACCACCCGGCATGAACGCCTCCCTGAGTCTCGTCTCGCGGCGTCTACCCCGCGGGACCCGCCTCATGCTCCGGATCGTCCGCGCACGCGGAATCCGGGCCGGTCGGGGTGACTCGTCCTGAGGCGTACGGGACCCGCCCTCAGCCCGGTGCGTCCTGGGACGTGACGATGGTGAAGAGTGCCCCGTCCGGGTCGGCCAGCACGAGTTCGCGGCTGACCGGGGACGTCTGGACGGGGGAGGCGGTCCTGCCCCCCATGCGGGTCGCGGCCTCGGCGGCCGCCTCCAGGTCGGGCACGGCGAAGTGGACGTGCCAGCGGGGACGGACCTGCGGGTCGGGGTCCTCCTCGAGGGCTCCCCCGCTGATGCGGGCGACGGTGGCCCGGCGGTGGCGCAGGACGACGTGGTCGTGCTCGTAGGAGACGGTGCAGCAGCCCGGCCCGTCGTCGGCCCAGCCGAGCACCTCACCGTAGAAGATGGCCGCCGCGAACGCGTCGCGCGTCCGCAGCTCCAGCCACGCCGGTGCGCCGTCGCGGCCCACCGTCCAGTCGGGGATGACCTCGCCCTGCCAGAACCCGAAGGCGGCCCCCGCGGGGTCCGCGGCGAGACCGGCCCGGCCGGTGACGAAGCCGAGGGGGCCGACCGCCATGGTGGCGCCCCGCTCCCGGATCCGTGCGGCGGTGACGTCCGCGTCCTCCACCGCGAAGTACGGCGTCCACGCCACCGGCATGCCCAGGCGCCCGGCGAGCGCGCCGATGCCCGCGACGGTGGCCCCGTCCCGGTAGGCGACCGAGAAGCCTTCCCCCAAGCGGGTACGGCGGAATTCCCAGCCCAGCACGGCCGCGTAGAACCGCTCGGCGCCGGCGAGGTCCCGGGCCGTGAGACTCACCCAGCACGGCGCACCCGACACCTCGTGACTCGACGTCCACGTCGACACGACCGGCCACCTCCTCCGCCGCAGGTTTCAGACAGGACTTCTCCACCGTAGACCCGTCGGCGGCGCCGGCCCGCGAGGCTCGCACCACGCCCCGCCGATGCCCCTGCGCAGGTGGGGCGGGTGACCCCGTTCGGCCGGGTCGCCGGTCTCCCGCGGGCCGGGTCTGGGAGGTTGGGGCGCATGGCGACGACCGCTCTTGTCATCATCGACATGCTCAACACCTACGAGCACGAGGACGCCGAGCTCCTCACCCCTTCCGTCTCGAGGGTGCTTCCCGCGGTAATGGGTCTGCTGGAGCGGGCGCGCGACCGGCGGATTCCCGTGATCTACGCCAACGACAACTTCGGGAAGTGGCGGTCCCACCACGGGGAGATCCTGGACGCGGCCCTCGCGGGCCCGCACGCCGGCCTCGTCGACCCGGTCAGGCCGGACGAGGACTCCTACTTCATCGTCAAGGCCCGCCACTCCGTGTTCTACGAGACGCCGCTCGCCTACCTGCTCGGCACCCTGGACGTGGACCACCTCGTCCTGTGCGGGCAGGTGACGGAGCAGTGCGTGCTCTATTCGGCCCTGGACGCGCACATCCGCCACCTGTCGATCACGGTCGCCCGGGACGCCGTCGCCCACATCCACGAGGACCTGGCCGACGCCGCCCTGCGCATGATGGAGATCAACATGTCCGCCCGCGTCGTGCCCGCCGCCGAGGCCCTCGGCTGAACGCCTACCGCACCCGTAGCGCGCTCATCGGCTCGTGCGGTCGGAGAGCAGGTCTTCGAACAGGGCGCGGTAGTGGACCATCGCCTCGCGCAGCTCCTCCGTCGTCGCCTCACCGTCACCACTGCGCACCTTGACCTCGTGTGCGGCCCGGTACTCCTCCAGCGTGCGCCCGTGGTCGACCGACAGGTCCCGTACCTGCCCGCTGTATCCGTCCGTGGGATAGCCGCGCTCGCCCATCAGCCGGGTCACCAGATCGTCGGCCTCGGCCACGGAGCCCTCCGGCCGGTCCACGAACTGCTCCTGCACGCCGGTCCACGCGTCCGCGTACTCCTGGCGGCGCTCGGGCGGAAGTTCCTTGATGTCCAGTTGGTCGTGCCGCTCCTCGCGGGCGCGCAGGTCCCGCTCGGCGGTCCGCTTGTCACCCTTCTCCTCCACGGCGCGGTCGTATTCCGGGCCGAACCGTTCACGCAGGTGGCGCCGCCGGGCGAGCATCCGCATCAGTACGGTGAGCAAGATCACGACGACCGCCGCCACGACGATGACGGCTATCAATGTGTTGTTCGACATCTCCGGCCTCCGTCCGGGGGCTACCTGGTCCTCGCCTCCGGTGACGCGGCTGCCCTGGCAGACGCCGCGCAAACCCGTACGAGTCGGACGGCCCGTTCGTCCCGTCCCGTCTTCGTGCCGCCCCGTCTTCGTCCGGCCCCGTCTTCGTCCCGCTTCGGGGTTCGTCCGGAAGGCGGGTTTGAACGCACCGCCATCGAGCAGGCGCTCATCGCAAGCCGGAGAAGAGAAGGGACCCCGCATGGCCGCGGAAAAGCAGCAGAACCAGGACGTCGTCGCAGTGATCCTGAAGGACCACCGCACGATGGAGGACCTCTTCCGTCGGATGCGCAGTGTCGAGGCGGACCGCGAGGGCGCTCTCGCACAGTTGTCCGCGCTGCTGATCGCGCACGCCGAGGCCGAGGAGGCCGAGGTGTACGGCGCCCTGAAGAGGTTCAGGGACGTCGACGACGAGGAGGTCGAGCACGGGGCCGAGGAGCACGCCGAGGGCAACGAGGCGCTGCTGGCCCTGCTCGAGGTGTCCGAGGTCGGTTCCGAGGAATGGGACTCCCGGCTGGAGGACCTGGTCAAGGCCATCTCCCACCACATCGACGAGGAGGAGCGGACGATCCTCAACGGCGCCAGGGAGAACGTACCTGACGGGCGACGGGCCGAGCTGGGTGCCGCGTTCCTGCGCGAGCGGGAGCGGCAGCTCGCGGCCGACTGCGGCAGCGTCGAGAACGTGCGCGCCGTCGTACGGGGTTGACGGCGGGGGCGCCCGCGGCACGGCCGCCCCCGCCCGCCGGCCCGAGCAGGACCGGCGGGCGGGTGTTCGGCCTGCGGGCCGGCGGGCGGGGGCGGCGGGACGCCCCGGCGCCTCGATGACTCAGGCGGACAGGAAGTACCCCGTCACGTCGGCGAGCAGGCCGTCGCGGTGAACGGCGCTGCTCACGCCCGTCATGAAGGCCTCGCCGTCCGGACCGATCTGGGTCCAGCGGGCCAGTGAGCGGCCGTGGTGGTCGAGGACCTCGTCGATGCGGAAGCGGTGTCCGGGGAACGCGCCGGCGAAGCCGTTCATGTACGCGTCCAGTTCGGCCAGACCGCCGACCTCCGTTCCCGGGTCGCGGTAGGTGATGTCGTCCACCGCGACGTCACCCAGCGCGGACAGCCGGACCGCGGGGTCGGCCGACCAGCACGCGGCGTAGTCGTTCCAGAGCTGCTGTTGGTCACTCATCGTCGCTGTTCCTCTTGTTCGGGTCGGTCGGGCCGTGGGGGTCGGTGGTGTCTCGGGTGGGCTGGTGGGCGCGTCGGCCGGCTCAGCCGGCCCCGATCGAGGTCAGGGCGCCGTCCGTGACGGCGCGGAGTTTGGCGGTCGCCGAGCCGGAGCGGACGAGGACCAGGAGGCCTTGGTAGAGGGCCAGGAGCTGGGCGGCCGATGTCTCGACGTCGAGTTCCGCGGGCAGGAGGTGCTGGGCGCGGCCACGCGTCAGAGCGTCCACGAATCCGGACTCGATCGTCTCCAGCCCCCGGCGCACGCCGGCCGTGGCACCCGGAACGGTGAACGACTCCACGGCGGTGTTGGTGAGCAGGCACCCCGGATCGGGCTCGGGGCCGATGTGCGCGTCGAACGCCGAGGTGAAGAAGGAGCGGATGCCGGCCACCGGGTCGGGGGTGTCGCGCAGGTGCACGCGGACGCGGGCCTCGACCACCTGCTCGTTGTAGGCGTCCAGTGCGGCGCTGAACAGTCCCTCCTTGCTCTGGAATGCCCGGTACAGGCTGCCCGGGTGCATGCCGGTCGCCTCTTCGAGGTCGCGCAGCGAGGCGCCGAGGTATCCGCGCCGGCGGAACAGCCGCATGGCGCAGGCCAGTACCTCTGCCTCGTCCCAGACCTGTTGACGACCCATCCGCGCTCCCCGTAGTTGAACGATCGCTCACAAATTAGCACGCGCGGCTTGACCTGGGCGCTCCCCGAAGGCCCGGCCGAGGGCCGGGGCGGCGAAGGGGTTGGTGTGCGGGGCCGACGGAAGCGGGTAACGTCTTTGTCATGTTCTTCCAGACGCCGATTTACGAGTGAGAGCGTGATGGGCGCCTGCTGACGTCCTCGACGTCACCGCCCGTCGCCCGCCGATGGATCCGTAGATCACTTCACATCATTACCGGGAGAACCCGTGACCGTGAGCAAGAACATCAACAACCCCGTGGGCATGGGCGGCGGCCAGCGCAAGAGGCTGTCCCGCGCCGAACGGCAGAACAACGGTCCGCACCGCAACCTCGACCGCCGGGGCGCAGCCGACCAGAAGGCGGAGCTGCTGCGCAAGATGCGCGAGAAGGCAGGCGCAGCCGAGGGCGCCGGGCAGACGGGCGACGACACCGCGCAGAACTGACGCACCGCCGCCGCAGGGCGGCACCGCACGGGTAAGGGACCGGGCCGCCGGCCTCATGACAGACCGTCCCGTCGGGCTGGGTGGCCGCGCCCGCGGCGGGGCCGGTCAGGCGGGCGTGAAGACCTCTTCGCGCGCGTCGTCGAGGATGAATCCGTTGTCGAAGCGGACCCGGACGGTCACGCGGTTGCGCTGCTCCTGGTAAGCGATCCAGTCGGGCTCCAGGCCCGCGACCTTCTCCTCGAGCTGCGACTTGCTCTCCACGGGCATCTCGTGGCCGAAGGCGTCGAGGAGCGATTTTAGCCTCTCGTACTCGCGGGCCTCCTGGCTCTGCCGGTCGTGCTCGACCACCCGCTCGACGGTGCCCTCGGTCCCCGCTGCCAGGGACAGCGACCCGGCGACGGATTCCGTGGCGGACGAGGGATCCCAGGTTGTCGCGACCCACTCGGTCAGCCTGGTGTCCGCCGCGAGCCTCACCCGCCCGCCTTCTCTCAGCGTCATCGCTTCTTCATCTCTCGGATCGGCATACATCGGGACGGTGACATTATCCGTCCCGCCTCAGCGCGCGGGCAGCGCGAAGAGCCGTCCGTAGCCGGTGATGTCGTGCGAGTACGTGCCGGCCGCGTGCAGGGCCGACCACAGGAGGACCTGGTTCGCGGTGAGCACGGGCCGGTCGAGGGTGGCCTCGAGGGCCTCGATCACGCCGACCGCGCGCAGTCCGTTGCCGCCGAAGACGACGGCCTCGGCCTCGTCGGGAACGTGCCCGGCCGCCCAGTCGTGCAGGTCACCCGGCCGGATCAGGGCCTGGCCGCTGGGCAGGTCGCACGGCGCGCAGAACCGTACGTCGAAGCCCGCCGCCTCGTAGTAGGCCCGGCCGAGGTCGTTCAGGGCGGCGTCGAACCACGGCGGATCGATCAGGCAGACGCGGGTGGCTCCCGACGCGCGCAGCGCGTCGACGGTCGCGGCACAAGTGGCCACCACGGGGAGCCCGTTCGCGCGGGCGCTCAATCGGGCCGTCATCTCCGCCTCCCCGCGCGCGCCGATCACGTACGCGGAGCTGGTGAAGGCGTACGCGATCGCCTCCAGGGGTGCGTTGGCCAACTGCTCGGCCGCCTCGTCCACATGGGGCGGCGCGGCGAAGTCCCGTACCGGGGCGAGCGGGATCGTCGGGTCCATCGCGCCGCCCTTGCGCATGGCGCCGAAGGGTACGCGCGCGCCGTGCAGGCCGACGTCGGCCGGTGCCATCGCGCGCAGTTCGGACTCCGGCCCCACGTCACCCTGCGGGACCAGCACGCCGAGCCTGACCCGTGCGTCCCAGCCGTCGGGGGGCCAGGCCGCCGCGGGCCCGCTCACCGGGCCGCGGGGCGGTCGGGGGCGACGTCCGCGGAGATCCGGTCACGGGTGGGGCGGGCGCCCTCCGTGCCGGGGTCCGGCAGCACGTCGCGGCTGCGGC
Organism: Streptomyces sp. NPDC060049; assembly: GCF_042736715.1. Classification (NCBI taxonomy): domain Bacteria; kingdom Bacillati; phylum Actinomycetota; class Actinomycetes; order Kitasatosporales; family Streptomycetaceae; genus Streptomyces; species Streptomyces sp. NPDC060049. Next base: position 59,630 of record NZ_JBHWVV010000007.1, read on the forward strand.
GCGGGAGCGGTTCCATGGGCACCATCTGCGCCCGCGCGCACGCCGTCCCACCGGACACCACTCCGCGCCGCACCCCGTCCGGGCCCCTTCCTTCACCCGGCCGGGGGTCTCCACGCCGCCTACCGGAACCCGGCGGGTCTCCACGCCGCCTACCGGCGGACGCTCCAGACGACGGTGGTGCGCAGGGTGCGGGCGATCTTCGGGTCACGGACCGAGGGGGTGCGGTCCTCGGCGGTGACCGACAGCTTGTGGGTCCTCAGGTCGTACAGCCGCAGGTCCGCGACCGGCACCTGCGTCCGGCCCTCCAGGTGCTTCAGCTCGCGGCCGTCGAGGTACCAGCGGACCACGAGCTGCCGGCCGTCCGCGCCGGTCAGCCGGGGCACGGCGGCCGTCACGGTGTCGCGCCGGCGCAGGGTGCGGTCGGTGGGGGTGACCGGGGTGACGGCCCTCGCGTGCTTGTAGAAGCCGGCGATCATCGATTCGACACCGGGGAGGTTGAAGGGCTTGCCCAGGACCCGCATGAGCGAGTTGTCGGTGGGGCGGTGGAGCCCGGTGACGAAGTAGCCGCCCCCCTCGTACGCGCCGACCGTGCCGCCGTCCGGCGAGGGCTCGCCCAGCCAGCGGTACCACTTGGCCCGGTGCCGGGCCAACCGGTCGGCGGTCAGCGTGGAGACGTTGGAGTCGGCGGGCTCGGGGCCGGTGTACTTCTCGTAGTCCGGGACTCCGGGGTAGAAGTACTCGTCGGCGAGCTTGCCGAGCGAGTGGCCGGTCTCGTGGATGGCGACCTGGCCGGACTTGGCGTTGTCCGCCGAGGCGGTGGATATGCCCTCGTAACCGAGGGTGGCGCTGGGCTCGTTGTAGCCGGCACCGCCGTACTTGGCGCTGTTGGCCAGGACGATGACGAGGTCCGCCTCGGGCGCCTTGGCCACGTAGGCGTCCACCTTGGGCTGGTCCACGCAGAGGAGCCGCTCGATGTCCTCGCACCAGAAGTACGCGCCGAGGGCCGTATCGCGGACGGTCGCCCGGTCGGGGTCGCCGGAGACGCCCGACTCGCGGGAGACGGCGTCGACGGTCCAGACGTTGAAGAGGTTCCGGTAGGTGGTGTACGGCTCGACGGCCGTCACCTCGGCCCACTTCGCCTGGGCGTCCGCGCGGAACTTGGCCAGCTCGGCCGCGGTGTAGCCGTCGCCGATGACGACGACGTCGAGGCGGTCGGCCGTGGGGCCGTTGTCGACGAGCTTGACGACCTCGCCGTCGGCCGCCCGCTCGGCCTCGGACAGCCGGGCGCCGGTCTTGGCCGTGGCCGTGCCGGCGGCGGGTACGAGGACGTGGCCGGATCCGGCGTCGCCCCCGTGCTCCGGGCCCGGTACCTCCACCTCCACCCGCGACGCGGCCTCCGGAGCGTCGGCCGCGCGGACGGGCCCGGCGGCCAGCAGCGCGGTGGTCGCGCAGGCCGCGGCGACGGCTGCGCGCAGGAACGATCGGACGGCTGGACGTCTGACGTTGCGCATGAAGTCCTCCCCCGGTAACGGAAGTTAAGCAAGCAGGTAAATACAGTGAATCGGTTGCTTAAACTAAGTGGCGCGCGACGGGTGCGCAATGGCCCGCTCCCCCTGAATACTTGGGGAGTTCGAGCAACCAGGGGGATTCCATGGACGAACCGTCCGAGATCGGCCGCAGGGTGCAGCGGATGCGCACCGAACTCGGCCTGACTCAACGCAAGTTGGCGGAGCCCTCGTACACTCCGGCCTACATCTCGACGCTGGAGTCGGGCAAAGTGCGCCCCTCCGAGACGGCGCTGCGCTTCCTCGCCCGGCGACTGGGCACCTCCTACGAGGAACTGGCCACCGGGCGCCCCGCCCACCTGGCCACCGAGCTGCGCCTCGCACTCGGCGACGCCCAGCAGATCCTGGCCGGCGGAGCCGCCGACGAAGCAGCCGTCCGCTACCGGCGCCTGCTCGCCGAAGCGGAACACCTCGGTCTCGCCGACCTGCGGGCCGAGGCGCTGCTCGGGCTCGGCGACTGCGCCCTGGAGTCGGGTGAACTACGGGACGCGGTGAGCCACTTCGAGGCGGCCGAGCGGCTCCTGGCCGACGAGCCGCTCCCCCGCCGCGCCCGCCCGATCCGCGGCCGCGCCGTCGCGCACCTGCTCGCCGGTGAACTGCGGTACGCCTGCTACCTGCTCGAATCCACCATCGACGAGCTGGGCACGAGCGGGCTGGCCGACCCCGAGGCACTGGTACTGCTCTACGCGGCGGTCATCGGGCCCTACATCGACATGGGCGCCCACGCACGGGCCGCCCACGCGGCCGAGCTCGCCCTGTCACTGGCTCCGCAGGTCAGCGACCCCGCGCTGGTAGCGGGCATGCACCGGCAGGTCGCGCGGACGTTCCTCACCGAGGGACGCGTGGCCGACGCCGACGCCTCCCTCGCGAAGGCCCAGGCCATCTACGGGCAGTTGCGGCTGCGGACCGACCTGGCGCACTGCCACTGGATGCGCGGCTACGTACAGGCCCAGAACGGCGACCTCGCCGCCGCCGAACGGGAGCTGCGCACGGCCCGGGAGATGCTCGCGGCCGGCCGCGCGGCCCTGTACACCGCCCAAGTGGAAGTCGAACTGGCCGACGTACTGCGCCGGCTCGGCCGGTACGAGGAGGCCGCCGAGCTGCTCTCGGCGCTCCTGGAGCTGGGTGACAGCCACGGCGCGGTGCACGCCGGCGGCGCGCACCGGCTCCTCGGCCTCATGGCCGAGGAGCGCGGCGAGAGCGATCGCGCCGAGGAGCACTACGTACAGGCCTTGGCGCTGCTGGAGCGCAGCGGGGCGACGGGCGACCTCGCCGATCTGTGCCGGCTCCTGGGTGACCTGCTGCGGCGGGCCGGACGGACCGAGGCGGCCCTGGACGCGTACCGCACCGGCCTGGGCCACCGCGCGGCCCCCGGCACCACCACCCTGGGCCCGGCACCGGCGGCGCCGGCGTTGCGCCCCCGCTCCGCGGGCGACACCCCTCAGAGGTCGATCCAGTAGCGCCGCTTGGGGCCGATCAGGGTCTCGCGGACGTCTTCCAGCACGCCGCCGTTGTTCTCGATCGTACGGATCGAGGCACGGTTGCCGGGGTCACAGGTGAGCAGCACCCGGTCCATCCCCAGCAGCCGCGCCTCGTGCAGGACCTCGCCCAGCGCCCAGGTGGCCAGGCCCCGGCCACGGGCCGAGGGGCGGACGCTGTAGCCGATGTGGCCGCCCGCGTCGAGCAGGAATCCGTTCAGATAGTGCCGCAGGTCGATGGCGCCCAGATACTCCTCGCCCTCGGCGATCCACCAGTAGGTGGCGTGGACGCGCCCGTGCTCGACCGGCACCGTGCGGTCCCCGTAGCTCCTCAGCCGCTCCGTCCAGGCGGCGAAGCCCTCCCGGCTGTCCACGTCGTCGTCCGAGCCGAGCCCGGCGCCGTCCATGTGCGCGTCGGGCCCCCACTCGCGCTGCGCGGCGAGCCACGAGTCGTACAAGCGGGGGGTGGGGGTGATCAGCTCGGGCATGACCGGACGATAACAGCCCCGGCGACGACGGCCCGGACGGGCCGCTACCGTGCAGCCGTGACCGGTTCCGCGCAATACCCGCTGCTCTTCCTCGATGTCGACGGCCCACTCATTCCGTTCGGCGCGGCGTCGCAGGAGTCTCCGACGTACCGGATCGGCCCCTCGTCAATGGAGGCCGGCTCGAATCCGCTTCTGGACCGGATCAATCCGGAGTACGGGCCCCGGCTGGCAGCCATGCCGTGCGAGCTGGTCTGGGCCACGACGTGGACGGCCGACGCGAACGAGTGCGTCGGGCCGCGGCTCGGCCTGCCCGAGTTGGCCGTGGTGAGCTGGCCGGAGCCGTCCGACGTCGACGAGCAGGACCTGCGCAGCGGCCTGCACTGGAAGACCCGCGGCGTCGTCGCCTGGGCGGCGGGCCGGCCGTTCGCCTGGGTCGACGACGAGGTGACCGACACCGACCGGGCCTGGATCCGCGCGCACCATCGGGGCCGTGCCCTCCTCCACCGTGTCGATCCGCGCCGGGGCCTGACCGACCAGGACTTCGACGCACTCGACGCATGGCTTCGGCGGACGGCCGGGTGGTGAGGAGGGGGGTCCGCCCGGGCCTCGCCGACTCCCACTTCGGCGAGGCCGCGCCCGGGCCACCCCTCCCGCGGTACCCCCCGGCCGCGCGTCCTCCGCAGCGGGCGCGGGCGCGGTTCGGGGCGGTCAGATCTGGCGGCCGGTGACGTGGCCGCCGTCCACGCGCAGGGCGTGTCCGGTCACGAAGCCGGCGCCCGCGAGGTACAGCACGGCGTCGGCGATCTCGGCCACCTCACCGACCCGGTTCAGCAGGGCGAGTCCGCCGAAGGAGTCCACGTCGGAGCCCGCGTGCAGCGGGGTGCGGACGATGCCCGCGGCGACCAGGTTGACGCGGATGCCGTCGACGGCGAGTTCGGCGGCCAGGCCCGTCGTCAGCGCGTGCACACCGGCCTTGCTGACCACCGGCGCGGTGGCCGGGAAGCCCGCCAGCGCGTGGTCGACCAGCGTGGTGCCGATGTTGACGATGCTGCCGCCCTGGCCTTGGGCGCGCAGGGCCCGTACGACCGCCTGCGTGGTGAAGTAGGTGCCCTTGAGGTTGCCCGTCAGGTACCCGTCGAGCTCGTCCTCCGTGACTTCGGTGAAGGGCTTCGGCGCGAAGGTGCCCGCGTTGTTGACCAGTACGTCGATCCGCCCGAAGCGCTCCAGCGCCGTACGGACGAGGGCTTCACCGGTCTCCGGCACGGCGATGCTGCCGGCGACCCACGCGGTCCGCTCCGGATGGCCGAGGCCGGCGGCGGCCTTGGCGAGGCGGTCGGCGTCCCGGCCGTTGAGGACGACGTTCGCGCCGCTCGCCAGGAAGGCGCGGGCGATGTCGAGGCCGATGCCGCTGGAGGAGCCGGTGACGAGGGCGGTGGTGACGGGGGCCGTGGTGACGGGGGCCGTGGTCGCGGTGATGCTGGTGCCGGTCATGAGGTGTGCGCCTTTCGGGGGCGGCGGCCGGGGACTCCGACCGCCTGACACCAGAAACCTATGAGCCCCCAACCCATAACACCACGACGGAAATTGGAGCGTGTGATAATCCAGCGTTATGGATGTGGATCTGCGTGACCTGGAGCTTCTGGACGCCACCGCCGAGGCCGGCTCCCTGACTGCCGCCGCCGAGCGGCTCTACGTCAGCCAGCCCGCGCTCAGCCAGCGGCTCACCCGCCTGGAGAGCCGCCTCGGCATGCCCCTCTTCGACCGCAGGGGCCGCCGCCTGATCCCCAACGCCGCGGGACGCCGACTGCTGATCGCCGCCCGCCAGGTCATCGGCGAACTGGAGTCGGCCTCCCGCGACTTGGTGGAGCTCCGCGACGGTCGCGACCGGCGGGTCCGGTTCGCCGCGCAGTGCAGCACCACCTTCCCGTGGCTGCCGCCCGTCCTGCGCGCCTTCCGCGAGCGCGAGCCGGACATCGACGTGCGGATCGAGACCGTCGCCGACGACGCGCCGATTCCGGCGCTGCTCGCCGACCTGGTCGACGTCGCCCTGGTCACCAAGCCGGACCTGCAGATGGACCGGGTGTCCCTGACCAAGTTGTTCGACGACGAAATGGTGGCCGTGGTGCCCGCCGGACACCCGTGGGCCTCCCGCGCCCACCTGACCGCCCGCGATTTCGACGGCGCGGATCTGGTCCTCTACGACTTCTACGACCAAAAGCGCATCCCCTCGATGCCGCTGCCGATCCCCGCCGGAGCGCGGCCCGCCCGCATCACCACCATGCCGGTGGTGACCGACCTGGTGGTCGAGATGGTGGCGGGCGGCCAGGGCGCGACGGTGCTGCCCAACTGGGTGGTCGCCCCGTACGCGGCTTCGCACGGTCTCGCCCTGGTCCGGATCGGCGCGAAACCGCTGACCCGCTCCTGGTTCTGCGCCACGCGGACGGGCCCGCGCCCGCCGCACCTGGAGGTGTTCGTCGAGGAACTCGTCGCCCGCCTCCGGTCCCCCGCGGGAGCGCTGGCGCAGGAGTAGTGGGCGGGGTTTGACCCTCGACCTGGTGGAGGGCCCAGGGTTGTCGGTGTGGAGAACGAGATGCGCGGTATAGGTGAGATGGCCCGGGCGAGCGGACTGAGCGTGAGCGCCCTGCGGTTCTACGACGGCGCCGGCGTACTGGTTCCGGCCTGGGTCGATCCCGTGAGCGGCTACCGCTGGTACGGACCCGAGCAGTTGGAGGAGTCCCGACTGCTGGCCCGGCTCCGCCGGGCGGCCATGCCGTTGGCGGACATCCGGCTGGTACTGGCCGGCTGGTCCGGCGCCGACACCGGCCTCGTGCGCGAGCTGCTCGAGGCTCATCTGCGCCGTCTCGGACGGGGTCTGGCCGATGCCCGCAACGAGTTCTCCGCGGTCCTGGCACTACTCGACCTCAGGGAGAATCCCATGGCTCTGCCCAGCACCACCGCCGTCCGGTTGACCGTCGCCGCGCCGGAGCTGGCCGCCGCGTTGGACGCGGTCCGCTTCGCCGCCGGCACCGACCCGCACTTGCCGATGCTCGGCGGCGTCCTGTTCGACATCGAGGGCGAAGTGCTCCGTGTCGTGGCCACCGACCGGTACCGGATGGCGGTCGCGCAGGCCGGTACGACCGGGCACGGCGGACCCCGGGTACAGGCCGTCGTGCCGTCCCCGCTCGTCGACGCGATGCGGGCGCTGCTCGGCGGGGACACGCCCGTCCGGCTCGCCGTGGAGGGTGAGCGCGTCACCCTGGAGGCGGGGGAGCTCGAGGCGGCCGGTCAGCGCCTCGCTCACGACTTCCCGGATTACCGTCGCCTGGTGCGCGTGCCCGCGGGCCGCCGCGCGCTCGTCGACGTTCCGGCCTTCCGCAAGGAGGTGGAGACCGGACCCGTCCGCGCCCACGAGGTGCGCGAGCAGGACGGCGTGTCCTTCGACCTCACTGTGCTCACGATGACGGCCGACGGTGTGGTGGCCGTCTGCGAGGACGGGGAGGACGACCAGGACGCCGTCGCCGTGAACCGCGACTTCCTGCTGGACGCCCTCGCCGCAGGAGCCCGCGACCAGCTGATCCTGGAGTTCGGCGCGCCTACGGCGCCGCTGGCCGTCCGCCGGCCCGACACCGAGGAGGCCTTTTCCCTGCTGATGCCGGTCCGCCTGGAGAACTGACCAGCCGCGGCCGCGTCATGGCGGGGGGCGGGGCCGCCCGTAGCGTCCGGGTCCGTACCGTGCCCCTGCCGGAAGCCCGGCGCCGGCCGGGCAGTATGACTCCGTGATCCTCATACCCCGCCCCCGGAGCCCCCTCGACCGCGCCGCCGGTACGGCGCCGACCCGTCTGGCGGCCGCCGGGGCCGCGGTGGTGACCGTGGGCGCGGGGCTGGGCCTCAGGGCCGTGACCGGGGGGAGCGTCGCCAAGTACGGCGGAGACGCGCTGTACACCGTGCTGATCGTGGCGCTCGTCGTGCTGGTCGCGCCACGGATCACGCCCCTGAAGGCCGCCGCGTGCGCGCTGGCCTTCAGTTGCGCGGTGGAGTTCCTCCAGCTGGGCACGGTGCCGGCGGAGCTCTCCCGGCGCAGCGCCATCGCCCGCCTCGTCCTCGGTTCCACCTTCAACCCGCCGGACCTGTTCTGGTACGCGGTCGGTGCGGTGGCGGGCCTGCTCGTCCACACCGCGGTGCGGACGGTGGCCGGCCGACCGCACGGCAGCCCGTGACGCCCGGCGCCCGCGCCCCCGGGCGATCCCCGCCCGCTGCGGAGGGGCGCTCGCCGTTCGCCGCTACATGGCGGAGCGCAGCATTCCAGCCGTCCTGGCCATGGCGGCCCTCGTCGGCTCGTCGACGGACGTCCGCGCGGCGTCCTCCAGGAGCAGGGCCGCCGCTTGGAGGAGGCCGACGTGGACCGGCACGGTCTCCAGACCGGTCAGGGCCGCCATCGCCTGATCGGTGGCACTCTGCGGGATGAGCGTGCTGACGCCGCGTCCGATGCCGCGCTCACGGGGGCCCTGCGGTGGTGTGGTCACCTCGCGATTCTCCATGATTCGGGTGTGTGGCGATCGCGCCTCACTGCTCGACGGCACCGGGACGTACGCGAGGAAGCTGCACACCGTGCACCGTCTCCGAGCCGTCCACGCCGTCGCCGCGCAGGGCCGTCGGCGGTGAGGGCCGGCTTCGCGAAGCGTTCGCCGATGCGGCGGTGGGCGGCGGCGTCCGGGTGGAGGTCGTCGGGCAGCGGCAGCGTCACGGAGTCGGCCTGGCCGTAGAGGTCGCGGCCGTCGGCGTCGTTCCGATGTCGACGACGACCTTCCCCTTCGAACGGCCCCGCTCGACGTACTCGTGCGCGGCGGCGATGTCGTCGAGGGCGTATGTCGTGTCGATGACGGCCTTCACCTTCCCCTCGGCGGCCAGTGCGGCCAGCATCGCCAGGGCCGGCCGGTCCGGCTTGAACAGGCTCCATCCGTAGCTGCGGCGGTTGCGCGCCTGCGCCAGCCGTCTGCCGTGGAGCGTCGCGGCGGCTCGCAGGCCCCCGCGCACCAGCCCCTTCTCGTCCACCAGCCGCATCAGCGGGTGGACCAGCGTGCCGTAGCCGGAGCCGGGGCCGGGGCGCAGGATCGACAGCATCTTGTCCTCCTCGGCGTCGTCGGCGAGGCAGACCGCGGCGTCGAAGCCGCTGAGGATCCGGCCGAAGTCCTGCGTGCGGTAGTTGATCACCTCGTCGGCGCCCAGGGAGCGGCAGAGGTCGACGCCCGCCGGTCCGGCGGTGGTGGCCACGTAGGCGCCCAGCGCCTTGCAGACCTGGAGGGTGACGACTCCCGTGCCGCCGGAGCCGCCTTGCAGGAAGATCCGCTTGCCGGCCGCGTTCCCTGCGCCGAGGCCCGCGTCCGCCAGTGCGGCCCAGGCGGACAGGAAGGCGTACGGGAGGGCGGCGGCCTGTGCGTACGACAGGGCGTCGGGCTTGTGGACCACGTCCTCGGCCCTGACGACGCAGTATTCGGCGTAAGTGCCCTGGGCGGAGGGTCCCTTCGCGCCGAAGACGGCATCGCCGACGCGCAGGGCGCTCACTCCGGGGCCGACCATCACGACGTCACCCGAGACGTCGTTGCCGAGCACCAGGGGGAAACCGCCGACACCGCGGAGCTTCAGGAGCTTGTGTCCGTATCCGGCCCGGCGGCGGCAGTCGATCGGATTGACGGAGGTGGCCCGCTGACGGACGAGGACCTCTCCGTCACCGGGAAGGGGCGTCGGCGCGTCGTCCACCAGCTCGAAGACGTCCCGAGCGGCGCCGAAGCGGCCGATGTGAGCAGCGCGGGTGCGGAGCGGTGGCGTGGGTGCGGTACGGGAGGGCATAACGGCTACGCTAACACCGAAAAGCAGTTTTCGGATACACCGACTCCGTAATTTGCGGGGAGACGAGCGATGACCCGAGACCCGTCAGCCCTTCCCGGCAGCCCCGCGTGGTGGGCCGCCCGCCCACCCGCACCGACCCCCCGGCGCGGGCGGCCTCCCGCCGACTCCGGCCGCATGGTCGATGCCGCCCTCACACTCATCGACCGGGTCGGGATCCAGGCCCTGACCTTGCGCATGCTCGCCGACGAACTCCAGTCCGGAACGGCGACGCTCTACCGGCACTTCGCCGGCAAGGACGAGCTCCTGGCCCTCGTGGTCGACAAGATCCTCGGCGAGGTGCGCGTCACCCCCGAGGAGATCAAGGGGCTGGACTGGCGGGCAGCCGTCGAACTCGCCGCCGACGCCCTCCACCGGACCTTGCGCAGGCACCCCAACGCCCTGCCGCTGCTCGTCGCCCAGGTGCCCGTCGGCCCCAACGGCCTCGCCAACCGCGAGCGGACCCTCGGCATGCTCCTCGGCTACGGCTTCACCGCCCCCCTGGCCGCGCGCGCCTTCACCGCCCTCGGGCACTACGTCGTCGGTTTCGCGATCCAGCAGCACGGCCCCGGCGCCCCGGGGCCCGAGGAGCAGCCGCGCCTGCGCGACTACTACCGGAGCCTGGACCCGGCCGCCTACCCGGCCACGACCACCGCGGCCGACGACCTCACCGGCGTGACGCCGGACGAGGAGTTCCGGTTCGGCCTGCGCCTCCTCCTCGACGGTCTCGAACGCGCCAAGGGGGACGCGGAGGGGGCGTGAGGCCGGCGCCGCCCCCGCGCCAGTGACGTCCGAGCGGGTCAGATGTGCGAGAACCCCTGGTTCTGAAGAGCCCGGTCCAAGTACCAGAACGTGCGGTCGATGGAGTGCCGGGGGAACGTACTCGTGTACGGCTCGGCGGGGAGCGGGACCGACTCGCATCCGTCCTCGGCCAGAACGAGCACGCGGTCGAACCCGTAGTGGCCCTGGAACAGGCCGATCTCGTGGATCACGTTCTGGCGTGCGACGAGTTGGCCGTCCCCCGTCGCGTCCTCGGCGGTCATCACGCAGATCGCGAAACTGCACCGCTGGAGGTAGTCGGTCAGTGCCTCGGTCACCGGCCGGCTCCCCCAGGAGTCGGACTCGAACGAGTACACGGGCAGACCGAAGCGCCGCTCCACGAAGGCCTTCACCGCGAGCCACTCGGGACTGCGGCCGTGCGCGATGAAGACACCCGCGGGCAAGGCCGCCGAGCGACGGGCGGCATCGTGGGAGCGGATGAAGTCCTTGGTGACGGCGGCCAGCCGGCCGTGCCCGTGACTGCCGACGTAACGCAGTTTGTGCCGGGCCAGGGTCATCCCGAGGAGCGAACCGAGCTCCACTTGCAGCCGGTCGCTCGTCAGGACCGAGAGGAGGCCGGCCGCGAAGACGTCGCCCGCCCCGGTGGCGTCCTCGATCTGGTCGTCGGCGAGAACGATCTGCGGATAGAAGTCCTCCACCGCCTTCCCGTTCTCGCTGCGCCAGACATGGATCCCGGTGCGTCGTTTGACGACGATGACGCTCCTGTCGTCGGCGAGACACTGGAGGAGGTGCCCGGCGATGTCCTCGTCCGTATCGCTCTCGCTCCGCCTGCCGAGCTCGTGGAACTCGCGGTGGTTGAGCATGAGGTACGCGGTGAGTGAGCAGATCCCGAGGATCTCGTCGGTCGGCCGGGTGCTCCAGACGTGCCCGGGGTCGAAGCTGATCAGTGTGGCGGGACTGGCTTCCTTGACCGCTCGCAGGGTGGCGAGGAGGGCGGCCGGCGTGCGCTCGTCGAGGAACGAGGTGACGTGGACGACCCGGGCCGTGGCGAGGTAAGCGACGACTTCGTCGAAGGAGCGCGCCAGGTGGTCGGCCATGGCGCTGTTGGCGCCCGCGTGGGTGAGCAGGGTCCGGTCGCCGTCCTCGGTCAGGGAGAAGCAGATGCCGCAGAGGTGGTCGTCGTCCCTGAAGACGAACGGGTGGTCCACACCGAGGCTCCGCAGCTGGTCGATCGCCGACAGACCCGGTCCGGGCACGCGGCCGGCGACCCCGACGTAGCCCAGGTTCAGGCCCAGTTGCAGCTGGGCGAGGACGTTGACCGCGTTGTAGGCGGACCCGCCGAGAGAGGTCTGCAGCGTGGACGTGTTGATCGCTTCGAGCGCCGCGAAGACCGTGGCCTCGTCCACCGCGGTCTCCGTACCCCACTCGGGGACAGGTGCCTCGCCGTCGAGCAGCTCGGCGATGCGAGCGGTGAGAGGCCGGCGGTCCGGGCTCGCGGTCCTGTCGACGTGGGTGATGTAGTCGAGGTTGAGCGCCCCGATACCGACCACGTCCAGGGCGAAGCCGGTCCGCGGTCGGTTCGTCGGATCAGCGGTCATGCGGGTGTCCTCCCCGGGCCAGGATCTGTTCCCTGACCAGCATGCGTTCCAGTTCCACGAAGGTCGTGCTGATCCGGCCGGGAGGGAAGTCCAGACGGATCAGGCCGGCGTTGTTCGAGAACGCCTCACACCCTTCCTCCGCCAGGATGGCGACCTTGCCGAAACCGTAGTAGCCCTGGAAGACGCCGACTTGGTGAACAGCACTCTCGCTGGCGCGCCGCTGGCCGGCCGCCATCACCCTGGAAGCCGACAGGACGCAGATCGCGAAGGCGCAGCGGCCCAGCTGCTCGCGCATCAGCTGCGGGTAGCGGGCGTCCTGGCCGCGCGGGTGGTCGAGGGTGTGCACCGTCAGACGGCAGTCGTCCTCCAGGAACGTCCGTAAGGCGTCCCACTCGGCGTCCGCGTCGTGGGCGACGAGAACGGCCCCCGGACGGGTGCTGGGCCCGGTCAGCGCCTCGGTCGACTGGAGGAAGCCCTCACGGCCGAGCACCGGCAGCACGGGCGCGCCGGTGTGGGCCTGTCCGGCCCGCAGGCGTGACAGGCTCAGCCCCAGGAACGATCCGAGCTCCGCCTGGAGCCGGGTGGAGGCGAGCGCGGCGATGACGGACGCCGAGAACACGTCGCCGGCCCCGGTCGCGTCCTCGATGGCGCCCTCCCGTACCGGCCGGCGCAGTTGGAAGCGCTGGGCGAGCACTCCCGTCGGCGCGGTGCGGAAGACTTCCACGCTGTCGTACCGCTTGGTGACGAACACGGCGCAACTGGGGCTGCACCTGGCCAGCACCCGCTGGGAGAGGACCTGGTCCGATTCCCCGAGGGCGTATTCACCCAGGGCCTTGAACTCCCTGTGGTTGACGAACAGCAGGTCGCTGAGCGCGAGGATGCCGTCCACCGCCTCGCTCCGGTTCTCGGCCCAGGCGAAGCCCGGGTCGAAGCTCAGCAGCAGCGCGGGGTTGATGCGGCGTGCGCGGCACAGCACTTCGAGCAGTACCGGCGGTGTCAGGTCGTCCAGGAACGACGTGACGTGCACGATCCGTGCCCGCGCGAGGTACCGGGCGATCTGTTCGCCGTTCTGTGTCAGGTGCTCGGCCATCAGGTAGTTGGCCCCGGGATGGGTGAGCATCACCCGCTCGACGTCCTCCAGGTACGACAGGCACACCCCCGCGAGCCGTTGCGGCTTGCGCGCCACCCAGCGCCGGTCGATCCCGAAGAGGTCCATCTGGCGTACGAACGAGAGCCCGGGCGTTTCGATGCGCCCGGCCACTCCGACGTAGCCCAAGGACAAGCCCAGACGCATCTGGGCGAGCGTGAAGACGGTCAGCCAGGCGGAGCCTCCCAGCGAAGCGTCCAGCGACGCGGCACCGAGCCTGCCGATCGCCTTGGATATCGCGACCTCGTCGATGGGGCCCTCGGTGTTCCATTCGAAGCGCGCGGTGGACTCGGAGACCTGCTCCGCCATGTGCGCCGACAGCCGTGAAGCGCTCGCGATGTAGTCGACGTTCAGCGCCCCGACACCAACGATCTCCGGACCGCGCCGTCCGGCGTGAGCACGACTCTCAGCGTCCACGGCACCCCCAAGCCGGCCACCCCACTCGATCCGTGGCGAAGGCATACCCCGTCAGCGCGCGTCTCGCACCCCGATGCCCACGACAGCCCGTCACACCACCGCACCAGCCGGAACCGGGCGACCTCGAACACACTTTGCGCGGGCGACACCGAAGGAGCGGGTGGACGCGGCTCCGGCGGGGCGCCCACGCGGCTCCTACACTGTTCGAATGATCTTCATCGTGGTCAAATTCCCCGTCAAGCCCGAGTACGTCGACCAGTGGCCGGAGAAGGTCGCGGAGTTCACGAACGCCACCCGCGCCGAAGCCGGCAACCTGTGGTTCGAGTGGTCCCGCAGCCTGGAGGAGCCGGACACCTACGTCCTCGTCGAGGCGTTCCAGGACGGCGCCGCGCAGGCGCACGTCTCCTCCGACCACTTCCGCGCCGCCTTGGAAACCATGCGGCCCCTGGTCACCCGTACGCCGGAGATCGTCAGCACCACCATCGAGGGCGCGACCGGCTGGAGCCGGATGGGTGAGCTGCAAGTCGACTGAGCACGACCCCGCGACACGTCTCAGCCGGTGAAGGAGCCGTGGCGGCCGGCGCCGCCCGCGAAGCGGTCGGCGCCGGCCTGGGTCTCCCCCGCGGTGAGCGGGACGAGGCCGTGCCGGTACTCGACGGCCAGGGCCTCCCGCTCGTCCAGACCGTGCTGTTCCCGGACGGAGAGCCTGTCGTGCCGCAGGCACGACTGCGGGAACCCGGCGATCTCGTGGGCGAGCCGCTCCGCCGCCCGACGGGATTCCCCGGGCGGCACGAGGCGGTTGACGAGGCCGATCGCGTGGGCCTCGGCGGCGGACACCGGTCGGCCGGTGAGGATCAGGTCCATCGCGCGGCTCTCGCCGATCAGGCGCGGCAGCCGCACCGTACCGCCGTCGATCAGCGGCACCCCCCAGCGGCGGCAGAACACTCCGAGCGTCGCGTCCTCCTCGGCGACCCGCAGATCGCACCACAGGGCCAGTTCGAGCCCGCCGGCCACCGCGTGGCCGCTGATCGCGGCGATCACCGGTTTGGTCAGGTTCATCCGCGTGGGGCCCATCGGCCCGTCGCCCCCCGCCAGCACCCGGTTGCCGCGGTCCGTGCCGACGGCCTTGAGGTCCGCGCCCGCGCAGAACGTACCGCCCTCGCCCCACAGCACGGCGACGGACGCGTCCTGGTCGTCCTCGAACTCGCGGAAGGCACCGGCGAGTCGGGCCGCCGTCGGACCGTCGACCGCGTTGCGGACGGCGGGGCGGCCGAGGATCACCGTGAAGACGGGGCCGTCGCGTTCGATCCGGACGGCGCAAGGGTCGGCGGGCGCCGTCCCCGGTGCTTGAGAGGCCGTGGCCACAGCGGAACTCCATGGGTCCAGTGGTGCTGTCGGATGCGGGGGACGTGCGGACGACCACTCTGTACCCACTGCGCCCCGCTCGTCGACGGGCCCGGGCACCTCGGGCCCGGGGTGGGGTACCGCCGCAGGCGCCGTCCGGAGCCGCGGGACCCCGATGGCGCGGCGGGACCGGTCGGGGGGCGGGCGCCGCCGTCCGGTGGCACGCTGAGCCGTACTGGCCGCGTGGAAGGGCACACCCATGATCACCACTGACTTCGTCCCCGGCTCCCCCTGCTGGATCGATCTCGGTTCCCCCGACGTCCGGGCCGCCGCGGCCTTCTACGGCGCGGTACTCGGGTGGGACTACGAGTCCATGGGCGAGGGGGAGGACATGGAAGGCGGGATGTTCCGCAAGGACGGCAAGATCGTCGCGGGACTGGGCAAGCTCACCGAGGAGGGAGCCCGTCCGGCCTGGATGGTCTATTACAGCGTCGCGGACACGGACGCCACGACCCGGGCCGTCGAGCGCGCCGGCGGCACGGTACGGGTGGCACCGAGGGACCTCGACGCCTGGGGGCGCATGGCGCAGTACAGCGACCCGCTGGGCGGCCAGTTCGCCGTGTGGCAGCCGGGCGAGAGCAAGGGCGTCGAACTGGTCGACGAGCCGGGTTCGCTGTTCTGGACGGAGCTCTACACGAGCGACGCGGCGGCCGCCAAGGACTTCTACAGTGGTGTCTTCGGCTGGCGGTTCAGCGACATGGACCTGCCGGGCGCCGGAGGCTCCTACGCTCTCGTCGCCCCCGCCGGGCTGCCCGAGGAGCGGATGCACGGCGGCGTCATGGAGATGCCCGCGGAGCACCTCGCCCTGGCGAAGGGTCGGCCGTACTGGCATCCGGTCTTCGCCGTCGCCGACTGCGACGCCGCGGTCGCCGAGGTCACCGGGAACGGCGGCAGCGTGCAGGTGGGGCCCCAGGACGTCGAGGGCGTCGGCCGGCTGGCCGTCTGCCTCGACCCGTCGAACGCCGACTTCGTGGTGCTGTCCCCCGCCCCGAGCTGAGCCCCGGCCCTGCCGGGCGGTGCGGGCCGCGCCGCCCCGCGTGCCCGGCATGCCGCGGCGGGTGGCGTCAGCCGTTCAGTGACGTCATGAGCTCGGGCGCGTACCGGTCCCCGGAGACCACGCCGTGCGGCGCGACGGCGTCGATGGAAGCCAGGTCGGCGTCGGTGAGCGTGACCGCCGTCGCGGCGACGTTCTCCTCCAGATAGCGGCGGCGCTTGGTCCCGGGGATCGGAACCGCGCCCTTGCCCAGGGTCCACGCGAGCGCGAGCTGCGAGGGGGTGACCCCCTTCTGCGCCGCGAGCCGGCGGACCTGGTCGACGACGGCCAGGTTGCGGTCGAAGTTCTCGCCCTGGAAGCGGGGGTCCGTTCGACGGAAGTCGTCGGCGGCGAAATCGTCCGGGCTGGTCACCGCTCCGGAGAGGAACCCGCGGCCGAGCGGCGAGTAGGCGACGAGCCCGATCCCGAGCTCGCGCAGGGTGTCCATGACGCCGTCGTGCTCGATCCCGCGCTCGAAGAGGCTGTACTCGGTCTGTACGGCGGCCAGCGGGTGGACGGCGTGGGCCCGGGCGATGGTGGACGCGGCGGCCTCGCAGATCCCGATGTGGGCGACCTTGCCGGCGGCGACCAGCTCGGCCATCGCGCCGATGCTCTCCTCGATCGGCACGTTCGGGTCGACGCGGTGGAGGTAGTACAGGTCGATGCGGTCGGTGCCGAGGTGGCGCAGGGAGCGGTCGGCGGAGCGGCGGATGTACTCGGGGGTGCCGTTGTGGCCCCGGAAGGCGCCGTCGTCTGTGAATTCGACGCCGGTCTTCGTGGCGATCACGGCGGCGTCGCGGCGGCCGGCGAGGGCCTTGCCGAGGAGCTGCTCGTTGTGGAAGGGCCCGTAGCCCTCGGCGGTGTCGAGCAGGGTCACGCCCAGTTCGAGGGCGCGGTCGATGGTGGCGAGGGACTCGGTCTCGTCGGTGGCTCCGTAGTGGGCGCTCATGCCCATGAGGCCGAGGCCCTCGGCGCCGACCTTCAGTCCCTGGGCGCCCAGTGCGCGGATCTCCATGGTGTCCTCCATTGGTTCAAGGGCGGTGAGTCAGTAAGTAACTAACTGGATAGTTTGAGTCTGCGCCACGCCTGCACAGCTTGTCAATAACTAGATAGTTACTTGCTAGGCTCCCACGTATGGCACGGGATTCCAGCGCAACGAAGGCACGCCTCCTCGACGCGGCCTTCTCCGAATTCGCCGCGTACGGCATCGCCGGGGCGCGCGTCGACCGCATCGCGGAGGCCGCCCAGGCGAACAAGCGGCTCATCTACGTCTACTACGGCAACAAGGAGCAGCTGTTCGACGCCGTGCTCCGGCGCGCCCTGGAGACGGGCTCGGAGTCGGTGCCCTTCGACGCGGAGGACCTGCCCGGATACGCGGGCGCGGTCTTCGACCACCTGGTGGCACGGCCGGACCTGATGCGGCTGGTGCAGTGGAAGCAGCTGGAACAGCCCGGCTCGACCGACGCCGAGGCGGAGGCCTACCGGGGCAAGATCGCGGCGGTGGAGCGGGCACAGGAGGCGGGGCTGATCGACCCGGCGCTCGATCCGGCGGACCTGCTCACGCTGGTGATGGGCCTGGCCGGGGCCTGGACGGGCGCGGTGGGGGGCGTGGCGCCGGGAGGGCCCGGCGCCACCTGGCCCCCGGCGCGGCTGGCCCACCACCGCGAGACGGTGGTGGAGTCCGTCCGCCGCCTGATCCGGCCCCCGCGGAAGCCGTGACGCGGCCGGTGAGGTGAGCCACCGCCGGGCCGCACGACCGGCCCGGGCACCCGCTTGCCGCACACATGAGGTGTGAGATCCGCTCCGACCGGTTATCCGAGAGGAGGTACCTCCACACTCCATGACAAAGGGGAAACCGTGGCGCATCCCATCCAGGAGACCCGCTCCCGCGTCGGGCTGCATGTGAACGGCCGGCGGTACGAGCTCGACGTGGACCACCGCGTCACGCTCCTGGACCTGCTGCGGGAGCACCTCGGCCTGACCGGCGCCAAGAAGGGCTGCGACCACGGCCAGTGCGGCGCCTGCACCGTCCTCGTCGACGGGCGGCGCGCCAACAGCTGCCTGCTGCTCGCCGTCGCCCACGACGGCACCCGGGTCACCACCGTCGAAGGACTCGCCGACGGCACGCGGGGACCCCACCCCCTGCAGGAGGCCTTCCTGGAACGGGACGCCTACCAGTGCGGCTACTGCACGCCCGGACAGCTCTGCTCCGCCGCCGGCCTGCTCGCCGAGGCCGCCGCCGACCCGGCGGCCGCGGACCTCAGCCGCACCGGGATCGCCGAGGCGATGAGCGGCAACCTGTGCCGCTGCGGCGCGTACCCCCGCATCGTGGACGCCGTCCGGGACGTGGTGGCGGCCTCGGAAGGCGCCGACCCGGCCGCGGACTCCTCCCCGGCCGCGGACGCCACCCCTGCGAAGGGCCCCGGCAACGGACAGGTGGTCGCGTGAAGCCGTTCGCCTACGTGCGCGCCGGCAGCGTCCCGGAGGCCGTCACCGCCCACGGCGGGCGGCCCGGCTCCCGCTACCTCGGCGGCGGCACCAACCTCGTGGACCTCATGAAGCTCGGGGTCGAGGTCCCCGACACCCTCGTCGATCTCACCGGTCTGCCGCTCGGTTCCGTCGAGGAGACCACGGACGGCGGCCTGCGCGTCGGCTCCGGGGTCCGCAACAGCGACCTCGCGCTCCATCCCCTCGTCCGCGCCCGCTACCCCGCCCTGTCCCAGGCCCTCCTGGCCGGCGCCTCGGCCCAGCTGCGCAATGTCGCCACCACCGGCGGCAACCTGCTCCAGCGCACCCGCTGCCCCTACTTCCAGGACGTGGCCAAACCGTGCAACAAGCGGGAGCCCGGCACCGGCTGCGGCGCACGCGACGGGGTCAACCGCGACCACGCCGTCCTCGGCCACTCCGCGCGGTGCGTCGCCACCCACCCCTCCGACATGGCGGTGGCGCTCGCCGCGCTCGACGCGGCCGTCGAGCTCCAGGGCCCGAACGGCGTCCGTTCCGTAGCGGCGACCGCGTTCCACCGGCTCCCGGGCGACCACCCCGAACGGGACACCGTGGTGGAGCCCGGCGAGATCGTCACGGCGCTCACGCTCCCCCCGGAGCGCGCCGGCCTGCCCTCGCGGTACCGCAAGGCCCGCGACCGCGCCTCGTACGCCTTCGCGCTCGCCTCCGTCGCCGCCGTGCTCGACATCGCCGAGGGACGCGTGCGCCATGTCGCGCTCGCTTTCGGCGGGCTCGCCCACCGGCCCTGGCGCGCCACCGCCGCCGAGGAGCGGCTGCTGGGCGCCGAGCCCACCGAGAGCGCCGTACGGGAGGCGGTCGAGGCCGAGCTGGCCGCGGCGGAGCCGCTGCGCGACAACGCCTTCAAGGTGGTCCTCGCCCGCAATCTCGCCTGCGACGTGCTGAACTCCCTCGTGGCGCAACCCCCCGCCCGTGGCGCCGGCCCCTGAACCTCCCCGGCGCCCGCGAGCGGCGGCCCTCCCGGGCGCCCCCTCCCGACCAGCCCTCCGCCCCACTCCCTCCCGGATCGCGAGGACCCGCCATGGACTCCAGCCCCGCCGCCCCGGCGCCCGCCCTCGGCAGCCCCGCCACCCGCCGCGAGGGCCCGGAGAAGGTCACCGGAAGGGCGCTCTACGCGGCCGAGCACGCCCCGCCCGGGCGGGTGTACGGATGGCCGGTACCGGCAACCGTCGCCCGCGGACGCGTCACCGCCGTCGACACCTCCGAAGCCCTCGCGCTGCCCGGCGCCCTCACCGTCCTCACCCCGTACGACGCGCCCAGGCTGGGCCCCGCGGACGACCCCACCCTCCTCGTGCTCCAGAACCCCGAAGTACCCCACCGCGGCTGGTACGTGGCCCTGGCCGTCGCCGAGACCCCGGAGGCGGCCCGCGCCGCGGCGGCGGCCGTCCGCGTCACCTACGACACCGAGCCCCACGACGCGGTCCTGCACACCGGCCACCCGGACGCCTACACCCCCGAACAGGTCAACGGCGGCTACCCCGCCCACCGCGAACGGGGCGACGCGGCCGCCGCCTTCGCCGCGTCGCCGGTCCGGGTGGACTGCGCGTACACCGTGCCGCCGCTGCACAACCACCCCATGGAGCCGCACGCCGCCACCGCGCTCTGGGAGCCCGGCACCGCCCCGGGAGCGGACGGCGACGCCGACGGCACCCTCACCGTGTACGACTCCAGCCAGGGCTCCGGACTCGTACGCTCCACCCTCGCCACGCTCTTCGCACTGCCCGAGGACAGCGTCACGGTGGTCTCCGAGCACGTCGGAGGCGCCTTCGGCTGCAAGGGCACCCCCCGCCCGCACGTCGTCCTCGCCGTGATGGCCGCCCGGCACACCGGCCGCCCCGTCACCGTCGCCCTGCCCCGGCGCCACCTCCCGGCCGTGGTCGGCCACCGCGCGCCCACCCTGCACCGCGTGCGCCTGGGGGCCCGTACGGACGGCACCCTCACGGCCCTCGCCCACGAGGCCACCACCCACACCTCCCGCGTCCGCGAGTTCGTGGAACAGGCCGCCGTCCCCGCCCGCGTCATGTACGCCACCCCGGCCCTGCTCACCACCCACCGCGTCGTCCCGCTCGACGTACCCACGCCCTCCTGGATGCGGGCACCCGGCGAGTGCCCCGGCATGTACGCCCTGGAATCGGCCATGGACGAACTGGCCGACGCCCTCGGCATGGACCCCGTCGAGCTGCGCGTCCGCAACGAGCCCGACGCCGAACCGGACTCCGGGCACCCGTTCAGCAGCCGCCATCTGGTGCAGTGCCTGCGCGAGGGCGCCGCCCGCTTCGACTGGAAGGCCCGGCGCACACCCCGACGGGACGGCCCGCTGCTGATCGGCACCGGGGTGGCCTCCGCCACCTACCCGGTGTACATCGCCCCCTCCTCCGCGCGGGCGCACGCCCTCCCGGACGGCACGTACCTCGTACAGACCAACGCCACCGACCTCGGCACCGGCGCCCGTACCGTCCTCGCGCAGATCGCCGCCGACGCGCTGCGGGTCCCCCTGGACCGGGTGGCGGTGGAGATCGGACACTCGGCGCTGCCGCAGGGCTCGGTGGCCGGCGGCTCGGCGGGCACCGCCTCCTGGGGCTGGGCGGTCCACGACGCCTGTACGAGCCTCCTCGACCTCCTCGCCCGGCGCACCGGACCGCTCCCGGAGGCCGGGGTGTCCGTCCCGGCGGATACGACGGCCTCCGCCAAGCAGAAGTCCCCGTTCGCGCGGCACGCCTTCGGCGCCCACTTCGCTGAGGTGCAGGCCGACACCGTCACCGGCGAGGTCCGGGTCCGGCGGCTCCTGGGCGTCTTCGCCGCGGGCCGCATCCTCAACCCGCTCACCGCACGCTCCCAGCTCGTCGGCGGCATGATCATGGGACTGGGCATGGCCCTCACCGAACACAGCACCGTGGACCCCGCCTTCGGGGACTTCGCCGAGAACGACCTCGCCTCCTACCACATCCCCGCGCACGCCGACGTGCCCGACATCGAGGTGCACTGGGTGGACGAGCACGACAAGCACCTCAATCCGATGGGCAGCAAGGGCATCGGCGAGATCGGGATCGTCGGTACGGCGGCGGCCGTCGGCAACGCCTTCCACCACGCGAGCGGCCACCGGATCCGCGAGCTCCCCCTCACCCCGGACCGGGTCCTGGCGGTCCTCGAAGCGGGCCCGCGCCGGTGAGGACCGCCGCGATCCGGCAGGACGAGGGCGGCGCGGGCCCCGGCGCGGCTCCCGCGCAGGACGGCGTGCCGTTGCCTTCGGGCCGTGGGTGAGGGAAGGTCCGGCCATGGTGCACGTACTGGGCAGCAGGGTTCTGCTGCGCCCCACTGATCCCGAGCGCTCGCGCGTCTTCTACGGGGACGTCCTGGGCCTCGCCGTCTACCGCGAGTTCGGCACCGGCCCCGAGCGCGGCACGGTCTACTTCCTCGGCGGCGGCTTCCTCGAGCTCTCGGGACGTGCCGAGGCACCGCCCGCGCCCGGGATGCGGCTGTGGCTCCAAGTCGCCGACGCGCAGGCGGCGTACGAGGAACTGCGCGCCCGCGGCGCGGAGGTGCTGCGGCCCCCGCTGCGCGAGCCCTGGGGCCTGATCGAGATGTGGCTCGCCGACCCGGACGGCGTGCACATCGCCGTCGTCGAGGTACCGGCCGATCACCCGCTCCGCTTCCGCCCCTGAGCCGGCCGCGGCGTCCGTCCGCGGCCGCTCCGCTCCGGCCGTGCCCGCACACGGCCATGGACGGCGCGAACGTGGGTAGGAGCCTGGTACGGGGTGCGGTCTGGCCATCCAGGCTGCGACGGGGCCGCACCCCGGCCGGGGTGCGGCCCCGGCCGACCCCTGCGAGCCCTGGATGCCGTGCGGTGCCGTATGGCCGGCGCGCCGGCGCCGGGGGCCGGGCCCGTCAGGTCTCCCGGAGCGGCGCGTACGCTTCCGTGTCGAGCCCGAAGGTCCACGCCACCCCCTGCCTCGCGGTCCGCGTGTCCGGCGGCACCCGCAGCCAGTACGTGCGGCTCGTGCCGTCCGGTTCCGGCGTGGAGTTGACCACCTCCACCATCACGACGTCCTCGTCACCCGGAAGCGGCATCCGCCACAGGACGCCCGTCGCGTCCCGGTGCACCGGCTCGGCACCCGATTCGGCGAGGTAGCGCTCGTAGCCGTAGTGCTCCAGCATCACCCGGCGCAGCTCCGCGTTCTCCTCGTCCCGGATGCGCTCGGGCGTCAGCGCCTCCAGCCCGGCGAGGAAATCCGCGGGCACGGGCATCCCGCGCCACGCGTACAGGGCGAAGCCGTCCGGGAACGCGAGGGCGGGGCCGTCTCCGCGGTCCAGGCGTCCCGCCTCGTCCCGGTGCAGCACCGACGGGCGCTCGCACAGGACGGCCAGCCGCTCGTACGGCCACCACCAGCCCGCCGCCCGGGCCACCTCGGCGAGCCCCTCCAGCTCCGTTCCCGCGCCCGTGTCGAAGGCGGACAGCCACGCCGCGTCGTGCTGGCCCAGCACGGCGTCCAGGAGCAGAAGCCGGACCTCCGCCTCCCCGGCGGCGTCCTCGGCCAGCTCCTCGACGAGGCCGGTGCGGATGCGGCCGGCCAGCCGCTCGGTGTTCTCCCACAGCCGGGCTCCCGTCAGGGCCCACCTCCGGCCCCAGCCCAGGGGGCCCAGCCCCTCGTGCAAGCGGGCGCGCTCGGCCGCCCACGGCGCGCTGCGGACCTCCTCCCGCACGCTCCGCCCCCGGACGTCCGTCCCGCACGGGCCGTCCTGATCGCCCAGGAGGCCCATCGCGGCCAGGGGCGAGTCGGCCCACACCACCCGCTCGGGTTCGGGCAGCCCAGCCGCGCGGTAGCCGAGTAGTACGCCCGCCTCCGCTGCCGCCCGGTCCGCCGGTCCGGTCGCCGCCGCGACCCCCCGCCACACGTCCACCCCGTGGAACGCGCCGACCACTTCCGTCACTTCAGCCATGTCCGCCACTTCCGTCATCCCCGTCATGCCCGCCGCCGCCCCAGCCCTCTCCACGCGTCAGTCCGCCACGATCCGCACCGAGCCCGGCACGTACTCCCGCTGTCTCACCACCCGGTACCAGCCCTTCGGCAGGACGATCGCGGCGTGCTCCTCGTGCACCACCCGCCCCCCGTCGGGCAGATGCAGCAGCAGGGGCGCCAACGGACCCGGCTCCCGCACCAGTCGGCCCGGCCCCAGTACGGCGTGCGCGTGCCCCGTCACCTCGCCCAGCGCCAGGACGAGCCGCCCGCGCCCGTCCCGCGGCTCCGAGGGCGTGTCAGCGGCGCGGGACGGCACCGCCGGTTCCTCGAGCGGCACGATGAGTACGTCTCCCTGCCGGTACATGCGGTCCCCCTCCTGCGCGCCGCCCGGTGCGCCGCGTCGTTTCCCACGCTAGGGCGGGGGTCTGACAACAGCTCTCCGACCGCCCCTGCCGCGGCCGTTGTCAGCGCCGCTTGCTACAACTTGCGAGCGGCGCTGACGCGGCACACCGGCGCGGACCACCGGACCCGGCACGCACCGGGGACGGCAACGCGGCGGACACGACAGGCGAGGAACGGCGGGAACATGAGGGACGCGAGCCATCTGCGGGAGTCGTACGGACTGCCCGTCTACGACTTCCCGGGTCACGACGACGAGAAGGGCCTGGGCCGGCTGCCCGAGGCGGACTCCGTCGCGTGGCGGGTCTCCAGCGACACCTACGACGCGAAGGAGAGCTGGCCCGAGGCGTTCGCGCGGTTCACCGCGGCCGTCGACACCACCCGCGTCCGCGCGATCGTGGTCGGCGCGTGGGAGGACGCGTACGACAGCGGCCCGGAGGAGATCATGGCCGCGCTCCTCGGCGCCCGCGACCGACTGCCCGCCCTGCGGGCCCTGTTCCTCGGGGACATGGAGTCCGAGGAGTGCGAGATCTCCTGGATCAGCCAGGGCGACGTCGGACCGCTCCTCGACGGCTTCCCCGAGCTGGAGGAGTTCGGGGTCCGCGGCGGCACCGGCCTCGTCATCCCTCCCCTCACCCACCAGCGGCTGCGCTCCCTCACGGTTCAGACCGGCGGCCTGCCCGCCCGGGCGGTGCGCGACGTCGCCGCCTGCGACCTGCCCGCCCTGCGCCGCCTCGACCTCTGGCTGGGCACGGCGAACTACGGCGGGGACTGCGCGCTGAGCGACCTCGAACCCATCATGGACGGCGGCCGGCTGCCGAGCCTGCGTCACCTCGGGCTGTGCAACAGCGACATCCAGGACGAGATCGCCACCGCCATGGCCTCCGCGCCCGTCGTGGCCCGCCTGGAGACCCTCGACCTGTCCATGGGAGTCCTCACCGACCAGGGCGGCACCGCGCTGCTCGGCGGCCAGCCCCTCACCCACCTCACGGCACTCGACCTCCACCACAACTACCTCAGCGAGCCGCTGAAGCAGCGCCTGCGCGACACCCTGGAGAGCGCCGGCGTGCGACTGGAACTCGACCGGGGCAACGCGGACGAGGACGAGTGGGACGGCCATGTCTGGCGCTTCGTCGCCGTCGGCGAGTAGCGCGGCCGTCATGACGGAGCACACGCCGCGCTGGGCCGTCGTCGGCAACCCCGAGAACCGCCGCGTCGCCCTGTTCACCCGGGCCGTCCTCGACGCCGGGCTGCCCGCGCCCCGCGTCGTGCCCTGGATCTCCGTCCTGCGCGAGGGCGGTGCCGCGTTCGCTCCCGACGAGCTCGTCCGCCTCGACTCGCCGGGGGAGAATCCCGAGGTGGACCGGGCCCTGCGCGGACTGGACGATCCCACCCGCGTGGAGGGGGGTGCCCGCTGGTTCGCGCGGTTCAACGCGGCCGTACTGAGCCTCACCGGCGGCGTACGCCTCGACGACCCCGCCGAGCTGGCCGTCCTCTTCGACAAGCGCAGCTGCCACCGCACCCTGGACGACGCCGGGGTACCCGTGCCCCGCTCCCCGACCTCGGGCGGCGGCGCACCGGTGCGCGGCTGGGACGACGTGCGCACCCTCATGGACGATCACGGCATGCCCCGCGTGTTCGTGAAGCTCGCCCACGGCTCCTCCGCGTCCGGCATCGTCGCCGTCGAGAGGGCCGGCGGGGGCCGTATCCGTGCCACCACCTCGGTCGAGACCGCCGAGGACGGACGCCTGCACAATTCCCTGAGGGTGCGCCGCCTCACGAGCGAACGGGAGACCGCCGCGCTGGTCGACGCGCTGGCCCCGGACGGACTGCACGTGGAGCGCTGGTGGCCCAAGGCCTCCCTTGGGGGCCGTGCCGCCGACCTGCGCGTGGTCGTCGTGGCCGGCAGGGCCACCCACGCCGTGGTCCGCACCAGCCGCTCGCCCATGACCAACCTCCACCTCGGCGGGAGCCGGGGCGACCTGTCCGCCGTGGTCGAGGCCGCGGGCCCCCGCTGGGCCGACGCCCTGGACATCTGCGAACGGGCCGCGGCCTGCTTCCCCGGCACCCTGTGCGTCGGCGTCGACCTGCTGCCCGCCGTCGGCTGGCGGCGGTTCGCCGTCGCGGAGGTCAATGCCTTCGGCGACCTGCTGCCCGGCCTGACCGGCCTGCCGGGCAGCGGAGCCGAGGGCCTCGACACCTACGGCGCCCAGGTCGCCGCCGCCCTCGTGTGAGTCGTGTCCGGCTCCTTGGCCGGCCCGTCATCCCGTGAGCTGGTAGAGGCTCCTGCCGACGAGCCACAGGCCGAGGGCGAGGCAGGTGACCACGATCGCCGGGTCCTTGTGGCGTTCGAGCCATCCGCGCAGGCCGGCCAGGGCGAGCTGGGCCTTCTCGGGCGCGAACACCATGTACAGCTCCATGGCCAGCAGGCTGGAGGTGGCCAGGAGGCAGAAGCCCATCAGGGCCAGATAGGACGCGGTGTGGGAGAGGTCGGCTTGCACGACGGTTGCGGCAGCGGCACCGACCATCCCCCAGGGCTGGAGGAGTACGGCGAGAGCTGCCGCGGACCATCCGGTGGTGTCGTCCACGCGTGACGACAGCGAGGTCGCGGAAGCAGTCGGCTGCCGCTCCTCCAAGGGCGCCCCGTTCGTCGCGGTACGGCGGCGCCGGCGACGGTGCTCGCCGTAGACGATCAGACCCACACCGATGACCAGCGTGGCGGCGAGGGCTGCGATGGAGGGCGGGGAACGGGGCGGGGGCGGCTGCCCGCCGGTGAGGAGCAGAACGACGGCGATGACGACCACGAGGCAGGCCAGCCAGGCGAGGACGAAGACCAGCCCCTTCCGCACTCCGCGGGGTGCGGAGACGACCAGCACGAAGGCCATGATCGGCAAGGGGAAGAGCGTGACGGCCAAGCCGATGAGAAGCAGGTCAAGCACCATGGCCACGCACCCCGCACCCCTGCTTCCCGGCCGCTAGCGGGAAGGTCCGGGACGTCATCCGCGCCGCTCTCACTGCGCGGGCCTCGCGAGCTGGTCGAGTTCGCTGTCGAGCGCGAGGGCGGCGGTGATGAGGGCGAGGTGGGTGAAGGCCTGGGGGAAGTTGCCGAGTTGCTCCCCCGTGGGGCCG
This sequence comes from Streptomyces sp. NPDC060049, assembly GCF_042736715.1. NCBI lineage: Bacteria > Bacillati > Actinomycetota > Actinomycetes > Kitasatosporales > Streptomycetaceae > Streptomyces > Streptomyces sp. NPDC060049. The sequence continues at coordinate 86,432 of NZ_JBHWVV010000007.1, forward strand.
ATCTCCTCGGCGAACAGGCCGACGTGGTTGGCGTACGTCAGCATCTTGTCGAAGGCGTAGCGGGCCTGTTCGAGCCGTCCCGCCCGCGCGAGCGCGTACACGTAGTGGAAGCTGCAGAGGGAGAACGTGCCTTCGGAGCCCAGCAGACCGTCGGGAGAAGCCTCCGGGTCATAGCGGTACACCAGGCTGTCGGAAACCAGTTCGGCGTCCATGGCGTCGAGGGTGGAGAGCCAGCGCGGGTCTTTGGGGGCGATGAAGCCGACGAGCGGCATCAGCAGCAGGGAGGCGTCCAGGACGGTGCTGCCGTAGTGCTGGACGAACGCCTGCCGCTCCGCGCTCCACCCACGGGTCATGATCTGTTCCATGATGGCGTCGCGGACGGCGGTCCAGCGGGTCAGGTCCGCCGGACGGGCGTTGGCCACCGCTTGGCGGATGCCGCGGTCGAAGGCGACCCAGCACATGAGGCGACTGTAGGTGAAGTCCTTCTGGCCGCCGCGGGTCTCCCAGATGCCCTCGTCGGGACGGTCCCAGTTGTCGCACAGCCAGTCGAGCACGCCCGCGGAGCGCTGCCAGGCGTCGTAGCCGACGACGTCACTGGTCTGACCGGATTCGGCGAGGGCGTAGACGGCCTCGCCGTAGATGTCCAGCTGGAGTTGGTCGGCGGCCCCGTTGCCGGCGCGGACGGGAGACGAGCCGCGCCACCCTTCCAGGTGGTCGAGGATCTCTTCGGTGAGGTGCGGGTCGCCGTCGACGCGGTACATGATCTGCAGGGGTTCGCCGTTGGGGGCGCCGCCGGCCTGCAGCCGTTGCTGCAACCAGCGGCGGAACCCGTGGGCCTCGTCGGTGAAGCCGAGGTCGCGCATGGCGCGTACCGACAGGGAGGCGTCGCGGACCCACGTGTAGCGGTAGTCCCAGTTGCGCTCCCCGCCTTGCTGCTCGGGCAGGCCCATGGTGGCCGCGGCGATGGGCCCGCCGGTGGGAGCGTACGTGAGGAGCTTGAGGGTGATGGCGGAGCGGTTGACCATGTGCTGCCAGCGGCCGCGGTAGGTGCAGCGGCCGATCCAGTCGTGCCAGAAGCGGCGCACGTCCACGAACTGCTGCACCGGCTCGGCCATGCCGAGGGGTGGCGGTGCCTCGCTCCCCGCGTCGCAGACCGTCAGCACGACGGCCGCGTGCTCACCGGCGTGCAGGGTGATGGCCGCGCGCACGTCCTGCCCGTCGCCCTCCAGGGTCACGGGGCCGACGGCTTGCAGGCATGCGCTCACGCCCGGCCCGTCGAAGCGTGCGGTGGAGCCGTCCAGGACGAGCTCGTGCGGTGCCCGGCCGTAGTCGAAGCGGGGACGGCACTCCAGCGTGAAGCGCACGGTGCCGCGTACCACGCGCATGTACCGCACCACTTGGTGCCGGTCCGTGGGGGTGTGCTGCTCGGGGACGGGCATGAAGTCGACGACCTCGCCGACGCCGTCCGCGGTGAGGAAGCGGGTGATGAGGATGGCGGTGTCGGCCAGGTACAGCTGACGGGTGACGACGTCGGCGTCCCCGCGTGCCGGCCCCTGCGCGTCAGGGACTCCGGGGGCGTCCACGGTGATGCCGAAGTAGCCGCCGCGGTCGTGGTCGAGCAGGCCCGCGAAGATGCTGGGCGAGTCGAAGCGCGGCGAGCAGAACCAGTCGAGCACCCCCTCGGAGGAGACGAGTGCGCAGGTCTGCAAGTCTCCGATCAGGCCGTGCTCGGCGATGGGCGGATAAGGGCGCATCAACCCTCCACGTGATCGGCGGGTCCCGGTGCCCACGCGTGGACATGCCGTACGTGGCCCGGCCGCCCGCTCTGCGGCCCCTCCATTCTCGCGGCGCGCTCGGAGGACCGCCACGCAGGCGGCGACGCACCGTGATCGCCGTGACCGGTCGGCGGCTTCGCATCGCCGCTGGGGTGCCCGGCGTCCGGCTCGGGGTGCCGGTCAGGTGCTGGTGCCGCTCCTGGGCTTCGCGCGGACGTGCATGCGCTCTCCCTGCCTGCCGAAGAGGCTGAGGATCTCGACCGGCCGGCCGTCGGCGCTGCTGAACCAGTGCGGCAGGCGCGTGTCGAACTCGGCTGCCTCGCCCGGGCCGAGGACCAGGTCGTGGTCGGCGAGGACGAGCCTCAGCCGGCCGTTGAGCACGTACAGCCACTCGTAGCCCTCGTGCGTGCGGTGGTCCGGTTCGCCGCCCCTGTCGGTGATGATCATCTTGTACGCCTGGAGAGGGCCCGGGGTCCGTGTCAGGGGGATGAACGATCCGCCGCTCGGCAGGGCGTGCGGGGTCAGCCGCACGCGGGGGTCCCCCACCTCCGGCGCCCCGACCAGGTCGTCCAGGGCCACCCGGTAGGCACCGGCGAGCGGGAGCAGCAGCTCCAGGCTGGGGCGGCGCTGCCCGGACTCCAGCCGGGAGAGGGTGCTTTTGGAGATGCCGGTGGCCTCGGAGAGGGCCGCCAGGGTGAGGCCTCGCTGGGCGCGGAGCCGCCGCAGTCGGGGGGCCACCTCGTCGAGTACCGCTCGGTAGGGCGGTGTTTCGTCCATGCCGCCATTCCATCCCGCCGTCCCGGAAATGGCAACAAGAGTTGCCGCTGCCGTTCGCCGGGTCCACGCTCCCGGACATCAGCGGATCCGGCGGCCGGGGCGTAGACCTCGGGAGCAGGGGCTGGATCCGCGGGAGTCACCAGGAAACGGAGTCCACCATGAGTCCCATCAGACCCGTCACCGCCGGACAGCGGGGAACCGCGGCAGCCGGCGACGGGGGAAGGCCGACGGCTTCGGTCCGGTGGGCGCTCAGCGCCCTGTCGCTCTCGATGCTGTTGTCCTCTCTCGGCACCAGCATCGCCAACGTCGGCCTTCCGACGCTGGCGGAGGCGTTTTCGGCCTCCTTCCAGCAAGTCCAGTGGATCGTCCTCTCCTACCTCCTCGCCGTCACCACCCTGATCGTCGGCGTCGGCAGGCTCGGTGACCTCATCGGACGGCGCCGGCTGCTGCTGGGCGGCATCCTCCTGTTCACGGTGGCCTCGGTCCTGTGCGGCCTCGCACCCTCGCTGTGGCTACTGATCGCCGCCCGCGCGGCGCAGGGCCTCGGCGCTGCCGTCATGATGGCCCTGACCATGGCCTTCGTGGGCGAGACCGTCCCGCAGGCGAGGACCGGCAGGGCCATGGGGCTGCTCGCGACGATGTCGGCGATCGGAACCGCTCTCGGTCCGTCACTGGGAGGCGTACTGATCGCCGGACCCGGCTGGCGGGCGCTGTTCCTCGTCAACGCCCCCCTGGGCGTCCTGACCCTCGTCCTCGCCCTCCGCCACCTGCCCGCCGACCGGGAGCGGGAGCAGGAGCAGGGACCCGCGAAGGCCGGCCGGGCCCGCTTCGACCTCGTGGGCACGCTGCTGCTCGCTCTGGCGCTCGGGGCCTACGCCCTCGCCATGACGGTCGGGCGCGGCGGTTCCGGCGTGCTCAACGCCGCCCTCCTGGCGGGTGCCGCACTCGGGGTCGCCCTCTTCGTACGCGCCCAGTCACGAGCGGCCTCACCCCTGATCCGGCCGGCGACGTTCCGTGATCCGGCGCTGAGCGCGAGCCTCGTCATGAGCACGCTCGTCTCGACGGTGATGATGGCGACGCTGGTCGTCGGCCCGTTCTACCTCTCCCGTGCGCTCGGCCTCGGTGAGGCGCTCGTCGGGCTGGTCCTGTCGGCCGGTCCCCTGGTCGCCGCACTGACCGGTGTCCCGGCGGGGCGCCTCGCGGACCGTTTCGGCGCACCGCGCGCGACCGTCGCCGGGCTCGTGGCGATGGCCGTCGGTACGGTCGTCCTGTCGATGGCGTCGGGAACGCCGGGCGCGGCCGGCTACCTCGTCCCCGTCGTCGTGGTCACCGCGGGCTACGCGGTCTTCCAAACGGCCAACAACACCGCCGTGATGACGGACGTCGCCCCGGACCGGCGGGGGGTCACCTCGGGCCTGCTCAACCTGTCACGCAACCTCGGGCTCATCACCGGCACGTCGGTCATGGGCGCGGTGTTCGCACTCGGCTCGGGGACGACGGACGTCGTCACGGCGCCCTCCGCGGCCGTCGCGACGGGCATGCGCGTCACCTTCGCGGTCGCCGCGGTCCTGGTCCTCGTCGCGCTCGCGATCGCGGGCGGAAGCCGCGCCCTGGCCCGGCGCACGGCGGGTGGCTGAGGTTCTCCGCCGGCCGCGTCAGCCCGATGCTCCTGCCGCGCTTGCTGCGCCTGCTGCGCCTGCTGCGCCTGCTGCGCCTGCTGCGCCTGCTGCGCCTGCTGCGGGAACGTTCTCGTGACCGTCCGTTGCGGGCGCCCGGCGACCCTGCGTTCCGACGGGGGCCACGAGTGCCAAGGCCCGCTCCAGGTGCGTGAACGTGCCGGGCCAGGTGTCCGCGAAGACCACGTCGAAGGGTTCCCCGTCGTAGTCCCACAACCACTCGCCTCCCTCCGCGGCCGGCGCACGCGCCTCGCGGCCCGCGCAACGCCTTTGACCGGGGCGGGACTTGCGTCCCCTCCCCCGGCCTCCGCGAGACGGGTCATCGGCGGCGGACGGCGAGGTGGGGCCGCCGTCCGGGATCACGGGCTGATGGCGCTCTCGCAGACGGCCGGCCGGCCGGGCGAGGGCGAGGTGCCCTTCGCGAGTACTTTGCGGCCGTCGAGGAGGATCGAGCAGGTCGCGACCGCGCCCTTGGCGGGAGTGACCGTGACCTTGGCCTTCTTCCCGTCGGCGATCACGACCTCCGCCCGCCGTTCCCCGACCGCGTCGGCCTCGGTGTGCTCGCGCAGGCCGGTGCCCTTCCACGGGTAGCGGCCCTCGGTGTCCTGGTACGTGAAGCCGTACGCGCTCGATCCGGTCACATCCGCCGTGTAGGTGATCGCCCAGGCCTTGCCGAGGTTGCCGCCGACCCGGGCCGCCCCGAAGAGCGCCGCCAAGCCGATCGCGACCACGATCAGTGGTATCGCACAGCAGGCCGCGTACCGAGCACTCATCACCACTCCGTCCGGGCGCCCCCGTCGGGCGCCTCGGTTTCCATCCAATCGGAACGAAAGCGATGATTTGTCATCTTTCCGGTGTAACCGCACCTACGCCGTAGGTCGCATGTCGATGGCACAAGGACCACCGGGCGCCCCCTCGCCGCCGGAACGGGGGCGAGCCCGGCCCGGCGGGATGCCGGACCGGGCTCGGGCACCGGACACCGCTCGGGCGGCCCGGGGCGCGGGTCAGGAGACGGTGACGAACCGGGCGGTGCTCGGCACCCCCTGCGCGTCGAGGGCGAAGAGCATGTAGGTCCCCGGCAGGACCACGCCGGTGTCGGCGGGTACGGACACGGTGTACGCCCCGGTTCCCGCGGGGGTCGACACGAGGGGGACCCGGCGCTGGTCGTTGTCGGTGGAGTGGGTCGCCGCCGCGGACCGCACCAGGACGAAGGACGCCACCGGGCCCTGGGTCGTCACCGTGAGCGAGGTGCCGGGGGCCGTCGTGGCGGGCACGCCTCCGGTGATGACGGGACGCGGCTTCGGAGATCCGTCGGCGTTGAGCAGGTACGGCGGCGTGAAGACGGCCCCGTCGGCGTGGTTGGTCGCGCAGTCTCCGCACAGGCCCCCGCCGCCGGAGAAGACCCGCCCGTCGGGCAACAGGTTGGCCACGCTGTGGTAGTTGCGCGGGATCGCCATGGTGGCGAGCGGGGTGAAGGTGCCGGTTGCCGGATCCCACAGCTCGGGGGTCAGGACCGACGTCGCGTCGCTGAACGGCACCGGGTAGGACTGTCCGCCGAAGACGATCACCTTGCCGTCGGGCAGGACGACGCTGTTGCTGAAGGCCCGGGCGTACCCCATGTCGCCGGTGCGGGCGGCCTCCACCTGGCTGCCCGTGAAGCTCACGGTGTAGGCGCGCCGCGTGGCGGGCGTGTTCTCGTAGGCGGGCGAGCCGCCCAGCGTGAGCAGTTTGCCGATGTCGTAGGCGACGGCGTTGCCGGTCATGGCGTCCGGGCTGTCGGCCCGGGTGCCGGCGGCGGTGATACCGCCCTGGCCGGCGGTCGTGATCCAGTTCATCTGCTTGCTCGGGCCGAGTTGCAGCACCTTGCCGCCCGAGGTGGCGTGCAGCCACATGTGGTTGTCGGCGCGGTAGGCGCCGGCGGGGTCGGCCGTCATCGCCGGCAGGGCGGAGACGCCGGGGAGCCCCCGCCAGGTGCGGGTGTCCGGCGACCAGACCTCGCCGGCCTTGTCACCCGGGGTTCCGCTCCAGGATCCGCCGAGGACGAAGGCCTCGCCGGTGGAGAGCAGCGTCATGGCCTGGTAGCCGCGGGCGATGTTCATGCTGGTGGTGGAGGACCACTGGTCGGTGGCCGGGTCGTAGATGCTGGCCTTCTCCGCGTTGCTGCCCCCGGTGACGAGCACGCGGCCGTCGGCCAGCATGGCTATGCCGGGGCAGAACATGTCGTGGCCGGTGTTGTCGATGCGCCGCTGGGTGACCTTGCCCGTCTTCAGGTCCAGGATCGCGGTCTGGGTGTAGCCGTTGCTGCCGCCGAAGCGGTCGACCGCGTAGGCGGACCAGGCGAGCAACTTGTCGCCCGGCAGGACGGCGGTGGCCACGGGAACCAGCGGGAAGCCGGTGATCTTGCCCCAGGAGCCGTGGACGGCCGGGCCGGCCGGGCCGCTCAGGCGTATCTCGGACGCGGAGGTCCACGGCCCGCGGTTGCCGGCCTCGGTGGTCACGGTCAGACGGACGAAGCGGGCGTTCTCGGTCCGGATGAACGTGGCGGTCTTGACGGTGTCGTCGTCCCGCCAGGTGCCCACGGCCACGGGCGCGCCGAAGGTGGTGCCGTTCGTGCTGGTGGTGATGGTGTAGGCGCCCGCCCGGCCGTTGGGCCCGCTCGCGCGGGGGTGGTAGACGAGCGCGGAGACGGCCGCCTCGCGGTGCATGTCGATGGTGAGGGTGTGCGGCAGCGGGACGGGGGTGCCGGCATATCGGCTGTGCCAGATGGTGCCGGCGTCGCCGTCGAGCACGTTGGCCGCGCGGCCGTTCTCCGCGACGGTCTCCTCGTCGCTCGCCGCGGCCGTCCATCCGGTCCGGGGCAGGTCGACGGTGGCCGCCGGGGTTCCGGGGTCGCCGAGCAGGTTGATCTCGGCGGCGGAGGTCCACGGCCCTCGGTTGCCGGCTTCGGTGAGCGCCGTCAGCCGAAGGAACCGGGCCCCCTGCGGGGCGAACCCGAGCGTCTTGGTGGCGGCGTCGTCCGCGAGGGTGCCGGTGGCGACCGGGCTCCCCCAGTCCTGTCCGTTCGTACTGACACTGATCGTGTACTCACCGACGCGGCCGTTGGCCCCGCTCGCGCGGGGGCGGTAGACGAGCGCGGAGACCACCGCCGTGCGGTGCATGTCGATGGTGAGGGTGTGCGGCAGCGGGAGGAGAGTCCCGGCATACCGGCTGTGCCACATGGTGTTGGCGTCGCCGTCGAGCACGTTGGCCGCGCGGCCGTCCTCCGCGACGGTCTCCTCGTCGCTCGCCGCGGCCGTCCATCCGGCCCGGTCGAGAACCGGGGCCGTGGGTTCCATGGCGTTCGCCGGTGCGATGCCGTGGTGCGGGGACTGTACTGCCGCGCCGCCGTCGGCGGGCGTGGGCCGGGGCACCGGGGCGCGGCCGGCCCCGACCGGGCTCGCGACCCCGAGCCACGGCGTGAGACCGAGCAGCAGCGAGCCGAGGCCGAAGGCTATGAGCAACCGGGACCTGCGTAACACGCGGGGAAAGGCGAGGGAGCGCCTGGACTGCAATCTGACCTCCTGGGGCGAACGGTTGACCCCAGAGAACATAGATCAGCACAACGACAACTCAGCGACGAATAGCCAGAGTTGAGGCAAATCCGTATCGCCGCGCGGATATCCGGCGATACCCCTGTGGCGGGTGCGGCGGGGCCGGACTACAGCGGCACGCTGCCGTCGGCCTCGAACGCGCCGCCGTGCCCGGGCACGATCAGGTCCGCCGCGGCCAGCACCCGCCGCCGGGAAGCGCGCAGTACCTCGCGGTCCGGAGCCACCGGGTCGTCGGCGGGACCGGCCGAGTGCCACCACAGGTCGCCGGCGAACGCCACCACGCCCGAGTCGGTGCCGGCCAGCAGGGTGATGTCCTCGAGGCTGTGTCCCGGAGTGCGGATCAGCCGCAGCGACGGGGTCAGTTCGTAGCCTTCGGCGTCCCGGTTGTTCCACTTGTCGCCCAGGTACTCCACCTTGTGGTCGTGGACACGAGCCTTGCCGAACAGGCCGACGTTCATGGTGTTGTCCGGGTGGTGGTGACTGAGCACCACGTCGGTGATGTCGTCGGGGCCGAGCCCCAGTTCCGCGAGCGGGCCGAGGATGTCCTCGCGGCTGGAGACCATGCCCGGGTCGAAGATCACGTGGCGGCCGGCATCGGACACGTAGGAGACGGTGGCGGCGACGCCCGGGCCGGTGGATCCGACGTAGCCGGTGGTCAGGATCGTGAACACGGCGCTGCGGCCGAGCGGTGCGTCGGTCCGGATGCCGGTCTCGGTGTCGGTTCCGGCAGGGGTGTTGGTGGTGGTGTTCATCGTGGTCGCCGTCTCGGTGTCGGTCGCGGTGTCGGTCGCGGTGTCGGTCGCGGTGTCGGTCTTCGTGTTCGTCATGGCTGTCATCCTGCCGCCCCGTCCGAGCGCTCACGAGTGGCACACTTGCCAGTGATCGCAGGATTCGTGCCATCGTTCGCGCCGCCGTGCCACACTGCTCCGGTGCCTCCTTTCACCACCGTCGCCGCGTACGTTCCTCCCGGTGTCGGCATGCTCGCCGTGGGCATCGTCACCGAGGTCTTCGGACCGCACGGGCAGGGGGTGCCCGGCTTCGACTTCGCCCTGTGCGCCGAACGGCCCGGGCCGGTCCCCACCGACATCGGCGTGCCGCTCGCGATCGCGCACGGACTCGACCGGCTGGCCGCCGCCGACCTGGTGATCGCCCTGCCGGGGGCCGGCTTCCGCACTCCGCCCGGCCCGTCGGTACTCGGCGCGCTGGAGGCCGCGTACGAGGGCGGCGCGCTGGTCGCTGCCCACTGCGTCGGCACGTTCGCGCTCGCCGAAGCCGGGCTGCTCGACGGGCGACGGGCCACCACCCACTGGAGGTTCGCCGAACTGCTGGCCGGGCGCCACCCGGACGTCACCGTCGAACCGGACGCCCTGTACATCGACGAGGGCCGCATCATCACGGGTGCGGGGGCCGCCGCCGGCTTCGATCTGTGCCTGCACCTGCTGAGGCGGGAGCACGGGGCCGCGCTGGCCAACGCCGTCGCCCGGGACATGGTGCTGCCCTCCCACCGCGACGGCGGACAGGCCCAGTACCTGGCCGCCCCCGTCCCCGAGGACTGCGAGGACGAGCGCCTGGCCGAAGTGCTCGCCTGGGCCCGGGAGCACCTCCACGAGCCGCTCCCCGTCGCCGAACTGGCCCGGCGCGCCATGATGAGCAAGCGATCCTTCGCCCGCCGCTTCACCGCCGCGACCGGCACCACCCCTCACGCCTGGCTGCGGAACCTGCGGCTGAGCGGCGCCGAGGAACTCCTGGAGACCACGGACCTGCCCGTCGAGGAGATCGCTCGGCGGGTCGGCTACGGGAGCGCGGCCGTACTGCGCGAACAGTTCGTGCGGCGCCGCGGCGTACCGCCCCGCTCCTACCGCCGTTCCTTCACGAGTGCGCCCTGACGGTCCGGATCCGCGGCGCACAAGGGGCGAAGCGCCTGCCGGCCCTGCTGTTGACACCCGCTGATCCGCCGTAGGGAAGGGTGGGCGACAACGCCCGCGCAGGTCGGCCGGGGCGGTGCGTGGGACGCTGAGATGGTGCGTGCCCTCATGGAGCTGCGGACGGGCACCGGCCCCCTGCCGGCGGCCGCGCGCCGGGCCGTCCGGGTCACCCTCGCCGCCTGCGCCGGCTTCTACGGGTTCCTGTACGGGCTGGACCAGCCCGTCACCGCCACCTACGCGCTCTTCTCGGCCGTCTCGCTGGGCGGTCTGTCGCGGATACCGGGCACCGGCCGCCAGCGGGCCTCCCTCATCGCCCGCCTGCTCCCCGCCGCTTGCGCGCTCGTCGTCGTGGGGACCTTGCTCTCCGTACGGACCTGGGCCGCCGTGACCGGAATGCTGGTCATCGGTTTCGGCGTGGCCTTCAGCGCGGTGGCCGGACCCCGCCCGGCGGGCGCGGCGCCCGGACTCCAGCTGCTGTACATCCTGCCCAGCTTCCCGCCCTACGCCCCGGACACCCTCGGCGAACGGCTGACCGGCACCGTTACCGGCATCCTGCTGCTGATCCTCGCCGAGACGTTCCTGCTTCCCGACCCGCCCGTCCCCCGATACCGCGACCGGGCCGCCGAAGCCGCGGCCGAAGCCGCCCGGTGCGCCGCCGCACTGGAGGAGCCGCCCCACACCCTTCCCGACGGGGAGACCGCCCGGGCCTCGGAGCTCGCCCAGGCCCTGCGCCCCTCCCGGGTCCCGGAGGCGGAACGGCCCGCCGGGCCCGGTCTGCGGGAGCGCGCGCTGACCCACACCGGGCTCGCGGCCCGAACCCTGCTCAGCTGCCTCCAGGCCCTGCCACCGCCACCGGCGGGCCGGCGGGCCGAGCCGGCCGGGCTGGACCTCGTACGGGCCGTACGCGAGTCGGCGGCCGGGACCGCCGCCCTGCTCGGGGCGGGGCGTACGCCTGCGACCGGCTCCGCCACCCTGCGGAGCCTGCGCGCCTCCCTCGCCCGGACGTCCGTGACGGAGCCCGGCTCGGGGCTGCGGCACGCCAAGCTCGTCGAGGTGGCGGACGCCGCGCTGGTCCTTCGCGGGGCCGCGGAGATCGCCGTACGGGGGCGCGCGGCGACCTTGCCGCCCGAACCGGTGCCGACACCGGACGCGGGCACGGGCACGGGCACGGGAGCGGAACCGGGCACGGCGACCGCACGGAGAACGGGATCGGCACGGAAAGCGGGATCGGCACGGGGACCGGGATCGGCACGGGGACCGGGATCGGCATCCGGCCCGCAGCCGCCCGACCGGTTCTGGTACGCCCGGCAGAGCACGCTCCGGCTCTGGTGGATCCGGTTCTCCGCGCACGGCGGGCCCAGGTCCGTGCACTTCCAGAACGCCGTCCGGCTCGGCCTGGCCCTCTCCGTCGCCCGGGCCGTCGCCGGACTCGTCTCCCTGCCGCACGGGTTCTGGGCGATGCTCGCGGTCCTCAGCCTGACCCGTACCACCGCCGTGCAGACCCGGGCCACCGTCCGCCTGGCCCTGATCGGCACCGGCGCGGGCGCCCTCGCGGCCGGCTCGGTCCTGGCGCTGGCCGGGGAGGCGAACGTCGTGTACGAGATGGTGCTGCCGCCCCTGATGCTGTTTGCCTTCTGCGTCGGGCCGGTCCGCGGAGTCGGCTGGGCGCAGGCGATGTTCACGCTGGTCATCGCCATGGCGTTCGCCCAACTGGCGCCCGTCACCTGGAAGCTGGCCGAGGTCCGGTTCATGGACGTACTGATCGGCAGCGTGATCGGCAGCGTGTGCGGGCTGCTGGCCTGGCCTCGCGGTGCGCACGACGAGCTGAGGCGCGCCGTCTCCGAATTGCTGCGCGCCGCCGCGGACGACGTCCAGGCGATCACGGCCGCCGTGGGACGGACCGGACCCGAGGGCGCCGACCAGCGGGTGCGGCACTCGCTGATCATGGCGGAGACCGCCTACGCCCAGTACCAGACCGAGCGGCAGCGCCCGGCCGGACCCGGCCGGGACTGGCACGCCGCGATGATGGCCGGCCACCACGTGCTCTGGGGCAACCTGCGGCTCCTCGGCGCCCAGGCCGGACCTCGGCCCGGGCCGCGCGAGGACGCCACCGTCCGGGAGTACGGGATCCGGGTGGCGGCGGGCCTGCGCGACACGGCCCGCGTCGCCGGACCGCCGTACGCCACCGTGCCGGTCGATCCGGCCGGCGCGACGAGTCCGTCCGCTCGCTCCGCGCCGCCCGCCCCGACCGGCACGGGCGGCGCGACCGCCGTCGCGCCCCCCGTCTTCTTCGCCGCGATGGCCTGGCTGGACGGCTTGAGCCGCGACCTGGCCCTTCTCGACCGGGTGGCGCCCGACGCGGCATCCGACCCGGACTCCGGCCGGGCCCGGGCCTGAACCGAGGCGGACCGCACCGCGCCCCACCGCCCTCGCCCCACCGCGCCGAGCCGACCTCACCGCTCCGCATCCAACATCGCCCGGACCATGGGAAATCAGGTCAATCCCACCCCGCTGCGGCGGCGTGCGCCGAGGGCGGCGCGCGGCCGCATAAGCTCCCGAAGGGGCGGGGACACCTCGGTGTCCCCGCCCCTTCGGGGATTCTTCAGCCAACACGGGAACTGACTTGATAAGCAATCTGATGCGCCGCGGACGCGGCGTACTCGCCGTCACCATCGCCACCGGAGCCCTCCTCACCGCGACCGCGCCGGCCCAGGCCGCCGCCGCGCCGCCGGTCACCGCCTCGGGCGCGTTCTTGATGGACGGCACCACGGGGGCCACGCTCTCCTCCAAGGCGGCTGACACCAAGCGCCAGATGGCGAGCACCACGAAGATCATGACGGCCGTCGTGGTGATCACCACACCGGGCGCCGACCTCAACAAGAAGGTCACCGTCAAGCAGGAGTACTTGGACTACGTCACCCGGGAGGGTGCGAGCTCGGCCCACCTCAAAGTGGGCGCCACACCGACGGTCCGCCAACTGCTGTACGCACTGATGCTCCCTTCGGGCTGCGACGCCGCGTACGCGATCGCGGACACCTTCGGCACGGGCCCGACCACGGCAGCCCGCACGGCGGACTTCATCACGAAGATGAACGCCAAGGCGAAGAAGCTGGGCCTGACCAACACGGTCTACGACTCCTTCGACGGCATCTCGCCCACCGGCAAGAACCTCACCACCCCCCGCGACCTGGCGAAGCTCACCAAGTACACGATGGGCAGCAGTACCTTCCAGAAGCTCGTGAAGACCACCTCGATCAGTAGCGGCGGCACCTCGACCGACGCCAGGTGGACGAACAGCAACCTGCTGGTCCAGCCCCGCCCGACCGGATACGCGTTCCCGGGTGCGATCGGCGTCAAGACCGGCACCGGCACGGCCGCGGGCAAGTGCCTCGTCTTCTCCGTGACCCGCAACGGCAAGACGGTCATCGGAGTCCTGCTGAACGACGAGGAGCGCTACGCGGACGCGATGAAGCTCTCCGACTGGGCCCTGGGCCCGGCGGCCGGCTCCAAGACCGCCCTGCAGCGCGGTGACACCGAGCCGATCCCCGACGTCCTCGACTGACGGGGACGACGCCCACGATGACGCCCCGGACCGCCCGGTCCGGGGCGTCACGCGTTCCGCCGACCGGTCATCGCGCGCACGACAGGCCGCGCACGCGGACCGGCGGGCCGACGGGACGGCCCTCCACGGTCTCGGGTTGAGGCCTCGCGCCATCGGCGTAGCGTGAAAGGGAGCCGAGCTCGGTGACAGGCGCGTGGCGGCATACAGGCACGAGGAGCGATCGCTATGGGAAAGCTCTCGATCGAGCAGTTGCGTGAACGTGTCCGCGGGGTGGTCACCACCCCTGACGACGATGCCTACGACGAGGCGCGCGTGGTCTACAACGCCATGATCGACAGGCGGCCGGCTGCCGTCGTGCGCTGCGTCAACGCGGGCGACGTCATGGCCGTGGTCGATTTCGCGCGCGAGAACGAACTCGACCTCGCGGTGCGGGGTGGCGGGCACAGCGTGCCCGGCTTCGGCACCTGCGACGGAGGCGTCGTAGCCGACCTGTCCGGGATGCGCGGCGTGCGCGTCGACCCCGGGCGCCGGACGGCACGCGCCGAAGGCGGCGCGACCTGGGGTGACTTCAACGCGGCGACCTACGCCTTCGGTCTGGCGACGACCGGGGGGATCATCTCGACCACGGGTGTCGGCGGGCTCACCCTCGGCGGCGGCATCGGCTATCTCTCCCGCGGACTCGGGCTGAGCTGCGACAACCTGATCTCCGCCGACGTGGTGACCGCGGACGGCCGGCTGCTCGTCGCCAGCGAGGAGGAGAACGACGACCTCTTCTGGGCACTTCGCGGTGGCGGCGGGAACTTCGGCGCGGTGACCTCCTTCGAGTTCCGGCTCAGCCCCGTCAAGGACATCTACGGCGGGCCGATGCTCTTCGAACCGGAAGACGCAGCCACCGTACTGCGCTCCTTCAGCGAGTACATCGCCGATGCGCCGGAGGAACTCGGCGCCTTCCCCGCCTTCCAGCTGGCGCCGCCGCTCCCGTTCATCCCGGAGGACCGGCACGGCGACCCCTTCGTCCTGATCGTGTCGTGCTGGGCGGGACCGCTGGAGGAGGGGCAGCGCGCCCTCCAGGCCTTCCACGACTTCGCGCCGGTGGTCGCCGAGCACGTCGGACCCATGCCGTACCCCGCGCTCAACAGCGCCTTCGACGCACTGGTACCGCCCGGTCTCCAGCACTACTGGAAGGCCAACTTCGTGACCGAGCTGAGCGACGCCGCGATCGCGGCGCACGGGCAGCACGGGCCACGGCTGCCGGCCGTGAACTCGACGGTCCACATCTACCCCATCAACGGTGCCTGCCACCGCGTCGCGCCGGAGGCAACGGCCTTCGCCTACCGGGACGCCTCGTTCGCCACCGTCATCGCCGGGATGTGGCCCGAGCCCGCCGACAACGAGGCCAACATCGGGTGGGTGCGCGACTACTACGAAGCGACCGCCCCGCACTCGGAGGAAGGCGGATACGTCAACTTCATGGCCGACGACGACCAGGACCGGATCAGGGCCAACTACAAGTCCAACTACGACCGCCTCGTCGAGGTCAAGGGGAAGTACGACGCGGGAAACCTGTTCCACTTGAACCAGAACATCAAGCCGTAGGCCTCTGACGACGGCTCACCACGCCCACGTCACGACCCGACGCACGTCACGGACCGGTCATCGAGTGCAGCCGGTCGAACGCGTCGCGGGCCCGGCGGCGGCCCGCTTCTTCTTGCCCGGACACGCGGAATCATCGTCTCCCCCATTGGTGCAACCCCTCGGTTGCGCGAGATCGATCGATGTGCAACTCTGGAGTTGCATCCAATGGCGGCGACGAAGGAGTCACCTGATGAGCACGGATCGAATCGAACGCGAAACCCTGATCGAGGCATCCTTGGAGCGCGTCTGGTCCCTGGTGGCCGAGCCGGGCTTCTGGGTGGCCGACGAAGCGAGCGTGTCCGGCACCATGGCCAGGGAAGGAGAGTCGATCGTGGCGAGGAACTCCGAGTACGGCGACTTCCCGGTGCGCGTGGAGAAAGTCGAACCGCCGACGTACCTGGCCTACCGCTGGGCCAGCGCGTTCCCCGGTCAGGAGCTGCGCGAGGACAACAGCACCCTGGTGGAGTTCACCCTGACCCAGGAGGGCGACAAGACGCGGCTGCGTGTCGTCGAGAGCGGGTTCGCGACGCTGGCCGGGTCCGCGGAACTGCGCGGCAAGGCGCTGGAGGACAACACCGGCGGATGGCCGCAGGTGCTCGACGCCTTCAAGAAGCGCGCCGAGCAGCCGCCCGCGTGACCGAGGAACGATCGGGCACCGGCCAGGCGGTGGACGACGTCCTCTCCGCACTGGCCGACCCGACCCGGCGCAAGCTGCTCGACCTGCTCGCCGCACGGGGCGAGGTCACGGCGACGACGCTCGCCGAAGACCTTCCCGTCTCCCGGCAGGCGGTGGTCAAGCACCTCGCCGTCCTGGACGCCGCCGGCCTGGTCCGCGGCAGCCGGGTAGGGCGCGAAGTCCGGTACACGGTACGGCCCGCGGCCCTGGACACGACGGCGCGGTGGATGGCCACGCTCGCCGCCGACTGGGACCGCAGGCTGGCGGGCATCAAACGCGTCGCCGAGACGGCGGAGCGGGCGGCGGCCGCCGAGCGGCAGCCCGCGGAGGGAGAGCCCGCGGAGGGAGAGCCCGCGGAGGGTGAGGGCACAGAAGGGGACTCGCCCTGACGGACCGCGGCCCCGCTCCGGCAGGCCGGGCGGGCAGGCCGGGCGAGGCGTCAGGCGGGCGGGCAGGCCGGGCGAGGCGTCAGGCAGGCGGGCTCACGGGCCCGCCCGCCGCCCTGTTCAGCCCGTCAGCGGCACCGCCGCGGCCAGTCGCCCGCCCGCCGGGAAGTACAGCCGGTCCAGCCGGGCCGCGTACGGCCATTCGCGCACCCGGTGGAAGCAGAGGTCGCTCGGGATCGGCACCTCCCGCAGGTCGGCCGCGTGCGCGCCGTCGGGCAGTGCCGCGGCCGTCGCCACCAGCAGGGGATCGGCCGAGGACGCCCAGGCGCTCACGGGCACCGGCCGCGGCCACGGCTCGCCGGTGTTCGGGAACAGCCAGCCCCCGTCGCCCGCGACCCGCAGGGCCGCGCCCGGTCCCGCCCCGGCGGCCTGCCGGGCCCGCCGCGCGAAGGCGAGCAGCAGGGCCGGCAGTGACTCCGCGACCAGTTTGAGCTCGGGATGCTCGCGGAGCCGATCCGGTTCGGAGGGAACGCAGACCACGTACCCCCACTGCCCCGTCGCCGGATCGATACGGACCTGCGCGAGCGCGCGGCCGCGCCCGTAGCGGATCTCGGCGAGCGGCCAGTACGTGCCGTCCCCGCCCAGGATCCGGTGGAGCTCGGGGTCCACCGCGAGTTCCGGAGCACCCGGCAGCAGGCGCAGCGGGGGCAGTCCGGTGACGGTGACCCCGCCGATCTCGCGGAGCACCACCCGGATGTCCTCGGGGACCGGGACGGGCCAGGCGTCGAGGGAGGATTCCTCGCAGCCCGCGTCGAGTACGACGAAGTCCGGGTAGCGGGAAGCCAGTTCACGCAGCTCCGCCACCGCGCGGTGCGATGCGTCCTCGGGCGGGGTGGGGCGGCGCACGGGGCGGCCGAGGAAGTCCCCGCTCACGACGGAACGCAGGAGCAGCGCCCGGCCGTCTCCGGCCAGGCGGAACTGGATCTCGCTGCCACTGGTGTCGGCCGTGTCGTAGGCGGTGGAGAAGCAGGGCTCCCAAGCGACCCCGCACGGGTAGTGCGGCAGCTCGCGCAGGTCGACCACATCGGTGAGCGGGTCGCCGGGTCCGACGAGGGCCGCCAGCTCCGCGTCCGCGCCCTCCGCGACCGCGACGCTCGGCACCGCTTCGACGAAGACCCGTGGCACGGTCGGCGGCGCGCAGGCGGTCAGGCGGGCCGCGAAGGCGGCCAGCCATCCGAGGAACTCCGGTGCCTCCACCGTGACTTCGCGATCGTCCTGTCGGTAGGGATAGACGGCAACCACCGGCCCCCACCGGCCCGTCCCGGCGCCGACGATCAGCGAGCCCTCGCCGAAGTCCAGGTCGCCGAGCGTCCAGTAGCCGTCCTCGAAGACCTGCCGGCCGCGCGGCCCGAACGCGTACCGCTCGTCCCCGGTCTCGACCCCGCCGATCTCCCGCAGTAGGGTCCGCAGGTCGTCCGGCACTTCCACCGGCCAGGCGTCCAGCTCGGCGTCCGTGAACCCGTCGAGCAGTTCGACCTCGTCCGCCCGCTCCCGCGCCAGCTCCCGCAACGCACGGATCACCACGGCCGCGTCGTCCATCGCCCACACCTCTTGCCTCGTATCCGTCCACCTGGTGCACGACCACCGGGACGTGCCCGGCGTTCGCACCGGGCACCGTACATCGCCGCCCCCCGTGTCGTAGCCCCGCTCAGGGCCCGCGGCCGGAAAGGCGCGCTGGCGGGGAGCGGTCCTGCGGCACGAGGATGCTCCCCGGCCGGGCGGGCCGGCCGGGGAGGGCGGGGAGGGCGGGGAGCCGATGGAGTCAGGACGCAGGGGGCCGCGGGGCGGCCGGGGCCGAGTGCTCGTACGGGGTGCGGCAACGCTGCTGCTCGCCTGTGCGGGGGTGGTGGCGGGACCCGTGGCGGCGCGGGCGGCCGGTCCCGGCTCCGTGGCGTGCGGCGTGGATGCCGGTGCGCGCGGTCCGGCGGGCGCGGCGGTGCCGGGAAGCCTGGTCCCGGTGGACCGCGCCGACGGCCGGATCAGCCAGGTGCAGGTCTTCTCCGATGCCACCGCCCCGGAGGCAGGCTTCGTCTGGCACCGGGAGCAGGACGCGCCGGACAGCCCGTACGGACCATGGCGGCGGGTGAGCGCCACGGCCGTCGATCCGGGAGGCCGTTCCCCGATCGCCTTCGAGAACACGGGGGGCGAACTGGAGGTGCTGTTCACCGAAGGCGGCTCGCTCTGCCGCACGGTGCACGCGGGCGGCGCCTGGAGCGCCACCGACAGGATCGGACCTGCACCGGCCCCGGACCTGGAGGGGGTCCGGTTCCCGTCGGATCCGGTGGCACGACCGCGGGCCGCCCATGGTGGCACGGCGCGCCTGGAGGTCGAGCGGACCTCGGGGCTGCTGGACGGAGACATCGTCGAGTTCACGCTCGCGGGCGGTCCGCCCAAGGCCTTCGTCTGGGTCAAGCAGTGCGGCCCCTCGGCGTCGGCGGCCACCTGTGACGATGCCACCGGCCGCCAGTTCCGTGTCCTTCCGGACGGCACCCACCAGCTCTCGCCGAAGAAGCTGTACGCCCGACTCGGTACCCCGGCGGGGGACTTCGACTGCCGTACGGCGTCCGCCACCGCCCCCTGCACGCTGACCCTCACCGACAACGACGGGTCCGTGCTAGCCGCCGTCCCCCTGCGCTTCCGTCCGCACGGCGGTCCGGAAGCGCCTCCCACCCTGCGCGTGAAGCCGGACGGGGGGCTGGTGGACGGCCGGACCGTACGGGCTACGGGCACGGGCTACGAACCGCGCTACCACTCCCTGATCATGCAGTGCGCCGCCGGATCCGCCGACACCCGGGGCTGCCGGCCCCGCGGCAGGCCCCCGGCGACCACCGACGGCGGACGGCTCGACGAGGAGGTCGCCCTGTCGGCGACCTTTACCTCCGTCGACGGCCGTACCGTCGACTGCCGCGCGCGGGGCGCCTGCGAGCTCGTCGTCTTCGGCACCCGGGTCCGCGGCCCCGAAACGGTCCGCCGGTCACTGGACTTCGCGCCGGGAGGCGGCTGAGCGGCGGCGGGCCTCGCCCCTATCCGACCGGGTGTGTGCTCCGTACGAGTTCTCTTCTGTGCCCGTTCGGCCCCACGGGGCGCGTTCATGATCATCATGATGGCCGGAAATCGTTTGATGCTGCCATCGGCCGTAGGTGATCTGGGAGAGCTGCGTGACGACGATGCCATCGACACACCGTGTACGACTGCGGCGGCAGGGCAGGACGTGGAGCGTGGCCGGGGCGGTGGCCGGGGCGCTGCTCGTCGTCGCCGCCGCGCCGCAGTCCGACGGCGGGCCCCCGGCCGGAGCCGAGCGGACGGCCTCCGTGGAACTGCTGGTCGGCCGGGTGCTGGACAAGGGCGGCCGGCGGTGCGCGGTGGAGGCCTTCCGGGCCGAGTGGTGCGGCGGGCTGGATCAGCGGCTGGTACGGGCCACCGCGCGCGGGGCCGGTTCCGTGGTGCGCGATCCCGCGTCAAGGGGCGCGGCCCGGGCGGCGGCGCACACGGTCGTGCTGCCCACCGACGCCGCCAGCCCCCTCGAGATCACCCTCGCAGGCCCGGGCCTGCTCACGTACGTGACCGTCCACGACGGTCACGGGCGGTACGTGGGCGGCGCGCTGGGAGCCAGGGGACACAGCTGGATGAACACCGAGCCGTTGCGGGCCGGTGAGACCTACACGGTGCGGGTCGGCGCGCAGGACGCGGCGGGCACTCCGGTCGGTGTGACCATGGCCTTCCGGACCGCGCCCGCCACGGAAGACGGCAGGCTCACCGTCGAGTTCGGGCCGAAGCCCGGTACCTACGGAGCGGGGCAGATCGTGACGGCCTCCCTCAGCCACCCGGTACCCGCCACCGACCCGGCGGCGCGGACCCGGCTGGAGCGGGCGCTGCAGGTCACCTCGGAGCCGGCGGTCGAGGGGGCCTGGCACTGGGTCGACGACTCGACGCTGCACTACCGGCCCCGTGCGTACTGGCCCGCCCACACCGAGGTGCAGGTGATCAGCGGCCTCGACGGGGTCGAAGTCGCGGACCGCGAGTACGGCGGGGCCTCGGAGCCCCTGCGGTTCTCCATCGGGGAACGGATCGAGGCGGTCACCGACGCCGCCGAGCACGAGATGACCGTGCGGCGCAACGGCACGGTACTGCGGACGATCCCGGTGACCACGGGCAAGGCCGGTTTCCTGACGCGCAGCGGGGTCAAGGTCGTCCTGGGCAAGGAGTACAAGGTCCGGATGCGCGGGGACACCGTCGGAATCAAGCGCGGGACGAGCGAGTTCTACGACCTGCCCGTCTTCTACGCGACGCGGGTGACGTGGAGCGGCGAGTACGTACACGCCGCGCCCTGGTCGGTCGAGTCGCAGGGCGAGGAGAACGTCAGCCACGGCTGCACGGGCATGAGTACGGCGGACGCCGCCTGGTTCTTCAACACGGTGCGGGAGGGGGACTTGGTGTCGGTGGTAAACAGCGGAGGAGCGCAGATGACCGCCTTCGACAACGGCTTCGGGGACTGGAACCTGGATTGGGCGGCATGGCGGGCCGGCAGCGCCCTGAACGCCTCCGCGGAGTCCCCGCTCGCGTCGGCGCCCTCGAAGGCGCAGGCTCAGGCCCCTGCGCACGGCCCGTCCCGGCTGCGTCCGCTTACGTGAGGATCGATGCCGGGTCGGCCGGCGACCCGTGCGCGGGTCCGTGCGCATTTCGCGGTCCTCGGTCCGGTTCAAAGGAATGATCTTTATCCGGCGGTCGGACACGCGCAGCCGATAAACGGTGAATGGCCTTCTCCGGCATATGCCCGAGCCGCACCGGGGGTCGCGGGCACTGATCCTTTCCCCGGCCGACGGCCGATCATGCCCTGGACACGACATAACCAACCGATAGAATCGGGGCGTTACTGCAAAATGGGGGGGTCCATGCAGAGCTACTGTCCTTGCTGCCTGCTGAGCGGCGCCGGGAATCACGACGCGTACGCTTCATGGTTGCGCCGCGGTTTTTCCCGATTACCGGAACTGACCGAGAAGGAGCAGGAGCTGTTCGGGCTGATGGCCTGCGGGCCGTCGAATCAGGAGATCGCCGAACAGCTGCAAGTCACCATCCGTACCGTGAAGTTCCACATGGAGAACGTCCGGATCAAATTGGGCGACCTTTCGAGGCTCCAGATTTGCATCCTCTCGGTTCACCGGCGCATGGGGGCTTGTCCCGTCGGACACTGCTGAGCCCATCGGCTCCGGAGCCGGTCGATCGGGCTCCGGAGCCGCTCGCGTCCGGTTCGCTCAGGCCGTGTTCAGTGGATCCACTGCCACTCAGGCCCCGGAGCCGGCCAGTGTCGCCGCCAGCCGCATGCGCTCTTCGTGCTGCCTCTTGGCCAGGCCCAGCATCTCGGCGTTCTGCTCGATCACCCGCTTCTGGTACGCCGTCTCGACGCTGTACCAGACGCCGACCAGGTTGGTCTTCTTCTTGCAGGCGACGTCCTGCTGCGCCGCGGCGATCGCGCGCGGACCGTTCAAGTCGGTTGGCTTCAGACCGAGTTGACTCGGAGCCTTGACCGGATCGTCGACCTTGTGCCCCTGCTCGGCCATGCACGCGCTCCATTCCCGCAGCACCGCCCGGACCCGGCTGTCCTCCCGGGAGCGGGCGAAGGAGTCCAGGCCGAAGCCCTGCACGGCCATGACGTCCACCGTGTCGTTGGTCGGCGCGTGGAGCTTGCGGGCGCTCTCCCCCAGGCAACCGCCCGCGGGCACCGTCTGGCCGGCGACCGTCGACGTAACCCCGGGCGACTTCTCCGCCTCCTCCTGGCTCTTCGGCCCCGGCTTGGACATGTCGGCCTCCGGACCGGCGAAAATCAGCCGCTCGTTGGGTCCCATGGGCGGCTGCACGGGCTTGTCCCTGATGAGCTGCGGGTTCGCGTACCCGTACCGCGTGGCGTCGGCCTCGCTGGACACGCCGTAACGGCGGGCCTCGTCGGGCGCGGCTGCGGGATCCGCCTTCCGCCGCTGGTCGTACCGCAGTCCGTAACGCTTCATGCACTGGTCGATGAGCGCGTCCTGCGCCCCGTCGAGCACGCCGTGCTGCTGGGGTGTCGGCAGATAGGCGGCGAGCGGGAAGACGAGGTCCCTGCTTTCGAGCCGGGTGAGAGCGGCTTCGGCGGCCGGCTCACCGCCGCCCCCGCCCCCGCCGTCACCAGCGTCCGAACAGCCGGAGAGCAGCAGCACGAGCATCATGGCGGAAACGGTCATTGCGGTCGGCACGGGACGTGGCGAGAACATGGTGACTCCGTTACGGGAACGACTACGATACGTGAATGGCTGCTCCGCCCGGCGCTTACGGGCGGAGCAGCCATGTTCACGTGCGGGACTTGGCCGGATCAGCGGTTGTAGTACGCCGAGGAGAGCTGGTTCCAGTAGGTGGAGGCCAGATCGCCCTTGGTGCCCGCGTTGATGTAGGCGCCGTACCCGTAGCCGTACCAGTCGGTGTGCACGGTCCAGCGCTTGCTGTCCTGGTTCGAGAAGGACTCGGTGTAGTCGTTCGTGGTGTGCCCGGCGCAGCTGCGGGAGCCCACGAAGTAGTCGTCCTGGAAGCCCTCGTCCGTGACGTAGAGGTCGAAGACCGAGTTGCTCTGGCCTCCCTGGCAGAACAGGCCGAGCTCCCCGGAGGTGAGCCAGCCGTCCTTGCCCGCCGCGGAGGCCGTTCCGGCGCCCACTCCGACGGCGGCCAGAACCAGACCGGCGGCCGCGAGGGTACGCAGAGAGTTGCGGATGCTCATCGAGCATTCCTTTCCATTGGCCATCAGATGCGTGCTGTCGACCGGAGGACATCAGCTCGCAACCTCAGCCCCCCAGCTGACGAGGAATCAACCATCTCAACTGACCTGCCACAACTGTCCCTTGGGACAGGGCGCCGAGGATCGAAGGTGATCTATGGTGCCAACGAGGCACGGTCGAAGCCCTGCCCTGGCTCCGTTCCGGATTCCGGTTGGAGCATCGTTAAGGAGTTTGCCATGGCACTTCGACGCGCACACGCGGTGGTTGCCGTCCCCGCGCTGCTGTCCCTCACCCTGCTCCTCGCCGGGTGCTCGGGCGATGACGACTTACCCTCCGGCGGTGCGGCGAGCGGGGTTTCCACCCCGACCGCGAAACCGTCCTCGCCCGGCAAGAAGGACGAGGCCGATCCGCGGCAGGCGGCCTTCTTCCGCTGCATGGAGGACCAGGGCGTGCCGATGCGCGACACCGGCTCCGGAGTGCGGGTCGTCGACGAGTCCGCAGCGGACCCGGCGAAGGTGCGGGAGGCCGAACGGTCCTGCGAGAGCCACCGGGTCGTTCCGCCCGTCGGCGACGAACAGATGGCGCAGGCAGTGAAGTTCACGGCGTGCATGCGCGAGAACGGCTTCCCCGACTTCCCCGATCCCGATCCGCGCACGGCGCGGCACGACATGGGCGAGGTCGACGTCAAGGGCTCCGCGCAGGGTCCCGCCGCCCTCCAGAAGTGCGGTGGCACGCCGGGCGGGCAGGTCGGCGGATGAGCGGCGCTCCCACGCGCTCCGCGAGCGGGAGCCGTCCCGACGCGCTGGACGGGACGGACGGGACGGACAGGGCGGACGGGGCGGACGGGGCGGACGGCCATGACGAGCCGTCCGCGCAGTCACCGACCGGCGGCGCGTCCGCCGGCCTGACCCGGCGGCGCAAGTGGGTGGCCGCGGTCGTCGGCGGGGCCGTGCTGCTCTCGGGCGCCGGGGTGGCCGCGACACTGGTGATCAAGTCCCCGGCCCAGAAGGCCGCGGACGCCGCCCCGCCACCCCTCGACGTACTCGTCGCGCGCGTGGAGAAGCGCGTCCTGCGCGACACCGTCATCGTGCGGGGAACCGTCAGCGCCGCCCAGAGCACCCAGGTCGTCCCGGCGGTCACGGGCGCGGAAGGGGCGAGCACGCCCGTGGTCACCAAGGTTCCCGTCCGACAGGGCGACCGGATAGACGCCGGGAAGGTCCTGCTGGAGGTCTCCGGTCGGCCGGTGTTCGCCCTCCCGGGCAGCCTGCCGGTCTATCGCGATCTCAAACCGGGTGCGACCGGCGACGACGTGAAGCAGCTCCAGAAGGCCCTCGCCGCACTGGGCCACCCCGTCGGCGGCGACCCGGCCGGCACCTTCGGGTCCGGGACCAAGACCGCCCTCACCGCCTTCTACACCTCGATCGGCTACGACCCGCTGCCGGCCGTGGCGGACCGGGGCGAGGCCGTGGCATCCGCCGAGGAAGCCGTCACCGCGGCCGAGCGCTCCCTGGAGGACGCCCGCAGCTCCGCGGCACGCGGCGAGGCCCCGGGAACGTCCACCGGTGGTACGGAGGGAGGATCCGGGGACGGCAAGGCGGCCGCCGGCACCTCGGGCGGCAAGCCGGGCGGATCCGGCGGCCAGGACGCGGCCCGCGCGGTGTCCCGGGCCCAGGAGGACCTCCGTAAGGCGCAGAAGCGGCGCGGTGACGCGAAGGCGGCCGCCGGGCCCATGCTGCCGGCCGGCGAGGTGGTCTTCCTGGAATCATTCCCCGGGCGCGCCGACTCCGTCTCCGTGCACCCCGGTTCCCCCGTCAGCGGCAGCGCGATGTCCCTGTCGGCGGGTGCCCTCGTCGTCCGCGGACAGCTCCAGGAGCACCAGCGGGGGCTGGTCCGCCCGGGCCAGAAGGTGGAGATCCTGTCGGAGCTCAGCGGGCTCGCCGCCGCCGCCGAGGTGCTGTCCGTCGCGGACACCGCGCAGGCGCAGACGCCGCCGGGCCAGAGCGGTACGGGAACCACCACGGGCGGACAGAACCAGCAGGCGCCCGCGACGGCGACCGGGTACGCGCTGGTCGTGCGGCCGCTGCAGGCGCTCGACGCGCAACTCGTCGGGCAGGACGTCCGGCTGACGGTGGAGGCCGCCGCGACCGACGGCGACGCCCTGGTCGTCCCGGTGTCGGCCGTCTCGGCCGGAGCGGACGGCCGTACGACGGTGACCGTGGTCGACGGTACGGGGACCCAGCGCCGGGTCGAGGTACGGCCGGGCACCACCGGGGACGGATACGTGGAGGTCAAGCCGGTAGGCGACGGGCAGCTCGCGGAGGGCGACAACGTGGTCACGGGAGTCAACCCGGGGGTCGCGGGCAAGACCGGCAAGGGTGGCGACGGCAAGGACGGCGCAAACAAGGCCGGCGGCTCGCGGAGCGGAGGCCCGAAGGGCGTACGCGGCAATGCCGCCGGCGCCGTGCGCTACGGCTCGACGGCGGGCGTGGACTCGTGACCGCCGCCGACGCCCTGGAGTCCGGAGGGACCGGCGGGGCTGCCGCGTCCGCCGTGCCATCCGTGCCGCCCGTGCCGCCCGTCATCGAGTTCCGCCAGGTGGGCCTGACCTACCCCGGGCCGCCCCCCGTGGCGGCCTTCCGGCCGTGCGACCTCACCGTGCGGCGGGGCGAGTTCGTCACCGTCGTCGGCCCCTCCGGATCGGGGAAGTCGACCTTCCTGAACATCGTCGGGCTGCTCGACGCCCCCACCAGCGGCAGCTACCTGCTGGACGGCATCGACACCGGCGCGCTCGGTGACGGCGACCGGACCGCGCTGCGCGGCCGCCGAGTCGGCTTCGTGTTCCAGTCCTTCCACCTGCTGCCGCACCGCTCAGCCCTGGAGAACGTGAGCCTGGCCATGCTCTACAACGGCGTACCCCGGCGCGAACGGCCCCGACGCGCCCGCGAAGCCCTGGACCGCGTCGGCCTCGGCCACCGTGTCGACGCCGTCCCGGGCCGCCTTTCCGGTGGTGAACGGCAGCGGGTCGCGATCGCCCGGGCCCTGGTGGCCCGGCCCTCGCTGCTGCTGTGCGACGAGCCCACCGGGAACCTCGACTCCGTCAACGCCGAGACCGTGCTCGCCCTCCTCGACGAACTCCACGGGGAGGGAATGAGCGTTCTGGTGATCACCCACGACCGGGAGGTCGCCGCTCACGGCGGCCGCACCGTCGCCATCCGCGACGGCGTACTGCGCGAGCAGGTGCGCGCATGAGGCTCCGGCTCCCGCGGGGGCCGAGGCGGAGTCCGGACGCGCGCCGGCGGGTCGAGCCCTCGCGCCTCGCACCCCGGGACGCCTTCGGCGAATCCCTCGCGGGGGTGCTCCAGCGGCCGGCCCGCTCCGCGCTGACCGCCCTCGGCACGGTCCTCGGGGTCGGCACCTTCGTCGCGGTCCTCGGACTGACCGTCACGACCTCGTCGCAGATCGACGGCCGCTTCAACCTGCTCACCGCGACCGAGGTCACCGTCGAGGACGTCGCGTACGCGCAGAACGAGTTCGCCGGGCCGGGCTTCCCCGCGGACGCCGACGCCCGGATCGGGCGCCTCGGCGGTGTCCGCCACGCCGGCGTCTACCACACCGTCCACCTCGACGGCACTGCCGGTGTCCGGGCCGCGCCGGTCGGCGGGTCCGGGGGGTCGGAGCGGATCGACGTCGTCGCCGCCTCTCCCGGCGCGCTGCTCGCCGCCGGGCCCCGGTTGTCCAGGGGCCGCCTGTACGACGAGTACCACTCCGGTACCCGCCAGCGGGTGGCCCTGCTCGGCGCGAGCACGGCCGCCCGGCTCGGGATCACCACGTTGGACACCCAGCCCGCGGTCTTCATCGGCGACGAGCCGTTCACCGTCATCGGCGTCATCGAGGACGTCGAGCGCAAGGCCGACCTCCTCCTGTCGGTCGTGGTCCCCCGCACCACCGCGGAGGAGGTCTGGGGGGCGCCCAAGGGGACCGGCACGACGATGCTGATCGCGACGGCGCCCGGAGCCGCCCAGCAGGTGGCCCGGCTCGCGCCCACCGCGCTCCGGCCCGACCACCCCGAGTACTTGAGGGCCGTACCGCCGCCCGACCCCAAGACCTTGCGCTCCGGGGTCACTTCGGACCTGGAGCAGCTCTTCCTCGTCCTGGCCGGGATCTGCCTGGTGATCGGCGCCGTCGGCATCGCCAACACCACCCTCGTCGCTGTCCTGGAGCGCACCGGGGAGATCGGCCTGCGGCGCGCGCTCGGCGCCCGGGGGCGCCACATCACCCTTCAGTTCCTCGTCGAATCAGGGGCGTTGGGTGCGCTCGGCGGCCTGGTGGGCACCTCGCTGGGCACGGCCACCGTGGTGGCGGTGGCCCTCGTGCGCGACTGGACCCCGGTCATCCACCCGGCCACCGTCGCGGCGGCCCCGCTGCTGGGCCTGGTCACCGGAGTCCTGGCCGGCCTCTACCCGGCCTGGCGGGCCGCCCGCATCGAACCGGCGGAGGCCCTGCGCCGCTGAGCGGTCTCCGGTGGTGTCGGCCCCCGGGCACCACCGGCCCGCTCCCGCGCGGCGTCAGGCCAAGTGCCGGTACCGGCGGGTCTGCGACGAACCCGTGCTGCGGGCGAGTTCGGCGTCGTCGAGGTTGCTGCGAACGGTCCGGGTGGTCGGGCTGGCGCTGCCCAGGCACCTGAGGGCACTGGCAAGGGTCTCCTCGTACAGCGGGACGGCCCGGTCCAGGTCCCCCGCCATCTGGTAAACGCCCGCGAGGTTGTTGCGGGAGGCGATGATGTCGGGGTGGTCGCCGCTCAGCACCCGTACTCGGTCGGCGAGGGTCTGTTCGTACAGCGGGACGGCCCGGTCCAGATCTCCTGCCGACTCGTATGCGTGCGCGAGGTCGTTGCGGGTGGCGAGCGTGTCGGGGTGATCGCCGCCCAGTACGCGCTCCCTGTCGGCGAGCGCCCGCTCGAACAGCTCGATGACCCGGTCCAGATCGCCTGTCGACCGGTAGGCGTACGCGAGGTCGTTGCGGGTGGCGAGCGTGTCGGGGTGATCGCCGCCCAGCACCCGTTCCCTGTCGGCAAGCGCCCGCTCGTGCAGCGGGATGGCCCGGCTGAAGTCCCCCGCCGTCTGCAACGCGTAGCCGAGGTGGTTCAGCGAGCGCAGGGTGTCGGGGTGGTCGTCACCGAGCACCGTCTCCCGGTCGGCCAGCGTCCGCTCGAACAGCTCCACCGCCCGGTCCAGATCCCCCGCCAACTGATGGGTGTAGGCGAGGTAGTGCCGGGTGGTGAGGGTGTCGGGGTGGTCGTCGCCCAGCACCGTTCCCCGGTCGGCCAGCGTCCGCTCGAACAGCTCCACCGCCCGGTCCAGATCCCCCGCCGACCGGTGGACGTAGGCGAGGTGGTTGCGGGTCGCGAGGGTGTCGGGGTGATCGTGGCCCAGTAGGCGTTCCCTGTCGGCCAGTGCGCGCTTGGCGTACAGGACGGCCCGGTTGAGCCGGCCTTGACCGTTCAGGAAGCAGGACGACTCGTACAGGAGGACGGCACTCCTCTCATCGTCCTGGTCCGGGGTGGTCGCGGCCATCAGCGCATCGACGTGAGGAATGAGGGTCTGCCACCGGGACCACCCGCCCACGTTGGTGGTCGGGGCATCGGGCAGTGCGTCGAGGAGCAGGGCAGTGGCTCGGCCTCGGGCGGTGGCGGTGGCTTCGGGAGTGCGGTGGGGATCGGCGCCGGGGCCGGTCTGCGGGTCCGGGGTGCGTGCGACGGCCTGGACGAGCCGGTGCGTGGCGATGGCCTCGGGACCCAGGGTGATCATGCTGTAGCTGTGCAGGAGCCCGAGGGCTTCGTCGACCGTCGGGGAGTCCTCTTCGTCGGAGCTTTCGAGGAGGTCGCGGGGGACGTGGTCCGGGGCGAAGAAGGCCAGGACGCGCAACAGGTCCACGGCGTAGGGATCGGTGACCGCGATGGTGTCCAGGGTGATGCGCCAGATGCGGGCGATGGTGCGGGCGTGGGCACCGCCTCCGGCGGGGGTGGCGAACATCCGGGCAGGGCGGCTGGTGAGCTGGGCGAGGTATCGGGCGTGAGTGGTCTGGTTGTGCTGGATGTAGGCGCCGGCCTGTTCCAAGGCCAAAGGCAGGAAGCCGAGTTCGGCTGCGAGATGCGCGGCGTCCTGGCGATCTCGTTCGCCGGTCTGGCCGGTGATGTTGATCAGGAGTTCCACGGCGGCGTCGGGAGCAAGCACGTCCAGGGCAATGGGGTGGGTGGTCAAGTGGTGCCATCCAATAGCGCGACGAGTGGTGATCAGATGGTGGCCGCCGGCGAGCTGGCCGATGAGTGGGGAAATGTGGTCGGGATGTTCGGCATTGTCCACGATCAACAGCCATCCGGGGTGGGCCTGCAGCCAGCCCGTGGCCCATTGTGCGTGGTCCTCTGTCGAGGTGTCGGGAAGACTCCTCCGGGCCGGGTGCAGCCGTAGGGCCAGCTCCGCGAGCCCGGCGGCTATCGTGTCGGGGCTTGATGCGGTGAGCCACCACACGACCGTGTACTGGTCACGGTGGGCATGGGCGTAATGCAGGGCAAGAGTACTCTTTCCGACCCCGCCGAGGCCGTGGACGGCCTGCGTCACGACGGCGGCAGTCCCCCGCATGGCCGTCCACAGTTTCCTCATGGCGTCATCTCGACCGAAAAAGAGGGCGCTGGCAGGCAGGGGAAGGTTGTTCAGTCCCGCGGAAGCCGCCACTTCGGCAGGTGACAAGAACGCCTCGCGCGGCAGTACCTGCGTCCGCGCGTCGATGCTCGCCCGGTCACCCGTGCTGATGACCCCGCCGTTCACGCCGACGGCCACGGACCGCGTGCCCGAGGCCCCGCCGGACTGGGCGGGCGCGGGGGGCTCCAGCCCCGGAACGGGGCTGGTCACGGCTGGAAGCGGGCGTTGTCGCCGGTGCTGATGACCCCTGAGTTGTCCCGGACGGCCACGGAGCGTTCGCCGGACGCTGTGATGTTCACACCCGCACCGCCCAGGAGCCGGGCGAGGTCGCTGACCAGACCGGGGTCCGCGGCCAGGGCCCTCCTGATCTGGACACGCAGTGCGGCCTGGAAGTCGGGGTCGTCGGGCGATTCGACCGTGTCGGCGAGAGCTTGCCGGATGGCGGGACGGTCGGCTTCCCGGTGCCAGATGCGCTGCAGGATGCGCTGCCCGAGCGAGAGCGTGGCGTCCGCAGTGGCATCGGTCGCGCGGGTGAACACGGCCGTGCCGTAGGCGCCGGCCGCGGCGCTGACATAGGGCGTGATCTCGTTGGCTATCGTCAGCACGTCCATACTGCCCCCGTCGCAGTGTTACGGCACGTCAGATATCGGTGGACCGATAATGCCATCCCGGGGCTTCGCACAAGAGGCATCGGCCCTACCGAATTCTCTTGAACGGATCTGCCGGCCAATCCGCACGAGAAGAGAGTGACTGCGGTAATGGAGTGAGGTTTCAGGTCCTACTGTCGCCTCGTGATGCTGCCGGGGCCGGAGCGCCCAGGCCGTTTCCCTCAGAGCAGCTTGAAGATGTGCCGGAGGAGGTGGACTTGGATTCAGCCGCAATCGCGCGTAACCGCTACTTCCACCTACTCCGTATCGAATCTGCCTGCTACGGGAGCGGCGCGCCCCGGGCCGTCAGCCACAGCGAGTACCACTCCTCGTGGCTGAGGTCGGGGGCGCGCAGCCCCGCGTCGCGGCAGGCGCGGATGCGGTCCGGGCGGCCGGTGCCCACGATGGGGGCGATCCGGGCCGGGTGGCGCTGCAGCCACCACAGCAGGATCGTCTCCGGCGTCGTGTCCTTCGCCTTGGCGAGGGTCTGCAGGAGCTCGGCGGTCGCGCGCTCCCGTACGCTCTCCTGCCGTCCGGTGAAGCGGCCTTGGGCCATCGCGCCGTAGGCCTGGATGCGCATTCCGTTGGTCACGCAGTACTCGACGGTGCCGGCCGGGAAGCCGACGGACGCCGCGGCCGGGGTGTTCACCAGGACCCCCTCCTCGAGCCAGTCGCGCCGGTCCAGGCTCATTTCCAGCTGGTTGGCGACGAGCGGGAAGTCCAGGTGGCGTTGCAGCTGCGCGCTCTGCGACGCGTTCATGTTGGAGACGCCGAACTCCCTTACGAGGCCTTGCCGGCGCAGTGAGGTGAGGGCCTCGGCCGTCTCCCGCGGATCGGCCAGCGGGTCGGGCCGGTGCAGGAGCAGGACGTCGATGACGTCGGTGCGCAGCCGGGTGAGGCTCTCCTCGACGCGGCGGGTGATGGTGGCGCCCCGCAGGTCGTACATGCCGGGGCGCTCGCCGTCGGCGAGGCGGATCCCGCACTTGGTCTGGAGCGTGACGCGCTCGCGCAGGCCGGGAGTGCGGGCGAGCACCTCGCCGAAGACGGCTTCCGCCTTTCCGTGCCGGTAGATGTCGGCGTGGTCGAACATCGTGACGCCGCTGTCGAGGGCGGCCTCGATCGCCGCCTCGGCGGCGTCGATGTCCTCGGGCCGGTACGGGCCGGGCTCCCAGCTGCCGCCGAGAGCCATACAGCCGTAGATCAACCGGGTGTCGCCTGTCACAGATGCCGTGGTCGTCATGCGTTCACCCTATGAGGCGGACGCCTTCCACAGCACACGGTCGCCGTCCCGGATCACCAGCTCCCCGGCGGGGCGCAGCAGCAGCCGCGCGCCCGGGTGGCCGGTGGTGCCGCTCGACCAGGCCGGGCGGCCCTCGGCGGTGCGCAGGACCAGCTCGCCGTCCCGGGTGAAGACGGCGTCGCGGCCGGCGCCGCCGGTGTCGGTGTGCCAGGTCCGGCGGCCCTGGGCGTCGAGTAGGACGAGGTCACCCGCGCTGTCGAGGGTCAGGCGGACCGTGCCCGCGTCGAGGACGTCGCCGGCGCGCAGGACGGAGCCGGGGTGGAACTCGATGGAATCGTCGAGCGCTCCGGTGGTCAGGCCGCGCAGGACGGGCAGGGAGGGGCTGAAGGCGTAGACGGCTCCCTCCGTGCGCACGAACCGGCCGAAATGGAGGGTGTCGGCCCGGCTGCCGTTCGCCGAGGGGGTCTCGAAGGCGCAGGGCGAGTCCGGGCCGAGTACGGGGTCGGCGCCCGTGCGGGGGTTGCGGCCGGGCGGGAAGTCCGGCTCGTTCAGCCACTTGCGCGCCACGAACTCGAACTGCCCGACGAGGTCCGCCTGATGGCATACGAAGAGCAGTCCGCGCGAGGCCTCGGCGCCGTGGCCGGCCCCCGAGTCGGAGTCGTAGACGGGGCCGTACGGGATTCCGCGCCGCATCAGGCGGCGCCCGTCGAGGTCCGCCTGGGCCAGCGGAGGGCGGACCGGGGTGAGGACGAGGCCGCCGCGGGGGTTGCCCTTGCGGATGT
This sequence comes from Streptomyces sp. NPDC060049, assembly GCF_042736715.1. NCBI lineage: Bacteria > Bacillati > Actinomycetota > Actinomycetes > Kitasatosporales > Streptomycetaceae > Streptomyces > Streptomyces sp. NPDC060049. The sequence goes on from NZ_JBHWVV010000007.1 coordinate 118,601, forward strand.
GGGCGAACAGCGGCATGCGCCAGCCCTGGGGGTCCTGGCTGTAGTCGAGCGTGGCGTCCGGGTCCTCGCCGGGCCCGGGGAGCCGTTCGGCGGCCGGACAGACGGCGACGGGCATCCCGCCCGGCCAGCGGCCCATCATGCGGGCCCCGAGCCACTCCCGGCCTGCGTCGGCGGGCGCGGAGCCGGCGCGCTGGAGTTCCGCGAGGCGCAGGGCGACCTGCGTCCACCAGCCGGGCACGTCCTGCGCGAGGCGGCGTACGACCTGGAAGGCTCCGCCGGTGGCCCATGCGGGCAGGCCGGTGGGCCGCTGCCCGACCCGCTCGGGTCCGACGACGAACTCGCCGGCGGGGATCAGCCGGGTGCCCGGTTTGCCGAGGACGGTCGTGCCGGTGGCCGGGTCGGGCTCGTCGAAGCCCCGAACGCCGGGCTGGCTGATGCAGTCGGCGAAGCCGAAGTGCTCGTGTCCGCGCAGTGCGCCGGGGAGGGTGGCGCCGTCCTGCCGGAAGAGGACGGTCGCGCCGGCCTTGCCCGCGCCGTCGCGGTGTTCGGCGACGGCGGTGGCGAGGCGTTCGGGGTCGTCGGCGGCGAGGGTGAGGACGGCGTGCACCGCGCGCCCTGGCTCTTCGGCACCGAAGAGCCAGGACTGCGGGGCGCTGGCGCCAGTGTCCCCGAGGTCCTGCGCGCGGGCTGCGGCGCCCTGGGTGAACGCCTCGGCGTTCGAGCCGGCCGGGGCGGCCGGGAAGGGTTCCTTGCCCGCGAAGAGGCGGAGTCCCGGATGGGTCAGGCCGAGCCCGGTCCACAGACAGGACATGGATGCGGGGTCGATGCCGCCGGCACGCCGACGGGCCTTGCTGAAAGCCTTGTTGAAGCGCGCCACTTCCTCGGTCGTGGAGATGGAGGGCAGCAGGCGGTTCAGCCACTGGCGGGCCTTGGCGGCGTCGCGGAAGTGCAGGAAGAGCAGGCAGGCGTGGTCCTTGCGGAAGCCGGCGAGGATGTCGCCCTGGCTGTGGCGGTCGGTGCGCAGCGGGAGCGGCTCCGGGGCGGCCGCCGCCCGTACGGGCTCCACCGCCGGCCCCGCCGTGGAGGCGGTCGCCGACGCGGCCCACGCCGTCGGGGCGAGGCTCGCGGTGATGCCGGCGGCGGCGAGGGCCGCCGTCCGGACCACGGTCCTGCGAGCGGGTCCGGCGTGGGGGCAGCCCGGGGACGGCGACGGGGCGAAGACCATCGGCTTACTCCAAGGGGAAGGGGGTACGGGGAGGCGCGGGAACGGGGGTGAAGGCGGTTCGGGCCGGTCCAAGCGGGCAGAGCCGGGCGCGAAGACGGGCGAAGGCGCGGCGGATTCGGCGGACGACCCGGCGGACGGACTCGGCGGACGGACTCGGCGGACGGACTCGGCGGACGGGTCCAGCCGACGGGTTCAGGGAGCGGGTTCAGGGAGCGGGGGCACCGCAGCGGGCTCACCGCCGCGGGGTCGGCGGGCGCGATCAGCGGGAGGGGTCGTCGGGCAGGATCAGCGGAAGGGCGCGGCGGAGAACCCCGCGTCGTGCCTGATCCGCCGAGCGACGCCGGGATCTCCCTTGGCGTCGAGGGGGAAGGTCGCGCGGTGACGGGGCGGCGCGGCGGTGGCGTTCGGCGGCGCCTGGAGCGTGAGGGCGCCGCCCGCGCGCCGCTCGACGCGCAGGTCCGCGTGGCACCGGCGGGGGCCACGCGCGTGCACGGCGGTGGCGGTGGGCGCCGGCGCCACGTCCCGTACGGCCTTCGGCGGTGTCCGCCACCGGCGGGGGCCACGCGCGTGCACGGCGGTGGCGGTGGGCGCCGGCGCCACGTCCCGTACGGCCTTCGGCGGTGTCCGCGGCGGGACTTCGGCGGCCGGCTCGCAGCGTCGGTACGCCCCGGCCCGGGTCGCGTCCTCCGCGGCGCTGTCCAGCACCTCCGGCCACTCGCGCACCTCCGGCCACTCGCGGCGAGAGCCGACGCGCATGCGCACACGCTTTCGGTAGCGGCCGCGCGCCCGCGCGGGCATCCCGTCGGCAGCCGGGCAGCGCTCTATAAAGGTGCCGGCCCTGGTGCGGTACGCCTGGCAGGCGCCCGCCAGGGCGCAGACGGCGATCAGTGCCGCGGCGGTGACGGCGATGGCGGCGGCAACAACCATGGGGTCGAGGACTCCTCGGTGCGGGGGCCGGCCGGCAGCGCGCGCTGCCAGTGATCAACACCCTCCGTGATCACCGCCGCCCGCGCGCGCCGGGCGCACCGATGGGGTGACGGGCCCGCATCCGTCGCCCGCCTCCGGGCCGCGCCTTCCCGACCGTCCCGGCCGTGCCCGCCGCACTTGCGCGCCGCGGCGCCCGGCCGGGCGGGTCAGCCGGTGGCGGCGAGCTTGCGCCGGTAGCTCCGCCCGGGGCGGCCGTCGACCGTGAGGTCGCCGACCGCCGTGAACCCGGTCCGGCGCAGGACCCCCGCGGATGCCGCGTTGTCGAGGGTGGTGACGGCGGTGAGCACGTGGAGCCCGTACTGCGACGTGGCGAGCCGGCAGACTTCCTCGACGGCGGCCGTAGCCGTGCCACGGCCCGCGGCGCGTTCGCCGATCCGGTAGCCGAGTTCGGCGGAGCCGTCCTCGACGTCGACGAGGTTGACCCGGCCGACCAGTTCTCCGTGCGCGTCCAACACGATGTGGAAGTGGCACGCGCCCGCGTCCTGTTCGGCGAGCAGCGCGCCCTGCCGCGCGTCGAACCCGGTGAAGTACGCGTCCCCCCGGTCCGGCACGGACCGCGCGAAGTACTCCCTGTTCTCCCGCTCGAAGGCCAGCAGGATGTCTCCGTGGTCGGCCCGGAGCCTCTCGAGTCGCAGCATGTCCGGAGCGTATACGAGCCGCGCACCCGGGCTCCAAAGGATTTTCATGGCTCGTCGCGGGGAACATCGTGGAAGCGTCGCGGACTGCCGGCGGGCTGAAGTCGGCCTCATGGCCGGAGTGTCAGCGGGGCGTGCGACGATGTTTTCCTGTCCGGGGGGACCGGGCTCGGACCGAGTCGGCATACGACCAAGGGGTGGGAATGAAGGCAGGGAAGGCCGCCGCGGGCATCACCGCGGCACTGATCGTGACGGTGGGCCTGAGCGCCTGCACCGCGGGCAGTTCGGTGGGCAAGCAGGCCGCCGACACCGCGGAGACGCTGGTCGCGACGCTCACGAAGGCTTCCGACGAGGCCTCGAAGGCCGGCTCGGCCAAGGTCAAGATGACCGTGACGATGCCCGACACGGGTGGCAAGCCGGTGACGATGGAAGGCGTCTACTCGTGGGGCAACGGCCTCGCGATGGAGGCCGAGATGCCGGCGAAGGACCTCCAGATGGAGGACATGGTCGCGGACGGCACCGTGACGATGCGGCTCGTGCAGGGCGCGTACTACTACGGCATCGACCCGGCGCCGGACGGCCCGTTCAAGGGCAAGAGCTGGCTGAAGGTGGAGGCCTCCGCCGTCCTCGGCGACAAGGGCGCCTCCGCCATGAACACGGGCAACAGCGACCCGACGGCCGGCCTCAAGACGCTCAAGTGGGCCAAGGACGTCACCAAGGTCGGCACGGAGACCGTCAACGGCAAGAGCGCCGTGCACTACCACGCCACGATTCCGAAGGACCGGCTGGGCGACGCCGCTTCCCTGTTCGGTGCGGTGGGCGGCGGCAGTGCCGACGAGCTGGTCGCCGACGTCTGGGTCGACGACCAGGGCATGCCCGCGCGGCTGAGCCAGACCTACGGCAGCGTCAGCGCCGACGTGGAGTTCCAGTCCTTCGGCGTCGCGAAGGACATCGCCGCCCCGCCGGTGGACGACACGGCCGACATGACCGAGATGATCAAGAACGGCCAAGCGGGCCAGGGCTGAGCCACGCGGCTGCCGGCCGGCGCGAGCCCGGCCGGCCGGCACCGGGTGGGGAGCGCGCGGCACGCACCGAACGGTTCGGTTCCTACACTGGGACGGCACGCTTCACCGCACCGCGCAGACGCGAAGGACGCCCCATGGAAGCCGAGACGGCCGACGCCACGGACGCTTACGGCATCCCGGTCGTCCCCGGCCCGTCCGACGCCGCGCGGCACAAGCAGCAGGCGATCATGGACGCGGCTGCCGCCGAGTTCCTGGCGGAGGGCTACTGCGCCGCTTCCATGGATGCGATCACCAGCCGATCCGGTGTCTCCAAGGCCACGGTCTACAAGCACTTCGGCACCAAGGAGCGGCTGTTCCTCGCCGTCATCGGAGGGATCCTGCGGCGCACGTACGCGGGCCTCGCACCCTACGGCTCCACACTCGCGGACGCCGACGACCTGCGCGCCGCCCTGATCGGTCTGACCCGCGACTGGGCCACGTTGCTGCTGCGTCCCGACGTCATGTCGCTTCGCCGCCTGGTCATCGGCGAGGTCGACCGCTTCCCGCAGCTCGGCCGGCTCTGGTACCGGGTCACGTACGACACGTGCAACGGTCCCCTCACCGAGGCCTTCACCGCGCTCCACCACAGCGGGAGGCTCGACATGCCCGACCCCGCGCTCGCCGTCCAGCAGCTCGTCGCCGCCACCGTGGGTGTCCCGCAGCTCGTCCACACCTTCGCGCCCGACGCCGAGACCGATCCGGCGGAGCTCAGCCGCGTCGTCACCTCGGGCGTGGACCTTTTCCTCGCCCGGTACGCCGCCCCGGTGGACGAGCTCACCGGCTGACCAGCGCCGCCGGCCGCCGGCCGCCGCCCCCGGCTTGCGGGCCCGGGGCGGCGGCCGTGATCAGCGGTCCTGCGCGAGCCCGTACAGCTCGGCGAAAGTGCCGCCGAGGGCGGTCAGTTCGGCGAAGGTGCCGGTCTCGGTGATGCGGCCCTTCTCCAGGACGACGATGCGGTCGGCCAGCCGGCAGTTCTCCAGCCGGTGCGTGACGATCATGGTGATCCGGTCGTCCTTCATCTCCCGCAGCCCGGTGAAGATCCGGTGCTCCCCGCGCGCGTCCATGGCCGAGGTCGGCTCGTCCATGATCAGGAGGGCGGGCCTGCGGTGGAAGGCCCGGGCGCAAGCGAGGCGTTGCCACTGGCCGCCGGAGGGTTCGTGGCCGCCCCACAGCGAGCGGGCCAGGAGCGTGTCGAGGCCCTGCGGGTACTCCCGTACCGCATCGCCCAGGCCGACGGCCGTGAGTGCTTCCCAGACGGCCGCTTCGCCGCGCTCGCCGGGCTGGCCGAGGGTGACGTTCTCGCGGGCCGTGAAGGGCCACTGCGCGTAGGACTGTGCGACCAGGCCCACATGCGTCCACAGGGTCCGCTGGTCGTGGTCCCGGGTCGGGACTCCGTCCCAGTGCGCCTCCCCCTCGCTCGGTACCGTGAGGCCGGTCAGCAGGCGGATGAGGGTGGACTTTCCGGCGCCGTTCTCGCCGACGACGGCGACGATCTCGCCGCGGGTGAGCGACAGGGTGACCGGCCCGAGCGCCGGTGCGTCCTTGCCCGGGTAGGTGTACGAGGCGTTCTCCAGGCTGATGTCGCGGGGCGGCGCCGCTCGCACGCGGCCCCGGGTGGTGCCCAGTTCGCGCGCCTGGTCCAGGAAGAGGCGGTAGTCCTCCAGGTAGAGGGCGTGCTGGAACATGGCCGCCCCGTACACCACGAGGCTGGACAGCGCGGACGCGGAGGTCCGCATGGCGACGATCGCGGTGCCCGCCGCCGCGAGGGCCATGGAACCCGTGAGGACGAGGGCGGCGAGCGCCGCCCACGTGCCGGCCTGGAAGAGTCCGCCGAGGGCCGCGGCGAGGAGCGAGACGCGCAGGTACCGGGGGGCGGAGTCGACGAGTTTGGCGTCGATGCGGCCGCAGACGGCGGCGTACCAGGCGTGGGCATAGGGGCGCATGGAGTTGCAGCGCAGTTCGTCGCCGAGCTTGTGGGTGGTCAGGTACCAGCGCATCATGCCCCGGATGTTGCGCGAGGCGATCGTCTCGTTGTGGAGGGCGTGGTCGAGGCGGGCGGCGATGACGGCGCCCACGCCGCGGGGTACGACGCAGAGCAGGAGCAGTGGCATCAGGAGGGGGTGGACGACGGCGAGGACGCCGGCGACCGCGATGAGGTTGATCAGGCCGTTGGTGAAGGCCATGGCGTCCTTGACGAGCAGGGACGAGCGGGCGGCGCCGATCTCGGCGGCCTCCGAGCGGTCGGAGAACCCGGGCTCGTCATAGGCCGAGACCTCGACGTCCATGTGCGCGTCGACCATCTCCAGGTCGGCCGCCGTGCTCAGGCGCGGGGTCAGCCGGCGGGCGGCGCTGCCGGCGGCGATCTCGGCCGTCGTCCCGGCTCCGGCCGCCACCGCCGCGATCGCCAGCGGCCAGGCAGCGGCCGTGATGCGCTCGCCCGCGTCGCCCGCGGCGAGCAGCGGGCCCATCGCGTCGGCGACCCCGGCGAGGGTGGCCGCCGTACAGGCCCCGGCGAGGACCTGGCCGGCCAGCAGCCACGTCACGCAGGCGCGGTCGATCCGCCAGGCCATCCGGGCGGTCTGGGCGAGCGCGGCGGGCAGCCGCGCGGCCATCTCCCGGAGCGAGAGCTGCTCCATGGCCTGGTTGTGCGTGCCCCAGGCGAAGGTGAACTCGGGCGGGTCCCCGGCCGCATGTCCGCGCGGCGCGGGCACCGCTCCCCGTGTCGGCCGTTGCGTCTTCTCAGCCACGTGCAGCTCCTTCACGTCGTCGTCGAACCACGGCGGCCCCCTGCCGCGGACCCCCGCCACGCCATGGCGGAGCGGGGCCGCCAAGCGCCCTGGAGGAACCGTGAGTGAGGGAGTACATCCGAGCCGGGAAGGAGGAGTAACGAGAACCGGCCTTCGTGCCGGAGCCGCGGGGGCGGCGGCGCGAGGGGCCGGGGGCGGCCGTCCGGTGCCCGCCGAGGGGCGAGAACGGCCGGATCCCGACGGAGCGCGGGGGAAATGCCTTGCACGCCCCCGGGTCGAGCCGGGAGGGTCGCCGGGACGTGCGGGACGCGTACGGACACGGCGACGGGATGAAGTTTCCCGGACATTCGCGCGGGAGACGTACACCGCGCAACGGACGGCTCGCGGAGCCCGCAGACTGCTCGCGTACGGGCGGGAGTTGGCCCGCCACCAGTGGAGACGGGGTCTCGGATGGAAGAGTTCGGCCGTCGCCGGTTCCTGGCCCGGGCCGCCGGCGCGCTCGGCGGGGCCGGGGCCCTCGGCGCGGCCGGGGCGAGCGGCGTCAAAGCCCTCACCGGCGTCGCGGCGGCGGCCACCGGAGCGGCGCGCGACGCGGCGAGCGCGGCGGGGTACGTCGACGTACAGCTGCTCCACATCACCGACCTGCACGGCTACCTCACCGCGCCCCCGGCCCGCGATGCCGTCATCACCGGCGCGGGCGGCCGGAGGTACACCGTCGGCGGGGTCGCCTACATGGCCACGCACCTGGCGCGGTTGCGGGAAGGCCGGGCCAACTCCTTCTTCTTCGCACCGGGCGACCTCTTCTCAGGCTGGGAGTTCCCCGCGTTCACCCTCGCCGACGAGCCCACGATCGAGGCCCTGAACCGGCTCGGACTGGACTTCGCGACGGCCGGCAACCACGAGTTCGACCGTACGCCCGGCTTCCTCCGCCGGCACATGGAGCAGGGGCGCCCCTACGAGGGGCCGGGGCGGACCAACACCTTCCCGGACTCGGGCGGCGCCCTCTTCCACGGCGCCGACTTCCGCTACTACAGCGCCAACGCCGTGTCCACCGCGACCGGGGAAACCGTGCTTCCCCCCTACAACATCGAGTGGGTCGACGCCCCGGGCGGGCGCCGCCTGCCCATCGGCTTCATCCATTTGACGGCCGTCGGCAGCGAATCCTTCACGAACTCCTTCCAACCCGGCCTCACCACCCTCGACGAGCTGTCCGCCGCCAACCTCTGCGCCGCCCGCCTCAAGGCGCTCGGGGTCGGCGCCATCGTCCTGAGCATGCACGACGGGGCCGTGGCGGGAAGCGACTTCGACTCCGGCGAAGAGCCCAGCGGTCCGGCGTACGAACTGGCGCTGCGCGTGTCCCCGGACATCGACGCGATCGTGACGGGGCACTGGCACTGCGCTTTCAACATGATGCTGCCGGACCCGGAGGGGCGGCCGAGGCCGTTCGTGGAGGCCGGCTGCCACGGACAGATCGTGGGCGAGATCGTCCTGCGGCTCGACGCCGACACGGGTACGGTCGTCCGCGAGCTCACCACCTCCGTCAACCATCCCAACACGCGTGACGTGCCGCCCGATCCGGCGCTCCAGGACGTCGTCGACCACTGGAACGGCTACGCGAGGCAGCACGCGGCGGAGGTCATCGGACGCCAGCGCGCCTCCTTCAGCCGCCGCCTCTCGCCGGCCGGGGAGTCCACGATGGGCAACCTCGTCGCCGACTGGGCGCTGTGGGCGGCCGAGCAGGAACCCGATTCCTTCGACACCAGCCCCCGCCCCGCCCGCTCCGGCGCGGACCTGGCGCTCATCGCGCTCGCTCCGCGCGTCGGCCGCAGCGTCATCAACACGGACCTGCTCGCCGGGCCCGCGCTGGACGACCCGGTTGCCTTCGAGCGGGCCTGGAGGTCCGTCGGCTACGGATGCCCGCTGGTCAGCGCCGAGGTGAGCGGCCGGCAGATCCACGACGCGCTGGAGCAGCAGTGGGCCGTCAACGGCTCCGGCGAGCTGACCTACGCACCGCTCGCGGTGTCGGACAACGTCCGCTACTCCTTCGACGCCACGCGGCCCGCCGGGGACCGGGTCGCGCCGGGCGACGTCCTCATCGGCGGCGCCGCGCTGCGCCCGGAGGCCGCGTACCGGGTGGTGACCACCTCGTACACGCTGACCGGACAGGACGGCTACCCCGCTCTCGGCACGTACCGGGAGCCGGCCCGCCACCGGCGCGACGTGGAGGGCTTCCCCGCGTACGTCACGGCCCTCGGCACTCTGGAAGCCGTCTCCACGGGCCGGGTCACCGCCAAGGGCGCGGCGCACCTGGCGCCCGGTGCGGAGGGCTTGCTGACGACGCCGGCCGATCCGGTGCCGGCGCTGCCCACGCCCGTCGCGGCGGAGGAGGAGGCCGCCCGGGACGCGGGCCGCCGGCCGGTCTGCTGACCTGGGCTCAGGAGCGCAGCGGGAGGGTGGCCACCAGCCGGGCGCCCTTCGGCGAGTCCCGGACGGCGAGGGTTCCGCCCAGCCGGAGGGCGATGTCGCGGGCGATGGCCAGGCCCAGCCCCGTGCCGCCCTCGTCGCGGGCGCGGGCGTCGTCGAGCCGGGTGAAGCGTTCGAAGACGCGTTCGCGGTCGGCCGGGGCTATGCCCGCGCCGTCGTCGATGACCTCCAGTACGGCTTCGCCGCGGACCTCGTCGACGGCGAGGACGAGCACGACCCGGTCCTCGGCGTGCCGCCGCGCGTTGTCCAGCAGATTGGTGACCAGCCGCGACAGCCAGCCGGTGCTGCCGCGCACCACGATCCCCGGTGCGACGTCGGCCCGTACGGGAACCCGTTCGCCCGTGCGCGGGCGGGCGGCCTCCCGCACCACCTCCGTGAGGTCGACGGTGGCGTCGGGCGGCGGCTCCGAAGTGTCCAGGCGGGCCAGCAGGAGCAGGTCCGCCGCGAGGTCCTGGAGCCGTACGGTGTCCTCCAGCGCGCCGCTGAGCAGCTCGCCCCACAGGGCCGGATCCGGGTGGGCCTGCGCGACCTCCAACTGCGTGCGGAGCACGGTGATCGGGCTGCGCAGCTCGTGCGAGGCGTCCGCGATGAACCGGCGCTGGCGGACGCCGGAGGCCTCCAGCCGGTCCAGGGTGGCGTTCATCGTGACGGCGAGCCGGGCCACCTCGTCGCCGGTGCGCGGGACGGGCACCCGGCGGTGCAGTTCGCGGTCCCCGATCTCGGCGACCTCGGCGCGGATGGCCTCTACGGGGCGCAGCGCCCAGCCGGTGACCCGCCAGGTGATCGCGGCCACCACCAGCACGAGCAGGGGGACCGCCACGAACAGCGCGGCCATGATGGTGTCGTCGGCGGTGTCGGCGTCCCTGAGCGAGGTCCCGGCGTAGACGGTGACGAGGCCCTTCGAGGTGACGGTGGTGACCTGCACGACGCGCTGGCGGTGCTGTTCGCGTACCCGTACGCCCTTCCAGGTGTCCCGGACGGTGCCGGGCGTGCGGGGAGGGGCGGGGGCGAGGGCGGGGCGGCCGGCGAGGTTGGGGCTGGCCGCGAGGACCCGGCCCTGCGCGTCGACGACCTGCAGGAAATCCGTCCCGCGGCCCGGGAGGGGGCCGTTGTCCAGTCGGCCCGCGGCCACGAGCGCCGCGATGTTGACGGCCTGGCGTTCGGCGTCGGCCTGGGCACCGCGCGTCAGATTGGCCTCCAGCGCACCCAGCAGCGCGACGGCGGCCGCACCGAGGGCCAGCGCCACCACGGCGGAAGCGCCGAGAGTGGCCTGGGCACGCACCGACCTCGGGCGCAGCCGGTACGCGGCTGCGCGCAGCCGGTACGCCGCTTCGCGCAGCCGGTACGCGGCTTCGCGCAGGCGGGCCGGGGTGCGGTGCGGGGCCTTCGCCCGGTCGTCGCGCGGGAGGTCCGCCCGGTCCCCGTCACAGGACTCAGCCACCGTCGGCCGCCAGCCGGTAGCCGGCGCCCCGGACCGTCTCCACGGCGGCCCGCCCGAAGGGGGCGTCTATCTTCCGGCGCAGCGCGCTGACGTGGACCTCGACGACGTTGAGGTCGCCCTCGTACGCGGCGTCCCAGACGTGGTCCAGGATCTCCCGCTTGGGCACGACCTCCCCGGCCCGGCTCGCCAGGTGCACCAGGACGGCGAACTCGCGCGAGGTCAGCCGGGCTTCGACACCGCCGCGCGTGCAGCGTCGGCGTGCCGGGTCGACGACGAGGTCGCCGAACTCCATGACCTGCGGGCTGCGGCGGCCGGTGCGCCGGATCAGGGCGCGCAGGCGGGCCACGAGGACGACGTAGGAGAACGGTTTGGAGAGGAAGTCGTCCGCTCCGGTGTCGAGGGCCTCGGCCTCGTCGTACTCGCCGTCCTTCGCGGTGAGCATGAGGATGCCGGACTCGCAGCCGGCCGCGCGCAGCCGGGCGCAGACCCGGTAGCCGTTGAGTCCGGGCAGCATGATGTCGAGCACGATGGCGTCGTAGTCGTGCTCGCCGGCCATCCACAGGCCTTGCGGGCCGTCGTGTGCCGTGTCCACCGTGAAGCCTTCGGCCCGCAGGCCGCGTTGCAGGGCGGCGGCCAGCCGCCGTTCGTCCTCGACTACCAGTACGCGCATGGGGCAAGGTTCTCAGGTCGCGTCGCGGGCTAGCTGAAGGGTTCTTCAGCTCGCTTCAGCGGGGCTTCAGGGTCCTGGCCGCAGGATCGGCCGAGCCGGGCGCGTCGCCCGGAGAACGCGAGGAGCATCCAGATGACCGAGTCCATACCCCAGCAGCCCGAGTACCCGGCGGATCCGGGCGAGGGCGGCGCAGCCGCGACCGTCAAGGCGCCGGGACGCGGTGCCCGGCTCGCCCGGTTCGCCCGTGAGGGCCGGGGCCGCTGGGTGGCGCTCGGGCTCGTGGTCGTGGCGGCGGGCGGCGCGGGGGCCACGGCCGTGGCCGTGGCGGACCACGACCACGACGTCCGGCGCACCCGCGCGGAGCGCCTCTGGGACCGGTTCGACGTCGAGCGGCAGGCGGAGGGTTCGATGGCGGCGCCGCCCGTGCGCCCCGCGAAGCCCGGGCAGCCGGGACAGCCGGGCCTGAAGGGCCAGAAGGGCGGCGACCGGAAGGACGGCGCGGTCCGCCCCGCCCTGCCGGACGGGCCCGACGGAACCGTCGTGGACCGGGCCGACCGGGCACCCGTGCCCCTTCCCGCGTTGCCGGCGGCGCAGGCCTTGGAGAAGGCGCAGGCCGCGGTGCCCGGCGGGAAGGCCGAATCGCTGCGGGTGGTCGCACAGCAGGGCGGCGGAGGCGCGTGGCGGGTGGTGGTCCTCGGCTCCGACGGGGTCCGGCACGCGGTGACCCTGGCCGGCGACGGCACGGTCACCGGCAACGTGGTCGCGGGGAAGGGAGCCGGGGCAGGGCGCTGAGCCGATGCCGGCACTCGTCCGGTGTCCGGCCCGCCGAGGGGCGGGTCGGACACCGGACGGGGCGGCCACCGGAGGGGACCGGCGTCCGCCACCGCGGCCGGCCTAGGGGCCCGGGGGCGGGTCCAGCAGTCGTGCCGCCATCTCCCGCATCTCGATCTTGCGGATCTTGCCCGTCACCGTCATCGGGAACTCCTCCACGACGTGGACGTGGCGCGGGATCTTGAAGTGGGCCAGCCGGCCGTCGCAGTACGCGCGGACGGCCTCCGCGGTCAGCGGCTCCGCCCCTTCTCGCATCCGTACCCACGCCATGAGCTCCTCCCCGTACTTCGGGTCGGGCACGCCGATCACCTGTACGTCCATGACGTCCGGGTGCCCGTGCAGGAACTCCTCGATCTCACGCGGGTACAGGTTCTCGCCGCCGCGGATCACCATGTCCTTGATCCGGCCGGTGATGCTCAGATAGCCCTCGCCGTCCATGACGGCGAGATCGCCGGTGTGCATCCAGCGCGCCGCGTCGACGGCCTCGGCGGTGCGCTCGGGCTGGTCCCAGTAGCCGAGCATGACCGAGTAGCCCCGGGTGCACAGTTCACCCGGTTCACCTCGCGGGACGGTCCTGCCGGAGGCCGGATCGACGACCTTCACCTCCAAGTGCGGTCCGACACGGCCCACGGTCGAGACCCGCCGCTCGAGCGAGTCGTCCGCGCGGGTCTGGGTCGAGACCGGCGAGGTCTCCGTCATCCCGTAGCAGATGGACACCTCGCGCATGCCCATCCGGTCGATGACCTCCTTCATCACCTCCACCGGACAGGGCGAGCCCGCCATGATCCCCGTGCGCAGACTGGAGAGGTCGTAGGACGCGAAGTCCGGGCGGGCCAGTTCGGCGATGAACATGGTGGGGACGCCGTAGAGCGAGGTGCAGGACTCCGCCTGGACGGCGGCCAGGGTGGCGCCCGGTTCGAAGGCGGGCGCGGGGATGACCATGGCCGCGCCGTGGCTGGTACAGGCGAGGTTTCCCATGACCATGCCGAAGCAGTGGTAGAACGGGACCGGGATGCAGACCCGGTCCAGCTCGGTGTAGCCGCACGACTCACCGACGAAGTAGGCGTTGTTCAGGATGTTGTGGTGCGAGAGGGTCGCACCCTTGGGGAAGCCGGTGGTCCCCGAGGTGTACTGGATGTTGACGGGCTGGTCGGGGCTCAAAGCCGCCTGGGCGCGCGCGAGTTCGGCCGGATTTCCCTGACGGCCGCGCTCCAGCAGGGAGTTCCAGAGCGTGCCCTCCAGCAGGGCCACGAACTCCAGCGCCGCGCAGCGCGGCCGGACCTCCTCGATCATGGCGGCGTAGTCGGAGGTCTTGAACCGGTCCGCCGCAACCAGCAGCCGGATCCCGGACTGGCACAGGACGTATTCCAGCTCGTGGGAGCGGTAGGCCGGATTGACGGTGACGAGGATCGCCCCGATCTTGGCGGTCGCGTACTGCACCAGCGTCCACTCGGCGCGGTTGGGCGCCCAGATGCCGACCCGGTCCCCCTTGACGATGCCCAGGCCCAGCAGTCCGAGCGCGAGGGCGTCGACGTCGGCGGCGAACTCCGCGTACGTCCACCGGCGCCCTGTCGCCACCTCGACGAGGGCGTCCCGGCGGGGGAACCTGCGTACGGTGCGGTCGAGGTTGTCCCCGATGGTGTCGCCCAGCAGCGGCACCCCGCACGCCCCCGACGCGTAGCTCGACTCGACGGACGGCACATGGACCCCCTGGGCTCGGTGGCGGGCGCCGGAGCCCCTTCGCGCCGGCGCCCCCTCATGATCCCCGCGGCCCGGGCCGGGGACCAGACCCCGGGGGGTGACGGTGTCGCGGCCCCCGATTCGCGGACGCGCGGGGCAGGGCGTTCCATCGAAGGGTGACCACACGACCGCGCTGCTCGGCACGGCCGGCACCCCGGTGGGCGGGTGAATGCGATGTCCGATGATCGTGGCGGTTCGCACGGTCGCAGTGCTCGTGCGAACCGTGGCCCTGCGACGCGTGGCCGCACGGCGCTGCTGTGCGCCGCCGCCCTGATGGCCACGGCCCTCCAGACCGTCCCGGCCGCCGCCGCGCCCGCCGCTCCCGGGCGCTGCGCCGCCACCTCCGGACCCGTCGGCGGGGAGGCCCGGGAGATCCTCGACATCGCCCGGCGGGCGAAGGGCGAGCTCGCCCTCAAGTCCGTCATCCTCCGGGTCACCCGGGACGGGCGGGAGGTCGTCACCGGAGCGCTCGGCGAGTCGATGTCGGGCGTACCCGTCACCGCGGACATGCGCTTCCGGTCCGGTTCGGTCGCCATCGCCTACATGGCCACCGTGCTGCTCCAGCTCGTCGAGCAGGGAAAGGCCGGTCTCGACGATCCCGTGACGCGCTGGCTGCCCGACCTGCCGGACCTGCCGGGCAAGGACAAGATCACCCTGCGCATGCTCGGCAGCACCACCTCGGGCCTGCACGACTACGTGAGCGACCCGAAGTTCATCGCCGCTCTCTATGCCGCCCCCTTCCGGCACTGGACGACCGGCGACCTCCTCTCGTATCCCCTCGCCCACCCGCTGTGGTACGAGCCGGGCACCAACTGGAGCTACTCGCACATCAACTTCGTCCTCCTGGGCGCCGCCCTGGAGAAGATCTCGGGCATCCCTCTCGACGAACTGCTCCAACAGCGCGTCATGGGGCCGCTCGGACTCAAGGGCACGGCCAACGGCTTCACCCCGCAGATCCCGGCCCCCGTCCTGCACTCCTACGACGCCGAGCGCGGCACGTACGAGGAGTCCACGTACTGGGACCCCTCCTGGACCACCGCCCCGGGCGCGGTGCAGACCACGCACATCTGCGACCTGGCCCGCTCGGCGCAGGCCATCGGGTCGGGCGAACTGCTCTCGCCGGCCTCCTTCACGACCCAGCTCGACCCCGGCACCGTGGGTCTCGGGCATTCCACGAAGGACTGCCCGGCGACCGTGTGCAGCGCCCAGGTCGAGGACAGGCACTTCGGGTTCGGCCTCATCGTGTCGAAGGGCTGGGTCCTGCAGAACCCGTCGTTCAGCGGATTCGCCGCGATCCAGGCGTACTTGCCCGCCGAGCGCCTGGCCATCGCGGTCACCGCGACCGTGGAGCCGGGCGCGCCCGAGGGCAACGCGGCGCAGAACATCGCCGAACGGCTGGCCGTGACCCTCGCCCCCGGCCACCCGTTCGAGTAGACACCCCCTACGCGGGGAGGGTGAGCAGGACCAGCGGGCTGGTCGTCGGCCGGGGCGAGCCACCGGCGGGCTCCAGGGTCAGGCCGACCGCCGTGGCCGTACCGAGGCCGCCGTTCAGCACCGCGGCCCCGTCACCGGCGAGGAAGCCCGCCGGGCGCATCGTGCCGCGGTCGGCCAGCCAGAGCTGGTACGTCCTTCCCTCGCCCGCGGGCGGCAGCCGGTCGGTGAGGAACACGGCCCGGTCGCGGCCCGGGGAGGCGATCACCGTCGCGGCGGCTCCGCCGCTGGTGCGGCCGTGGACGGTACGGGCGTCCGGGGCCGTGACCACGGCCCGCAGCTCCTGGTTCCGCGCGACGGCCTGCCGGGCGTCCTGGCGGGCCCGGTCCGTCTGGCCGGCCTGCCACAGCGCGGCGCCGCCGAAGACCGCCGCTCCGGCCAGGGACGCGGCGACCGCGAACGCACCGGCCTTGCGCGGGAGTCGGCCGAGGAACCCTGCCGCCCGGCGGGTGCCGATCCGCGGGGGCAGCCGGCGGACGTTCTCGATGCGGCCGAGGACGGCGGCCTTGATGTGCGGCGGGGGCGCGAGGGCGACGGCGACGGCCAGTTTGCCGGCCGTGGCGGAGAATCCGGCGACGTCCTGCGAGCAGGGCTCGCAGCGGGTCAAGTGCGCGCGGAAGGCGTCGCGTTCGCCCGGGCCGAGCGCGTCGAGCACGTAGGCCGCGGTGAGGGTGTGCAGTTCGTCTTCGTGCTTCATGTGGTCACCCCCATGCAGTCGCGCAGCCGGATCAGTCCGTCGCGCATCCGGGTCTTGATGGTGGGAAGGGGCGTCCGGAGGGTCTCGGCGACCTCCCGGTAGGTCAGCCCCTGGTAGTAGGCGAGGGTGACGGCCTGGTGCTGGAGCTCGGTGAGCCCGCGCAGGCAGCGCTTGACCTGGTCGCGCTCCAGGCGGTTCTCCACCTGCTCGCTCACCTCGTCGAAGGGCCGGACCTGTTCGCGTACGCCGACGTCGTACTCGCGGGTGGCCGACGCCTGGGCGGAGCGCACCCGGTCGACCGCCCGGCGGTGGGCGATCGTGGCCACCCAGGTCATCACGCTGCCCCGGTCGGGGCGGTAGCGGGCGGCTTGGCGCCACACGTCGATCATCACCTCCTGGGCGACTTCCTCCGACTGCGCGCGGTCGCGCAGCACCTTGACGGCGATGCCGAAGACGGTTGCCGCCACGACGTCGTACAGCGCGGAGAAGGCGTCCTGGTCTCCCTGCGCGACGCGCGCCATCAGCTCCGCCGGCTCCGTCCTGGCGGAACCGGGGCCGTGACCGGAGCCGGGACCCGTTGCGGCGAAGCGCAGCCTTTCGGGGTTCATTCGAGCGCCCCCCGTGTGCGGGTGGGCCCGGGTGCGCACGCCGGGGCCGAGAGCGGGTCTCGCCGGTCCATCCATCGCATGAACGATCCTTCGTAGCAGGCGTACCGGGCCCTCGTCCTCCGAGTGTCCGGTGCGCTCCGGAGCCTTGCCGTCTCTTCCTGTCTTCTCTTCCTGTCTTCGGAGCCGGACGCCTCACGGATGGGCGGGCGGTCGGAAAAAGAATCGGGATGACGGACCCGTCCAGCGGCGGTCCCGCGCCGAATGACGGTCGTGAGCATCAACCGAAGGATCCTCGGGCGCGGCGCCCTCGCCGCGGCGAGCGGCCTGCTGGCCGGGTACGCCGCACTGGCCGCCGCCGAGCTGACCGCGTCTTTGGTGCGTCCGCAGGCCGGGCCGGTCATTGTGATCGGCGGGGCGGCCGTCGACCGCACGCCGGCGGCGCTCAAGGACTTCGCCATCCGCACCTTCGGCGAGAACGACAAGCTGGTCCTGCGGCTCGGCATCCTCGCCACGGTCGGCCTCCTCGCGGCCCTGCTGGGGATGCTCGCCCTGCGTCACCGACGTGCGGGTGCTGCGGGCGTATTGGCCTTCGGCGCCCTCGGCGCGGCCGCGGCCCTCAGCCGGCCCGACGCGGCCGGCGTGGGCGACGCCCTGCCTTCGTTGGCGGGGGCGGTGACCGGCGCGCCGGTGCTGTTCCTCCTGGCGGGGAAGGCGGTCGGCCCCCTTGCCCGCCCCTCGGGCGGGGGCGGCGCCGCGGCCGCCACACCGGACGGCGACGGGCCGGCCGTCCGGAACCGGCGCGGCTTCCTCGTCGCGGCCGGCGCCACCGCCCTCGCCTCCACGGCGGTGGGCACCCTGGGCCGTTCCCTCACCGGCCGGCGCGGCGCGGGCGCCGCCGCTTCCCGCGCCGCCGTACGACTGCCCGCGCCCGCCTCCGCGGCCGCGCCGATCCCGGCGGGGGCGTCGCCGCGCGTTCCCGGCCTCAGTGCTTTCACCACACCGAACAAGGACTTCTACCGTGTCGATACCGCTCTCGTGGTCCCCGAGGTGGACGCGGACACCTGGCGTCTGCGCATCCACGGCAAGGGCGTCGCGCGCCCGCGCTCCTACTCCTTCGCCGACCTCCTCCAACGCCCGCTGATCGAACGGGACATCACCTTGACCTGCGTGTCGAACGAGGTGGGCGGCCCGTACGCGGGCTCCGCGCGCTGGCTCGGCGTACGCCTGTCGGACCTCCTGCGGGAAGCGGGTGTCGCGGCGCCGTCGCAGGGCGGCCCGGCCGACCAGCTGATCGCGCGCTCGGTGGACGCGATGACGCTGGGCACCCCCGTCGAGGAGGTCATGGACGGCCGGGACGCGATGCTCGCCGTCGCCATGAACGGCGAGCCGCTCCCCTTCGAACACGGCTTCCCGGTCCGGATGGTCGTTCCCGGGCTCTACGGCTACGTATCGGCCTGCAAGTGGGTCCGGGACATCGAGCTCACCACCTTCGACGCCTACGACCCGTACTGGGTCAAGCGCGGCTGGGCCCGCCGGGCGCCGGTCAAGACCCAGGCCCGCATCGACACTCCCAAGCCCTTCGCCCGTACTCCGGCCGGGACGGTGACGGTCGCCGGAGTCGCCTGGGCCCAGCACCGCGGCATCGAACGGGTCGAGGTACGCGTCGACGACGGTCCGTGGCAGGAGGCGGGCCTCGCCGCGCAGGCCACCACCGACACCTGGCGCCAGTGGTCCTTCCCCTGGCGGACGACGCCCGGCGGACACCACCTGAGCGTCCGTGCCACGGACGGCACGGGCGAGGTCCAGACCGAGCAGCGCACCCGCACCGTCCCGGACGGCGCGAGCGGCCGGCACAGCGTCTTCGTCACCGCCGACTGACCGGACCACTACCGGACATCCACCGGTCCGCACCCGTACACCCCTTTTTCCGAGCCTCACCCTCGCATCCCTGGAGAACACGCCATGAGCACCCTTCGTTTCCGCCGTACCGCCGTCGCCGTCGCCACGGCCGCCGTGCTGCCCTTCGCGCTCGCCGCCTGCTCCGACTCCGACTCCGGTACGGACACCGCCGCCGGTCCGGCCGCCGGGACGGGCACGGACGGTTCCTCGCCCGCCACGGACGGCGCCGCGTCGAAGACTACGGAGGGGCCCTTCGGCCCGGCGTGCGCCGGCGTCCCCGAGACCGGCGCGGGCAGCTTCGACGGCATGGCCAAGGACCCGGTCGCCACCGCCGCGTCCAACAACCCCGCGCTGTCCACCTTGGTGGCCGCCGTCAAGCAGGCGGGCTTGGTCGACACCCTCAACAACGCCAAGGACATCACCGTGTTCGCGCCGACCAACGCCGCCTTCTCCAAGATCCCCAAGGCCGACCTCGACAAGGTCCTCGCCGACAAGGCCACGCTCACCAAGATCCTGACCTACCACGTGGTCGGTCAGAAGCTGACCCCGAAGCAGCTGGAGACCGGTTCCTTCACCACCCTGCAGACCGGCAAGGTGACCACGGCAGGCTCCGGTGAGGCCTACAAGGTCAACGGCACGTCCACCGTCGTCTGCGGCAGCGTCCCGACCGCCAACGCGACCGTCTACATCGTGGACACCGTCCTGATGCCGAAGTAGCCGGCGTCGCGGTGGCGCCGCGCCGGTGACCGAGAGGGCCGCCGGTCGTTGTAGAGGCGGTCAGCGAAGTGGCCCCGGGAGTCCCGGACCTGTCGTCAGGGTCCGGGACTCCGTGCCGTCGCCGCGCGGGTGCCCCGGACAGGTGCCGGCTCCGGGCACCGGACCCGTCCCTTCCCCCACCTGGGAGGCAAACCCCTCCACCTGTTCGGGTCATGGACAACGGATTGGACAAGTGGTCGATGTTACTAACACGATGGGGCCGCAAGTTCGCGGAATCGCCGGGGGTCAACCGCCCAGATCGCCATGTCCCTCCGCGCGGGCCGCTCGTCCCCGTCACACCCTGGAGAGACTTCGCCATGAGCTTCGGCGACCCGAACAATCCCTACGGCCAGCAGCAGCCCCCGCAGGGTCAGCCCGGCTACCCGCAGCAGGCTCCGCAGGGCGTGCCCCCGCAGTACGGCTACCCGCAGCAGCCCCCGCAGGACGCTCCCCCGCAGTACGGCTACCCGCAGCAGCCCCCCATGGGCATGCCCCCGCAGCAGCCGTACGGCGCCTACCCGCAGGCCGGCATGCCGGGCATGCCGGGCGCCGGCATGCCGCCGCTGGCGCACTGGGGTCAGCGCTTCGGTGCGTACCTCCTGGACGCGCTCATCATCGTGGGCCCGATGTACGCCCTCGGTTTCATCGACCTCGCGATGAGCGACGACCCGGCCAACTCCGAGCCGGGCGTGTTCTTCGCCATCGGCGCGATCTACGCCGTGGCGATGGGCTTCTTCCAGCTCTTCAAGGAGGGCTCGACCGGTCAGACGATCGGCAAGAAGGTCCTCGGGATCAGCCTGCGCCGCGAGGCCGACGGCAGAACCCTCGGCTTCGGCATGGCCTTCGTGCGCAAGCTGGCGCACTTCCTGGACTCCCTGGCCTGCTACATCGGGTGGCTGTGGCCGCTGTGGGACGCCAAGAAGCAGACCTTCGCCGACAAGGTGTGCAACACCGTCGTCATCACGGTCCCCAAGAACTGACCCGCGGTGAACGTCGGGGCCCGTCCGGTTTCCGGGCGGGCCCCGACGCGTTGCGCCAGGGCCTGTCGTCACAGTGGAGCCGGCCACTGTGACGAAAAGCGCTACGGCTTCGGGAGGGTGCAGCCGGGGCGGGCGAGGTCGATCTTGTTGCCGGGGCCGACGCAGGGAACGATGGTGTAGGTCTGCTGCGCGTAGTTGATGCCCTGGCGGACCGTCACCGCTCCGCTCTGGTCCACCTCGCACGGGTTGTTCATCGTGCAGCGGCCGCCGTCCTCGTTGCCCGTGTTGTTGACGGCGACGACCTTGCCCGTCGTCGTGTCGATCACGGGCGAGCCGGAGGTGCCGCCGATGGTGTTGCAGGACGAGGTGTAGCGCAGCGAGTCCTTCCAGGTCCACGCCCCCTCCTTGAGGAGGTAGGAGAACCCGTCGACGTTGCAGCTGTACGTGCGCTTCCAGTATCCGGACACCACCTTGATCGCGGTCCCCTGCACCGGGTGGGCGTCATTCAGGGTCAGGGCGCTGATCCCGTACTGGCTGCTGATCTGCGCGTAGGTCTTGGTCAGCTGGTAGATCGAGATGTCCGTGTCCGTCATCGTCGCGTACGAGATCTTGCTCGCGCGCAGCGTGGCGACCTTGGTGCCCGAGGCGTTCAGCAGCGAGAAGGAGCGGCTGGAGGCCTTGTCCTTGACGACCTGACCGGCCGCCGGCATGCCGGACTCCAGACAGTGGCCGTTGGACAGGACGAGAGCGGGGTCGCTCGGCAGCGAGTCGGGCACGCGGACGACCGAGCCGGAGCAGTTGCTGAGCGCTACCGTGCCGGCGAAGTTGACCGCCACGGCCTGCGCGGCCGTGTCCCGGGGTGCCTGGGCCACGGCCGGGGCCGCCGCCGCTCCGGTGAGGAGCAGGGCGAACACGGCGCCGGCGAGAGGCTTGTTCATGTGGGGGTTCCCCTCTGGTGACAATGCGACCGAAGATCCTTCGGTTGTCATGCGCATTGTTAAGAGGTGGGCTTCAACTCACAAGAGGGCCTGCGCAGTTGACGAGAGGACGGCAAACGTCCGTAATCAGGCTTGCCACGATGACCACCGGCGGATAAGAGGGGCGGAGAGCCGGCCCGGCGGGACGGGCCGTAGGCCGGCAGCGTCTGCGGCGCCATCCCTTGACGGCCTCCTGGGCGGGGAGCACAGTGGCCACCGGCAGGCTTTGAGAGCGCTCTCAAAACCTGCACCACTCCCCCCACCCCCCTCGGAGAGGGCCCCCATGCGTCTGACACCGGACAGAAGACGACGGCCGGCACGACGGGCCGTCATCGCCGCACTGAGCACCATGGCCGTGGCGGCCGCGGCCGCCGCGGTCGTCACCCTGCCCGCCAACGCGGCCGCCCCGGCGGTCCCCGCGAGCTGGTCCCAGGTCTTCCTGGACGACTTCGACGGGCCTTCGGGCTCGGGCGTCGACACCACCGACTGGCAGTACACCACCGGGACGAGCTACCCCGGCGGCCCGGCCGGCTTCGGGACCGGCGAGGTCGAGACGATGACCGCGAACACCGACAACGTCTCCCTCGACGGCGCCGGCCACCTGCGCATCACCCCGCGCCGGGACGCCGCCGGCAACTGGACCTCCGGACGCGTGGAGACCAAGCGCTCCGACTTCCAGGCCCCGGCGGGCGGCACCCTGCGCACAGAGGCCCGCATCCAGATGCCGAACGTCACGGGCGCGGCGGCCAAGGGGTACTGGCCGGCCTTCTGGATGCTGGGCGCGCCCTACCGCGGCAACTGGTGGAACTGGCCGGGCGTCGGCGAGCTCGACATCCTGGAGAACGTCCAGGGCATCGACAACGTATGGGCCACGATGCACTGCGGTACGAGCCCCGGCGGCCCGTGCAACGAGAAGTCGGGCATCGGCGGGCAGCGCGTCTGCACGGGCACCACCTGCCAGGGCGGCTTCCACACCTACGCCGTGGAGTGGGACCGGTCCACCGCCGTGGAGGAGATGCGCTTCTACCTCGACGGGTTCAATTACCACACCGTGCGTGCCAGTCAGGTCGACGCCGCCACCTGGACCAACGCCACCGACCACGGGTACTTCATCATCCTGAACGTGGCCATGGGCGGGGAGTTCCCGGCGGCCTTCGGAGGCGGCCCCGACGCGGGGACCCAGCCCGGATACCCGATGGTCGTGGACTACGTCTCCGTACTCCAGTCCGCGGGCGGCACCCCCAGCCCGCCGACCACACCCCCCACGACTCCGCCGACCACCCCGCCGACCACACCTCCCACCACGCCGCCGGGCGGCGGCCGCGACGCGTACTCGGCCATCCAGGCCGAGTCCTACGACGGCCAGGGCGGTACGGCCAAGGAGACCACCGCGGACACCGGCGGCGGCCAGGACCTGACCACGATCGGCAACGGCGACTGGGCCCTGTACCGGGGCGTCGACTTCGGTGGCGCCGGGGCAGCCACGCAGTTCCGCGGGCGTGTCGCCAGCGGGGCGGCCGGCGGGGTCAGCGGACTCGTGGAGGTCCGCCTGGACAGCCGCACCAGCCCACCGATCGGCAGCTTCGCCGTGGCCGGCACCGGGGGCTGGCAGAGTTGGAAGACCGTGCCGGCGAACATCACGGGCGTCACGGGCAGGCACGACGTGTACGTGACCTTCACCAGCGGCCAGCCGGCCGACTTCGTGAACCTCAACTGGTTCGAGTTCGGGCACTGAGGGGACAGAGGAACGCGCCCGCGGAAGCCCCGTGAACACATCCCTGAGCGGACCTCTGGACCCGGCCGCGGATCCGGCTACGGACCCGGCCGCTCACACGTCCGCGCACCACGCGAACCCGCCGACCGGACTCACCGTCGGCATCGGCCGGTAGGCCCGCGGGCCGTACCGTCGGGAAGCGCTCTCAGCGGCCCGGCGGTACGGGTTACCCTGCTGTTCGACAGCCCGGGCCGGCAGGGCCCGGGACGCCGCCCCCGGACACGCATGAGGAGCGCCCGTGGCCGAACAGCTTCCCGCCGGCCGGCCCACGCTGGAGGCGGTCGCGGCGCGTGCCGGGGTGTCCCGGGCCACCGCCTCGCGCGTCGTGAACGGCGGCGATGGCGTCCGGCCGCCGCTGGTGGAGAAGGTCCAGGCGGCCATCCGGGAGCTGGGGTACGTGCCCAACCACGCGGCGCGCACGCTGGTGACCCGGCGCACCGGTGCCGTCGCCGTGATCATCGCCGAGCCGGAGATCCGAATCTTCTCCGACCCCTTCTTCTCCCTCCAGATCCGCGGCATAAGCAAAGAACTGACCGCCAGTGACACCCAGTTGGTGCTGCTGCTGGTGGAGGACCGCGGCGACTACGACCGCATCGAGCGCTATCTGGCGGGCGGCCACGTCGACGGCGCGCTCGCCTTCTCCCTGCACACCGACGACCCGCTGCCGGCGATCACCCGCCGCATCGGCATGCCCACGGTCTACGGCGGCCGGCCCGGCTGGACGGGCGGCGCCGGGGAGCACGGGCCCGTGTCGTACGTCGACGCGGACAATCGAGGGGGAGCGCGCGAGGCCGTACGGTACCTGCTGGCCCAAGGGCGGCGGCAGATCGCCCACATCGCCGGTCCGATGGACCAGACTTCGGCGACCGACCGGCTGGACGGGTACCGGGACGTACTGGTCGACGCCGGTCCGGTGCTGATCGCCGAGGGCGACTTCACGGCAGCGGGCGGGGCCCGGGCGATGGCGGAGCTGCTGGAGCGCTGCCCGGGCCTCGACGCGGTGTTCGCCGCGAACGACCTGATGGCGACCGGCGCGCTGGACGTGCTGCGCGAGCGGGGCCGGTCCGTGCCGGGGGACGTGGCGCTGGTCGGCTTCGACGACGCGGAGCTGGTGGCGGAGAGCGCCGATCCGCCGCTCACGACCGTACGCCAGGACATCGAGGGGATGGGGCGGCTGATGGCGCGCCTGCTGCTGCGGACCCTGGACAAGGAGCAGGGTACGGGGGGCGTTCCGGGTTCGGTGATCACTGCGACCTCGCTGGTGCTGCGCGGCTCCGCCTGAGCGGGACGCAACGCCCTTTCCTCCCGGGGTGAATGGGGCGATTCCCGGCCGTCGCGCGCATGGCTCTTGACGTGGGACGGCTGCGGGGTGCACGCTCCAGTCGCGTTCTGAGAGCGCTCTCAAGGCAGCTCCCCCCGAAGCGGTGCCCCCGAACACCGCACGCCCCCGCCCCACGTCCGCACGACGCATCCGCCCAGCCGAGGAGGCCGCACCATGTCCATTCCCCGAGCCGCCCGAAGAGCTCCGCTCCGCTTCGGCGCCCTCGTCCTCGCCGGATCCCTCCTGGCCGCCTGCGGTTCCGGATCCGACGCGAAGTCCGGCGAAGGCGCCGGCTCGGGCGACAAGATCACACTCACCGTCGACCTGTTCGGCGCCTTCGGCTACCAGGAGGCCGGGCTCTACGCCGAGTACGAGCAGCTCCACCCCAACGTGAAGATCAAGCAGACGGACACCGAGGACGAACAGGACTACTGGAAGTCGCTCCAGACCCGCCTCGCCGGCGGCGGCGGACTCGCGGACGTCCAAGGCCTCGAGGTGGGCCGCATCGCGTCGGTGACGCAGAAGCAGGCCGACAAGTTCACGGATCTGCGGGAGTTCGGGGCGGCCTCGCTCCAGAACGAGTTCGCCGCCGCCAAGTGGGCGGCCGCGACCACCAAGGACGGCAAGGTGCTCGGTCTCGGCACCGACGTCGGACCCGAGGCGATGTGCTACCGCAGCGACCTCTTCAGGGCGGCCGGCCTGCCCACCGACCGTACGGAACTGGCCACGAAGTGGGCCACCTGGGACGGCTATCTGGAACTCGGGCTCCAGTACAAGGCCAAGGCACCGGCCGGCAGTACCTGGCTGGACAGCGTCGGCAGCCTGAACGCCGTCATGGTCGGCCAGGCCAAGGAGCGGTACTACGACGCCTCGGGAGCGCTGATCTACGAGAACAGCCCGGCGGTGAAGTCGGCCTGGGAGGCCTCGGTCAAGGCCTCGGCGGACGGGCTCAGCGCCAAGCTGGACCAGTGGTCGCCGCCGTGGAACCAGGCCTTCTCCTCCGGCGCCTTCGCCACCATGCCCTGCCCCGCCTGGATGCTCGGCTACATCAAGGGGCAGGCCGGCGACGCGGGCAAGGGCAAGTGGGACGTGGCCAAGCTGCCCGGCGCGGCGGGGAACTGGGGCGGCTCCTACCTCGCCGTTCCCCGCGCCGCCCAGCACAAGAAGGAGGCGTACGAGCTGGTCAAGTGGCTGACCGACGCCGAGCAGCAGACCAAGCTCTTCCGCAAGCAGGGAAACTTCCCCTCCGCCGTCAAGGCCATCGGCCAGGTCGCCGACGCCACGGACCCCTACTTCTCGGACGCGCCGATCGGCCGGATATTCGGTGACGCCGCCGAGCAGGCGCCCGTCCAGGTCCTGGGGGTGCACGACAAGGTCGTCGCCGACCAGATCGACAACGCGCTGAGCGAAGTGGAGCGCAAGGGCACAGCGCCCGAGACCGCCTGGTCGAACGCCAAGAAGGCCGTCAAGAACGCCCTGGGCTGATCCACCGTGACCGCACTCGCGCCGCCCTCCGCGCGACCGCGCCGGGCCATGGCCCCGTACGCCTTCGTCGCCCCCTTCTTCACCCTGTTCGCCGCGTTCGGCCTGTTCCCGCTCCTCTACACGGCGTACGTCTCCGTCTACCGCGTCGAGCTCCAGAACCCCGGGGAGATGAAGTGGCGGGGCCTCGACAACTACACCGCCCTGTTCACCGATCCGTTCTTCTGGACGGCCCTGCGCAACACCTTCACCATCGGCGTCCTGTCCACCGTGCCGCAGTTGCTCGTCGCCCTGGGCCTGGCCCACCTCCTCAACTACCGCTTGCGGGCCAGGACCTTCTTCCGCACCGCCCTGCTGCTGCCCTACGCCACCTCGGTCGCCGCCGCCTCGCTGATCTTCGCCCAGCTCTTCGGACGGGACTTCGGGCTCGTCAACCAGCTCCTCAGACTGACCGGTCTCGACCCGGTGGACTGGCAGAGCGGCACGGTGGCCTCGCAGATCGCCGTCTCGACCATCGTGGTGTGGCGCTGGACCGGCTACAACACGCTGATCTACCTGGCGGGCATGCAGTCCATCCCGAGTGAGCTGTACGAGGCCGCCGAGGTGGACGGGGCCTCGAATTGGCGCCAGTTCCTCCACGTGACGCTGCCCGGACTGCGCCCCACCATCGTCTTCACCGTGGTGGTCTCCACGATCGGCGCCACCCAGCTCTTCGGAGAGCCCCTGCTCTTCGAGGGGTCCATGTCCGGTGGCATCTCCCACCAGTACCAAACCCTCGGCCTGTACATGTACGAGCAGGGCTGGGGCTTCTTCCACCTCGGTCGGGCGGCCGCCATCGCCTGGGTGATGTTCCTGCTGATCGTGGCGCTGGTCGGGGTCAACGCCCTGCTCGTGCGCCGCCGTTCCCACAAGGAGGCCGGCCGATGAGCTCCTCCCCGAGTGCCCGCCGCGGAGGCCGCCTCACTTACGCGGTACTGGTCTGCGCGGTGCTCGTCTCCGCCTTCCCGCTGTACTGGACCCTGGTCGCGGCGAGCAGTTCCAACGCCGATCTGGCGCGGCCGGTGCCCTCGCTGCTGCCGGGTCCACGCCTGCTGGTCAACTTGCAGTCGGTGCTGGACGAGGCCGACATCGGAAAGGCCCTCCTCAACTCCCTGATCGTGTCGACCGCGATCACCGTCGGCACGGTGCTGTGTTCCACACTGGCCGGCTTCGCCTTCGCCAAGCTGCGGTTCCGGGGGCGCGGTGCGCTGCTGAGCGCCGTCGTGGCGTCGATGATGATCCCACCGCAGCTGGGAGTGATCCCGCTGTTCATGCTGATCGTGAAGCTGCACTGGGTCAACCAGCTCCAGGCCGTCATCCTGCCCGGGCTCGTCTCCGCCTTCGGTGTCTTCTTCATGCGGCAGTTCCTCGCGCAGTCATTGCCGGACGAGCTGATCGAGGCGGCCCGCGTCGACGGAGCCTCGTACGGCCGCGTGTTCTGGTCGATCGTGGTGCCGGTGGCCCGGCCGGCCATGGCCGTACTCGGGCTGCTGACCTTCATGACGGCCTGGAACGACTTCTTCTGGCCGGTGGTCGCACTGTCCTCGCAGGAGCCGACCGTGCAGGTCGCCCTGCGCCAGCTGGGCGGCGGCTACGTCCACGACCAGTCCGTGATCATGGCCGGCACGCTGCTCGGGACGCTGCCCGTGCTGCTGGTCTTCGGCCTGCTGGGCCGGCAGATCGTCGGCGGCATCATGCAGGGCGCGGTCAAGGGCTGAGCGGCCCTCCTCCCCCAACCTTCCCTCCAGGAGTCCTTCCATGACCACTGTCGACGCCTCCCCCGCGACGGGGGCGGCGCTCCGCTTTCCCCCCGGCTTCCGGTGGGGCACCGCGACGGCCGCCTATCAGATCGAGGGCGCGGCCGCGCTGGACGGGCGTACGCCCTCGATCTGGGACACCTTCAGCCGCACGCCCGGCAAGGTCCTCAACGGAGACACCGGGGACACCGCCGCCGACCACTACCACCGGCTGGCCGACGACGTCGCCCTGATGAAACGGCTCGGCGTGAGCGACTACCGCTTCTCGGTGGCCTGGCCGCGGGTGCAGCCGACCGGTCGCGGGCCCGCCGCGCAGCGGGGCCTCGACTTCTACCGGCGGCTGGTGGACGCGCTGCTGGAGGCCGGGATCCGGCCGGTCGCCACGCTCTACCACTGGGATCTGCCACAGGAACTGGAAGACGACGGCGGCTGGCCGCACCGCGATACGGCCGAGCGGTTCGCCGAGTACGCCGGGCACGTCGCCGTGGCACTCGGGGACCGCGTGGCGAGCTGGACCACCTTCAACGAGCCCTGGTGCGCCGCCTTCCTCGGGTACGCGTCCGGGATGCACGCCCCGGGCCGTACGGAACCGGCGGCCGCGCTGCGGGCGGCGCACCACTTCAACCTGGCCCACGGACTGGGAGTACGGGCGCTGCGCGCGGTGCTGCCCCGGTCCGCGGAGGTCTCGCTGACGCTCAACCTGCACGCGGTCCGGCCGCTGACGGACTCGGCCGCGGATCTGGACGCGGCGCGGAGGATCGATGCGGTGGGCAACCGGGTCTTCCTCGACCCGGTCTTCCACGGTCGGCTTCCGCACGACCTCGTCCGGGACACGGCCGCGCTCACGGACTGGTCGTTCGTCCGGGACGGCGACCTGTCGGCGGCCTCCGAGCCGATCGACTGGCTCGGCCTGAACTACTACTCCCCCACCGTGGTCGCGGCCGCCGGGCCGGGAACGTCCGACGGCACGCCCTCGGCACCGTCACCGCCGTCACCTTGGCCGGGGACCGAGCAACTGGTGCGGTTCCTGCCCGCCCCCGGCCCCCGTACGGCGATGGACTGGCCGGTCGACGCCGGCGGCCTCTACGAACTGCTGACGCGGCTGCGTGACGAGCTGCCCGACGTGCAGCTGCTGGTCACCGAGAACGGCGCGGCCTACGGGGACTACGCGGATCCCGAGGGGGCGGTGCACGATCCGGAGCGGATCGACTATCTGCGGAGCCATCTGGAATCCGTGCACCGGGCCATCGAGGACGGGGCGGACGTGCGCGGGTACTTCGTCTGGTCGCTGCTGGACAACTTCGAGTGGACCTACGGCTACAGCAAGCGGTTCGGCATCGTTCACGTCGACTTCGCCACGCAGCGCCGTACGCCCAAGGACAGCGCGCACTGGTACGCGGACGTCATCGCCCGCGGCGGCCTGGCGCCGTAGCCGGTGGGCGGCAGGTCAGGGCGTCGGCCGCGGATAGCCGGCCGCGATGCGGCCGGAGCCGACCGCGAGCTCCAGAGTGCGCGCGGAGGCCGGGTCGGACAGCTCGGGCTCGACCTCGTTGCGGCCCCAGCCGGTGCTCGTGGTGACGCGGAAGCGGGTGGCCTCGGGGACGGTGAGGGCGAGGCGCCCGTCGCCGATGTCGGCGCGGACACGGTCGGGCGGGGTGGTGAAGCCGACGACGGCGCGGCCTGATCCGACGTGGAACTCGGCCTCGGGCGAGGTGAGGACGGTGGCGTTCAGCAAGCCGGAGCCGACCCGGGCGCGCACGGTGCCGCGCAAGCCGGTGAGGTTGATCCGGCCGGATTCGACCCGCGCGTCGACGGCGCCACCGAGTCCGCTGATGTCGACGCGGCCCGCGGCCGCGGTGACGGTGACAGGGAGGCCGGCGGGCACGGTCACCCTCAGCAGGATCGAGCAGGAGAGGGCGCCCGTCAGCCAGGAATCGTCGTCGGGGCAGCGCGGAGTGAGCGTCAGGGCGCCGTCCTGCCAGCTCTCCGCGATGACGGGCCTGGCACGCGACCAGCTGAGTTCGGCCCGGTAGCCGACCTGCTCGTCCCCGCGCGGGGAGACGGTGATGTTCGCGCCGCCGCCCTCGATGTGCAGGGCGGTCACCGGGCGGCCTTCGCTGCTGCCGTGCAGGGTGCCGGTGCGGGTGGCTCCGTAGGCCCCGGCCTGCCAGGCCGCGGGGAGCGCGACGAAGACCGCGCCGAGCAGGGCCGCGAGGATCCAGGCGAGACGGTGCCTGGGGCGTGGCGGGGTGGCGGCACCGGCGACACCGGTGGAGCCGGCGGGTGCGGGGGCCGCGGCTCGGGTGGGCGTCACGGGGCGCCGTCCAGGAAGCGCAGGACGGCCAGGACCCGGCGGTGGTCGCCGTCGGCGACGGGCAGGTCGAGCTTGGCGAAGATGTTGTTGATGTGCTTGGCCACGGCGCTCTCGCTCACGACCAGTTCGGCGGCGATCCCGGCGTTGGAGCGCCCTTCCGCCATGAGGGCCAGGACGTCGCGCTCGCGCGGGGTGAGGCGTTCGAGCGGGTCCGGTCCGCCGCCCCGGCGCAGCAGGAGCTGGGCGACGACCTGCGGGTCGAGCGCGGTGCCGCCGCCGGCGACCCGGCGCAGCGCGTCGATGAACTCCTCGACGTCCGCGACGCGTTGTTTGAGGAGGTAGCCGATGCCGGCGCCGCTCTGGGTGGCCAGCAGGTCTGCGGCGTAGCGCTCCTCTACGTACTGGGAGAGGAGCAGGACGGCCGTGTCGGGGCTCTGGCGGCGGATCATGAGGGCCGCGCGGACGCCTTCGTCGGTGTAACCGGGCGGCATCCGCACGTCGACGAGGGCGAGGTCGGGATGGTGCTCCTCGACGGCGGCGAGGAGGCTCTCGGCGTCTCCGGTCTCGGCGGCCACCTCGAAGCCGGCCATCTCGAGGACTTTGACCAGCCCGATGCGCAGCAGGACCGAGTCCTCGGCGATCACGGCGCGCACGGCAGCTCCACGGTCAGGGTGGTCGGGCCCCCGGCGGGGCTGTCGATCACGATGCTTCCGTCCACGGACCCTACGCGCTTGCGCAGTCCGGTCAGTCCGGTGCCCCCCGCCGGGTCGGCACCGCCCATCCCGTCGTCGGTGACGGTGAGCCGCAGCAGGCCGTCGGCCGTCCGGGCGACGTCGACCGAACAGCGCTTGGCGCGGGCGTGTTTGGCGACGTTGGCGAGGGCTTCGGAGACGACGAAGTAGGCGACGGCCTCCACGGTGGGGCCGGGGCGGACGGCGAGGTCCACGGACAGTTCGACGGGCAGGGGCGCGCGGGCGGCGATCCCCGAGAGCGCGGCATCGAGTCCGCGGTCCTCCAGGACGGCCGGGTGCAGGCCCCGGACGAGGCTGTTGAGTTCCTCGATGGCCTCCTTCGCCTCGCGGTGGGCCTCGTCGATGACGGCCTTCGCCTCGGGAGGCAGCCCGGGGAGGGTCGCGCGGGCTATGCCGAGGTTCATGGCGAGGGCGACCAGGCGCTGCTGGGCTCCGTCGTGCAGGTCCCGCTCGATGCGGCGGCGTTCGAGGTCGGCGGCGTCCAGGACGCCGGCCCGGCTCTCGGCGAGGTCCTCGACGCGGCGTTCGAGTTCGCGGGCCCGGTTGGGGCCCAGGAGCGCGACGGCAGCGCCGGTGTCGAGCCGGCCGAGGAGGGCGGCGAACCAGGGCGCGGCGAGCAGGAGCAGGGCGCCGACCGTGGTGAGCAGGTCGTACTCGCGGGTCCAGCCGGGCCCGGAGGTCTCGGGCAGGGCCCAGCCCCAGCCGTAGACGCTGGCGCAGACGACGCCGGCGACCCAGGTGAGGACCAGCAGGCCGCCGCCGAGGGCGACGATCGGGCTGACGAGGATGTGGTAGCCGTACTGCCGCCAGGTCGCCTCGGAGCGCAGCCGCTCGATCAGGCCGCGGACACTCAGCCACGGATGGGCGCGGACCACGGGCGGTATGTCGACGCCGAGCAGCGACCAGCAGCGGCTGCGCTGGAGGACGGTGAGCAGCGGTGCCAGTGCGATGACGAGCAGCAGCGGGACGGGGCTGTGGCCGGGGAGGGTGAAGAGGAGGAGGAAGCCGAGGGTGAGGGGCAGGGCGGGCGGGATGGCGGCCACCGTGAAGGCGGTGTTGCGCCATGCCCAAGCGGACCAGGGCCCATGCGCCATGGTCCAGCCGAGTGCACGCCTCAGCGCGCCGGAACTTGCCATGTACGTACGGTAATCGCCCTGGCCAGAGCGATTCCACCACCCTGGTGCCCGGTCTGGGGTGTAGCTGGCACCACCACCGGTTCGGACAGTGGGGTTACTGATTCCGGGGGCCCGCGGAGCGAGTCTTGAGGAGCCCGGCGGAAGGACCGGCGGGCCGAAGGAGATTCCGCCATGGCCCTCGTCGCCCCTCAGTACCGCCTCCGTACGCAGTCCCGTGTGCCGGCCCTCGCGCGTGTCCGGACCGCTCCCCGGACGGCCGCGGTGCTCACGGGCGCCGGGCTGGCCCTGGTGCCGTGGATGCTGGTGCTGGCCAAGACGCTGCCGCAGAGCGCCGAGGTGTCGAACTGGGCGACCGCGTGGATAGGCCTGGACGTGATGCTGGCGGCGGGTCTCACGGGGACGGGTCTGCTGCTGCGCCGGCAGGACTCGCGGGTGGTGGCCGTGGCGGCGGCGACGGCGGCGCTGCTCGTTGCCGACGCCTGGTTCGATGTCACGACCTCGGCCGGGGGCGAGCAGACCCTGGCGCTGCTCCTGGCGGCCGGGGCGGAGTTGCCGCTGACGGTGGTCTGCGCGGCGGTGGCGTGGAGGCGGTGGTGAGCGCCCGGAAGTGGGCGCGGGTACGCGGTGGGTGCGGGAACCGTGGCGGGCCCCGCACCAGGTGGGTGCGGGGCCCGGGGCCTGCCGGTCGCGCGGGGCGCCTCGTACGGTCAGGGGGTACGGGAGCGGCCCGGGCTCTCCCAGCGGTAGAACTCCTTGGCCATGGCGTCCTTGGGGCTGCGCCAGGTCTCCGGATTGTGCGGGCTGATGTAGGCGGTGAGCCGGTCGCTGAGGTCCCGGAACTCCGGGTGTCCGGTCACTTCGGCGATGGCCGGGCCCGGGGGGCGGTCGGATTCGATGAGGTGCATGTAGACGTCACCGAACTGGAAGAGGCTGCGGCGGGTGACGCCGACGAGGTGGGGCAGCTCGCCCGCGTCCGAGGCCGCGAAGAGCTCGGCGATGTCGGGGGCGGACTGGGGCGCCATGCGGGCGACGATGAGAGCGCGGTGCATCCGAAGGAGTGCCTTTCGTCTCAGACGCGGCTGACCGCGGGCGTGCGGCTCTCGCGTTCGCGTTGTTCGATCTTGTCCCGGATGAGTTCCAGCTGGATCTTCGAGTTCTGGTTGATGCGTGCGGTCATGCCCGCGTCGTCCACCGGCGCCTGGGGCTTCATCGCGAAGTCCTGGGTCCACACCATCCGGGTGCCGCCGGGCACCTCGAAGTACTGCCAGTGGATGTCCATGTGCTCGAACGGCCCGGTCTCGACGCGGCGTGCGCGCACGGTACGGGTGACGGGGTCCGGGGTGCGCTCGGAGACCCAGCTCCACACCGTGCCGTTCTCGTCGGGGTGCATGGTCAGCCGGAAGCGGGTGGTGAGCCCGTCCTCCTCCAGGATCTCCACCGAGGCGTACTCGCTGAAGAGTTCGGGCCAGGTGGGGAGGTCGTTGGTCATCTCCCAGACCACGTTCATCGGCGCACCGATGGTGATCTCGTTCTCCGTGTGTCCTGCCATCTCAAGCTCCTGTCATCAGGCTGGCGTTGACGAGGTCGAGGAACTCCCTCGGCGTCTTGCAGCGGTCCGCGTCGGTGGGCAGCGCCCGGCCGCGCTGGTTCTCCAGCAGGCCCACGATGCCGAGCAGGCCCAGCGAGTCGAGGCCGTAGTCGTCGAACAGGGAGTCCGGACGGTTCTTCATGTCGGCCGGGTCGACGGTGATGCCGGCGCCGGACTTCATCAGAGCGGCCAGCTCCTCGACGGTCAGTCGTTCGGACATGAGCGGCTCCTTCTGTCTCTAGGAGGGGATACGGAGGATGAGCGCGGCGTTGGAGCCCATGAGGCCCCGGCTCAGGACGAGCGCGGTGCGCAGCTCCGCGGTGCGGGCGCTGCCGGTCACCACGTCGAGGTCGTGGCACACGTCGAAGACGTTCGGCGTGGGCGGGACGAGGCCGTGCTCCAGGGCGAGGACCGCTGCGGCGGTATCGAGGGCGGGAGCCGCGCAATATGCCCTGCCCGTACCGGACTTGGGGGCGGTCACCGGTACCTTGCGGCCGTGCGCCCCGAGGGCGGAGAGGATCGCGGCCGCCTCGGCCCGGTCGGCCTGCGGCGTGCCGAGCGCGTCGGCGAAGACCACGTCGACCTCTTCCGGTTCACAGCCGGCGTCCCGCAGAGCGCCCCGGATGGCGTGGGCCAGCCCTTCGCCGGCCGTCTCGGCCGTCTCAGGGCGGTGCGGTCCGGTGAAGGTCGCGGCGTGCCCGGCCAGGACGGCCCGGACGGACGCGCCACGGCGCAGGGCCGTCCGCTCGTCCTCGACCAGGAACATCGCGCCGCCTTCGGCGGGTACGTAGCCGCAGGCCTTGTCCGTGAACGGCCGGTACGCCCGCTGTGGATCGTCGTGCGTGCTCAGCGCCTCGTAGCCGAGCTGGCAGACGATGGAGTACGGGGCCAGGGGCGCCTCGGTGGCGCCGACGAGCATGGCCCGGCTGCCCTGGCGGATCGCCCGGGCGGCGTGCGCGAAGGCGTCGAGCCCGCCCGCCTCGTCGGCGGCCACGACCCCGCACGGGCCCTTGAGGCCGCGGCGGATGGAGATCTGGCCGGTGCTGGCGGCGTAGAACCAGGCGATCGACTGGTAGGGGCCGACATACCGCGGTCCTTGCTCCCACAGATGCTGCAGTTCGCGCTGGCCGAATTCACCGCCGCCGGAGCCGGCCGCGGTGACCACGCCGACCGAGAAGGGGTCGTCCTCGTAGTCGGCCCGACCGAGCCGGGCGTCCTCCAGGGCGAGGTCGGCCGCGGCGAGGGCGTGGTGGGTGTATCGGTCGGTCTGGACGAGAAAGCGCTCCTCGACCATCGAGGCCGGCTCGAAGCCCCGTACCTCGCCCGCGACGCGCAGGGGGAGGTGCTCGCAGCCCTGGCGGGTGACCCGGCCCAGGACGGCGGTGCCCGCCTGGGTCGCCTTCCAGAAGGCCTCGGCGCCGATGCCGTTGGGTGCGACGACCCCGATGCCCGTGATGACCGTGCGTCCGCTCACGAGACCACCACCTCCTTGGATTCCTTCGCCCTCTTGGACTCCTTGGACCCTTGGGACTTCCTGGATCCCTTGGACTCCTCGTGCCGGGTCATGACGACCGCGGACTGGAAGCCGCCGAAGCCACTGCCGACGGAGAGCACGCTGCGCAGGGTCCGCTCGCGGGCGACGCGCGGGACGTAGTCCAGGTCGCATTCGGGGTCGGGCGTCTCGTAGTTGGCCGTCGGCGGTACGACCTGATGGGTCATCGCCAGCACACAGGCGGCCAGTTCGATCGCCCCGATCGCGCCGAGGGAGTGCCCCACCATGGATTTGATGGATGTCATCGGCGTCTTGTAGGCGTGGTCGCCCAGGACCCGCTTGACCGCGGCGGTCTCGTGGCGGTCGTTCTGCTTGGTCCCGGAGCCGTGTGCGTTGACGTAGTCGATCTCGTGGGCGCCGATCCGGGCCTGCGCCAGGGCCGTCTCTATCGCCCGGGCCATTTCCAGGCCCTCGGTGGTCAGCCCGGTCATGTGGTGGGCGTTGCCGAAGGTGGCGTAGCCGTCGATCTCGCAGTAGACGGTGGCCCCGCGGGCGCGGGCGTGTTCCAGCTCCTCCAGTACGAGGACGGCACCGCCCTCGCCGAGGACGAAGCCGTCGCGGTCGGCGTCGAAGGGCCGGGACGCGTGGGCGGGGTCGTCGTTGTTCGGCGAGGTGGCCTTGATGGCGTCGAAGCAGGCCACGGTGATGGGCGAGACGGGTGAGTCCGAGGCGCCGGCGATGCACACGTCCATGCGGCCTTCGGCGATGGAGTGGACGGCGTATCCGATGGCGTCGAGTCCGGAGGTGCATCCGGTGGAGACGGTCTGGACCGGTCCGCGCGCTCCCGTCTTCTCCGCCACGGCGGAGGCCAGGGTGGCCGGGGTGAACGCCCGGTGCAGGTGGCGTCCGGCGAGCCGGTGGTCCACGTCCCACCAGGCGCCCGACTGGCTGACGGCGACGTAGTCGTGTTCCAGGCGGGTGGTGCCGCCCACGGCGGTGCCGAGCGATACTCCGGTGCGCCACGCCTCGTCGGTGGTGAGGTCGAGGCCCGCGTCGCGTACCGCTTCGCCCGCGGCGACCAGGGCGAACTGGATGTACCGGTCCGCGCGGGCCACCTCGTCGGCGTCGAGGCCGTACTCGGCGGGGTCGAAGTCGACCTCCGCGGCTATCCGGGAGCGGAAGCCGGTCGGGTCGAAGAGGGTGATGCCGCGCGTCGCCGTGCGGCCGTTGGACAGCAGGTCCCAGAAGGCGGCGGCGCCGATGCCACCGGGTGCGACGACGCCGACCCCGGTGACGGCCACCCGACGGCGGGTCATGACACCACCCCCGTGCGGTCCGGGGGCCGCTCCCACGCGGAGCCCTCCGGGTGGACGGCCTCCTCGGTGTCGACGTGGCCGAGTTCGGGACGCGGGGCGAGCGGTCCGAGGTGGAAGACCATCCGGGCCTCGGTGTCGCCGACGTTGCGGAACCGGTGGCGCACGTTCAGGGGAACGAGCAGTCCCTGGTCGGTGCGCAGCGGGTGGGCCTCGCCGTCGAGGTCGACCTCCAGCGTCCCGCTGACCACGTACACGAACTCCTCGGAGTACGGGTGGTAGTGCTCGGCGATGTGCTCGCCCGGCGCCATGACGGCCAGGCCCATGAAGCCGCTGGTGCAGCCCACCGAGGTCGGGGTGAGTACGGCCCTCAGGTCGCCGCCGCGCCTGGTGTTGGGCTGCGTCTCGCTGAGGTCCACGATGTGCGGTGGGCGTTGTCTGGTCATGGCGGGGGTTCCTCCTGGCGGTGGGGCGGGGTTGCGGGTGGCTGCGGTCAGCTCTCGGCGGGTGCCCGGCGGTCGGTGATCAGGCTCATGGTGTGCCGGACCGCCGACGCGGCGGCGCCGTCTTCGGAAGGGGCCATCAGGCGGGCGAGGACGGCCGCCTTGCGCGGGCCGCGCACCCCGAAGGCGGTCTCCAGTCCGGCGCGCTCGGGGCCGCGCACGTCGATGAGGCGTACGACGGTGTCGTCGCGCTGGAAGATGCTGCTGCTGACCGTGGCGGTGTCGGCCCGGTGGGCCGCGTCCTCGTCCTGCCGGGCCAGGAACCGGGCCAGTGCCGGCCCGCAGCCGGGCTTGGCCGGGTAGAACAGCGCGTGCCTTCGCACGTCGGAGTGGTCGGCGGCGCCGGCTTCGCGGGCGGCGACGTGGTGGACGGCGGGGAGGGCGGCCCGCATGAAGAACATCCGTGCGGACTCGGGGTCGCCGAGGTCGCGGTCCTGTTCGAGGTACGGGTTGATGGCCTCTTCGACGGCGCGCACCTCGGGCTGTTCGGAGACGTGGCGCAGGGCGGCCGTCAGGTCGCCGCGCACCTCCACCGTACGTACGACGCGGTTGCCGTGCATGAACAGCGAGGTTCGCAGGAGCCGTGTGTGGCCGTCGACGTCGGCTGCCGGGGAGGCGTAGCTGGAGAGGATGGCGGCGACCTCCTTCTCGCTGCCGGGCTTGACCGTGAAGGTCAGGGCGTGGCGGACGATGCCGGCTCCGAGCCGGGGCGCTGCCTGGAGTCGGGCGCTCGTGGGCCGCCGTGCCTCCTGGTAGCCACGGCCGGTCTCGCGCAGGACGGTGTACTTCAGCGGGCGCATGGCGCGTGCGCAGGCGCCGAGCGGGCGCACCTGTTCGGCGTGGTGCTCGCTGTTGACCCAGGCGAGGTACTGCGGGGCGCTCTCCCACTCGCTGGTGATGAGCCACTGCGAGGGGTTCTCGAAGGACTGGCAGAGCTGGTCGCTGATGTGTCCGGGTTCCGACGCGATGTCGTGTCGCAACTGCTCGTACGCCTCGAAGAACTTCTGCTGGGCCCCTTCGTGGAGGTCCATCAGCAGGACGACGCGGAGCATGGAGCCGTCGAAGGCGGACTGTGACACCCGTTCGGACAGGGTGGTCGTCATCTGCTCACTCCTTGGTGAGGGCCCTTCGTGAGGGCGTGGAGTTCCATCGCGTACGGACCCTGGTCCGTCGTCGGCGGTGGCCGCCCGGCCCGGCGGCCGTCTCGGTCGGACACGCCGGGGCGTCTTCGGGGGAACCGCTGTCGCTCATCGTCATCCGGGTGGGGATGTACCGCTACATCTCCGGATCAAGTGGGTGACAACCGGCGTATCTCCCGGGCTCGGCTGTCGATCGGGGGCATAGAAGAGTCCACTCCCCCACACAGAAATCAGGAGCTCGCAGCTGATGGAAGACACCGCAGATGTCCGCGTACCGGTTCTCGTCGTGGGTGGCTCCCTCGTGGGTCTGTCCACCTCACTGTTCCTGAGCCGCCACGGCGTCAGACACATGCTCGTCGAGAAGCACGCCGGCACCTCGGAACACCCGCGCGGCCGGGGCATCAACGCCCGGACGATGGAGCTGTTCCGGGTCGCGCGGGCCGAGACCGCGATCCGGCAGGCGGCCTCCGCTCTGGAGAACAACATGGGCATCCTGCAGACGCAGTCCCTGTTGGGCGGGGACCACAAATGGCTGGTCAAGGCCATCGACCCGTCCGGTGCACTGAGCAAGTTCAGCCCGACCGGGTGGTGCGTGTGCAGCCAGAACAACATCGAGCCGATCCTTGCCGCGCAGAGCCGCGCACAGGGCGCCGACGTGCGCTTCTCCACCGAGCTGATGAGCTTCGACCAGGACTCCACCGGGGTGAGCGCCCTGGTCAAGGACCGGGAGACGGGTGAGCACCTCACCGTGCGCGCCGACTTCCTGATCGCGGCCGACGGGCCGCGCAGCCCCGTACGCGAGCAGTTGCGCATCCCGCAGACGGGCAGCGGCGAGCTGTTCCACAACGTCAGCATCACGTTCCGCTCGCGGCGGCTCGTCGAGGTGCTGGGCGATCTGCGCTTCATCGTCTGCTACCTGATGAAGCCGGGCGCGGACGGGGCGCTGCTGCCGGTGGACAACGACTCCCAGTGGGTCTTCCACGCGCCGTGGCACCCGGACCGGGGCGAGACCCTGGAGGACTTCACCGAGGAGCGCTGCATCGCGCAGATCCGCGCCGCGATCGGCGTACCGGACCTGGACGTGGAGATCGGCGGCAAGGCTCCCTGGCACGCGGCCGAACGGGTCGCGGAGCGGTACTCGTCCGGTCGGGTGTTCCTGGCCGGGGACGCTGCCCACGAGATGTCCCCCACCGGGGCCTTCGGCTCCAACACCGGTATCCAGGACGCGCACAACCTGGCCTGGAAGATCGCGGCGGTCCTCGACGGGTCGGCGGGCATCGAGCTGCTCGACACCTACGAGGCCGAGCGGCTGCCGGTGGCGCGGGCGACGAGCGAGCGAGCCTCGGCCCGCTCGGCGGAGCACAGCCACCCGGGGTACGTGCCGCCGCCGACCATGGGCGGCGGACCGGGCAGCGGGGTCCTGACGACGGCGATGGCGTACGCGTATCCGCGCGGCGCGGTCGTCGGTGCCGACCCGGACCGCCCGATCATCCCCGAAGGGCTGCGGATGAGGGGTGACGTCGGCACCCGAGCCCCGCACATGTGGCTGACCCGGCCCGACGGCGAGCGCATCTCCACGCTGGATCTGTACGAGCGCTCGTTCGTGCTGCTCAGCGGCGCGGGCACGCCGTGGAGCGCGGCGGCCGGAGCGGTGGCCGAACGGCTGTCGGCGAAGCTGGACGCCTATGCGATCGGATCGGATCCGGAAGCCGATCTGGTGCAGGAGGCGGGCGTCGACTGGACCGAGGTGCACGGTCTGACGGAGGCGGGCGCGCTGCTGGTGCGGCCGGACGGGTTCGTGGCGTGGCGCTCGCACGGCGCGGCGGCCGATCCGCGGGCCGCACTGTCGGCGGCGATGTCGGAGCTGCTGCACCGGGCCTGACGGGCCCGCCCACCGGATGGTCCCCCTGCCGCCGGCCCGTAAGCGGGCCGGGGGCAGGGGCGTTTCGGGGTGTCCGCAGCGGTGTTCCGTGGTGCTCGCAGGAGCAATGCAACAGAGCCCGCGAGCGTTCCCCGCGCCCCGCCGGGGGCGTTCCGGGCGGCCGTCAGCCGCAGGTCCAGCAGCCCGCCCAGCAGCCGGAGCCGTGGTGCGGGGGGCGCCGTCGGCGGGCGGTCCCGGCGGTCGTCTGCGGTGCTTCTCCGGAGTTCCGGCGTGCGAAGCAGGCGACCACCACCGCGATGGCGGCGAGTTCCTCTGGGGCGGCCACGCCCTTCTCCACTCGGAGCAGGCTGGCTATCGGGGCTATCGGAGCGTCCTTCAGCATCGGCTCGGCCTCTCGCACAGGCGGATGACGGACCCCCCTCCCGGAATCCAGGGGACTCCGGACGCTGCCGACGCTAGCGGCGGGCAACTCGCCCGGCATGCCGGGCGAATGCTCGATCGCCCAGGTCAGAGAGGGACGACCCGGGCGGCGGCGGGGTCGCGGCGGCGGGCGGGCATTGGGCCGTCCGAGTGGCCGGCCGCCCGGAAAACCCGGTGCGGGGGGCCGGGAGCGCGACCTAGGCTGACCGGATGAGCAACCGCATCTTCCGCATCACCGTCCGGGGGTCCTTCGACGGCCTCACCGACGAGCAGCGCGCCGTGCTCCTCGCGGACGCTGCGGGCCACGACATGCTGAACGCGACGTTCACCCCCGAGGGACACCTCACGTACGACGTGGCCGCCCGGCCCTTCTTCACCTTCCGCTTCCTGGCGGAGGGCGAGGCCGAGGAGGACATCCTGGACGCGACGGCCCGTGCCGAGCTGGCGGCAGAGACGTGGCTGACGGAGCGCGGGTACGGCTTCAAGCGGCTCACCTCGACGGCCCAGGACCTCTCGCTGGCTCCGCTCGCCAAACGGCAGCGGCAGGCGGCCGCGCGGGGAACCTCCTGAGGGGAGCCTCGCACGGCCGCCTCGCGCCTCTGGCACCGGCCGGGTTCAGCGGGCCGGGCACTTCTTCCAGGAGAAGTGGTAGACGCTGTTGATGCTGCCGTCCGTCGAGTCGAGCGCCATGTAGCTGGTCTTCGAGGGGTCCGAGGTGCCGACCTCGGCGCGCAGCTCCGTATTGATGTTGAAGTTGCGCAGCTCGCCGCAGGGGGCGAAGACGAGGGCTTCGACGTCCGTGGTGTCGGAAGCCTGCCAGTTGTCGTCGAGCGCGCCGTGGAACTTGTGCGTGCGGTACTGGGTCTGCTTCATGCCCTGGAAGTAGTAGCTGGCCTTCTGGGTGCCGATCGCCCCCTGCTGGAGGCTGCCGAAGCCCCGGTAGTCGACCTGGGCCACGGCGTAGGTGAACCCCTGCGGGACGTGTACGAGCAGGGAGAGCAGACAGTTCTTGCGGCTGTCGGTCGGTGAGGTGTTGCCGCCGGCGGCGGCCAGGTACTCGCTGTAGGTGACGGTGAAGGCCGAGTTGTCCTCGGCCACGGCGACGGCGGCGCTGCCCGGGCGGCAGCCCGAGCCGTTGACCGTGGCGACGTCCACGGTCACCTTGTCCGATGGTGCGGCGACGGTGGCGGGGCCGGCGGCGGCCCCCGCGGAGGCGGGCAGAAGGGCGAGGAGGCCGCCCGTCACGGCAGCGGCGCCGAGCGCGGTGCGCAGTGTTTTGATCACCCCGCCATGGAAGCCGTCCATGGGGAGCCTGCCCGTGACCGGATGCGCGGCCTCACTCCGATGGCCGGGCCCGTTCACCGCAGAAACGTTCGGGCAGCGCGAACGGGACGGCCGAATGGCGCACGGGTGAGGCGCGGGCCGCGTCACGCCGGGGATCTATGCGGGCATTTCTTATGATGAGCGCCTCGAGGGAGCCGCCCGCGCCGAGGAGTCCCATGCGCCGCCTGCAACGGTCCGCCGTGTTGTCCGCCGCCGCAATCGTCTGCGCCTTGGTCCTCGCGGCCACGCCCGCCGCCGCCGCGGCCCCCGTGCACGACGCGGACGGCGGGAGCGAGAGGGCCGAGGCCGCCGTCGTCGGCGCCGGCCACGCACGGGCCCACGCCGAGCTGCGCCGGGCGGCCGAGGGTGCCGGCGCGTATCCCCAGGCACGGCGCACCACCAGCCTGGCGGCGCTCGCCGCCTCACAGCGCGAGGCCAACTCCGCTTTCGACACGGCGGTTTCGGGCCGGTTCACCGACTACTTCCCGTCTCCCGACTTCGGCGTGCACGTCGCCCAGCTGCCGACCGGCAAGGTACTGCTCTTCTCCTTCTCGCGGGTGGAGACCGATCCCACCAAGGAGACCGGGCCCACGGACCGGATCGGCCCGACGAACGCGGGCCGCGCGTACCTGTGGGACCCGGCCCGGGGAACCGGGGCGCGGGCGTTCAAGAAGGTCACGCCGCCCGTCGTGCTGATGCCCGACGGCACGCACACGCCGCGGCCCGCGCCGTTCTTCTGCGCCGGGCACTCCTTCCTCCCCAACGGGATGCTGGGGGTCTTCGGGGGCAACACGGGCGGCAAGGGCGGCAGTGGCGCGAAGCTGTCCTTCGTCTTCGACCCGTGGACGGAGGGCTGGTACCGCAACCGCGACATGGCCGTGGGCCGCTGGTACCCCTCGGTGGTGACCGGCGCCGACGGCCGGCAGATCATCATGTCCGGCCAGTCCGAACGCGGGACGGGGACGCCCACCCCGGTGGTGGAACGGTTCCCCGCACTCGGGCAGCGGGTGCCCTGGCGGCCGTTCGACATCCCGTTGGACATCGCCTCGCAACGGCTGCGGTCGGACGCGCCGTTCCGCAACGACTATCCGCACCTGTTCTCGCTGCGGGACGGCATGATCTACGGTCTGGGCCGCGACGCCGACCAGCAGTGGCTCTTCGACCCGCGCGCGCAGACGCGTACGGACCTGCCCCGACGGCCCGCCGACTTCCGGGGCTACGGCTCCGCCGTGCCGCTCCCGGCCGGCCTGCGGGGCCCCGACTCGGTGCTCGTACTCGGCGGCGACCCGCGCGACCCGAACACCTACCGGCTGTCGGGCGGGGCGGGCGGCACCTGGACCACCGAGGAGCCGCGGGCCTTCGGGCGGACCCAGGACGACACGCTGATCATGCCGGACGGCACGCTGCTGACGGTCAACGGGGCGCTGGACACCCGGGACTACGGCTTCGGGCCGTTCAACCCGAAGGCCGACCTCAAGTACCGGCAGACCGAACTGCGGGGTGCGGACGGGCACTGGCGGCTGGGACCGGCCCAGCGACTGCCCCGCGGCTACCACTCCAATGCCCTGGTCCTGCCGGACGGCCGGGTCATGGTCACCGGGGACGAGCTGCAGCAGATCGCCAACGATCCCGACATCAGGGACGACATGGACGGCTCCATCGAGATCTACGAGCCCTCCTACCTGCACCGGGGTGTCCGGCCGGTCCTCGACCGGGTTCCCGCGGGCGAGATCGCCCACGGCGCGGAGTTCTCCGTCCAGAGCCCGACGGCCGCCGGCGTACGGCGCGCCGTGCTGCTGGCGCCGACCACCGTCACCCACGCGGTGAACACCAGCCAGCGCCACCTGGAGCTGCGGATGACCGGCGTCCGCGGCCGCGCGATCGGACTGCGGGCGCCGGCCACCTCGGCCGACGCCCCGCCCGGTTACTACATGCTCTTCCTCCTCGACGCGAAGGGCGTTCCCAGTACGGCGAAGTGGGTCAAGCTCGGCAGGCGGTGAACCGCCCTTTCACCAGCCTCCGTTGATCACGAACTGCGAACCCGGTTCGACCACGACGTTCCCGGCGGCCGAGCCCGTGATGGTGACGTGCGACAGGGTCGCGCTGCCGCGCGCCCCGCCGTGGGCGCGGATTCCGGCCCCGTTG
Organism: Streptomyces sp. NPDC060049; assembly: GCF_042736715.1. Taxonomy (NCBI): domain Bacteria; kingdom Bacillati; phylum Actinomycetota; class Actinomycetes; order Kitasatosporales; family Streptomycetaceae; genus Streptomyces; species Streptomyces sp. NPDC060049. The sequence goes on from NZ_JBHWVV010000007.1 coordinate 162,213, forward strand.
TTGGACTTGTCGATGCGCACGTTCGTGACCTTCGCGTCGGGTACGGCGCCGCCGCCGGTCTTGAACTGGATCCCGTCGTAGGTCGAGTCGTGGATGTCGGTGTCGCGGATGACGACGCCCGGGATGGGCTGGTTCGCCGCGAAGAGCGTGATCGCCCCGAACTCCTGGGCCTCGCCCCAGAAGGCGCCGCCCGTGCGGAAGAGGCCGTTGCCCGCGATCAGGGTCTGCCCGGAGAAGGGCAGCGGGTCGTGGTCGGTCGCCAGCATGATGCCGGGGTAGTTCATGGTGTCGTAGACCAGGTTGTTCTCGATGGTGTTGCCGTAACCGCCGTAGACCGCGATGCCGTTGGCCCGCCACGGAAGCTGGATGGTGTTGTTGCGGAAGTGGTTGTCGTGCCCGATGTCAACCGATTGGTCCTTGACGTACTTGCTGGACCACACCGCTAGGGCGTCGTCGCCGGTCGTGCGGAAGGAGGAGTTGAAGACGGTCGAGTCGTGCGTGCCGTTCGCGAAGTTGATGCCGTCGGCGTAGAGGTCGCGGATCCGCATGCCGGTGAACTCGACGCCGTCGCCGGGACCCCACAGGGCCGGGATGTTGTCGTAGTCGCGGCCGACCCAGACGCCGACGTTGGCGTGCTCGATCCACACGTTGGCGATCTTCGTGTTCTTGCCGAAGCGGCCGTTCAGACCCACTCCGCCCTCGGCGTTGCCGTCGCCGCCGCGGATGGTCCCCGAGCCGAAGATGGCGATGTCGGAGATCTGGGTGTTGTCGTCGATGTCGAAGCCGAAGTTGCCCTCGTGCGGGTGGTTGATTCCGCCCGCGTTCTGCGGGGCGGTCAGCGTGTAGAGCTGCGAATACCACATGCCCGCACCGCGGATGGAGACGTTGCTGATGCCCACCTGGTTGAACTGCCCCCGGTTCAGGGGGTCATCGGTGAGGATCTTCTGTTCCTGGCGCCACTGGCCCTGCGGGATCCAGACGCAGGCGATCTGACCGTTCTGGTCCGCCGTCACCGCCCGCTGGATCGCCGCCGTGTCGTCGACGCCGTCGTTCGGGATCGCGCCGTAGTCCGTGATGGAGGTGCACGCGGCCGGCTTGGACGCCGGAGGGGCCACCTGCTCCAGGTCGACCAGGTCGATGACGTAGAAGGCGGCGGTGTCGCCCGCGTCGCGCTGGAGGCGGAAGGTGGTGCCGGCCGGGTAGCTCCGCGCGAGCAGGGCGTGGGACTCGTCGAAGAGCCGGCGGGCATCACCGCCGGGGGTGTTGGTGAGCCCCTCGGGGCTGTCCGTACTGCCGTAGAGCCAGCTGTACTTGGAGGACAGGTTGAGCTTCTGGGCGAAACCGCCGTTGATGTAGAGGCTGATGGTGGCGTCCGCGCCGCCGCCGTTCGGGGAGTCGGGGACGGAGTTGCGCACGACGATCGAGTTCGTCGCGCCGGTCGACGTGAACTGCACGTACTGGCCGGTCGAGTCGAGGCGGACCGACTCGCGGCCCGATGACTCCGTGGCGAAGTTGGTGTGCCCGAAGGTGCGCCGGGCATCGCTCCGCAGCAGTGTGCCGGTGTGCACGCCGGCCTCCGCCTCGTATTCGGTGTACGGGAGCGCCGCTCCCCGGCCGACGACGACGGCCCGGGAGAAGCTGTTGTTGTTCTCGTTGGTCTCGGCGACGAGCGCCGTCCCGTCGGCGGTGGCGGTCAGGGTGGCTCCGCCGCTGACCGCCGTCCAGGTGCCGTTGACCGCCACGTTGACGGTCTCGCCGGCGGCGATCGCCGGGGTGGGGCCGTTCAGGGTGGTGCCTCCCGCGACCAGCCGGGTGACGGTGCCCGCGCCCACGGCGGTCGTGCCCCGGTTGCGTACGGCCACGGTGAAGGAGACCGGGGCGCCGACGGCGGGATCGGCCGGGCTGGTGGTGATGGAGAGGGCCTCGAGGTCGGGTCCGGGGGCCTGGCCGACGACGAGTTTCGCCGCGGCGGTGCGGCTGTTGTTGGTGTTGTCCTGCTCGGGCACGGTGTCCGCCGGGTCGACGACGGCCGACACGGTGTAGACGCCCATCGGGCGCTTGCCGACGGAGACCGGGACGGTGGCGGAGGCGCCGGCTGCGAGGGCGCCCGCCGGAGCCGTGCCGGCCGCCGCGCCTTCCAGGCTGACGGCCACCGCGGTAGCGGCGGAGGCGACCGTACCGGTGTTGCGCACGGTGACGCCAAGGGTGACGGCGTCGCTCTCGGACGGGGCGGACGGGGACCAGGAGAGGTCCGTGACGGTCAGGTCCGGGTTCGGCGCGGCGGCGCCGATCACCTGGAACTCGGCGGCCTGGCCGCCGCCGGCCCCGGTGTTGCCGGAGAACTTCAGCTGGACGTCGGCGAGCCGGCCGGTCACGGGGACGGTCACGGTGTTCTGGTTGCCGGCCGGGCTGAAGGCGTAGTCGGCACGGGCCTTCAGAGAGGTGAACCCGCTCGCCGACTGCTCGCGGCCCAGGACCTCGAAGCTCTGGGTGCGGGCGGACCAGAGGGGGTCGGGGTTGAGCTTGAGGACGATCCCGGTGACGTCGGCGTTGGAGCCGAGCTTCACCGTCAGCGTGGACTGCTGGCCGCCCGCCTCCCAGTAGCTGGTGACGCTGTCGTCGTTGGCGTTGGCCGCGACGAACGCCTGGGTGGTGGAGGAGGCTTCGATCGGCTTCCCCTTGGCCAGGTTCACGCCGACGGGGGGCGGAGTCCCCGGGTCTCCCGGATCTCCGGGAGACCCGCCGCCGTCGGCGGAGTACACCTCGAGCTCGGATATCTGCGCGGCCTGCCAGCCGGTGTTGGAGGTGACGCTCACCCGCACGTAGCGGGCGGTCGCGGCCGGGAAGCCGATGGTCACCGCGTTGGAACGGGACGGGTTGAACAGGTGCCCGGCGGAGGCGGACAGGGTGCTGAAGGAGTTTCCGTCGGAGCTGCCCTGGACGGTCAGCGTCTCGGTGCGCGTCTCCCACGAGGCGGGCAGCTTCAGCACGACCTGGTCGACGGCCGTGCTCGCGCCGAGGTCCACCTGCACCCACTGCGGGAAGGTCCCCGAGGGACCCTCCCAGTACGAGCCCTGGTTGCCGTCGGTGACTGCCGGAGCCCCGTAGCCGCCGAGGGATCCGCTCGCGGTGACCGCCTTGCCGAGTGCGAGGTTCGGTCCGCCCGCGGCGGCGGCGACGGTGACGGGCAGGAGTCCGACGGTCATCAGTCCGGCTGCCACGGTGCCGGCCAGCAGCAGCCGGCCGCCTTGCTTCCATCTCATGCTGTCCTCTGTTCCATGGGGGGACCCGCCCGGTGGTGATGCACGGGGCGGAGGGGCCGAGCGTGGAACTTCAGCAGGCGGATGGCGTGCCTGCCGCGAACTTGCAGACCATTCTCTGGTTTTTGAGTGATCTCATCTCAAATATGCGGCCATCGCGGCACAGGTTTCTAGAAGATGGCGACTTTGTCAACGCTCCGCACACGTAAGGCCGTTGGAGGGCAGCGGAGCAGGCGCCGGATCAGATGCCGGATCGGGCGGGCGACAAGACGAGGGATCGACCCTCGGGCCGGCGGCGGTCCCGGCACCCTTGGGGCGACGTCCGCGGCCCGCGGGGCGCTTCGCGCCGGCTCGCCCCGGATCCTGGTGGAGCGAGAGCCGCTACTCCGGCCGAGCCAGCCGGACCACCGCCGCGCACCCGGAGCATCGCAGCCCGAGCTCGCGCGGTCCGGTCATCAAGGCGGCGTCGTACGGGCCCAGTTCGCCGGCACCTCCCAGCGCGACGTCGCCCTCCAGGGCGACGACCAGCACCGTCTCGCCGGGCCGGACGGTGAGTGCGAGGTCGCCCCGCACCACGGCGGTCCCGGCGGTCACGGCGCCGCGGCGGTGCATGACGTTGAAGTTCACCACGGGGCCGCCCAGCAGCCGGCAGTCGGTGGGCTCGTCTCCGGGGAACCGCTGGGGTTCAAGCCGCCGGTCCACGAGGCGCCGTACTCCCCCGGTGCGGAGGTCCATGCCGGCGCCCTCGGCAAGGGTGAGCGTGCGGTCGACGCCGGGGAAGACGGAGAAGGGGCCGCCGGCCGTCACCTCGGCGAGGCTGACCCGCCACGCGAAGTCGTCCATGCCGGCACCCTCGGGTCCGGCGGCGATCTCGCGGGTGACGCCTCCGCCGTTCTTCCATGCAGCGGCCGGACGGTCGGCGGCCCTCAGGATCCGGATCGCTGCTTCGCTGGTCATGACACCCTTCCGGCCCCGGGTAGGTACCTCCCGGCCCCGGACGAGCCTATCCGCAAGGCGGCGCGGGAGTTCCGGGTGGTGGCCGCGGCCGATGACCCGGTGACCGGTCCGGCGCCGCTCAAGGCGAGGCGACGGCCCGTTCCAGGAGGCCGTGCAGGACGCGCTGATCCTGCGGGGTGAGGCCGGACAGCGGGGAGTCCACCGCGAGGAGTCCGAGGAGCCGTGCGCGCAGCGCGGCGCCCTCGGCGGTGAGGACGAGGCGTTTGGCGCGGCGGTCGGTGGGGTGCGGGTGCCGCTCGACGAGGCCCTGCTTCTCCAGCTTGTCGATGACGAAGGTGGTGTTGGAGGGCTCGCAGCTCATGCGCTCGGCGAGCTCCCGCATGGTCATCGGCCCGCTCATCTCCCGCAGCGCGGTCGCCTGCGCCGCGGTGAGGCCCAGGGTGGCGGCGCGGTCCCGCACGTGCTCGGCGATCCGCTGGGCCAGCCCGTTCACCAGACCGCACAGCTGCCGCTCGGCGATGGCTTGCGAGTCGGGGGACGTCGTCATGCCACCACCCTAGCAAGTCCGTCAAGCCAACATATTTACAGCTTGAATCATTCGAACTTGATGTTTATGGTGGCGTTGTCGCCGCGACACCAGGGCGACGGCCTGACGACGACTCACAGGAGAGAACACATGGCTGACTTGACGGTGGACCAGGACGCACGACTGCGCCGGCCGGCGGGCATCCGCTCGATACGGCTGGGCGAGACGAAGGTGTCGTACGTACCGGACGGCGACGTCCGCCTCCGGCCGCTGCGCATGCTCCCGGACACCACCGAGGAGGTGTGGGCCGCACACCCGGAGTACCTGGACGCCACGGGCCACCTCGTGGGCAGCGTCGGCGCTCTGCTGGTGGAGCACGGAGAGCGGGCACTGCTGATCGACGCGGGCTTCGGCCCGCAGGCGCACGAGGCCCCGGACGGCCCCATCAGCACGGTCCACGGAGGCGCGCTCGTCCGCGGCCTGGCCGAGCTCGGTCGCGGCCCCCGGGGCATCGAGGCGGTGGCCTTCACGCACCTCCACTCCGACCACCTCGGCTGGGCCTGCCATCCCGCCCCGGGCGGTGACGGGCCCGTGTTCGCCCATGCGGAGTACCTGGTCTCCGAGCCGGAATGGGACCGGCGCGACCTCCTGGAGGCACAGGGCATGACCGAGCAGGTCGCAGCCCTCGCCCCGCGCGTACGGACGGTCACGGACGGACAGGAGGTCTTCCCCGGCGTACGCGTGCGGATCAGCCCGGGTCACACCGTGGGCCACGCCGAGTACGTCATCACGGGGGGCGGGCGGCGCCTGATCGCCTTCGGTGACGCCGTGCACTCGCCGATCCAGATCGACCACCCGGAGTGGTCCTCGGCCTTCGACCACGACCCGGCCAGGACCGCCGACCACCGCCGGCGCCTCGTCGCCGAATTGGCGGAGCCCGGCACGATCGGCTTCGGCGTCCACTTCGCCGATGTGGTGTTCGGACACGTCCGGCAGGACGGAGCCGGCCCGGCCTGGCGACCCCTGGACGCCTGACCGGCCGGGCCGGTGCGCACCACCGGTACGCGAAAGCGCCCCCGGGCGGCTGCGGTGTGCAGACCCGGGGGCGGCTCGTCGGTGCGCGGGACGGATCAGGCGTCGGCCTTCTCGACCGGCTTCGCGGGCGCCTTCACGACGGGCGCCGCGGCGGAGTCCGCCGCGCCCGAGTCCGCCGGGCCGGCGGCGACGGGGACGGTCTGCGCCGGGGCGGTCCGAGGACCGCTCGCTCCTCGCAGGCCGAAGCCGCTGATCACCGCGACGAGGCCGAAGGCCACGGCGCCGATGGCGAAGGTGAGGGTGAAGCCCGATTCGGCCGGCAGCGCGGGCACTCCGGCGGGAAGGTGCTCGATCGTCTTCGACGCCAGGATGGTGGTGACGATCGCGCTGCCGATCGCACTGCCGGTGGAGCGGGAGATCGAGTTGATGCCGTTGGCGATGCCGCTCTGGTGGGGCGGAACGCTCGCCATGATGACGGCGGGCATGGCGGCGTAGCCGAAGCTCACGGCCGCGCCGACGACGAGACCGGCGCCGATCACCGAGGCGCTGTGACCGTGGTCGAGGGCCAGCCAGCCGAAGCCGACGGCGCCGAGGCCCGCCGCCATCGCCAGCGCGACGCGCGGGCCGCGGTGGCGGACCAGCTGGCCGCCGACCGGAGAGGCGAGGAGCGAGACGATCGCGCCGGGCAGCAGGAACTCCACGGAGGCGCGCAGGATGGACGCGTCGAAGCCGTAGCCGGTCAGGGCCTCGGGCATCTGGACGAGGTAGGAGACGCCCAGGAAGTTCGCGAACATGCCGAAGCCGACGAGGATGCCGGCCAGGTTGGCCATGAGCACCGGGCGGTGGACGAACATCCGCATGTCGACGAGGGGCTCGCGGACCTTCAGCTCGGTGATCACCCACACGGCGGTCATGAGGGCGGCGCCCGCGAAGCTGCCCAGCGTGCGGCCGGAGGCCCAGCCCCACTCGTGACCCTGGGAGATCGGCAGCAGGAGCAGCAGCAGGGCTATGCCGAGGGTGAGCGCGCCGAGGACGTCGGTGCGGCCGCCCGTCTTGTGCCGGGTCGCGGGGACCAGGAAGAGCACGGCGAGCAGGGCGAGCACCGCGAAGCCGGTGGCCATCCAGAAGGCGTTGCGGTAGTCGGCGTCGGCGCCCGAGGTCAGCAGGCCGGTGGCGACGAGCGCGAGGCCGCTGCCGAACGCGAGCGTGCCGCTGACCAGGGCCATCGCGCCGGGGAGCTTGTGCGGGCGGACCTCTTCGCGCAGGACGGAGAGGGCCAGCGGGAAGATCGCGGTGGCGGCGCCCTGCAGGACCCGGCCGAGGATCAGCAGGGGCAGCGAGGAGGCCAGCGCGGCGATGACGGAGCCCGCGACCATGACGCCCAGTACGGCCACCAGTGTCGGCTTCTTGCCGTGCTGGTCGCCGAAGCGGCCGAGCAGCGGGGTGAAGACGGCGGCGGACAGCAGGGTCGCGGTGGTCACCCAGCTGACATTGGCGGTGGTGGTGCCGAGATCGCTGCGGATCAGCCCGAGGATCGGGACGGGCAGCGTCTGCATCATCGACACGACCATGGCGGCGAGGCTCAGGGCGAAGACGATGACCGTCTCGTTCCGGTAGCCGCTGTCCGGGGCGGTGGCGGAGGGGGTGGGACTCATGAGTGAGGAGACCTTCTCAGTGCTTCAGATCGCAGATGTTTGACGTCATCAAGTATTTCGACTCCACCAGACGGTAGACGTCAATAGTTAAGGTGGTCAAGTAAAAGGTTGATAATGTGAAGCACCTTGAGTACGCTCCCGGCATGAGCGCCACCACCCCCCACGCCACCCCCACCAAGCTGGAGCTCCTGGAGCTGCTCGCCGCGATCGGCACCGCCCAGTGGCGGGATTTCGCCTCGGCCGCCGCCGGTCACGGCCTCACCTCCACCCAGGCCAAGGTCCTCGCCCAGCTGAACGGCCCCCTGCCGATGCGCGGCCTGGCCGCCCTCCTGGTGTGCGACGCGTCCAACGTGACCGGGATCGTGGACCGGCTGGAGGCCCGCGAGCTCGTGCGCCGCGAGCCCGACCCCACGGACCGGCGGGTCAAGAACGTGGTGGCCACGGACGCGGGCCGCGAGGTGATGCGCCGCGTGCGCGAGGAGATGCAGGCCACGCACGGCGCGCTCGACACCCTGGACGACGCCGAGAGCGCGACGCTCTACGCCCTTTTGGAGCGACTGCGCCCGACCTTGGAGAAGGACGCCTGAGGTCGCTCCGCCGGAACGCGCTGGCCAGGGGAAACACCACCTGACAGACTGCAACGGCTTCAGACATTCCAGGAGGACACACATGGCAGAAGAATCAGACACCCCGCAGAACGAGTCGCCGGCCGAGGAAGCCAAGCGAAAGTTCAAGGAGGCCCTGGAGCGCAACGCCGCCAATGCCCAGTCGCAGCAGGCGCACCAGAGCCGGGCGAAGATCCAGGGTGCCGGCGGCAACCCCGGCGGCAAGAACAAGAAGGTCCGCCGCAAGACCGGCTGACCTCGGCGCGGTCGCGGCAGCGCGACCCCGCACCGGCCGGCCTCGACGGGGTCAGGAACCCGCACGGGTCCCGATCCGGTCGAGGGCGGCAACCAGGTTGCACGTACGGGGATGGGGATCCGCCGACGGACGGCCCGGGTCAACCGGCCGACGTCGGACGTCACCTGCGGGGTGGCATGTTGCTCCAGTCGGGTGATGGGCGATAACCCCCGGTGTCCACGGCAGTTGAGCAGCTCGTCCCGCCGAGGGCAGCTATCTCACGCGACCGTGCGACTGAAGAAGGATCCCCCACATGCTCAAGAAGTTCATGGCCACCGCCGCCGCCACCGCCGCCGTTCTGGGTGCCGGTGCCGCCGTAGCCTCCCCGGCGATGGCGATCGGCAACGACAACGGTGTCAACACGGTCAACGGCAACGGCGCCTCGCAGATCTACGGCAACCAGGAGACCAGCGGCGCGATGAGCCCGCAGCTGTCCGCCGTTCAGGGCTCGCTCAACAAGCTCTGCGTCGGCCTGCCGGCGAAGATCAACGCCCAGTCGATCCTGGCCGCGATCAACGTCGGCGTGCAGGACATCAACGTCCTGTCGAACCCGCAGAACCAGCAGTGCGCCGAGAACTCCACCCAGGCCAAGGGCGACGAGTCGCTCTCGCACATCGTGGACAACATCCCGGTCCTGTCGGGCAACGGCACCGTCGGCAGCTGATACCCCGCGCGACCGCGCCGGTGCCGCCCTCCGGGGCCTGGCATCGGCGCGTTCTTTTGGTCTAGACCTTGACAGGTTCAGACCATTTTCGATTCAGTGGCCGTAGCTGCCCCCCACGGCAACTCCCCCCACTGAAGGAGCACTTCCGTGAAATCCACCCTGCGCCGCCGCGCCCTCTCGCTGGCCGCCGCCGCTGCCGTCACACTCGGCCTGGCAATCGCCCTGCCCTCCTCACCCGCCGCCGCGGCTCCCGCCTGCGCCGGTGCGTGGGCCGCGTCCGCCGTCTACACCAACGGCATGAGCGCCTCTCTCGGCGGACACAACTGGCAGGCGAAGTGGTGGACCCAGGGCGAGACGCCCGGCACCACCGGCCAGTGGGGCGTCTGGTCCGACCAGGGCGTCTGCGGCGGCGCAGGCCCCGTCGACCCGGACCCGGGGACCGGCAACCCCTCCGGATTCGTGGTCAGCGAGGCCCAGTTCAACCAGATGTTCCCGAACCGGAACCCCTTCTACACCTACAACGGCCTGGTCGCGGCTCTGTCGGCGTACCCCGGCTTCGCCCATACCGGTGACGACACCGTCAAGCGGCGCGAAGCGGCCGCCTTCCTGGCCAACGTCTCGCACGAGACGGGCGGCCTCGTCCACATCGTCGAGCAGAACACCGCCAACTACCCCCACTACTGTGACGCCGGTCAGCCGTACGGCTGTCCGGCCGGGCAGGCCGCCTACTACGGGCGCGGACCCATCCAGCTGAGCTGGAACTTCAACTACAAGGCCGCAGGGGACGCGCTCGGCATCAACCTGCTCGCCAACCCCTACCTGGTGGAACAGGACCCGGCCGTCGCGATGAAGACGGCTCTCTGGTACTGGAACACGCAGAACGGACCGGGCACCATGACGGCCCACGCGGCCATGGTCAACGGCGCGGGCTTCGGCGAGACCATCCGCTCCATCAACGGCTCCCTGGAGTGCAACGGCGGCAACCCGGCCCAGGTGCAGAGCCGGGTGAACGCCTACCAGAGCTTCACCCAGATCCTGGGCGTCAGCCCGGGGAACAACCTGAGCTGCTGAGGCCGAAGGTCAGCGGGTACGCAGCGTCGTGGCCAGCTGGGCCCGGGAGCGGACGTCGAGCTTCTGATAGATCCTCGTCAGGCGGGCTTCCACGGTCTTCACGCTGACGAAGAGTTTCGCCGCCGCCTCCTGGTTGCTGGCGCCCTCGGCCACGAGCACGGCGAGGCGGGTCTCCGCCTCCGTGAGCGCGGCCAGGGCGCGTGCCCCGTCCGCACCGCCCCCCTCGCCGGCGGACGGCTCGCGCGCGAGCTCGGTCCAAGGAGCGGCTCCGGCCGCCGCGAAGGCCTCGGCGGCGGCCTGGAGCGCGGCGCGGGCGGGTGCGCGCCGGCGCCGGCGGCGTTCCACCCGGGCGAGCGCGAGCAGGGTGCGGGCCCGCTCCAGCGGGAGTCCGAGGAGCGCGAAGCGCTCGGTGGTGTCCTCCAACAGGGCCACCGCCGCCTCGGGGTCGCCGTGCGCGGAGAGGCACAGGCCGCGGGCTCGGTCGAGGGCGGCGATCACGCTGGTGCGGCCGAGCGCCAGGGCCGTCGTACGGACGCCGGCCTGGAGCTCGGCGGCCTCGTCGGGTGCGTCGGCTGCGACCAGGGCCTCGGCGAGCTCCCCGTGCCAGCGCAGGATCGAGGGGTCCACCACCTGCTGGGCGGCCTCCAGTTCGGCGACACGGCGCAGGGTGGCGACGGCCTTGGCGGCCTCGCCCGTGGCGAGTTCCACGAGGCCGAGCGCGTACAGGCCGCGGGAGAGGAAGACCTGGTCGTGTTCCTCCTCGGAGGCCTGGATGCCGCGTCGGGCGTACCCGGCGGCGCGCGGAAAGCTTCCGCCCATGGCCTCCGCCACCGCGGCGAGGTACCAGGCGGGGCCGGGAGAGAGTCCGGCCTCGACCGTCAGCTCCAAGGCGTCGCGGGCGTACGCGGTGGCGGCCGCGCACCTGCCCCGGCGCAGTTCGACCTCGGTGAGGCTGCGCAGCACCTCGAAGACGTCCTCGGCGGAGCCGGTGCGCCGCACGGCGGGCAGCAGGACGAGCAGCTGGCGCCGGGCGTCGTCGACCCGGTCGTCGAAGAGGGCGTGGCGTACGGCGAGGTACTGCGGGGCGTTGCGCATGCCGAGCGGCACTTCGGGGGCCGGCAGGGCGAGCGCTTCGGCGAGGATCTCCTCGGCGTCCGGATCCCCGAGGATGCGGCCCATACGGGCCCGCACGGTCAGCGCCATCGCCTCGGCCACCTGGTCCCCTCCGCTGCGTGCCAGCACTCCGGCCCGGGCCGCGGCGTCCCGGGAGCGGACGGGGTCGCCGTCGCTGAGGTTGTGCTTCCAGGCGGTCCGCAGCCGGACGGCCGCCTGGAGCGCGGGATCGCCCTCGGCGTCGGCCATGGCGTAGGCGAAGGTCTCGTCGAGGTCCGCGAGGGCCTGGCCCGCCGCGTCGATGACGGCGAGGCGGGCGCGGACCCGGTCGCCGGGCGAGGAGTCGCGGGCGAGGACGGCTCGGCTGGCTCGGCGGGCGAGGTCCGCGCGGCCCGCCCAGCCGGCGTCCTCGGCGGCGGCCACGAGCCGGGCGAGTTCCTCTCCGGGCAGGTGGGAGGGGGTGCGCTCGGCCGCGAGGAGGCCCAACTCGGCGGCGAGCGCCCGCTGGCCGCGGCGCCGGCACGACGCGGCGGCCTCGGTGATCTCGGCGGCGAGCCACTGATCGGGGGTGTCCACGGCCAGCGCCCGGTGGCGTACGGCCTGGACGGGGTCGTCCACGGCGTCGGCGAGCGCGGCGTGTCCGGCGGCACGCTCGGGCCAGCCCGCGTCGGCGGCGAGCGCGGTCGGCAGGGCGCCGGCCGTGAACCGGACCGCGCCGTCCTCTTCCACGGTGACCAGTGCGGCCCGTTCGGCCAGCGCGAGCTCGGCCTCGGCGCCCGGCCGGCCGGCCCTGCGCAGCAGCGCGGTGGTGGGGCGCGCGGCGAGGGCGGCGAGCAGCAGGGTGCGGCGGGCCTGGACGGGGAGGACCCCGAGGAGCCGGCGGGCCACCTCGCGGGCCTGGCCGGAGACGGGGAGCGGATCGGCGTGGTGGGCGCAGCCGTCGCGGGCCCCGGCGGCTTCCGCGAGGGAGTGGCCGAGCGCGAGGGCCAGGCGCGGGTTGCCGCCGCTGGCCTGGTGGATCCGGCCGGCGAGGCGGGCGGGCAGGCCGCGGCGGACCAGCAGTTCGGCGATCTCGTCGGTGCCGAGGGGGGGAACCCGTATCTGGGGGGTGTCCGGTCCGCAGAGGGGTTCGGCGAGCGGGGCTCCGCCGTGGACGCACTCGGCGACCAGGACCCGTACGTGCGGTGGGGTGAGGCGCAGTGCGAAGCGCAGCAGGTCGGTGCTCTCGGCGTCGAGCCACTGGGCGTTGTCGAGCGCGAGCAGGACGGGGCCGCGGGCGGCGAGGGTGCGCAGCACTTCGACGACGGCGAGGCGCAGGGCGACGTGGTCGCGGCCGGCGCGGGGCGCGTCGGTCTCGCGGCGCAGGAGGGCGATGGCGGTGCGCTGGGGTCCGGAGAGCCGTTCCAGGGCGAGGGCGGGGACGGAGGCGAGGAGGGCGGCGGCGGAGGCTTCGGGTATCCAGCGGTCCGTGGCTTCGGGGGCCAGGTGCAGGACGGTCTCGTGGCGGAGCGCGGCGGCTTCGGTGAGGGCGCGCAGCACCTCGGTCTTGCCCGAGCCGGCGGGACCGGTGAGCAGGGCGCGTCCGTGCGCGGTCAGCGCCCGGTCGACCGCCTTGATCAGTTCTCCGTGTCCGACGGTCGCGTCGGCGTTCCCCGTAGCCGCCACCACGCACAGCCACCAGCCTCTCGGTCCGCGCTCCTGTGCCCTTCCTGTGAGACGCGACAATACGAGGTCGGATGCCCGGCGGGCCCGGATTGTGACGCAGAAATCAGTCACGTGGCAGGAAAACCCTTCGGACCTGCCGATACGCGGTGTATCAGCAGGTCCGACGGGCTTTGTTGGTCCGTACTATCGCTCCGTCAGAGCGAGTTGGAGCCTCTTGGGGATCCGGCTCAGAAGCCGAGGCTCCAGGAGTCGATCTTCCCGGTGTCGCCGCCGGCGTTGTCGTTGACGCGCAGCTTCCAGGTGCCGTTCGCCACCTCGGAGGAGGCGTTGACGGTGTAGGTCTGGTTGATGTTGTCGGTGCTGCCGCCGGCACGGTTGTGGACCGTGTAGACGGTGCCGTCGGGCGCGACCAGGTCGACCTTGAGGTCACCGATGTAGGTGTGCGCGATGTTCACGCCGACCTTGAGGGTGGCCGGGGCGTTGCCCGCGACACCGCTGACGGTGATCGGGCTCTCCACGGTGGTGTTGTCGCCGACGACGAAGTCCGTGGTGTTCGTGAACGACGGGGTGGTGGGCGTGGAGGTCACGGCCGTCACCGTCTTGGCCGCGTCGGCGAGACCGGCGCCGCAGCCGCCGGTGCAGGTGCCGGCGAGCGGGCGGGCGTTCGTCTTGATGGCCGACTCGATCTGCGCCGGGGTCAGCGAGGACTTGGCGGAGACGAGGAGCGCGGCGAGGCCCGCGACGTGCGGGGCGGCCATGCTGGTGCCCTGGTAGGGCTTGTAGGTCTCGGCACCCGGCGTGGTGGCGCCGCTGTTCAGGGTGGAGAGGATGGCGTTCTCGGGGGTGGTGACGGTGCCGGGCGTGTCGGTGGCGCGGCGGGTCTCACCGCCCGGGGCGGCGATGTCGATGATCGAGCCGTAGTTGGAGTAGTACGAGCGGTCTCCGGCGCGGTTGCTGGCGGCGACGTTGATCACGTTGTTGCAGCTGGCCGGGGTGAAGCCGGCCGCGTCCGCGTTGCTGTTGCCCGCGGCGACGACGACGGTCGTGCCGCGGCCGACGGCCGCGTTGATCGCGTTCTGGTAGCTGCTGGTGCAGGCACCGGAGCCGCCGAGGGACATGTTGATGACCTTGGCGGGGGTGGCGTTCGCCGGGATGCCGGGGACGGTGCCGCCGGAGGCCCAGGTGATGGCGTCGACGATGTCCGAGGTGGCGCCGCCGCACTTGCCGAGCACGCGCACGGGCTGGATCTTCGCGCCGTACGCGATGCCCGCGACACCCTTGGAGTTGTTGGTGGCGGCGGCGATGGTGCCGGCCACGTGGGTGCCGTGCCAGGAGGAGCCGCTGGCCAGGGAGCCGGTGCCGCACTCGCCGGCCGCGCTCCAGTCGCCCTCGTCGGCGGGGTTGCTGTCGCGGCCGCCGCCGTCGCGGGCGGCGGTGGAGCTGGAGATGAAGTCGTAACCGGCGACGACGTTGGGGGCGACGTCGGAGTGGGCGACGTAGCCGGTGTCGATCACGGCGACGGTGACGCCGGAGCCGGTGGACTTGTCCCAGGCGGCCTGGACGTTCATGCCGGCGGTGGCCTCGAAGAGGTCCCACTGCTTGGCGTACTCGGTGTCGTTGGGGGCGACGGCCAGGGCGTACGCACGGGAGTCGGGCTCGACGTAGGCGACGTCGGGGTCTGCGCGGAACTGGGCGATCACGGCGGCCGCGTCGGACGGGGCGGTCGCACCACCCAGGTTGACGAGGGCGGCGCCGGTACCGAGGCGGCGCTCGAACTTGGCCTTCTTCGAGGCCTTCTTGCCCTTGACGGCCGCGTCGGTGGCTGCCGCGGTGTTGGAACTGGCCTCGGCGGCGGTGGATTTGTACCCGACGATGAGGTTTTCTACCGGTGCGGTCGCGGTGGCGGCGGCCGGGGCGGGATCCGCGGGGGACAGCGCCACCGCGGTGGTGGCGGAGCCGGCGAGCAGAGTGACGGACATCGCCACCACGGATATGAGCCTACGTCTGGATGCGTGCACGGTGTTCCCTTTCGCGAGCCGTCGCAAGGCGCGCCGCAACGGCCGGTTGGTGCAGTGTGGGAGGTGAACCGGCGGCCGCGGGACCGGGACGGGCTGGTCGAACCCGCCCGGCCACCGCTGCTCACCACTGTGTTGCCCCGCCACGACGTCGGGGCAGGGCAACGGTGGCACCGGCGAAGAGCCGACCCTATAGCTTCACGCCATGTGGGGTGGGCGCGGGGGCTGTTCGGACGGGGAGGATCGCCGGTGGGCAGACAGTAGGCAACGGGGGGATGAACGCGATACGGGGAAAACCCTTGTCCGCCCCCTGCCGCTCCCCCGGCGGCCCCCTCGTCCCAGTGCCGTCGGCCCGCCGACCGGCGGCGTAGGCTGGCTGGACCTGCGGCACGAGCAGATGAGGGGATGAGGACATGGGCGAGCTCCACCCGCCGATCGAGCCCTACGACGAGGGCATGCTCGACGTCGGTGACGGCAACCTCGTCCACTGGGAGGTCTGCGGCAATCCGGACGGAAAGCCCGCACTCGTCGTCCACGGCGGTCCGGGATCGGGATGCGGACCGCAGGCGCGCCGGTTCTTCGACCCGGCCCGCTACCGGGTCGTCCTCTTCGACCAGCGCGGCTGCGGACGCAGCACCCCGCACGCGAGCGATCCGGCGACCGACATGCGGCACAACACCACGGCGCACCTGATCGCCGACATGGAGCGGCTGCGATCCCACCTCGGCATCGACCGCTGGCTGCTGTACGGCGGCTCGTGGGGATCCACGCTGATCCTGGCCTACGCGCAGCGGCATTCGGAGCGGGTGTCCGAGATCGTCATCCCGAGCGTCACCACCACCCGGCGCTCGGAGATCGACTGGCTCTACCGGGGGGTCGGCCGGTATTTCCCCGAGCAGTGGGAGCACTTCGTCGCCGGAGCCGGCGGCACACCGCGCGACGGCGACCTCGTCGGTGCTTACGCCCGCCTCGCGGGGCATCCGGACGAAGCGGTCCGCGCGAAGGCGACGGCCGACTGGTGCGCCTGGGAGGACGCGGTGCTCTCCGGGGAGACGCGGGGCGCCTCCCTCCCCTACAGCGGCCGGCCGCCGGCGGCCCGGCTCGCCCTCGTCCGCATCTGCTCGCACTACTTCTCCCACGGTGCGTGGCTGGAGGAGGGCGAGCTGCTGCGCGGGGCACACCGGCTGGCCGGCGTCCCGGGCGTCCTGATCCACGGCCGGCTCGACATGGGCGGACCGCTCGACACCGCGTGGGAACTGCGCCGCGCCTGGCCCGGCGCCGAACTGACCGTGGTCGAGGAGGCGGGACACCTGGGCGACGCGACGACCCGCGACCACGTACTGCGCGCCCTCGACCGGTTCGCGAACGGGAACCGGTAGCAGGTCGGGCGGCTACGGCCCCGGCCCCGCCCGTCAGGCCTGAGGGGGGTGCAGGCGCCGGAAGTACGTCCAGCTCGTCTCGTTCGGCTCGGTCCACTTCTCCGGGGCGTGCGCGAACTCCGGGTGGTGTGCCTCGATGTACGCGCGGGTGCGGTCCGGGACCTCGGCGTAGGCGGCCAGTTTGCGGCCCCGGCAGTGGAAGGTGAGCCCTCCGGGGCGGGGTCCCTGTTCCATCCAGGGCAGCCAGGGGGACGAACGCGTCCAGGACATGGTGGACGGGACGCCGGGCGCATCGGTGGTGAGCACCGAGGCCGGGGCGAAGAACTGGAAGAGTTCCAGGGCCCGGTAGGTGTCGTCCGCCGAGTGCCGCGGATACTGCGCGACCGGCAGCGGGGAGGGGTAGGCCAGCGGGACCTCCAGGCTGAAGCACACCTGGTCGCCCAGCTCGGTCATGGGGACCGGGAAGGGTCGCCACTTCTGGTTCGCGGGGTCGTTCCAGACGTGGATCACCGGCTTGTCCTGCCAGGTCTCCAGGATCTCGCGGGTCAGCGGATCGAGGTAGAACGCGGCTTCCCGGGTGAGGAGCTGATAGGACCCGGGCGTCTCCTCCCCGACCAGACGGGCCACGTTGACGCCCTCGAAGCCGAACAGGCGCCGGTACGGCTCGCCGGGGGCCGAGGAGTAGACGTCGCCCGTCCACCAGAAGGTGACCTCGGCGCCGTCGAGGGACGCACGGGTGCGGGCGAGGGCCCGGAGGAGATCATCGGGAGTCATACCGCGTACTGTGCGCGGTCGGCGCGCTCCGGACAAGGACCGGACCGGCCATGCGGTGGCGGGCAGGGGTGCCTTCCGCCTGCCCGCGCGCTACGGCGTGCACCGAGCGGGCGGCGATCCGGACCGGTTCGTCCTCGTCGAGCAGAAGCCGTCGAAGGCGTGCCTTGACGGGGCGGCCGCGGGCGACAACCGTGACCGCATGGCGAACGGACACCGACTGCTCACGCTGCTGATCTGCCTGGTGCTCGGCGGCGCACTGACCGCCGCCGTACTGGGGGCCGCGCGGGCGGGCGGCCCCCTCCCGGCGGGTCGGGGCGCGGGCTCCGGGCCCGGCGACTTCGTCGACATCCGCGAGGTCCCGCCGGGACCCGTCGAGCCCCGTACGAGCGGCCCCGACGCCTCGACGGGCCGGATGTCGGTCGAGTGCGGTCGCAACGCCGAGGGCCACTACAACGAGGACAACCTGGTGGTCTCGCCGGGGTTGCGCTCCGGCGCGCACCATACGCACGCCTACGTCGGGAACCGGTCGACGGACGCCTTCTCCACCGACGCCTCCCTGGACGCGGCCGCCACCAGTTGCGCCGGCGGCGACCGTTCCGCGTACTACTGGCCGGTGCTGCGCCGCACGGACCTGCCGGGCACCGGCGCACACGAGGACTCCGCCGGCCACACCAACGCGGGACGGATCCTGCCGGAGGCCGCGGTCACGGTCGAGTTCCTCGGCAGCCCCGTCGGCAAGGTGGTGGCGATGCCCCGGTTCCTGCACGCGATGACCGGGGACGCGGTGGCCTTCACCGCGGGCACCGACGAGGACGTGCGGGCCCGCTGGGGCTGCTCCGGCTCCCCCGACCGCTCCACCACCCGCTATCCGCGCTGCCCGGCGGGCGAGCGCCTCACCCGTACGCTCACCTTCCCGAGCTGCTGGAACGGCCTGGACACGACCAGCGCCGGGCACCGCTCCCACCTGCTCTTCCCGACGGCGCGGGGTGTGTGCCCGCGGGACACCTTCCCGGTGCCCCGGCTGCGGATCTTCCTCGCCTACGACGTGCCGCCGGGGGCCCCGCTCGCCCTCGACTCCTTTCCCGAGCAGCGGCACAGCCCGAAGACGGACCACGCGATGTTCGTGAACGTGATGACCGGGCAGCGGATGGCGGAGGTCGTGGACTGCCTCAACCAGGGCCGTTCCTGCCGTGCGTGACCGGCCGGGGGCCGCCCGCGACAGGTGCCACGTGACGCAGGTCACGTGAACCGGCCCTCCGCGCAGGCCGTGTTGTGACCGCACCACGCAACCGAGGAAGACGGAGAGGGTGAGATGGCCGGACCACTGTGGCCCCGCGCTCGGCGGGGCGGGGCGGACGAAGCACTGATCAAGTCGGTGTACGAGGAGCACGGCCACGCCCTGCTCGCCTACGCCACGCGGCTGACCGGCGACCGGGCCGCGGCCGAGGACGTGGTCCAGGAGACCCTCATCCGGGCCTGGCGCCACTCGGACGTCCTGGTCAACGGGAAGGGTTCGGTACGCGGCTGGCTGCTCACGGTGGCCCGCAACATCATCACCGACCGGTTCCGGGCCAAGGCGGCCAGGCCGCCGGAGGTCTCGGGCTCGCCGGCGCATCCGCCGGTGGAGGCCGACCACGCCGACGCGGTGGTGGACACGATGACGGTATTGGGCGCCCTCGACCGGCTCTCACCGGAACACCGCGACGTGCTCACGGAGTTGTACTACCGCCAGCGCAGCGTCGCCGAGGCCGCCGACACCCTCGGCATTCCCGCCGGCACGGTGAAATCGCGCTCGCACTACGCGCTCAAGGCACTCCGAGAGGTCTTCGGGGAAGACAGACGAACGGGCGGGGCGTCCCAGCGGCCCGGCGGACTTCAGGAGGTGGTGGCGTGAACCGGCAGCGGCACGAGGAGGAACTGCTCGGCCCGTACGTCCTCGGCGTCCTGGACGACGCGGACTTCCACCGGGTCGAGGAACACGTGGACGGCTGCGTGCAGTGCCGTCAGGAGGTGACCGCTTTGCGCGAGATGGAGGCGGCGCTGGGCGAGGTGCCGGCCGAGGCGTTCCTCGACGGTCCGCCGCACGGCGGGGACCTGCTGCTCCAGCGCACCCTGCGGCAGATGCGCCAGGAGGTGGCCGGGGCCCGTCGCCGGCGCACCGCCCTCGCGGGACTGGCGGCGGCGGCCTCGCTGGCCGCGGTGTTCTGGGCCGGGACCCAGGTGGGCGGCGGAGACGGCGGACCCGTCGCGCTGCCGCCGAATCCGACACCGACGGTCTCGGCGCAGCCGTCGCCGCCTGTGAAGGGGACCAAGGTGGCCTCCGCGACGGACGTGGGCACGGGCGCGCGGATGACCGTACAGGTGACGCCCGCGGCGAAGTGGGTACGGGTGCACGCGGCGGTGACGGGTGTGCCTCCGGGTGAGCGGTGCCGCCTCGTGGTGGTCGCGCGGGACGGTACGCGCACCACGGCGGGCGGCTGGGTGGTAGGCGCGGCGGCGCACGGCGAGGGCAAGGGCGCGGCGCTGGACGGCTCGGCGGCTGTGGACCCTGCGGACGTCCGGACGGTCCTGGTGGAGAACGAGTCGGGCACGACCTACGTGTCGGTCCCGGTGCCCGCGTAACCCGGCCGCGTGGCCGTCGGGGGCGGCGGCCCCGTGGCCGCCGGGCGCGCCGGGTCCGGAGCCGGAACGTGACGGAGCCCGGGAGCATGTCCAGCTCCCGGGCTCCAGCTTGCCACCCATTTGCGCACACCGGCGGCGTTTAAGAGCCGCGGATCATTTTGAGACCGACGTGTTCTGCCTTTGAACTACAGCGCCACGAGAGAGGCGCCGAGGGGACTTGAACCCCCATCCGACGGTGATCGCCCGCGCCCGGTCGATCCGGTGTTCGGCGGCGAATACTGAGACTGGAGCGAGAATCTGAGTTTGACGGGGCCGCCTCTACCGGACTTGGGCCACCCCCGCACGTGTGCGGGGGGAGGGATTCGAACCCCCACCTGACACCCCTTCATCAGCTTCAACATCAGTTTCAGCTTGCGCTCATCGCGCACCCCCCGCTCGCGACGGGGGGCGAATGTGGGGCTACCTGAAGAGGTAGCCGAATACCGCGTCGCCGATCCGCTGGTCGGTGACCTCGGTGTTGTTCGCTTCCTCTCGGGCGAACTTGACGGCCTGCTGGAGCTTCTCGACCCGGTCGAGGAGCTCGTTGACCCGGCGGGCGGGCAGCGCTCCGGAGAACTTCACGGTGGTCCAGTAGCCGACCGGAACGTCCTCGTAGTAGACCTCGACCTGCGCCGGGTGCTTCTCCGTCGCCTCGGCCTTCACGTGGTTGCGCGGGACCTTCTTCGTGCGGATGGTCCGCACCGGCTCCGTCTTCCAGGAGTCCGTCGAGGGGTCCAGGTTCCACGACTCGGAGGCGTCGAGCACCGGGAGCTTGCGCACGAAGGTGTGCAGGTCGGTGAGCTGCTTCTCCAGGAACAGCAGGTACGGGACCGGCACCTGCGGCAGGAGCACCGTGCCGTCGACCACCACGTCCGCGACCGCGGAGCGGTTCGCCCAGTCCTTCGTCGCCGTCACGTCGAAGAGCCGCGTCAGCGTCCCGGCGGTCGCCCTCAGGGCGTCCTCCGCCTTGACCTGCACCCGCGTCGACTCGGGAGGCAGCTGCTCGCCCTCCTCGTCCTTGGGCTGGTAGGTCCGGGAGATGCCGGCCAGCAGGGCGGGCTTCTGCACGTCCTGGTGAGCCTGGGTGAGCTCCTGGAGGGCTTTGGACTTGACGCCCTTTTCCACTGCGATGATCTGATTCAGCTTCGGCACACCGCGAACCTAACAACCCGTCGGCGCGGGCACATCCGATTTATTCGGACGCCGCGCCCCCGCCGGGCCGGGGGCGCGGCGAGGGGTCAGGACAGGCGGACCGGGAGGTCGTAGAGGTCGTTCTGGGTGAGGATCGGCTTGTTGCGCAGGTCCTGCGGGGCGACGGCCAGCGCGAGGCCGGGGAAGCGGGCGTACAGCGCCGGGAGGGCGACCAGGGCCTCCAGGCGGGAGAGGGCCGCGCCGGGGCAGACGTGGGGGCCGTGGCCGAAGGAGATGTGCCGGTTCGGGGTGCGGGTGACGTCGAACTCGCCCGCCGTCTCGCCGTGCTGGGCCTCGTCGCGGCCGATGGCGCCGAAGGAGACGATCAGGCCCTCGCCCCGGGGCAGGGTGCGGTCGCCGACCTCCACGTCCTCGGCGGCGAAGCGGATCAGCACGTGCGAGGTCGGGGTGGACCAGCGCAGCGTCTCCTCGATGACGTTCTCCCAGGAGACCTCGCCCTTGAGGACGAGGTCACGCTGCTCGGGGTGGCTCTCCAGGGCGACGACCGCGTTGACGATCAGGCTGATGGTGGTCTCGTGGCCGGCGGCGACCATCAGCTGGAGGGTGTTGGTGATCTCCTCGGTGGTGAGGTGGTCGCCGTCCTGCGAGGCTTCGATGAGCGCGCTGGTGAGGTCGTCGCCCGGGTTCTCGCGCTTGGACTCGACGATGCGGGAGAACAGCGCGCCGAGGTCCGCCATCATCTGCGGCACCTCCTCGGGCAGCGTCTGCGTCGAGAAGAACTTCTCGAACAGGGCCTTCAGGCGGGGGTGTTCCTCGGTGTCGACGCCCATCAGGTCGCTGATGACGTTCATCGGGAGCGGGTAGGCGAAACGCGCCTTGAGGTCCACCGTCTCGCCGGCCGGCAGCGCGGCGAGCTCGTCCAGCATGCCGGTGGTCAGTGCCTCGATGCCGGAGCGCAGCTTCTCCACCCGGCGTACGGTCAGTGCCTGCGCGACCAGGGTGCGCAGGCGGCGGTGCTCGTCTCCGTCCACGGTCAGCATCGAGCGGCCGGGGTTGGCGAGGCCGATCAGCGGCCAGTCCAGCGGGATCTCGCCGCGCTGCCAGGCGCCCCAGACGTTGATGTCCTTGACGATCCGAGGGTCGGTCAGCAGCTTGCGGGCCTCGGCGTGGCGGGTGACTGCGTACACGCCGACACCGCCGGGCAGGACCACCCGTACCAGCGGGCCGGCGGCGCGCAGGGCGGCGCTCTCGGCGTCGAGGTCCGCGACGAAGGGGTCGAGAGTGATGGCCGCGGGGCCGCTGTGGTCGATCGGGCACGTCATCGGGTGGCTCCAAGGGCGGGGGTCGGGGTGTAGGTCACGGGGAGGGCGGCGAGGCCGCGCAGCCAGGGCGAGGGGCGGCGGGTCAGTTCTCCGGCGGGGACGGCGAGGTCGACGTCGGGGAGCCGGTCGAGGAGCACCTCGATGCCGGTGCGCGCGATGACCTCGGCGACCTCCTGGGCGGGGAAGGGGCAGCGGTGATCGCCGTGTCCGAAGGAGAAGAAGGCGTTGTTGCCGCCGGTGAGGGCGCCGGCGTCGGTGCGGACGTGCGGGTCGCCGTTGGCGGCGGCGAGGCCGAGCAGGAGCAGGTCGCCGCTGCCGATGCGTTGGCCGCCGAGATGGGTGTCGCGGGAGGCCCAGCGGCCGGCGACGTTCTGGGTGGGGGTGTCCTCCCACAGGACCTCGTTCATGGCTTCGCCGACGCTGTGGCGGCCGCCGGCGAGGGAGGCGGCGAAGCGGTCGTCGGTGAGCATGAGGCGCAGCGAGTTGCCGATCCAGTCGGCGGTGGGCTGGTGGCCCGCGGCCATCATCACCATGAGGTCCTGGGCGACCTCCTCGACGGTGAAGCCGGCCCGGTTGGCGAGCATCCGGGAGACGACGTCGTGGCCGGGGTCGGCGAGCTTGGCGGAGAGGAGCCCGAACATCGACTCGGCGAGGTGGCGCTGGCCCTCCAGGGCGCCCTCCCGCCCGTTGATCATGTCGTTCATGGCCGTGACGAGGCCGGGGCCCTGTGCGTCGGAGAACCCGTAGAGGCGGGCGAGGACGCGCAGCGGCAGGAGCATGGCGTACTCGCCGACGATGTCGCAGGAGCCCCTGCCGCACAGCTGGTCGATCAGTTCGTCCGCGAACCGCTCGGCGTGGCCCTTGAGTTCGAAGGGGTCGACGGATTCGAGGGCGTCGGAGATGACGCCGGCCCGCTCGCGGTGGCGTTCGCCGACGGTGTAGAGGATCGAGGGCTGCTTGCGGCCGATCATGGGGAGCAGCGGCCAGTCGGCGGGGATGCGGTCCCACTGGTTCCACAGTTCGGAGTCCCGGGAGAAGAGCACCGGGTCGCTGGTGACCTGGTGCAGCTCGCGGTAGCCGAGGACCAGCCAGGCCGGTACGTCGCCGTCGAGGAGGACCGGGGCGACGGCGCCGTGGTCGCGGCGCATGTCCCGGTACAGCTCGACGGGGTCGGTCTGGAACCGGGGGCCGCCGAGGTAGACGGGCTGGTGCTCGGGGGCGGCGGGGCAGGTCACGGGGTGGGCTCCGGGGTCTGGGACGGGGGGCTCGGCAGAGGGCTCGACGCGGGCCGGTGCGGGGCGGCCGTCTGGAGGTGCTGGACGAGGGAGATCAGGACGTGCTTGCTCGACTCGCGGGAGCGGGCGTCGCAGAACACCAGCGGGACGGCGGCCGGCAGGTCGAGGGCGGCGCGGATCTGCTCGGGGGTGTGCTCGGGTCCGCCGAAGTCGTTGCAGGCCACGACGAAGGGCGTGCCGTGGTGTTCGAGCCGGTCGATGGCGTACCAGGAGTCGGCGAGGCGCCGGGTGTCGACGAGGACGACGGCGCCGAGGGTGCCGGAGAAGAGCCGGTCCCACAGGAACCAGAACCGTTCCTGGCCGGGGGCGCCGAACAGGTAGAGCACGTTGCGGGCGTCGAGGGTGATGCGACCGAAGTCGAAGGCCACGGTGGTGGCGCTCTTCCCGGCGACCCCCGCGATCCCGTCGACGTCGTCGACGGCCTCGCCGGCCTTGGTCATGGTCTCTTCGGTGTTCAGCGGGCGGATCTCGCTGACCGAGCGGACCATGGTTGTCTTGCCGACGCCGAAACCGCCCACGATGACGATCTTCAGTCCGTTGTCGGCGGTGCTGTGCAGTGCCCTGCGGGGCCGGAGCGGTTCGGACGCGTGCGTGGACGCGGCGTCGGGGGTCGTCGCGTCAGAGATTGCGGAGTCCAACGAGCACCTGCTCCAGGATGTCGGGGTCGGGAAGGCTGTACGCCGAGCTCGCGGTTCGCGGGTGGCGGGCACTGATCCGTCCGGTGCCGAGCATGTCGGCCAGCAGGATCCGTACGATCGACACCGGCAGCCCGAGCTCGGCCGCGATCTCCACGACCGCTGTCGGGAAACGGCACATCCGCAGGATCGCGGCGTGCTCGGACTGCATGCCGGGTACCGGATCGCATTCGGCGATGACCAGGGTGACCAGGTCGAAGACGTCGGATCCGGAGCGGGTGCGGCCACCGGTGAGGGTGTAGAGCCGGTCCGGGGAGTCGTCCCGGCCCGGCCTGGACCGGCTCATCCCCGGGGCCTGGCGATGAGGTGTTCGCCGAGCTGCTCGACCAGTTCGGACATGTTGTGGCCGACGAGGCCGGCGTCCGCGTCCTCGTTGGCGACGAGCGCGAGGTGGGCGCCCTCCCCCGCCTCGACGATGAAGAGGATGCCGCCGTAGAACTCGGCCATGGCCGAGCGGACGCCGCCGGTCCCGTCGCCGAACTCGATGGACGCGCCGTGGGACAGGCTCTGGATGCCGGCGGCGATGGCGGCGAGCTGGTCGGCCTGGTCGACGGACAGCTCGGGCGTCCGGCACAGCTTGAGGCCGTCGCGGGAGAGCACGAGGGCGTGGCGGGCGCCCGGTGTGCGCTCCAGGAGGCCTTCCAGGAGCCAGTTGAGCGTCTCGTCGGTGGTGAAGCCGGTCATGATCGCGTGTTGCCTTCCGGGTCTGTGGTGTGCGCGGGCTGCTGCTCGTCGTCGGGTCCGCCTGCGCCGCTCGGGGCCCCTGAGCCGCGGACGGCCTGGCGGAAGCTGCCGAAGCGCGCGGCCGACCGGGACGCCCCGGTGGGCGGGGCCGTCATACGAGGCTGCGTGCCCGCGGCGTCCGGTCCCTCGGGGTGCGCGGCGGCCAGGGTCCGGCCGCGGCGGCGCTGGGGCAGGCCGCTGTCACCCGGGTCGGAGTGCCCGCCGGTGGATCCGGACCCGGAGGCGTGCGGGCCGTCGGTGTCGGGCACGGGCGTACGGTCCTTCGCCCGGGCCGAGTCGAGGGGCCCGGCGGCGCTGTCGTGGACGGCGTCGGGCTCGCCGGCGGCGTGCCCGGGAGCGGCGGCGGGGGCCGTGGAGGGCGCTGTCTGGCGCGCCGGGATCACGGCCGCCGGGGCCGGGGCGGGGGCTTCGGCGGGCGTACGGCTGATCAGCTCCTGCGGGAGCATCATCAGTGCGCCCGTGCCGCCGCGGGCGGAGGGCCGGAAGGACACCGTCAGCCCGTGCTTGCGGGCGAGCCGGCCGACGACCGCGAGGCCGAGCCGGGTGCCGGACAGCCCGGCGAGGTCCAAGGACTCGGCGCTCACGGCCTGTTCGGCGCGGCGCAGTTGGACCTCGCTCATGACGAGGCCGCTGTCCTCGACGGTGACGATGATGCCGGACGGCACCTCCTCCACGTATACGTGGACTTCGGCGGTCGGCGGGGAGAAGTTCGCCGCGTTGTCGAGGAGTTCCGCGAGGGCGTGCATGACGCCCTCGGCGGCGTGCCCGGCGACGGCGGCGTCGCAGGTGGAGTGCAGCCGGATCCGCTGGTAGCCGCCGATGCGGCCCATGGCCCCGCGCAGGATCGACTCCATGACGATCGGCTTGGCCCAGCGGCGGCCCGACCGGGCTCCGGTCAGGACGGCGATGGAGTCCGCGAGGCGGCCCGCCTGGGCGGTGCGGTGGTCGAGGTGGAGGAGGTCGGTCAGGACGTCCTCGTCGGCGTGCCGGTGTTCCATCTCGCGGAGGTCGGCGAGCATCCCGGTGGCCAGGGCCTGCATCCGGCCGGCGGCGTTGGCCGCGGCGGCCATGGCGGCGGCCCGGCCCGACTCGGCTCGGCGCAGTTCGCCGCCGAGCCGCTCGCGGGAGGCGTTCTGGGCGGCGGCGAGGCCGTCGAGTTCGGCGGCGTGGGCGGCGGCCATGCGTTCCAGCACGGCGGCGTGGTCGTGGGCCAGGCGGGTGTGTTCGGCCGTGCGGGCGGCCGCGTCACGGGCCGCGTCGGCGATCAGGTGCGCGATGCGCCCGTCACGGGCGGCGAGTTCGGCGGTCAGGCCGGAGATCCGGCTCCGCTGGGTGCGCGCGGTGCGCGACGTCCAGGTGACCGCGAAGGCGGCGACCGCGAGGAGCAGTACGCCCGCGCCGGAGAACCAGGCGAGGGGAGCGCCGATGGACGACGGGGCCGCGGCCACCGCCGCCGTGGTGAGCGCGCCGCCGGCCGCTGCTGTGATCAGCAGGGCCAGCGCGGAGGGGCGAAGGGGGGAGGGCGGCGCCGTCATCAATCAAAGCCTCATACCGGGCGTAAATGGAGGAGAAGGTTCCTGGCAACGAGGCATCACTATAGGAGAGTTGTTGATCGCTTTGGACAGCTCCTGACAAATTTTCCAGTCAACTGTGACCGTTAAGGGTCCTTTTGGAACGTTCTACGTACGGGTTCATCGCACACTCGGAGCTGCCGCGAGGCAGGTCGGACGGACCGCCGACGGGGACGCGGGGCCTGTTGCCGGATGCCACCCACACGGACCGATCATCACATTGCGGTCCATGACATCCTGTGACGTCACAACTCGCCGGACGGGATCGGCGGACGTCCGGGGAATATGGGGAAGGTCCATGAGGCTCTGCTTCCTGGTGGAGGAGCACTACCGCCACGACGGCATGCCGAACGAGGTGGTCCGGCAACTCAGCTCCTGGGGCCACCGCGTGGATGTGCTGCGGCCGGGCGGTTCGCTCCTGAGGATGAGCGAGGCGGTGGATGCCGGCGCCCATGACGCCTGGGTCCTCAAAACGGTGTCGGGCGGCCCCGGGCTGACCCTGCTCGAAGCCGCCGCCGCGGCCGGGATGACCACGGTCAACGACGCCCGCGCGATCCGGGGCGTACGGGACAAGGCGCTCGCCGCCGCCATCGGCCGGGGACGCGGGCTGCCCCTGCCCCCGACGTACGCCGCCGCCCGGCCCGAACTGCTGGCGGAGATCCCGGCATCGCAGTACCCGCTCGTCGTCAAACCCGCCGACGGCAGTTCGGGGCGGGCCGTACACCTGGTCTCCTCGCCGGAGCGGCTGGCGGCGCTGCTCCCCGCACTCACCGGCGAGGGCATGCTCATCGCCCAGCCGTACGTGCCGAACTCCGGCACCGACATCAAGGTGTACGCGGTCGGCGGGGAACTCTTCGCCACCGAGCGCCGCTCCCCCCTGCACCCGCAGAGCCCGGTTCCCGAGCGGCTCGTCCCCCTGTCGTCGGAGATCGCGGAGATCGGTGCGCGGGTCGGGGCGGTGTACGGGCTCGATCTGTACGGAGTGGACGTGCTGCTGGGCCCCGACGGGCCGGTGGTCGTCGACGTCAACGATTTCCCGAGTTTCCGTCAGGTCCCGGACGCGGCGGCCCGGGTGGCGCGTGCGGTACTGGACCTCGCACGCGAGGGCGCCTCCGGAGCGGGGGCGGCCGGCGCAATCGTGCCCGGGCCCGCGACCGGCACGGGTACCGGAGCCGGTACGGTCGCCGGGGCCCGCTCCGGCGATGGACTCCCCCGGCGGGCCGGGCTGCCCGTGTCGATCCCGGCCCAGGCCTCCGCCGCCACGGTCGCCGCCGCGGTCGCCCCCGCCGCCGCGACGGCGGGGGACGCCGGATGAGGATCGGCCTGATCACGGACAAGCCCGGGCACCCGCTGCTCTCGGCGGCCGCCGGGCTGCTGCGGGACGCCGGCCACGGGATCGAGGTGCTGGACCCGGGCGCGCCGGACCCGGCCGCCGCACCACCGGCCGACGTCTACCTGCTCAAGGCGCACACCCCGCAGGGGCTGGACCTGGCCCGGAGCCTGGAGCGTCGCGGGGCGCCCGTGGTGAACTCGGCCGCGGCGACGACGCTCTGCCAGGACCGGACGCTGATGGCGGAGCTCGCCGTACGCGCCGGGCTGCCGTTCGCCGCGACCCGTACCTTCGACGCGCTCGCGCGGTGGGCCGACGGAGCGACCCTGCGCGCGCCCGTCGTCGTCAAGAGCCGGCACAGCCGCCGGGAGGACCTCGTGTCCGTGGTCGACGGGGCCGAGGAGCTGAAGGAGCTGGCGGGCGCGTGGCCCGACGAGCCGGTGGTGGTACAGGACTTCGCCCCGAACAGCGGCTGGGACCACAAGATCTGGGCGATCGGCGAACGGGTCTTCGCGGCCCTGCGCCGCTCCGAGCTCTCCCCCGAGGGCCGTGGCCCGACCCTGCCGCTGCCGCGGCTCCCCGCCGGCTGGGCCGGCCTGGCCCGCCGGGTCGGCGAGGTCTTCTCCCTGGACGTCTACGGCGTGGACGTCATCGAGACCGCCGACGGGTCCCCCCTGATCGTCGACGTCAACGCCTTCCCCGGCATCCGCGAACAGCAGGGCGCCCCAGAGGCCTTGGCGGCCCTGGCCCTGCGCCGGGCGCGGGGCCGCTGAGGGCCGCCGACGCACCCGCCCGCCCTCCGGTTTCGGCACACATGCGGCCGGCCGGCAGAGACGCACCGGCCTACGACTCGGCGCGCGCGGCCAGGACGTCGACCTCGGACGGGGCTCCGTAGCGGGTGGCGATCGCGGCGGCGCGGTCGCGCAGGGCGGTGCGCAACGACTGCGGGGCCAGGGCTTCCGCGTCCGTGCTGAGCTGCCACAGCGCCCACTCGGCGTGACGTGCGTCTTGGAAGGTCACCTCCAGCCGCAGCCGGCCGTCCGCGTCGGGCTCCTCCGCGCGGACGGCCAGCGCCGTGTCCAGCAGTTCCTCCCGCCGCGCCGGGTCCACCCGTAGCAGCACGGTGATGTGGTCGCCGTCGGAGAGGAACCGCGCGGAGCGTTCCCGCCAGATCCGGTCCAGATCGACCCCGGTGGGCCGCTCTGCCGTTTCGGGGAGTTCCTCGGCGGCCGACACCCGCGACAGCCGGTAGGTGCGGTCCGCGCCGGCCCTCGTGGCCAGCAGGTAGCCCCGGTCGCGCACGGTGACCAGACCGATCGGGTCCACCGTGCGCCACTGCGGCGTCTGGCCCGTGGCCGCGTAGTGGATGCGCAGCTTGTGTCCGGCGAGCACCGCGCGCCGGACCTCGATCATCGTGGTGTCGGGTACGTCCTCGGTGACCAGCCGACGCGAGAGCAGGTCGGTCTCCGGGTCGACGAGGAACCGCCGGGCCGCGTCGTTCGCGGTGACCCGGTGGCCTTCGGGCAGCGCGTCGACCACCTTCCGCAGGGCCGAAGCGAGCGCAGGGCCGAGGCCGAACACCCGCTCGCCGCGCCCCGGTCCGGCGGTCAGCAAGGCGAGGGTCTCCTCGTGGTTCAGACCGGTGAGCTCGGTCCGGAAACCGGGCGACAACGCGAAACCGCCGTGCCGGCCGCGTTCGGCGTAGACCGGGACGCCAGCCGCCGACAGCGCCTCGATGTCGCGCAGCACGGTACGGGTGGATACCTCCAGCTCGCGGGCCAGCGTGTCCGCGGTCAGCCGACCGCGCTGACGCAGGAGCAACACCAGCGAGACCAACCGGTCGGCGCGCATGCGGGAACTTTATCGGCAATACCTGACCGAGGATGTCGTGATTCGTTGCGAGGCTCGTCAACGCGACGTCGAAGCCGGCGGCTCCCGAGCCGACGGACGGACGTGCGTACTCCCCATGGATCGAATGGAGCTGACGTGGCGATGGAACGAACGGCGATCAACCCTGTGACGTGGTCGGTGGAGATGGGATTCAACCAAGGTGAGGTCGTCTCCGGGCACACCCGGACCTTGTACATCTCGGGGCAGACCGCGATGAGCGGCGACGGCAAGCCCCTGCATGACGGTGACATGGCTGCGCAGTTGGCGCTGAGCATCGGCAACCTGGAGGCCGTGCTCGCCGGGGCCGGCATGTCGCCGGCGAACCTCGTCCGGCTCAACGTCTACACGACCGACGTCGATCTGCTCTTGCGGCACTACGGCGTACTGGGGGCGCGCTTGGGCGCCGCCGGGGTGGCGCCGACCACCACGATGCTCGGAGTGACACGGCTGGCGGTCCCCGGCCAGATGGTCGAGCTCGAGGGGACCGCCGTCGCGTGACGCGGCCTCGCCGCTGACGGGGCCCGGCGGGGCCGGGACGGGACCGGACGAGCGAGTGTACGGAAGGTGGCCGATCCGGCCCCGGCCGTCGGCGGGGTGGTGGTACGGGTCGAGGCGACCGGGCTGTGCCGCAGCGACTGGCACGGGTGGATGGGACACGACCCCGACATCACGCTGCCGCACGTGCCGGGCCACGAACCGGCTGGCGTGCCGCTTCGCGACGGCGTTCCGGGCGGTCGTCGCCCGGGGACGGGCGGCGGCGGGCGAGTGGGTCGCGGGTGCACGGCCGTGACGGCGGGGGCCCGTCGGCCGTGATGGTCGCGATGGCCGCCGCGGGAGCCCGGGTGATGGCCGTGGACACGACCCGGGCGGCGCCGGCCGCGCTGGACACGGCCCCCAGTAGCGGGTCACGGTCATCCGTCCGGGGCGACGGCCTGAGTCGTCGGCGCACGCGATGGCCCGGCACCGCGAGGCGGACCAGGATCCCTCGGTAAAGCCCGCAGGCCGAAGGCTTGTGGTGGGCGGAAGTGCGTCGCTACAGTCCCTGATTACACGTGTAAGCAAGAAGTGGCTTCCACGCCGGGGTCCGGATCGCCCGCCCGCTCGCGCGCGCCCCTCGCCCTTCGCCCCGGTGTGCCCCCTTCCCACCGCCACCCTCACCTCCCCGAGCCGCGAGAGGCACAGCCATGTCCACGATCCACGCCGCCCCGCCCGCCAGACCCGACGCGCGCCGCGCGCCCGTACCGGACGAGGGGCGTCGGCGTACCGGCACGCTCGCCCTCGGAGCCGGGCTCCTCGGGGCCGCCGCCGTGCTCGGCGCCGTCGTACGGCGGGACGTCGCGCGTCCGCCCTTCCAAGACCTGGACGAGCGCTGGCTGTCGTGGATGGGCGGGCCGCACGAGGGGCTCTACTCGGCGGTCGCGGCGGGACTGAACTGGTTCGGCGGCCCCCTGGGCGCCGTCGTCCCGCTCGCCCTGCTGTGCTTCCTGCTCGTCCGCCGCCGCTGGGTGGCGGCCGGGTTCCTCCTCGGCGTCTACGCGATCGGCAACATGCTCGTCGTCCAGGGGCTCAAGCACCTGGTGGACCGGCCGCGCCCGGCCGACCCGCTGGTCCGGGTCGACCACGGTTCCTTCCCGTCCGGGCACGCGGCCGGCGCCGCGCTCCTCGTCGTCCTCGTCGGCGTGCTCCTCGTGCCGGCCGCCCGGCGCCGGGCCTGGTGGACCGGCGGGGCCGTCTTCACGCTGGCGATGATGTGGAGCCGCACCTGGCTGCACGCCCACTGGCTCAGCGACACCGCCGCCGGGGCGCTGGCCGGCGCGGGGGCCGGGCTGCTGGCGTGGTGGATCTGCGCTCCGGCACTGGCCCGGGAGGCGGCGCGGACGCGCGGACGCCGGGAGGCGGAGGAACGGGTACCCGCCGCAGGGTGACGGTACGGGTCCCCGCTCGGGCGGGGCCGGAATCCGGGGCGGCCCCAGAGGTCAGGGCGGGGCCCGAGATCCGGGCGGGGCCCGTGGTCCGGGCGGTGTCCCCTCGCCCCGCGCTCACCCGTGCGCGCGCTCCCGTACCGCCCGTCGCCGGCCGCGCAGCCGCAGCACCGCCAGGCCCGCCGCCGCGAGCACGCCCGCCACCGTCAGCATCCAGACCGGGACGCCGGCGGCCGTGCGCAGTTCGTCTCGGTATTCGACCCGGCGGTAGGGGGTGTCCGCGGCGGCGGCGCGCAGTTCGTGGTCGGCGTCGATCCGGGACGGCACGGGGAAGCTCTGGTCGATCGCCGTCAGGAACACCGGTGCGCTGCCGGCGAGTTCGGCGACCGAGCCCGTCGGGGTGATCCGTCCGGCGAAGGTCACCTTCGGGGTGCTCCCGCCGATCGGGGAGGCGGGCTCCATCCGGTGGTCGGCCAGCACGTACAGGCCGAGGGACTGCGCGGATTTGGCCAGCCTGGACAGCCGCATGGGGTAGACGAGGCGTTCGCTCTCGAAGCGGATCAGGAGCGGGTCCAGGGTGCCCCGCAGGACCGCGCCGGGCTCCCGGGGGGCGAGGCGTACGGCGACGTACTCCCAGTGCTGGTCGACGTACGGCTGCAGTTCGGCGGAGAGGCCGTCGGGCAGTTCGAACCCGTTGGCGTCCAACCAGCCGCGCAGGGCCTCGGGGTCGGTCGCCGTGAGGCGGGCGACGTCGAAGTCGCCGAGCCGCTCACGGCCCACGACGCCGACCCCCGCCTCGCGGCTTCCGGGCAGCGGGGCTCCGGCGGTGTCCCCCCTGTCGGAGGTGAGGGGCCAATCGCCCCGGCGGGGCCAGAAGTAGCCACGGGTCCGGTACTCGGGCCCGGTCATGTCCGCCAGCTGCGGGAACAGCCCGGCGTCACCGAGGCGCACCGTGGCCCGCCCCGGCACCGGCATGATCCACGCGGCCCGCTTGGCGTCGCCGCCGACGGTGAACCGCATGGCGATCTGCTCGGTCCGGCCGTCCCACCGCACGACGGACGCCTCCCGGGACACCCCGATCCGGGAGGCGGCGTCGGGGACCATCGCCCCGCAGCCACAGGCGTAGGCAGGGCTGATCAGGGACCCCAGCTGGGTAGCGAGCAGCGCGCACACCAGTACGCCGGCCCTTCGTCTGTTCCGCGGCTTCGTCCACATGCGGTTATGGACGGCGGCGCCCCCGATCCGGTTCCGCCCACCTGTTCGACGTCCGCCGGTCCGCCGCCCGCCGGTCCGCCGCCCGCCGGGTCGACGCCTGTCGGGTCGACGCCCTCGGTCCCCGCGGGGAGGGCCGCTCTGGACCGGCCACCGGCCTGATCCCATACTTCTCCCGTGAGAACGACGGATAAGCAGCCCCGCACCAGTCCGCTGGTGCCCGACGCGGTCGCCCGCGAGATCTCCCGGCACGACTGGGACGCCTTCACGTGCGGCTGCGGCCGCCCGGCCGGGCACCTCGTGGACACTTTGTGGGACGCGGCCGAGGGACACCCGGCCGCCTTCCACGCGATGGAGGGCCATGCCTTCCACAACGGCCGGCTGCGGGCGCCCGCACCGGCGGTGTGCGGCGCGCTGATGGCCGTGTGGTCCGCCGGGCCGCCCCGGCAGGCCACCCGTGAGGCGCTGCTGTGGGCCTTGCTGCGGCTGCTGGGCGCCGAGGACGACGGCACCTCGCACGAGGCCGGTCTGTACGGCCAGTGCGCGGCCCACATCCGTGCGGGCCTTCCGGGCCTGCGCCGCTCGACGGGCGCACCCGGCTCCGTTTCGGCGGCGTACGTGGAGGGCATCCTGCGGCTCCTCGACCTGACCGACTGACCCCGCGACCGACCGACGGCGCGACCGACCGAGTCCGCGACCGGCGGCCCCACCCCCGTCGCTCGGCCGGGCCGCGCACGGCGCCGCCGGTGCCAACCCTCCGGCACTCTCGGCCTCGGTGGCCCGGCCCGCGGCCGCGCACGGCGCCGCCGGTGCCAACCCTCCGGCACCCTCGGCCTCGGTGGCCCGGCCCGCGCCCCGTTGCGTCCCGCCCCGCCCCGTCCCGCCCATCCCGTCCCGTCCGTCCCGCCCCGCCCCGTCCCGCCCATCCCGTCCCGTCCGTCCCGCCCCGCCCCGTCCCGCCCATCCCGTCCCGTCCGTCCCGTCCCGTCCCGTCCCGTCCCCCGACCGTCCGTCCCGCCCGGTTGGAGGGCCACCCGGCCAAACGGCGGAAGAAGGAGCGGGCCCTTCGACTTGCCCCGCCGAGTCGTCCTGCCGGCCTCGCCGGAGGGCTGGTACGAGAGCGTCGCCGTCGCGGATGGCGGCATGGTCTGCTGCCTCCTCGGCAAGGAGCCGGCCGACTCCGAAGCGGCACGGACCGAGCCGCCACGAGGGTGAGGGACCGCGTGGCGGACCGCCGCGGCAGCGCAGTGCGAGGGACCTGGCGGGAGGGGCTCCGGGGCCGGACCGGCGCGGTGGCGATGGGCGGGGACCGGGGCGATCTGGCGGCACCACGCGCCTGTCCGGCACCTGCGACGAGCGCCCGGCTGCTGGGGCGGGGCGGGGAGGAACCCCGCCCCGCCCCGCCCGACGGCGTCCGCCGGAAATCGTTCGCGGGCGGGGCCTCACCGCTGTAGCGTCCCGGCGCGGGCGCCGGTCCTACCGGGCCGCGGCCCTGCGCAAGCCCGCCACACCCCGTGCGGCCGACCACCCGTGAGGAAGCCCTATGACCGATGTACGGCCGCCTCTCCTACCGCGGGCCGTGCCCGAGCCCGCCGGCCCGGACGAGCCCGCCGGCCTCGTGATCGACCACCTGCTCCGCGGCCTCGCCGCCAACCCGGCCCTGCCGCCCGGGCTCTTGGACCGGCTGATCGCCCTGCACGGCTCGGTGCACGATCCGGACGGGCATCTCGCCTGGGAACTGAGCGACCGCCCGGACCTCTCCCCCGGCCAGGCACGCGCGCTCGCGGCCGCCGACGAGCTCGCCGCGGGCCTGCTGGGGCGCGCGGGTTGCCTCGACCCCGCCGACGTGGACCCCCTCGCCCGGCCGTCGGTGGCACTCGCCATGCTCGACGAGGGCTTCGGGCCGGCCGAGTGGGCGCGGGCGCTCGCCACCCACCCCGAGCAGCAGGTCCGCTGGGACCTCGCTTCCCGGCCCGGCCTGCCGCTCGACGTCCAGGAGACCCTCGCCGCCGACCCGGACGTGTCAGTGGTGGCGGAGCTCGGCATCTGGACCGCCGAACCGGAACTCGCCGCCCGCCTCGCGACGCACCCGCACGCCCAGGTGCGGATGGCGGCCGCCGTCAACGAGGCGGTGCCCGGCGTCGCGCTGGCGGCGCTGATCACCGGTGAGGGGCTCGAACCGGCCCTCTCGTGCCTGGTCT
Source organism: Streptomyces sp. NPDC060049 (assembly GCF_042736715.1). Classification (NCBI taxonomy): domain Bacteria; kingdom Bacillati; phylum Actinomycetota; class Actinomycetes; order Kitasatosporales; family Streptomycetaceae; genus Streptomyces; species Streptomyces sp. NPDC060049. The sequence goes on from NZ_JBHWVV010000007.1 coordinate 197,222, forward strand.
GCGACCAAGAGGAGATCCCCTTCACGCACGACCCCTACTGCGAGCGCGAGGACTGCGAACTGTTCGGCAGCGACGCCTGCGCGGGCGGCCACGAGACGACCGTGCTCTCCACCCTGGAACGGGCCGCGCGCAACCCCTCCACACCGCCCGACGTCGCGGCCACCCTCGCCGGCCACCCGTCGAAGATGATCCGGTGGGCCCTGACCGAACGGTCCGACCTGCCGCAGGAGACGTACGCGCTGCTCGCCTCCGACCCGGAGTCGGTGGTCCGACTGGACGCCGCCGCGAACACCGCTCTCGAGGCACCGCTGATCCGCTCGCTCGCCGCGGGCCGCGAGGCGGACCTGCTCCGGCGACTGGCCCACCAGCCCCGGGTACCCCTCGACGTCCTGGCGGACCTGGCCCGCAGGGTCCGGATCCGTCCGGAGCCCGTGCCCCGCATCGCGTCCGCCACCCCGGGGGAGCTCGCGGAGCTGGCCGTCTCCCCGCACGCGGCCGTACGCAAGCTCGCGGCCCGCAGCCGCGCCCTTCCGCCCGAGCTGCGCGACGCACTGGCCGACGACGCGGACGCGGTGGTGGCCAACGCGGTCGCCCCGCACACGGGCCTGTCCGGGGACCGGCTGCGCGCGATGGTCGCGCGGCACGGCGTACAGGTCCACGCGCAGGTGGCGGCCAACCCGGACGCACCGGCCGGCCTGTTGGAGGAACTGGCCCGGCACGATCCGCCGGCGCTGCGTGCCTGGCGCGCGATCGCCGTGCACGCGAACGCCACGGAGACGGCGCTGCTGCCGTGCCTGGTCGACCACAAGGCCGGTCCGGACGCCGCGCGCCACCCCGCACTGTCCGGACCGGTCCTCGTGGAACTCCTCACCCACGACTCCCCGGAGATCGCCGAGGCCGCGGCGGCCAACCCCTCCTTGCCGCGGGCGGCGATGGAGGACTTGATCGCGCGCGCGGCCCACGGCCGAGCCGACGACAGCGACAGCGGCAGCGACAGCCCGGAGTAGTGCCGGTGCGTGGCGCGGCCGTTCGCGGCCCGTGCCGCGCCGGTCACCACGCGCTGCGCGCAGGCGGCTTAGGGTGCGCTCAGGGCGGGGGGCTCATCGGCATGTCCCCGACCAGCGGCCGGGCGGCCTCGCCCTTCCTGACCGTGACCGGAACGCCCCCGGCGGCCTTCTCCAGCCGAGTCCTGAACTCCGCGGACCGTACGCCCTCCTGGCTGGTGGTCACCTCGACCGACGATCCGTGCCCGCCGGAGACGCTGTAGAGCGGGAAGTCCGCCCTCAGCGCGATGATCTTGGCAGCGGCGGCGTCGAGGGTCCGGCGGGAGTAGGTGCTCACGTACACGTCCGCCCGGGTCGGGTCCGCGCCCGGATCCGCCGCGTGCGCCGCCTCCACCAGGAGGCGGCCGCGGACCGGATCGGTGACGCACAGGGCCACCCGGCCCGCCGGGTGGTCGGTGATCTGGGTCGCGTAGACGTCGGCGAAGGCCCCGTCGCCCTGCGCGCCGACGGCCTGGGAGAGCCTCGCGGCCTCGGGGGTGTTGGCGGGGGTTGCGTCGATCAGCGTCGGCGGCGCCTGCGGCGCGGCGGGGTCCGGCACGGGGCACGGCAGAGCGGCCGGGGGCCGGACGCTCACGCCGGGCCCTACCAGGTCACTCGGCGCTGCGTCGCCGCAGCCGGTGAGCAGTACGGCGGCGCCCACCGCCCCGACCACCGGCACTGACGCCACCCTTCTCCCAACGCCCTTCAACATCTGGCGCGTTCGATTCCTCACGGGCTGCCTCCTCATGCTCCGCTGCCGGACCGGCTCCGCTGGGACGCGCCGGGCGGACCCCCGGTTCCCGGGCCGCCGGGGCCACACAGCTGCCCGGCCGGGTGTGTGCGCGGGCGCCATGGCCAGGGCGCACCGGCGGTTCCTAGGGTCGTTCGGGTCGGCCCCGCCGCACCGACCCGTCAGGTGGCCGGCGGCCACGGGTCGGGCGAAGGAGCATGTGATGGGACTGGACAAGGAGGTCGCGACCGCGGCCGGGGCGGTGGCGGACATTTCCGCCGGGGCCTCGCTCGCGGTGGGCGGCTTCGGGCTGTGCGGGGTTCCCGGCGTGCTGATCGGCGCGCTGCTGGAGCGGGCGGAGGCGGTCGCGTTGGAGGTGGTCTCCAACAACTGCGGGGTGGACGACTGGGGGCTCGGGCTGCTGCTGCGCGAGGGCAGGATCGCCCGGATGACCAGCTCGTACGTGGGCGAGAACAAGGAGTTCGCGCGGCAGTACCTGAGCGGCGAGCTGGAGGTCGAGCTGGTCGCGCAGGGCACGCTCGCGGAACGGCTGCGGGCGGGCGGCGCGGGCATCCCGGCGTTCTACACGCCGGCCGGGGCCGGTACGCAGGTCGCGCAGGGCGGCCTGCCGTGGCGCTACCGGGCCGACGGGGGAATCGCCGTGGCCTCGCCGCCCAAGGAGCTGCGCAGCTGGGCGGGCCGGGAGTACCTGCTGGAGGAGGGCATCACCACCGACTTCGCCCTGGTGCGGGCGGCGGCCGGGGACCGGCACGGCAACCTCGTCTTCCACTCCTCGGCGCGCAACTTCAATCCGCTGGCGGCGATGGCGGGCAGGATCACCATCGCCGAGGTGGAGGAGCTGGTCGAGCCGGGAGAGCTCGATCCGGACTCCGTGCACCTGCCGGGCGTCTTCGTCCAGCGCGTGGTCCGCGTGCACCCCGGTGACCCCGCGGCGGAGCGGCGCGTCGAGCGCCGCACCGTCCGTCCCCTCCTCCCCGAGCAGCAAGGCGGCGTGTGACATGGCTCTGACGCGTGAGCAGATGGCGGCCCGCGCCGCCCGCGAGCTGGCGGACGGTACGTACGTGAACCTGGGGATCGGGTTGCCGACCCTGATCCCCAACCACCTTCCGCCGGGGGTCGAGGTGGTGCTCCAGTCGGAGAACGGGATCCTCGGGGTGGGCCCGTACCCGGTGGCCTCCGAGGTCGACCCGGACCTGATCAACGCGGGCAAGGAGACGGTCACGGTCCGGGCGGGGGCGTCGTTCTTCGACTCCGCGCTGTCCTTCGGCATGATCCGCGGCGGGCACATCGACGCCGCCGTGCTGGGCGCGATGCAGGTGTCCGCCTCGGGCGACCTCGCCAACTGGATGATCCCGGGAAAGATGGTCAAGGGGATGGGGGGCGCGATGGATCTGGTGCACGGCGCCCGCAGGGTGATCGTGCTCATGGAGCACACGGCGAAGGACGGCACGCCCAAGCTCGTGGAACGGTGCTCGCTGCCGCTGACCGGCCGGGCCGTCGTCCAGCGGGTGATCACCGACCTCGCGGTCCTCGACATCGCCCCGGAGGGCTTCGTGCTCCGCGAACTCGCCCCGGGTGTCTCGGTGGACGAGGTCCGCGCGGCGACGGGTGCCGAGCTGAGCGTGTCCTCCGGTCCGGGGCGGGGACTGAGCGTGGGACCGGGCGTGGCGCCGGGTGCCGGGCCGGGCGCGACGGTTTCCGGTTAGCAACCCGGGGACCTCCGCGCAACCCTGGCCGATCCGCCAACGGACGGCTCGATTGTGTCGGTCCGCGCCATGTCCCCGCTGGTGGCGGCCCTCCTACGGTGACGGCCACCGTGGAGCCGCCGGCCCGCGGTGGCCGTCACCCCGTGGAGCCGCCATGTCATCGCACCGCAGACCGTCCGAAGCCCCGGCCGCCGTGCCGCGTGAATCCCGCCGCCGACCCGCGCGCCCGCGCCGGGCCCTCGTACGGCTGCTCGCGCTCGTACTCCTGGCCGTCGGCGGGGTCCTGGCCGGGCCCGCCTCACCCGCCGGGGCCGCCGTCTCCCTGGAGCGCGTCGGCGACTTCGGGGCCAATCCCGGCGCGCTGAACATGTACGTGTACCGGCCCGCGGCGCTCCCGGCCCGGCCGCCCGTGGTGGTCGCGCTGCACGGATGCACCCAGAGCGCCCGGGTCTACGCCGACAACTCGGGGCTGACGGAGCTCGCCGACCGGCGGGGATTCCTGCTGGTGTTCGCGGAGACGACGTCGGCGAACAACATCAGCCAGTGCTTCAACTGGTTCCAGTCGACGGACAACCGGCGCGGCCAGGGCGAGGCCGCCTCGATCCGGCAGATGGCCGTCCACGCGGCTTCTGCCTACGGCGCCGACCCCGCCCGCACGTTCGTCACCGGCCTGTCGGCCGGCGGCGCCATGACCTCGGTGATGCTGGCGGCCTACCCGGACGTGTTCGCGGCGGGGGCCGTGATCGCCGGACTCCCCTACGACTGCACCAGGGACACCGGCGCCCTCGCCTGTATGAGCCCGGGCGTGGACCGGAGCCCGGCGGTGTGGGCGCAGCGCGTGCGCGACGCGTACCCGTCGTGGACCGGCCCCTGGCCGCGGCTGGCCGTCTGGCACGGCGACCAGGACCCGAAGGTGGTGCCGCGCAACGCCGACGAGCTGCGCGACCAGTGGACCGCGCTGCACGGCCTGACCACGGTCCCGGACCGCACGACCTCCATCGGTCCGGACGCCACCCGCCACGAGGAGTACCTCTCCGGGGACGGCACGGTGGCCGTCGAGGTGAACCGGGTTCCGGGCATCGGCCACGGCACCCCGGTCGACCCCGGGACCGGTCCCGGCCAGTGCGGCCGTACCGGGACCGCCAACTTCATCGCCTCGATCTGCTCCAGTGACTGGATCACGCGGTTCTTCGGCCTCGACGCGGCCGGTCCCGGGCCGGGCCCCGGGACCCTGCCGGCTCCCGCCGGCCTCATCGCGACCGGCGCCGACGACACGAGCGTCACCCTGTCCTGGACGGCGGTGGCGGGCGCCGCCGACTACGTGCTGTACCGGGACGGGACCCAGGTGGCCACGCCCGCCGCGCCCGCGTACAGGGACGCCGGGCTCGCTCCCGGGACGCGCCACACCTACACCGTGGCGGCCCGCGACGGCGCGGGCACGGCGGGCGCCCGCTCCGGCGCGGTCTCGGTGAGCACGACCGGTGCGGCCGCGGTGTGCTGGACGGCGAACAACTACCAGCAGGTGCTCGCGGGACGGGCCACGACCGACGGCAGCCGTGTCCGCGCCAAGGGCTCGCAGCAGGACATGGGCCTCTACAACGTCTTCGTCACGCACACGCTGAAGGAGGCGCCGGCGGGCTACTTCGTCATCGCCGACGCCGGCTGCCCGTAGGGACCGGCCCGCTCCTCCTTCGCGCGCCCGCCATGGCGGCCGCCCCCACCGGGGCGGCCGCGAACATGGCGGGCGCAGCCGTGTCGGCGCCGGGGCGGGCGCCCGTAGCCTCCGGCCAGTCCCCCGTCCCGCCGTTCTCTGGAGGCTCCTCGATGCCACCGGCCACCCGTTCCGCGACCACCCGCGCCAAAGCCGCCACCTGCGCCGTCGCCGCCGCAGCCGTCGTATCGGCCCTGCTCACCGCCACCGCGCCCCCGGCCGGCGCCGCCGCGGCCGACGCGCACTGCGCCCGTCGCGCCCACCTGCGCGTACCGGGGGCCGAACTCCAGCGGGCCGACTGCCTGCAGGAGCTGACGACCGCCGGGACGGTCGCCTCGGGCCACACGGACCCCGCCGACTGGGCCGGCCTCACCCCCAAGGACCTCGCCGTCCCCACCGGGGTGCCGGGCATCCAGATCGACGGCTACTTCCCCGACACCCCGGCCGCCGGCGCCCCCGGCAACTCCAACCACGGCTGGAACCACGACGCGCAGTTCGTGATCCGGCTGCCCGACCACTGGAACGGCGGTCTCGTCGTCGCCGGATCCCCCGGCGTGCGCGAGCAGTACGCCAACGACCGGGCCATCGGCGACTGGGTGCTCTCGCGCGGCTACGCGTTCGCCGCAACGGACAAGGGCAACACCGGGACCGCCTTCCACCGGGACGGGCAGGCGCCCGGCGACGCCGTCGCCGAGTGGAACACCCGGGTCACCCAGCTCACCCGCGCCGCCCGCGCGGTCGTCGCGCAGCGCTACCACCGGGCGCCGTCCCGCACGCTCGCCACCGGCATGTCCAACGGCGGCTACCTGGTGCGCTGGCAGCTGGAGAACCACCCGGAGCTGTACGACGGCGGGGTCGACTGGGAGGGCACCCTGTGGCGGGCCGACGGCCCGAACCTGCTCACCTTCCTGCCGCCCGCGCTGGCCGCCTACCCCCGCTACGCGGCCGGCGGCCCGGACGCGGAGCAGGCCCACGCGCAGCTGCTCGCCGCCGGCTATCCGGCCGGGTCGGAGTTCCTGTGGCCCTTCCACCACGCCTACTACTGGGACCTCACCCAGCGGATCTACCGCGAGGAGTTCGATCCGGGCTTCGACGGTCCCGTCGAGGCCGGTACCCCCTTCTGTACGCCGGGCGCTCCCGCCTGCGACGCGGACTACGCCTACGCGCAGCGGCCCGCCGAAGTCCGCCGCGCCGTCGCGAGGACCGCGCTCACCGGCCGCATCGGCAAACCCCTGATCACCCTGCACGGCACCCTCGACGTCCTGCTCCCCATCAGCCAGGACTCCGACGTCTACGCCGACATGGTGCGGCGCTCCGGCCGGGGCGCACTGCTGCGCTACTACCGCGTCGAGGGCGGCACCCACGTGGACTCGCTCGTCGACGCCTTCCCCGACCGGCTGCGCCCCCTCACGCCCTGCCACCGCGCCGCGTTCACCGCGCTGGAGGACTGGATCGGCCGCGGTGTGCGGCCACCGCTCGGCCACACCGTCCCCCGGGATCCCGCGGCCGACCCGGCGACGTTGCTGACCAGCTGTCCGCTCGACGCCTGACGGCTCCGGGCGACCGTGGCCCCCGTGCGGCCGCATGGTGCTCGCCTCCATACCCGCGGCGGCGAGTATGGAGCGCGACACCGTGGGCGCCGCCCCGGCCCCTCCCTACGCTTCGAGCCATGACGAGCGAACTTCCTTCCCCCGCGCCGCTTCGGGAGCGCGTCGCCCTGGTGACGGGCGGCGGCAGCGGCATCGGCCGGGCGTGCGCCGTGGCCCTGGCCGAGGCCGGGGCCACCGTGCACGTGGTCGACATCGACGCGGCGGCGGCCAAGGCCGTCGCCGGACTCGTCGGCGGGCACGCCCACGTCGCCGACCTGGCCGATCCCACCGCCATCGAAGAGCTGCCCGGAGCCGTCGACATCCTGGTCAACAGCGCCGGACTCCAGCACGTGGCCCCCATCACCGAGTTCCCGCCGGAGCGCTTCGCCCTGATCCAGCAGGTGATGGTCACCGCGCCCTTCCTCCTGCTGCGCCACGTCCTGCCGCACATGTACGCCGCCGGCTGGGGCCGGGTGGTCAACATCTCCAGCGTCCACGGGCTGCGCGCCAGCGCGTACAAATCGGCTTACGTGGCGGCCAAGCACGGGCTGGAGGGGCTGAGCAAGGTCGCCGCGATCGAGGGGGCTCCCTACGGCGTGACCAGCAACTGCATCAATCCGGGGTACGTCCGCACCCCGCTGGTCGAGGGGCAGATCCTGGACCAGGCCGCCGCGCACGGGATCGCCGCGGGCGACGTCCTCTCCGAGGTGCTGCTGACCCGCTCGCCCATCAAGCGGCTCATCGAGCCCGACGAGGTCGCCGCGGCCGCCGTCTGGCTGTGCGGGCCGCACACGGGCTACGTCACCGGCTCCTCCCTCCCCCTGGACGGCGGCTGGGGCGCCAACTGACCCCGTCCGGGTGACAGCCCGTGCGCCCCGGCGCGGGCGGACGGCCGGGGCCCCGCACCGTCCCGTACGGTCCCGCTCGTGACCGATGCGACCAACGCGAACGACGCGAACGACCCGGCCGGGCCCGCCGACCCGGACAACTTGAACATCACCAACGGACCGGGAGCGCTCCAGGTCCTCGTCCTGTCGGGGTCCTCCCGCGAGGGCTCCGTGAACACCCGGCTCGCCGCCCTCGTCGCCGGGCAGGTGGAACGCTCGGGAGCCGTCGTGGACCTCGCCCGGATCGGGGACTTCACGATGCCCACGTACGACGGCGACGCCGAGGCGGCGGAGGGCCCGCCGGAGGGGGCGGCCTCGCTGCGCGAACGGCTGCTGGCCGCGCAGGCCCTCGTCATCGCCTCGCCCGAGTACAACGCATCGGTGCCCGGCGTGGTGAAGAACGCCATCGACTGGGTCTCGCGGTTCCGGCCGCAGCCCTTCAAGGACAAGCAGACGCTGCTGGTGTCCGCCTCCCCGTCGATGGTCGGGGGGAACCGCGGGCTGTGGGCCCTGCGCGTGCCGCTGGAACACCTGGGAGCCCGGGTCTACCCCGACATGTTCAGCCTCGCCATGGCGCACGCCGCCTTCGGCGAGGACGGCGAGCTGACCGAGCCGGGCCTGCGCGAGCGGCTGGGCGACACGGTCGACTCCTTCCTGGCCCTGGCCGAGGCCGACACCCGCTACCTGTGCCTCCAGCGCCGCTGGTACGAGTTCCTCGGCGACGAGAGCAGCGCCCCGGTCACTCAGCGTGCCGAGGGGTGAGGCCTGCTCAGGGGGTGCTTGAAGGGTCAACGCGACCCCGGGTTAGCATATGAGCGCCGCCTAGCTCGAAAGACAAATCTGTGACTGTCAATGACGACTCGTTCACCGAGTGGAAGAACCGCGAGAAGATCGCGGAGTCGATGATCCCGATCATCGGGAAGCTGCACAGGGAGCGGGACGTCACGATCCTCCTCCACAGCCGCTCCTTGGTGAACAAGTCGGTGGTCAGCATCCTCAAGACCCACCGATTCGCCCGTCAGATCGCCGGTGAGGAGCTCTCGGTCACCGAGACGCTGCCGTTCCTGCAGGCCCTCACCTCGCTCGACCTCGGTCCCTCCCAGATCGACATCGGCATGCTCGCCGCGACGTACGCCGCCGACGACCGCGGTCTGTCGGTGGAGGAGTTCACCGCCGGTGCCGTCTCCGGCGCCACGGGCGCCAACAAGATCGAGCGCGGCGAGGGCCGCGACGTCGTCCTCTACGGCTTCGGCCGCATCGGCCGCCTCGTCGCCCGCCTGCTCATCGAGAAGGCCGGTTCCGGCAACGGCCTGCGCCTGCGCGCCATCGTCGTCCGCCAGGGCGGCGAGCAGGACATCGTCAAGCGCGCCTCGCTGCTGCGCCGCGACTCGATCCACGGCCAGTTCCAGGGCACCATCACCGTGGACGAGGCGACCAGCACGATCATCGCCAACGGCAACGCGATCAAGGTGATCTACGCCAACGACCCGTCCGAGGTCGACTACACGGCGTACGGCATCAAGGACGCCATCCTGATCGACAACACCGGCAAGTGGCGCGACCGCGAGGGTCTGTCCAAGCACCTGCGCCCCGGTGTCGACAAGGTCGTCCTGACGGCTCCCGGCAAGGGCGACGTCCCGAACATCGTGCACGGCGTCAACCACGACACGATCAAGCCGGACGAGCAGATCCTGTCCTGCGCCTCCTGCACCACCAACGCGATCGTCCCGCCGCTGAAGGCGATGGCGGACGAGTACGGCGTTCTGCGCGGCCACGTGGAGACCGTCCACTCGTTCACCAACGACCAGAACCTGCTGGACAACTACCACAGCGCCGACCGGCGCGGCCGCTCCGCGCCGCTCAACATGGTCATGACCGAGACCGGTGCCGCGTCCGCCGTCGCCAAGGCGCTTCCGGACCTCAAGGCTCCGATCAGCGGCAGCTCGATCCGCGTCCCGGTGCCGGACGTCTCGATCGCGATCCTCAGCCTGCGCCTGGGCCGCGAGACCACCCGCGACGAGGTCCTCGAGTACCTCCGCGACGTGTCGCTGACCTCGCCGCTCAAGCGCCAGATCGACTTCACCACCGCGCCCGACGCGGTCTCCAGCGACTTCATCGGCTCGCGCCACGCCTCGATCGTCGACGCCGGCGCGACCAAGGTCGACGGGGACAACGCGATCCTCTACCTCTGGTACGACAACGAGTTCGGCTACTCGTGCCAGGTGATCCGGGTCGTCCAGTACGTCTCCGGGGTGGAGTACCCGACCTACCCGGCTCCGGCGGTCTGACCGACGGGCCCCGTGCCCCCCGGGCGACTTCGGTCGCCCGGGGGGCATTTCGTCGTCCCGGCCCGTGCCCGCGCCGTACCAGCGTCGCGACCCGTCACGGCCCGGTCCTCCGCGACCGCGGCCGCGCACCCCCGATGACCTGGTGCGCGCCGTTACCCGATCGGGCGATGTCGCGCTCCAAAGCGTCTCGATACGCGCCGCCCCGCGTTACACGACGCGGAACATGAACACCGCCTCGGCAGCCTCGTCTTCCGTAGCGGCGCACGCCGGCGCGTGCGGAACGGGGAGGCCGGCGGCCCGTACGAGGGAGCACGATGACCGACCCGACCGCGGTGGACACCAGGCGTGGAAGGCTGGCCGCGCACTGCCGTGACGTGTGCGAGGCGCCCGCCTTCTCGCTCGCCGTTTTCGCGGTGATCCTCTTCAACGCCCTACTCCTGGGCGTCGAGACGTACAGCGGCCTGAGCACCGAGTACGGCCGGCTCCTCGGGATGACCGAGCGCTTCTGCGTGATCGCCTTCACCCTGGAGATGCTGATCCGCCTGGGCGCCTACGCCGATCGGCCGAAAGCTTTCTTCCGGGACCCGTGGAACATCTTCGACCTGCTGGTCGTCTCCTCGGCCTTCATTCCGTTCCTGCGGGAGAACACCACCTTGCTGCGCCTGCTGCGCCTCGCGCGCGTGCTGCGCACCGCACGGTTCATGCCCCAGCTGCGGGTCCTCCTTGTGGCCGTGGGCCGCAGCCTGCCCGGGACCGTCAGCTTCCTGTTCGTCGGCGCACTGATCCTCTACGTGTACGCGATGATCGGGTGGATCTGCTTCTCCGGCCACGACCCGGGGCACTACGGCTCGATCGGCCGGGCCGGCCTGACGCTCTTCCTCTTGATCACGCTGGAAGGACTCGGGGACGCCGTCCACGCCGGGCTCGCCGTGTCCCCCTTCAGCATCCTCTTCTACGCCTCCTACGTGCTCCTGGCCTCGTTCGTCCTGGTCAACGTACTGATCGGGGTCGTACTCAACGCTTTGGAGGAAGCAAGGGAGATGGAGGAGCAGAACCTGCGCGCGGAGCAGGGGGTGGAAGCCGCCGCGGACGCCGCCGACGAACTCCTCCTGCGGATCGCGGCGGTGCGCGGAGCGCTCGACGACATGGAGGCGCAGCTCGGTTCCGCGGCGCGGGCGACGGCGGCCGCGGGCTCCGCGCCGCCGGCCCGTGCCTCCGCGGGCGTGCGGTAGCCGGACCGGACCGGCCTCCCGCGCCCCGCCCCCGCGGCGCGGGCGTGGTGAACCGCCGGATGCCCGGTGGACCGTGGTCCGCGGGGCACCCGGCGGCGTGGCGGCACCCCCCGGGCCGCCGCCATTTCGGTGATCACCGAAGGATGAGCGCCGGGGCTCCCGCCTTGGCGGGAGCCCGGATCACCCCGGTTCGGATCACCGGGTCTCCTCGCCCGTCAGAGGGGCCGGGCCGGCTGGGTCCGCCAGAACCCGCACTGGTGCTCCGCCGCGAACTCCTGGTCGAGCCGGTCCCCCGTGGGGCTGAGTTCGAGTACCGCTCCGCCCGGGCCGGTCGCCGGCCACCGGGTCTGGCCGCCCGCCGCGGGAGTCCCGTAGCGCGCGAAGGAACCCCAGTAGCGCTTCATCCGCGTCGCCAGCGCGACCTGGACGGGGGTCAGGGGCCGCTCGCCCATCGTGAAGTCGTGCAGATAGGCCAGTTCGGCGCTGTGCGCGTTCGACTCGTCGAGGCCCGGGACCTGTGCGCCCGCCAGGGTGGGCGAGTCCGGGTCGTCGAACTCGTAGGCGAAGGTGGGAACCTGCCGGGCGAACAGCTGCCCCGTCCAAGCGGTCTGGCAGGCGAAGCCCGAATCCGTCATGAGGGCCGACAGCGCCAGGTACGGGGACCCGTGCGCGGAGACCGGGTAGCGCAGGAGGACCTCCGGGCCGGCCGCGCCGTAGCCCGACAGGACCTGCTCCGCGTACTGCTCGGCGGTCAGGCCCGGCTGGGTCAGCGCGACGAAGAAGCGCGCCTCGGAGCGGGTGCTCCCGATCAGGACCGGGACCTTGTTCCAGTTCCCCGCCGAGATCGCGGCCGCAGGATCCACCGGGAGCAGCCCGTCGCCCGACGCCGGGCCCGAGGTCGGGTGCGTACGGGCCGCCTGCACCAGCGCCGGCCCCGAGGCGGCCCGCAGGCAGACCGCGAGCGCGGCCGGATCGGCGCAGCCCGCGCTCGCCGCGAAGGCCCGCGCCTCGGACTCGGCGCGTGCGGCGTCCGGAGTACGCAGCAGCGTGCACGGCCCGCTCTGCAGCACGGCCCGGTGGAACAGGCCCGCCGCGGACGGGGCGGCCAGCAGCCCGCACACCGAACCGCTGCCCGCCGACTGGCCGGACACCGTGACGTTGCCCGGATCCCCGCCGAAGGCAGCGATGTTCTCCCGCGTCCAGCGCAATGCCCGGATCTGGTCCATCAGGCCGAAGGATCCGGAGCGCAGCGCGTTCTCGCGGCCCAGTTCGGGAAGGCCCAGATAACCCAGCTGACCGAGCCGGTAGTTGATGCTGATCACGATGCTGCCGGTCAGCTCCGCCATCGTGCGCCCGCCGAACTGGGTACCGGTGCCCTGGCTGTAAGCGCCCCCGTGCATCCAGAGGATCACCGGCAGCCGGGCCCCCGCACGGGCGCCCCGCGACCGGTACACGTCGAGGTAGAGGCAGTCCTCGCTGACGGCCAGGGGGTCCCGCAGCCCGAACGGCGAGAACTGGAGGCAGGCGGGACCCTGTTCGGCGGCCTCGCGCACGCCGTTCCAACGCCGCGGCTCCCGGGGAGCGCGCAACCGGTCCTCCCCGATCGGCGCCGCCGCGTAGGGGACGCCGAGGAACTCCTGCGCCCCGTCGTGGACACGGCCCCGCAGCGCGCCCTGCGCGACGGAGACCACGGGGCGGGGCGAACCGGCCGGGCCGGGGGTCCCGCCCGCGGGAGCGGCTGCCGCCGGGAGCACCGTGGCGGCCAGGACGGTCAGAGCGAGTGCCGTACCGAGTAAGGCCCTTGCCGTGGAAAACCGGGCGATCAGGCTCGAGAGCCGCTGCCGTTGCATCCTTACTCCTGGGTTGAAGGCGATCCGGGGGCGGGGCGCGGCGCCGCGCGCCCCGCCCCGCAAGCGGAAGTGCGCAGGGCTTACGGGCGCAGCCCGGCGATGAGGGCGGCGGTGACGGCGTGGTCCGCCGGTCCCGTGTTCCAGTCGGCGTTCATCGGGCTGACGGCGATCTTCCCGGCGCTCACGGCCTCCACGTCGCTGCCCCGGGCCGGTGTCCGCAGGTCGACCTTCACACCGACCTTCCAGGTGCCGTCGCCGGCGTCGGTGAAGTCGGCCTTCAGCAGTACCTGCGCGTCCTGGAAGGTGGTGGCCACCCCCGCCGGCGCGCCCTTGCCGTCGGCTCCGACGACCGGGTGGTTGACGTTCAGTCCGACACCCTCGGGCAGCAGGGGCCCGGACCTCGCCCGGGTGCGCAGCCGGTCGATCAGCTTGACGGCGAAGTCGAGAGTCGGCCCCATGGCGTTGACCGTGGTCACGGGATCCGGAGCCGTGACGCCGCCGGTGCTCAGGGCGATGGCGGGTACACCGGCCTCCAGGGCGGTGACGGCGCCGCCGACCGTTCCGGAGTGAGTGGCGAGGCCGGCCACGTTCGGTCCGAAGTTGGTCCCCGACACCACCAGGTCGGGGGCGCGGCCCTCGAACACCTCGGAGAGCCCGAAGGCCACCGAGTCACCGGGCGTTCCGTCGACGGCCCACACCTTCGGCTCGGGGTGGCGGACCGTCACCGAGGGGGCGCTCATCATCTTCGTACCGGTGCCGCTCTGGTTGGTGAGCGGGGCGACGATGGTGACGTCGTGTCCGGCGGCGGTCAGCCGCTCGAAGGCGATACGGATGCCGGGCGCGTTGTAGCCGTCGTCGTTGGTGAGCAGGATCCGCAGCGGGCCCGCGGGCACCGGTGCGGGCGCCGGCCCGGCGTGCGGCTCGGCCGCCGCGGCGGCGGGCACCGTACCGGCGAGGGCGGGCGCGCACAGCAGCAGGGCGGCCAACGGCATAACTCGCTTGCGTCGCACAGAACGCTCCTTCGGAAAGGGAGTGGGGTCGGGACGGGATGAGGGCAGGTGAGGGTGGTTACCGGCGGGCGCGCGACCCTCGGCACGGGCCCGCCGGAGTGCGGTGGGGGCCGCCGCCCGGGGCTGGCAGGGGGCGGCCCGGCGACGGTGCGCCGACTGCGGGTCAGCGCACGCTGCGGATCGGGAGGATCGCCAGGGCGCCGATCAGCGAGAGGGCGCCGCCGACCAGGAACAGCGGGGTGTATCCCCCCAGGGCGGTGACGACGGCGGAGGCGACGAACGGGGCGATGATCTGCGGCCCGGCGTTCGCGATGTTCAGGACGCCCATGTCGCGGGCGGCGTCCTCGGCCCGGGGCAGCACCAGGGTCACGAGCGCGGTGTCGACGGCCATGAAACACCCGAAGGCGAGGCCGTTGAGCGCGCTGAAGACGAGCATGCCCGTCCAGGTCGGGCTGACCACGGGAACCACCATGACCAGCCCGGCGAGGGCCGCCGAGACGCCGACGAACACCTTGCGCCGGTTCCAGCGGTCGGACAGCAGTCCGCCGAGAACCGTGGAGACGGCCATCGCGACCATCGAGACGGGGGTGAGCACCGCCATCGCGGCGGGCGGGGTCAGCCCCTCGGGGAGCGCGATGTGGTCGTCCAGGATGTAGAGCTGGTAGCCGACGACCGAGAAGTAGCCGAGGACCATCAGCGCCCTCCCGATGAAGGCCCACCGGAAGTCGTGGTTGCCGAGCGCCGAGAGGAAGGCCTTGACCTGGGCCCCCTTGGGGGCGGCGGGCGCGTCCGGGGCGGACGTGCCCGGGGCGGGCTCGGAGCGCGGTACGTCCCGGCAGAAGGTGGTGAGCAGCAGCGCGGCCCCGGCGAGGACCGCGCCGAAGACGAGGTAGCCGGTGCGCAGGTGGTCCGCGGTCTGGGAGGCGATCAGTACGCCGACCGTGCCGCCGATGGGCAGGCCCAGTCCCACCAGCGCGGACGCGGTGCCGCGCCGGGCGGCGGGGACCCGGTCGGGCACGATCGCCGTGACGGCGGCCTGGTAGACGTTCATGGTCGCCTGGACCAGGCACCAGCCGATCCCGACGAGCAGGGCGGTACTGACGCTGCCGAGGAGCGCGAGGCCGCCGAGCGAGGCGAGGGCGCCGCCGAGCACCCAGGGGTTGCGGCGTCCGCTGCGGTCGGACAGGGCGCCGGCTATCGGGTTGAAGGCGGTCGCGAAGATCGCGCTGATGCCGCCGATGAGGCCCAGGACGGCGACTTTGTCGTCGCCGGCGATCGCGGCGATCTGGGTGGGCAGCAGGACGGAGCCGACACCCATGTAGACGGCCATCATCGCGGAGTTCGCGACCAGCAGGAGGAACAGGAGCCCGCGTCCGCGGGCAGGTTGGGGGTCCGCCAGGGCGGGCGGGTCGGTGATCTCGTTCGTGGCCATGACGACTCCTCGGGGGACGGAGCGGGGAGGTGGCGTGGGGGACCGCCGGGGTGCGGTGCGCGGGGGACGGAGACGCCGAGGGTGCTGTCGTGCACGGGGCGTCGCCGGAAGTGCCGCGCCGAGCGCGACGCGGATGACGCGGTGCGGGTTCTCGGTGCGGTTGCTCGGTTCGGTGCGTCGGTGCGGGGCCTGCGGTGCGGTTGCTCAGGGCAGGGCCCGCGGTGGATGCGGGGATTCCGGGGGGAGCAGGGGAAGGCCGGTGCAGTGCGGACGACCTATGTTGTTACACGTGTCACTCGCGGTGCCTGGACACTGTGTAGCACCCGTTCCCGGGTCTCGCCAAGGGTTGGGGCAGGTCTCCGCCCAGATCGTGACCGAGGGACGAACGGCAGCTCGATCACGTGTAACCACCTGGATGCGGCCACAGGACAGGCCTGCACCGTCCTAAAAGCCTCTTGCTCTTGTGGCGACGGTCACGCTTCCGCAATACTCCGTGCCGCACCGCGACGGCTCCTCCGCGGCGCACCGGAAGACCCCACCCACCCCTGCCGGCTCCCCGTCACCCCGGCTCGCCCCGGCCCCCCTCCACGCACGTCCGCGCCCCACGCCCCGCGCCCCCGAAGAGCCCACCCACCCCTGCGGCTCTCGCACCCGTGCGGCCCCCCACCTCTGCGGCCCTCCCACCCGTGCGGCCCGCCCACCCCTGCGGCTCTCCCACCCGTGCGACCCTCCCACCTCTGCGGTTCCCCCTCACATCCCCTACGGGCTCCCCCGCCTCACACGCCCGGCCCGCTCCGGCTCGCTCCGGCCATGCCGGCCCACTCCGGCCCACTCCGGCCCGCTCCGACCCTCCGCGCATTTCCGCGCCCCGTGCCCGCACACCGCCCCCGCACGCCCCACCGCCCGGGAGGCGACCGCGAAAGGTCCTGCCATGCCTCGACTCCCCGCTCCCGCTCCCGTCCCCGCCCCCTCGTCGCCACAGTTCCCCGCCCGGCCGCCCCGGCGCCCGGTGCCCGCGGCCCCGCCCCGCCACGCCCTCGCCTGGGGGGCGGCACTGACGCTGCTGTCCGTGCTGCTCGGCCTGCTCCTGCGGGTGAACGAACGGCCCTTCTTCCAGGGCCTCGACGACGCCTGGGCCGCTTCGCTCAACGGCTCGCCCGCCGACTCGGCCACAGGGTTCGCCACCGTGCTCGACCGCCTCGGCGGCCCCCTGGGCACGATCGTGCCGCTGATGCTGATGGGCTGCCTGTGCATGTACGGGCGCTGGCGCTCGGCGCTCTTCGTCTTCACCACCGCCGTCCTGGCCAACGTGCTCGTCGTGCTGCCCCTCAAGCAGTTGGCCGACCGGCCGCGGCCACCGCACACCTGGGTCCTCGTCAACGACGGCTCGTACCCCTCCGGCCAGGTCTTCAGCGCGGTGGCCCTGGTGATCGCGGCCGCGGTGGTGCTGTTCCCGCCGGGCGGCCGGCGCTGGTGGTGGCTCGTCGGCGCGGGGTACACCGGCGCCATGATGTGGAGCCGCACCTGGCAGCACGCCCAGTGGCTGAGCGACACCTTCGCCGGCGCCATGGCCGCCGCGGGGGCCTGCCTGCTCCTGTGGCGGGCCTTCGCGCCCCTGCTGGAGAAGGAGGCGGAACGGATGGCTGCCGACACCCTCTGGCTCTGACGGCCTTCCCGGCCGGTACGGCGCGCCGCACGCTCAGGATATCGAGCAAGATTGACGGTCGCCGAATTCACGCCATACTCTCGAAAGGTCGGCGCGCGTTCGGCGCGCGGCCCAGGAAGGATCGACTCATGGCACCCACCCCAAGACCCGGTCAGCCCGTGGCGCACCCGCCGGCGGGCCGGTTGCACGGCGCGTTCGAGGACGGGCTCGCCGTCTTCCGGGCCGTGCCCTACGCCGCGCCTCCGGTCGGCGAACTGCGCTGGCGTCCCGCGCGGCCGCACCCCGGCTGGAGCGGCACGCGGGACGCGACCGCCGACGGCCCCAGCGCACCGCAGATGTACATGGAGGGCGGCGACCCGGTCCTCGGCGGGCACGGCGAGCCGCCCTTCGACGAGGACTGCCTGACCCTCGACGTCTGGACGCCCGCGGCCGACAACGCCCGGCGGCCGGTCCTCGTCTGGATCCACGGAGGCGGCTTCGTGTCCGGCTCCGGTTCCCTGCCGAACTACTCGGGCGCGCCCTTCTCCCGCGACGGCGATTTGGTCGTCGTCAGCATCAACTACCGTATCGGGCCCCTGGGTTACCTCTACTACGACCCCGAGGACGACGCGGCGGGCTCCGGCGCCAACCACTGGCTGACCGACCAGCTCGCCGCCCTGCGCTGGGTGCACGACAACATCGCCGCCTTCGGCGGCGACCCGGACACGATCACCGTCGCCGGACAGTCGGGCGGCGCGGTGTCCACCGCCGCCCTCGCCGGACTCCCCGAAACCCAGGGCCTGATCAAGCGGGTCATCCTGATGAGCCCGCCCTTCGGGCTGGACCTCCCGGAGCCCGGCGCCGCCCTGGAACGCACCGCCGCGTACCTGGAGCCCACCGGGGCCAGAACCCCGGCCGAGGCGCGAGCAGTCCCCTGGCCCGAGTTGATCGGCGCCGTCGGCGGTCTCTTCGCGCGGACGACGCGCTGGGGTTACTGGCCCACGCCGTTCCTGCCCGTGGTCGACGGCGTCAGCCTCCGCCGACACCCGGCCGAGGCCCTGCTGCACGGGGCCACGGCCGGCATCGAGGTGATGATCGGCTGGACCCGGGAGGAGGCCAACTTCGGGTTCGCCCTCAACGAGGTGTACGCCGCGGCCGACCGGGACCAGGTGACCGCCCGGATCGCGGACACCTTCGGCCCCGAGGCCGCCCCCGGCGTGTACGCGGCGTACGAGCGCGCCCGGCCGGGCGCACGGCCGGCCGACGTCCTGATGGACCTCATCACGGACGAGCTCTTCCGCGTCCCCGCGCTTCGACTGGCCGAGGCCCGGGCCGCGTCGGGCAGCCCGGTGTGGGCCTACCAGTTCGACCTCCCCGCGGCCGCCTACGACGGACGGCTCGGCGCCGCGCACTGCCTCGAACTGCCCTTCGCCTTCGCCAACTTCGACCAGTGGGCCCACGCGCCCCTGACGGCCGGGCTGAACCCCGCCGTACGGGACGGGCTCGCGCACACGATGCACGAGGCCTGGATCGCCTTCGCCCGCACCGGCGACCCGAACCATCCGGGCATGCCGACGTGGAACCCGTACGAGAAAGAATCCCGCACGACGATGCGCTTCGACTCCGTCGTCACCGCGCTCGGCGATCTCGCCGGGGACTCGCTGCGGCTGCACGAAAGGGCCCTCGACCGGCCCGCGTGAGGGCGGGTGTCCCACGTCCCGCCGGCCCGCGACCTCCCGGCCCCGGCCTCCCGGCCCCGGGCTCCCGCAGGTCTCCCCCGGTCCGTCCCACGGCGTCCCGCCGGGCCCTCCCGCGGCGTCCCGCCGGGCCCTCCCGCGGCGCCCTACGGCCCGTCCGGCCCGCGCCGGCGCTCCCCTGGCCTCCTGGGGGCTCCGCACATCCGGGCGGGCCCGCGCTCCCTTGATCTAACTCGTGTAACCTCGGAAGGGCAGGCACCAAGCCGATCACAAGGAGCGTCGATCGACGTCATGGCCAAAGACACTCCCGTTCCGGCGTCCCCCACCAGCGCCGACGTGGCCCGCCTCGCGGGCGTGTCCCGCGCCACGGTCTCCTTCGTCCTCAACGACACCCAGGGCCACCGTGTCGGCGAGGCCGCCCGGGCCCGCGTCCTCGACGCCGCCCGACAGCTCGGATACGTACCGCACGCCGCAGCCCGGTCCTTGCGGGCCGGCCGCAGCAACCTCGTCCTGATGCCCTCGTCGATCTCCGCGGTCGGCCGGCTCGTCAGCGACTGGGTCGACGAACTGCACAGCGAGCTCGAGCGGCACGGCTACACCGCCGTCCTGCACGCCGGGCGCTTCGCCGACCCCCTCGACGCCGCCCGCGCCTGGGCCGAGCTGCGGCCGGCGGCCGTCATCGCCCTCGACGGCGACCGGCTCACCGCGCAGGCCGCCGACGTGCTGCGGCGCGCCGGGGTGCGCGGCGTGCTCGCCTTCGCGGCCCACCCCGTGCCGGGCGTACACACCATCGGCTTCGACCACGCCCGGATCGGCGCCATCGCCGCCGAGCACCTGATCGCCCGCGGCAGGACCCGTATCGGTGTGGTCATGCCGCAGGAGCGCGGCCTCGGCACGCTCGCCGCGCCGCGGCTCGCCGGCGCCGAGTCGGTCGCCGCCCGGCACATGGCCACCGTAACCCCGGTGGAGCTGTCCTACACCCGGGAGTCCGCGACCGCGCTGGCACGACGCTGGCCGAGCCTCGGCCTGGACTCCGTGTTCGCCTACAACGACGAGTACGCCGCGCTGCTGCTCCACGCGCTCCGGGCCGAGGGCATCGAGGTGCCGCGGGACGTGGCCGTCGTGGGCTCCGACGACCTGGTCCTCGCAGCCCTGCAGCAGCCCCCGCTGACCTCGATCCGCCTGGAACTCCTCGCGCCCTCCCTCGTCGCCGACGCGGTGCACGAGCTGATCGAGACGGGGACGACGCCGCCCATGCCCGACGTCGAGGCGGTCCTCGTCCACCGCGAGACCTCGTAGGGCGGCGGCCGGTCAGCCGTCCCTTCCGGATCCTGCCGGGCCCGCGGCGCGCGGCTGCGGGTTGCCGGGCCGCCGCGCGCACGGCAGGCGGCGCCGGAGCACGGACCGTGCCGGCGAGGCGGTCCTGCGGCACGTCCCGCGCGACGTGCGTACGCCGTGGGGACGGAAGCGGTGGCCAACCAAGCGGCGAGGCCACCGTCGGGGAGATCGGCGACGCCCACGAGATGCCGGTGGCATCCCGGCCTCCTGCCGCCCGCCGCCGTGCGGCTTGAGTACGGAAGCGGCGGCCGGTTTGGGTCACCCCGCTGTGCGGCGGACGGGCAGCCGGGTCTCCAGCGGCGCCCACACCCGCCACCCCTCCCGGGACGGCTGCGCGCCGCAGGCCGCAGTGCCGCCGAAGTCGGCGAGGTCGGCCGGCAGCGCACGGACCGCCCGGCAGCGGTGTGGGAGAGGGCCTCGTCTAGGACCAGACCGTCCTGGTCCCCGAGGGCACACGGGCCCTCCGGCCGGCGTGGGCGACAGACGCCCCCACCAGCATCGCATCAGTGATCACTCATGGGACGGGCACCTCGGTCGCACCCCGCCGGAAGCGGACCGGCGCCGACAGCGGGCGCGGCGCCCACCACGGCGGCGGGCCGCTCGCCCGGCCGCGGGATGTCAGGCGCCCCCGGTCGCGGTGTCCGGTGCGGTGCATCGCAAGGCGGAGGGCCGCGGCTCGTACCGGACGTACTTGCGGGGTCCGACAACGCGGCGAGGTGCCGTGCCGGGCGCCGCGATCCGGTGGACCTTTCCGGTCACTGCGCTAGGTGGCGGGCGAGGAAGGCGACGCTGTCGGCGACGATCCGGTCGATGTCGGGAGAGCCGAGGAAGATGTGGTCGGCGTCCTCCACGGGCGTCAGGACGACCTCGCCCCCGGCCTTCGCGAGGGCCGCGGCGAGCTGTTCGCTCTGGCTGTAGGGCACCAGACCGTCCCGCGTTCCGTGGATCAGCAGGAACGGCGGCGGGTCCGAGCCCTCGACGGCGTACGTGACGGGGCTCGCGGCCCGCGCCAGCTCCGGGCGTTCGGCGACGGACGCGCCGAGCAGGGCCTCGTAGGGGTCGGGAAACTCGGCTCCGGCGGGCATCGCCGGCATCGCCGGCATGGGGTGCCCGGCGAGGGTGACCAGGTCGTGGACGCCGTACCAGTCCACGACGGCCCGTACGGCGGTGTTCCCGGCGCCCACGCCCTGCACGCCCTCCAGCGCCTCCGCGTCCGGGGTGTCGGCGCCGACGACTCCGGCGAGGGCCGCGAGGTGGCCTCCGGCGGACTCGCCCCAGACGCCGATCCGGTCGGGGTCTATGCCCAGCACGGAGGCGAACTGCCGGACGTAGCGGATGGCGGCCTTCACGTCGTGCAACTGGGCCGGGAACGGGGCCTCCAGGCTGTGCCGGTAGTCGATCGAGACGAGCGCCAGGCCCGCCGCCAGCACCGACCCGTGCAGCAGTTCCACGGGCACGGTCGGCGGGGGATAGCGCCGGTCGCCGTCCAGCCAGCCGCCGCCGTGGATCCAGACCACCGCCGGGAAGGGCCCCTCGCCCGCCGGCACCAGTACGTCGAGCAGCCGCGGTCGGTAGCCGGGTGACGTGGCGTAGGTGACCCCGTCGAGGCGGCGGACGCCGTCCGCGTCCACCACCGCGGGCACGGGGGTGCGGAACGGCGGAGGCGGCCAGGTCATGTCCGCCAGGTCGATCGCGGCGGGGAGCGGTTGTGTCATTGCGGCCCTTCCAATGTCTTCGGGGTTCACGTGCACCTGCACGCGAGTGTCCCGCTGCGGCCACGACTACGGACAAGGCTTCGTAACGTATGTCCGAAATGCTTGCGCGAGCCGCGGCGGAGGCTTAGCGTGTTACACGTGTAATCACGACTCTAGCGACGCATTTCCGCAGACCACAAGAGCACGGGCAGTCCCACTTTCCCGCGAGTTACACGAGATACAGCGCGGACGTCGTCACCTTCCCCCTCCGGGAGCACGTCATGCTCACCTCAGTCCCGACCCCCACACCGCCCGTCGTCGGCCCGGTCACCCCGGCCGTCTCCGGCGTCCGCGGCTTCGGCCACTGGGCCGCGGAGCCCACAGCGGCGGCCGTCCCCCTGCTCCGGTCCCGCGTCCGCACCACGCTCGCCGGCTGGCGGATCGCCGCCGAGATCGCGGACGTCCTGCTGCTGGCCGTCAGCGAGCTGGTCGGGAACGTCGTCGTGCACGCCGCCGACGCCGGTCGACTGCGCGTCGCGATCTCCCTCCGGGCCGGCTGGCTGCAGCTCGAGGTCGCCGACGGAGCCGCCGCGCTGCCCCGGCTGCCGCACCCCCGGAGCGAGGTGGACCCGGACGCCGAGGACGGGCGCGGCCTGCTGATCGTGCAGCTGATGGCGGCCGAGAGCGGGGGCCGGCTCAGCGTCGAGGCGGACGAGTTCGGGAAATGCGTGCGGGTGCGCGTACCGGCCGCCTGACGCGCGGCGAAGCGCACTCCCAGGGCTCCACAGAGGGCCCGGACCCCGCCGGAGCGGGCGCCGGACGCGATGCCGAGAGAGACGATCGCCTCACAAAAATATCGCGAGGAATTGACGGCCGCCAATTTATCGAGATACTTGCCCCATCTCCCCCGCTGCTCCCTGATTGAGGTGCCGCCCCATGGAGCTCTCCCCTTCGGCGCACGCCGATACCTTCTGCCGCGACCGGCTCCCGCCCTTCGACCTCTGGCCCGAACTCCACTTCGACCTGCCCGAGTTGAACTATCCGGACCGGCTCAACTGCGCCCGCAGCCTCCTCGACGACGCCGTCGAGCGCTGGGGCCCCGACCGCCCCTGCCTGTTGACCCAGGACGAGCGCTGGACGTACGGCGAACTGCTGCAGCGCGCCAACCAGATCGCCCAGGTACTCACCGAGGACGTAGGCCTGCGCCCCGGGAACCGCGTACTGCTGCGCGGTCCCAACAACCCCTGGCTCGTCGCCGCCTGGTTCGGCGTGCTCAAGGCGGGCGGTGTGGCCGTCACGACGGTGCCGCTGCTGCGCGCCGCCGAGCTCACCGGCCTGTGCGAGATCAGCCGGCCCGTCGTCGCCCTGTGCGACCACCGCTACCTCGATGAACTCGAAGCCGCCACCACGGGCGGCGCCGCTCCCACCGGGGTCCCCGGCGCCCGGGTGATCGCTTACGGCGGGCCCGGCGAGGACGATCTCACCGCCCGCTGCTCCGCCAAGGACGGCGTCTTCACCACCGTGGACACGGCCGCGGACGACGTTGCGCTGATCGCCTTCACGTCCGGCACGACCGGGCGCCCCAAGGCGACCCTGCACTTCCACCGCGACGTGCTCGCCAACGCCGACACCTTCTCCCGGCACGTCCTGCAGCCGCGCTGCGACGACGTGTTCACCGGTACGCCGCCGCTCGCGTTCACCTTCGGACTCGGTGGTCTGGTGGTCTTCCCGCTGCGGGTCGGTGCCGCCACCCTGCTCGTCGAGGCGGCGACGCCGGGGCAGCTCGCCGACCTCGTCGCCGCACACGGGGTGACCGTCCTGTTCACCGCGCCCACCGCCTACCGCGCGATCATGGCCGCGGGAGCGGTCGGCCGCCTGGCCGGCCTGCGGCGCTGCGTATCGGCGGGTGAACCCCTGCCCGCCTCCGTGTGGGAGGAGTTCCACGCCGCCACCGGGCTGCGCATCATCGACGGCATCGGCGCCACCGAGATGCTGCACGTGTTCATCTCCGCGGCCGACGAGGACATCCGACCCGGCTCCACCGGACGGCCCGTCCCCGGCTACCGCGCCGCCGTGGTCGACGAGAACGGGTCACCCGTCCCCGACGGGCAGCCCGGTCTGCTGGCCGTCACCGGGCCCACGGGCTGCCGCTACCTGGACGACCCGCGCCAGTCCACGTACGTCCGGAGCGGGTGGAACATCACCGGTGACACCTACATCCGGGATGCCGACGGCTACTTCTGGTACGTGGCCCGCAGCGACGACATGATCGTCTCCTCGGGCTACAACATCGCGGGGCCCGAGGTCGAGAAGGCGCTGACCGGCCATCCGTACGTGGCGGACTGCGGCGTCGTCGGCGTCCCCGACGAGCGGCGCGGCATGCTCGTCAAGGCGTACGTGGTGCTGCGCGCCGGCGTCCCGGCCTCCCCGGCGACCGTCCGCGAGCTCCAGGACCACGTCAAGGCCGCGATCGCGCCCTTCAAGTACCCGCGTGCCGTGGAGTTCGTCAGCGAACTCCCCCGGACGGAGACCGGCAAGCTCCGCCGCTCCGAACTCCGCACCCGGGGGCAGGAGTCGGCGCCCACGGCCGGGCCGGAGCCCGTGACGGCCACGACGGCCACGGTCGGCTCCGCACCCGGGCCGGCCGAAGACGGCGGCTGCGCCGCCGGGTGCCCCGAGGCCCGGGTGCCGGACCTGCCCAGCGTCGTCGTCGAACGGCGCGTCGAGTGGACCGACACCGACGCCGCCGGTCACTACCACCACTCCACCGTCGTGCGCTGGGTCGAGTCGGCCGAGGCCGTGCTCCTGCGCCGCCTGGGCCTGTCTCACCTCTTCGGCAGCACGCCCCGCGTCCACTTCGAGGCCGACTACCGGGCTCGGCTCTGGTTCGGCGAGGCCGTGCGGACCGAGCTGCGCGTCACGAAGGTCGGTACGAGCTCCCTCCACTACGCCTTCACCGTCCACGGCGAGGAGGGAGCGGAGGCCGCGACCGGCCGCATGGTCATCGCCCACTCCGCCGCCCGCGCCACGGGGACGACCCCCTGGCCGGCCGAGGTCCGCGAGGTCCTCACGAAGGCCGGCCGGCAGGCCCCCGAACTGATCGAGAACAACCGAGGAGGCGCCCCGTGCGCATAGCAGTCATCGGAGGCGGGCCGGGCGGCCTGTACTTCGCCGCCCTGGCCAAGCAGCTGTCCCCGCACTGGGAGGTGACCGTCTGGGAGCGCAACGCTCCCGACGACACCTTCGGCTTCGGGGTCGTCTTCTCCGACGAGACCCTCGACGGCATCGCCCAGGCCGATCCCGCCGTACACGCCGCGATGTCGGCGGAGTTCGCCCGTTGGAGCGACATCGACGTCCGTCACCGGGGCCGGACGCTGACCTCCGGCGGGCACGGTTTCGCCGCCCTGGGCCGGCGCCGGCTGCTGGAGATCCTCCAGGAGCGCTGCGCCGCCCTGGAGGTGGACGTCCGCTACCGCACGCAGGCCCCTTCTCCGGAGCGACTGGCCGCCGAATACGACCTGGTGGTCGCCTGCGACGGGGTCCGCTCGGCCACGCGGGCCGCCTACGCCGACACCTTCGGCGCCGATCTCGACGAGCGCTCCGGCCGCTACATGTGGCTCGGTACCGACAAGGTCTTCGAAGCCTTCACCTTCATCGTCGAGGAGCGGGACTTCGGCACCCTCCAGGTGCACGCGTACCCGTACGACGCCACCCGATCCACCTTCATCGTCGAGATGGACGAGGAGACCTGGCGTCGGGGCGGCTTCGCGCAGTCCGCCGGCCGCGACCTGGCGCCCGGCGCCAGTGACGAGGAGGGGATCCGCCGCTGCGAGGAGATCCTCGCAGCGCACCTGGACGGGCACCGGCTCATCCCCAACAACTCCAAGTGGCTGCGCTTCACCACCGTGCGCAACCGCACCTGGCGGCACGCCAACACGGTGCTGCTCGGGGACGCCGCGCACACGGCCCACTTCTCCATCGGCTCCGGCACCAAGCTCGCCATGGAGGACGCCCTCGCGCTGGCCGCCTGCCTGCACGAGCACCCCGACGTCACGAGCGCGCTGGCCGCCTACGAGGACGAGCGCAAGCCGGTCGTGGAGTCCACCCAGCGTGCGGCCCAGGCCAGCCTCGAATGGTTCGAGAACATCGACCGGTACACCGGCCAGGACCCGCACCAGTTCGCATTCAACCTGCTGACGCGCAGCCGCCGGGTCACCTACGACAACCTTCGGGTACGGGACGAGGAGTTCACGACGGCCGTCAACGCCTCGGCGCCGGTCCCGCCGATGTTCCGGCCCTTCCGGCTCGGCGGCCTGCGCCTGCGCAACCGGATCGTCGTGCCCCCCATGGCACTGTCCACGGCCCGCGACGGGGTCCCGGGCGACTTCGACCTCGTGCACCTGGGTACCCATGCCCTCGGCGGCGCGGCCCTGGTCATCGCCGGCATGACGGCGGTCAGCGCCGGCGGCCGGACCGACGCGGGCTGCCCGGGGCTGTGGACCGACGAGCAGGAGGCCGCCTGGCGGCGGATCACCGGCTTCGCCCACGGCCAGTCGGACGCCTGCCTCGGCATCCAGCTCACCCACGCCGGCCGCCGGGCGGCCGAGGGGCCGCTGCTGGCCGCCTCCGCGCTGCCGTGGGACGAGCGGAGCCCGGTGCCCCACGAGGCGAGCCGCACCGATATGGACCTGGTCGTACGGGACTTCGTGCGCGCGACCGAGCGCGCCGACCGGGCCGGCTTCGACGTTCTGGAACTCCAGTACGGCCACGGCCATTTGATGTCGGGGTTCCTGTCGCCGCTGACCAACCGGCGCACCGACGAATACGGCGGGGCCGTTGACGGCCGGTTGCGCTTCCCGGTCGAAGTGCTGGCAGCGGTGAGGGCGGTGTGGCCGGCCTCGAAGGCGCTCCTGGTCAGGATCTCGGCCGCCGACTGGGCCGAGGGCGGCCTGGAGGAGGCGGACGCCGTGCACATCGCCAGCGCCCTGGCCGCGGCGGGCGCCGACGCGATCGACGTCTCGACCGGCGAGGTCGTGGCGGACGAGCGGCCCCGCTTCGGCCGCAGCTACCAGACCCCTTATGCCGACCTGATCCGCAACGCGACCGGCGTGCCGACCGTCGCCGTCGGCGCGCTCTCCACGTACGACGACGTGAACTCGGTGATCCTGGCCGGCCGGGCCGACCTGTGCGCGGTGGGCCGCGCACAGCTCCACGACCCCTTGTGGACCCTGCACGCTGCCGCCGCCCAGGGGTACCGGGGGCCGGCCGCTCCCTGGGCCCGGTCCTGGCGGGCCGGCAGCGCGCGGCCGCCGGCAGCGCGCACCGACCGGGTCGCGCCCCGCCTCGAACTGCTGCGGCAGCCCGTCGCACCGGTGCACCAGCGATGGCTGCCGCGCGTCACCGCGCCTGCCCTCTGAACGGAACGGCCGAGACCCATGGAGATCCCTCCCCAGCGCGACCTGCCCCGCTTCACCGCGGCCGCCGTACAGGCCGCCCCCGTCTACCTCGACCCCGCCGCCACCGTCGACAAGGCCGTCTCACTGATCGCCGAGGCCGCCGGGAACGGCGCCGGACTCGTCGTCTTCCCGGAGGCGTTCGTCCCCGGTTACCCGTACTGGAACTGGACGATGAACCCGGTCCAGGGCTCGCCCTGGTTCGAGCGCCTGCAGCGCTCCTCCATCGACGTCCCCGGCCCGCACGTCGACACCCTGCGCGCGGCGGCCCGGCAGTACGGGGTCGTCCTCGTCATCGGCGTCAACGAACGCGCGCCGCACAGCCTGGGCGTGCTCTACAACACCCTGCTCACCATCGGCCCCGACGGGGAACTCCTCGGCGTGCACCGCAAACTGGTGCCCACCTGGGCCGAGAAGCTCACCTGGACCGGCGGCGACGGCAGTTCGCTGCGGGTCCACCAGACCGCCATCGGCCCGATCGGCGCTCTGGCCTGCGGGGAGAACACCAATACCCTGGCCCGCTTCGCGCTCCTGGCGCAGGGCGAACTCGTCCACGCCGCCTGCTACATCTCCCTGCCGGTGGCACCCGCCGACTACGACATGGCCGACGCCATCGCCGTGCGGACGGCCGCGCACAGCTTCGAGGGCAAGGTCTTCTCGGTCGTCGCCTGCTCGACGGTCTCCCCCGAGATCGTCGACACCGTGGCCGGGGACGACGAGGAGGTCCGGGCCCTGTTCAGCCGGCCGCGCAGTGCCCTGTCCGGCATCTTCGGGCCCGACGGCCGTCCGGTCACGGAGCCGCTCGTGGACGTCGAGGGCATCGTCTACGCCGAGATCGACCTGGCCCGGTGCATCCAGCCCAAGCAGATGCACGACATCACCGGGTACTACAACCGCTTCGACGTCTTCCGCCTCGAAGTCGACAACCGACCGCGCCCGCCCGTCACTTTCACCGTTCCGCCGTCCCGGCCGCTGCCCGCCGTCCCCGAGGAGGACTCATGACCATCGAACAGGACGACACCGCGCTCGGCCGCGCCCGGGTCGCCGACACGCCCGAGCTCGCCGACTACTACGCCGAACTCGAAGCCCTGGAGGCCGGCGCGCTGTGGACCGTGGCCAACGACATCGAGCCCTGGTACCCGCAGCCCAAGTCCGTTCCGGCGCTGTGGCGTTACGAGGAGCTGCGGCCCCTCGTCCACAAGGCCCTCGGGCTCGTCCGGGCCGACGACGCGGGCCGCCGTGTCGTGATGCTGGTCAACCCCGGCCGCAAGGACGTCAGCGCCGCCGCCGGACTCCTCTACACCGGCCTGCAGATCATGGGCCCGGGCGAGGCCATGACCGCACACCGCCACCAGGCCGCGGCCCTGCGCTTCGTCCACGAGGGCACCGGTGCGTGGACGATCGTGGACGGCCAGAGGCTGGAGGTCGGCCCCCGCGACTTCGCCATCACCCCCAACGGCACCTGGCACGAGCACGGCAACGACGGGACGGACGCCCCCGTGATCTGGCAGGACGGCCTGGACATCCCCCTGGTCAACGCCCTGGACGCCGGCTTCTACGAGGTCCACCCCGAGCTGCACCAACAGCCCGGCAAGGTGGTCAACTCCTCGGTGCTGACCTACGCCGCGAACCTGCTCCCGTACGGCGCCGAGAAGTGGACCCGGCCCTACTCCCCGCTGCTGGCCTACCCGTGGGAGCAGACGTACGAGGCCCTGCTCGGTCTCGCCAGGGCGACCGGGGGCTCCCCGTACGACGGGACCATCGCGGAGTACACCAACCCGGTGACCGGCGGCCCGGTCATGCCCACCATGAGCGCCCACATGCAGCTGCTGCTCCCGGGCCAGGCCACCAAGGCCCACCGCCACACCGGGTCGGTGATCTACACGGCGGCCAAGGGGCGCGGGGTGTCGGTGATCGCCGGGCAGCGCTTCGAGTGGAAGCGGGGGGACGTCTTCTGCGTCCCGTCCTGGGCCTGGCACGAGCACCACAACCTCGACCAGTCCGAGGACGCCTGCCTGTTCTCCTTCAACGATTTCCCCGTCATGCGCTCCCTCGGCTTCCACCGCGAAGAGGCGTACACGGACAACGGCGGGCACCAGCCCGCCTCCTGAGCCGCGTCGCCGCACCGGAAACCGCCGGCCCTGACACCGGTCCCGGTGCGGCGGCGCACCGTGCGGGGCCGGGCGTCCACGCCCGGCCCCCCCCCCCCCCCCCCCCCCCCCGCACACGCCCCCTGAGGGTACGGACCCCCCCAGGGGGGGGGGGACAAAACCCCCCACCCGCCGCCC
>NZ_JBHWVV010000007.1:226845-336279 GCF_042736715.1 Streptomyces sp. NPDC060049
TTTTTTTTTTTTTTTTTTTTACCGTGGGTGGGGGGGGGGGGGGCCCCCCCCCCGGGGGGGGGGGGCGGGGGGGGGGGGGGGGGGGGGGGGGGGGGGGGGGGGGGGGGGGCCCCCCCCCCCCCCCCCCCGCCGCCCCCCCCGCCCCCTTCCTCAGCCACTTTCCTCTAGGAGCCACCGATGCGACTGGTGACCTACACGCCCACTGGAACGACCGACACCGCCGACCGCCTGGGCGCCCAGGTGGACGGCCTGGTGTACGACCTCGCGGCCCTCGCCCGGCACGCGGGCGCCGAGCTGCCCGGCGACCTGCTCTCGTTCATCCGGGCCGGCGCCGCCGCCCGCGAGATCGCCTCCCTCCTGCTGGAGGGCGGTTCCGCCGCCCGGCCCGCCGGGGCCGTCCACCGGCTGGAGGACATCACCCTGCGCGCCCCGCTGCGCCCGGGCAAGATCGTCGGGGTGGGGCTGAACTACGTGGAGCACGTCGAGGAGTCCAGCCGGAGCCTGGACACCGACAAGGACCTGCCCCCGCGCCCGGTGCTCTTCAGCAAGCCCGCCACCGCCGTCACCGGACCCGGGGCGCCGATCCTGCACAACGCCGACCTCACGACGCAGCTGGACTGGGAGTGCGAGCTCGCCGTCGTCATCGGGGCCACCGCCTTCCGGGTGACCGAGGAGGAGGCGTACGGCCACATCTTCGGCTACAGCATCGTCAACGACATCAGCGCCCGCGACCAGCGCCGCTCGGGCCAGTGGTTCTTCTCCAAGGGCCAGGACTCCTACGCCCCCTTCGGCCCCGCCGTCGTCACCGCCGACGAGGTGCCGGACCCGATGGCACTCGACCTCGAACTGCGCGTGAACGGCGTCACCAAGCAGAAGTCCAACACCCGCCACATGCTGTTCTCCATCGCCCGGCTCATCGCCGACATCAGCTCCGGCGTGACCCTGGAGCCCGGAGACGTCATCGCGACCGGCTCCCCCTCGGGCGTCGGTGCCGGCATGGTCCCGTCCGAGTTCCTCGTGCCCGGTGACACCGTCGAGGCCAGCGTCGAAGTCATCGGCACCCTCGCCAATCCCGTCGTCGACGCCCGCTGAACCCGGCCGGCCCCGCCGGCCCCCGCCCCCTGCCCCCTGCCCCCTGCCCCCACCGCCTTCGCAGACAACCCAGGAGTACCCGTGTCGTCCCGTACCTACCGCATCGGGCAGATCGTCCCGAGCTCCAACGTCACCATGGAGACCGAGGTCCCCGCGATCCTGCGCGCCCGCATGGACATCGCGCCCGACGAGCGCTTCACCTTTCACTCCAGTCGCATGCGCATGACCCACGTGACCCCGGAGCAGCTCAGGGCCATGGACGCCGACTCCGACCGCTGCGCCGTGGAACTCTCCGACGCGCGGGTCGACGTACTCGGCTACGCCTGCCTGGTGGCCATCATGAGCATGGGCCTCGGCTACCACCGCACGTCCGAGGAGCGCCTGCACACGCGCACCGCGGAGAACGGGGCCCCCGCCCCCGTGGTCACCAGCGCCGGAGCCCTCGTCCACGGGCTGCACACCATGGGCGCCAAGAAGGTGGCCCTGCTGGCCCCGTACATGCGCCCGCTCACCCGGACGGTCGTCGACTACCTCACCCACGAGGGCATCGAAGTCCTCGACTACCAGGCCCTGGAGATCGCGAACAACCTCGACGTCGCCGCCCACGACCCGGCGAGGCTCCCCGGCCTGGCCCGCGCCCTGGACTACGCCGACGCGGACGCGGTCGTCCTGTCGGCCTGCGTGCAGATGCCCTCGCTCGGCGCCATCGAGGAGGCCGAACAGCTGCTCGGCAAGCCGGTCGTGTCCGCGGCCGTCTGCACCGCCCACCAGATGCTGCGCGCCCTCGACCTCCCCGCCGTGGCGCCGGGAGCCGGACACCTCCTTTCGGGGGCGTACGCGTAGGCCCCGCTCGCCCGGGGGCGCCTGCCGGGGACCGACCGCGGGCGGCCCGGCCGCGCAGCCGCTCGGTAGGATCACCACCGCACACCACGGGAAGGTGATCATGTCCGACAGCCCCCTCAGGCCCAGCTCGTTGATCAGTACGGTCTACGGGGCCTTCGTGCGCGGCAGCGGCGGCTGGATCTCCGTCGCCGACCTGATCACGCTCATGTCGGAGCTCGGCGTGGAGAGCCAGGCGGTGCGCTCCGCCATCTCGCGGCTCAAGAAGAAGGGCGTCCTCGAACCGGAACGCCGCGGAGCCACCGGCTACCGGCTCAGCCCGGCCGTCCACCCCGTCTTCGACGCGGGTGACCGCCGCATCTTCGCCAGTCTCGAACCGGCCGACCTGGCGGACGGCTGGGCCATGGCGGTCTTCTCCGTACCGGAGTCCGAGCGCTCCCACCGCTACCAGCTGCGCACCAGACTGACCTGGCTCGGCTTCGGCAACATCGCCCCCGGCGTGTGGCTGGCGCCGGGCCGGCTCCTGGAGGACGCCCGGGACATGCTCGTGCGGCTCGGCCTCAGCGAGTACGTCCACCTGTTCGCCGCGGCCGACTACGCCGCGTTCAGCGAGCTGCCCGAGGCGGTGAGCTCGTGGTGGGACTTTCCCGCGATCCAGGCCCAGTACGCCACCTTCACCGGCGCGTACGCCCCGGTCGCCGCGCGGCTCGCCCGGCAGGACGGCATCGACGCCGCCGAGGCGTTCCGCCACTACGTGCCCATGCTCACCGAGTGGCGCCGGCTGCCCTACCTCGACCCAGGGCTCCCGGCCGAACTGCTTCCCGCGGACTGGAACGCCGTGGGCGCCCGGCAGGTCTTCCAGCAACTGCACGAGGTGCTCGCGGGGCCGGGCCTGCGGCACGTACGGGACGTGACGGGTCGAGGCGGGGGCAGCCAGTAGCCCCCGCGCCGTAGGGGGTCAGGACGATTCGCGGATCACCAGTTCGTTCGGCATGTCCACCGGGTCCCCGGGCCCGCCCTCGATCAGACCCAGGAGCAGCCGCTTCGTGATCGGCTCTCCGACGGGCGGCAGCCCGGCCGGCCTCTCGCTGTGTTCGGGGACGGCCTCTTCCATCCACGGCGCATTCTTCAACGCCTGGGACGACACCGCCCCGGGGCAGCGCGTGAAGGTCTGCGCCGTACAGAGCGCCAAGTGCGATTCCGTCGACACCTTCTGACCCGGCGGCAGGCGTGGGCCCTGCTCGCGGCGCTCCTCGTCACCGGCTGCGCCGCGGCCGACTGCGGGGCCGCCGCGGGCTGCGGCCTCCAACGCCACGGACATCGCCCGGATCCAGTTGATGATCCCGATGGAGGAGCGGGCCCGGCTGCTGACGGACCTGGCGGCCCCGCGGGCCGGGGATCCGGGATAGAAGTTGAGGATTGTTCACTTTCCATTGACAGGGCGGGCCCGGGGACCCGAAAGTGCCGGGAGCAGCACGCCCGACAGCGCCTCCCCGCACCCTCGTTGGGGATCGGCGCTCCCCCGACCGAAGCGAGTCCGCATGACAGAGCCCGTACCCCAGTTCCCGGCCAGCTTCCTCTGGGGAGTCTCCGCCTCCGCCTTCCAGATCGAGGGCTCGCCCACGGCCGACGGCCGGGGCCCCTCCTCCTGGGACGCCTTCACCCGGGAGCCGGGGCGCGTCAAGGACGGCTCGCACGCGGAGGTGGCCACCGACCACTACCGCCGCTACCGCGAGGACGTGGCGCTGATGGGCGGGCTCGGCGTCGACGCCTACCGGTTCTCGGTCTCCTGGTCCCGCGTCCTGCCCGAGGGCCACGGCACCGTCAACCGGGCGGGGCTGGACTTCTACGACCGGCTCGTCGACGAGCTGTGCGCCGCGATGATCGCCCCCGTGCCCACCCTCTTCCACTGGGACACCCCGCTCGCCCTGGAGGAGCGGGGCGGCTGGCTGGAACGCGACACCGCCGAGCGGTTCGCGGCGTACGCCTCGGTGGTCGCCGAGCGCCTCGCCGACCGCGTGCCCATGTGGATCACCATCAACGAGCCCGCCGAGGTCACCCTCCTCGGCTACGGCCTCGGCGAGCACGCCCCGGGCAAGCAGCTCGTCTTCGACGCCCTGCCCGCAGCCCACCACCAGCTCCTGGCACACGGGCTGGGCGTGCAGGCCCTGCGCGCCGCGGGCGCCCGCCGGATCGGCATTGCCGCCTCGCACAGCCCCGTCTGGGCCGCGAGCGAGAGCGAGGAGGACCGCGCAGCCGCCGAGTTGTACGACACGCTCACCAACCGCCTCTTCGCCGACCCGATCCTGACCGGCGCCTACCCGGACGGACTGGAATCCCTCCTGCCCGGGCCGGTGGCCGACGACCTCAAGACGATCTCGGCCCCGCTGGACTGGTACGGGGTCAACTACTACAACCCGATGCTCGTCGGCGCCCCGACCCCGGCCGGCCCCTCCGCCTTCGGCGGGATCGACATCCCCTCCGGACTCCCCTTCGACATCGGACAGCTCGAGGGGTACGACCGCACCGACTTCGACTGGCCGGTGGTCCCGGACGGACTGCGCGAGCTGATCGCCACCCTGCGCGCGCGTTACGGCGACCGGCTGCCGCCCCTGTACATCACGGAGAACGGCTGCTCGTACGGCGACGGGCCGGACCCGGGGACGGGCCGGATCGAGGACGCGCGCCGGATCGCCTACCACGAGGGCCACCTGCGCGCACTGCACCGGGCGATGGCCGAGGGGGCCGACGTCCGCGGCTACTTCATCTGGTCGATCCTCGACAACTTCGAGTGGGCGGAGGGCTACCGGCAGCGGTTCGGGCTCGTCCACGTGGACTACGAGACGCTGGCGCGGACGCCCAAGGAGTCGTACGCCTGGTACCGCGACCTGATCAAGAGCGGCAGATGACCGCGGAGCCGAAGGCCGTGGAAGCCGCCGGGTCCGGCGCCCCGCCCGGCGGCCGGTGGGTGAGCGCGCTGTCCCTCGCCAACCTCGGGATCTGGGTCGGCTGGTTCGGACCGCTGCAACTGCTCCTGGCACGCCAGGCCGAGCACCTCACCCCGGACCACAAGGCGTCCACCCTCGCCGTGGTGACGGGGTTGGGCGCGGCCGTGTCCATGGTCGCGAACCCCGTCTTCGGAGCACTGTCCGACCGTACGACCGCGCGCGCGGGCCGCCGTATCCCCTGGGTGGTCGCCGGGGTGGCGGGCGGGGCCGCCGGCCTGACGGTCCTGTCCCTGGCGCAGAGCGTCACCGCCGTGATCGCAAGCTGGTGCCTGGTACAGCTCGCCCTCAATGCGGCCTTCGCCGCGCTCACCGCGGCCGTCCCCGACCAGGTCCCGCACCGGCAGCGGGGCCTGGTCGGCGGCTGGCTCGGGGTCTCCCAGGTCGTCGGCATCCTGGTCGGCACGGCGCTGGCCACGGTCGCGGGCGGGATCAGCGCCGGCTATCTCGCCTGCGCGGCCTTCTCGGTGCTCGCGGCGGTGCCGTACGTACTGATGCGGCGCGACTCGGTGCTCGCCCCCGCCGACCGGCCGGCCTTCCGGTGGCGGACCTTCGTCGCCGGCTTCTGGATCGACCCGCGCCGCCATCCCGACTTCGGCTGGGCCTGGCTGACCCGGTTCCTGATGAACCTCTCCTACTCGATCAGCACGATGTACCTGCTCTACTACCTCACCGACGCCGTGCGCTACGAGGGCGACGCGGACACCGGCGTACTGGTCCTCACGGCGCTCAACGCCCTCACGCTGCTCTCCACGGTGGTGATCAGCGGCATCCGGTCGGACCGCAGCGGCCGCCGCAAGTCCTACGTCATCCGGTCCGGGCTGGTCATCGCGGCGGCCACCGTACTGCTCGCCGTCTGGCAGACCTGGACCGGCGCCGTCGTCGCCTCGCTGATCCTCGGCCTCGGCTTCGGCGTGTACACGGCGGTGGACTTCGCCCTGCTCACGGACGTCCTGCCGACGGCGCAGGACCGGGGCAGGGACCTCGGCGTCATCAACATCGCCAACGCGATGCCGCAGGTGCTGGCCCCGGTGATCGCGGCGCCGGTCGTGGGCCACCTCGGCGGGTACACCGCCCTGTACGGGCTCGCGGGCGGACTGGCCCTCGCGGGGTCGCTGCTGGTCCGGCGGATCCGCTCGGTTCCGTGAGCACCGCGTGACCAGATGGATACGCTCCGAAGTGCTCGCGGTCGGCCCTCTCGTGAGAACCGGCACATTCCTGACCCTTTTGGTCGCATTTGGTCCACGCTTGTCTCTGGCTTCCGGCGCATTCCGCCTTTCGGACGTGCGTCGGAGCCCGGACCGGATTCCAGAGCGACAGGGAGAGACATGCGACGCGCACACGGCCGTACG
Source organism: Streptomyces sp. NPDC060049 (assembly GCF_042736715.1). Lineage (NCBI taxonomy): Bacteria > Bacillati > Actinomycetota > Actinomycetes > Kitasatosporales > Streptomycetaceae > Streptomyces > Streptomyces sp. NPDC060049. The sequence continues at coordinate 233,135 of NZ_JBHWVV010000007.1, forward strand.
GCCACCACGCGGACCGCCCTGATATCGGTGGCCGCAGCAGCCGCACTCGGCCTCAGCGGACTCTCCACCGGTTCCGCGGCGGCGGCGGAACCGCCGGCCGACCGGCCGGCCGGCGCCGAGGCCCCCGCCGCGCCCGCCCCCGCGCCCCCCGCTTCGCACACCGCCCCTCGGGCCGCTCCGGCGGCTCCCGCCCCTCCGGCCGCCGGGCAGCAGCTCCTCTCCACCTTCACCGTGGCCTTCCCGGCAGCGCCCTACCGCACCCACAACATCGCCCGCGCCGTGGAGCTCATCGACGGCGCCGTGGTCACCCCGGGGGAGGTCTGGAGCTTCAACCAGGCCGTGGGCGAGCGGACCAAGGAGAACGGCTTCGTCGACGGCATCATGATCAACGACGGCCGGTACGTGAAGTCGCCCGGCGGCGGCGTCTCGGCGGTCGCGACGACCATGTTCAACGCCATGTTCTTCGCGGGCCTCAAGCCCGTGGAGTACGGGGCCCACTCCTTCTACATCGAGCGGTACCCCGAAGGCCGCGAGGCCACCGTCGCCTGGGGCACCCTCGACCTGCGCTGGCAGAACGACTCCGGCCACCCCGTCACCGTCAGGGCCTCGTCCACCGGCACCTCGGTGACCGTCACCCTGCGCGGGACGAAGAAGTACGACGAGGTCCGCGCGACCAAGGGTCCGCGCACCCACGTCACGCCGCCGGGCAAGGTCACGGTCGCCGGCCCCACCTGCGAGGCGCAGACCCCGCTGGAAGGCTTCGACGTCTCCGTCGACCGCGTCTTCGTCCAGCGCGGCCAGGAAGTCGGCCGCGAGACGTTCCGGACGCACTACACCCCGCGCGACGAAGTCACCTGCGTCCCCGAATCCCCGACCGCCACGCCCGGCGCGACCGCACCGGCCGCTCCCGGCCCGTCGGCGACGCCCGGGCCGTCGGCCACGCCCGGCACATCGGCCACGCCCGGCACGCCGCCCGCGGCCGCCGCACCCGGCACCGAGGGAGCCCCCGCGAGCCCGGCCGCACCCTCGGCCGCACCCCTCCCGCACCTCGGCTGAAGCCCGGGGCCGGGGCCGGGCCTCGGACTCAGGGGGTGATCAGGATCTTCCCGCGCGCCTCGCCGCGGTGGAGCTGGTCGATGGCCGCGGGGGCGTCGGCGAGCCGGCAGGTGCGCTGGACGGCCGGGGACAGGGTGCCCTCCTCGACGTGCCGCTTGAGGACTTCGAGGTCGGCCTGGCGCTCGGCGGAGATGAAGCCCTTGAGGCCGTGGCGCACGAAGGGGTTCAGCAGGGCGGCCCGCAGGGTTCGGTCGACGCCGCCCAGCCAGCGGCCGCCGCCCTCGCCTCCGATGAGGACGAGCGTTCCGCGCGGTGTCAGGGCGCGCCGGAGGTGGGACAGGGTGCGGTTGCCTGCGGTGTCGAGGACGAGGTCGTAGTGGTGGACGCCGTCGGCGAACTCCTCGCGCGTGTAGTCGACGACCTCGTCCGCGCCGAGCGACCGCACCAGCTCCGTCTTCGTGGTGCTGCACACCCCGGTGACGTGCGCGCCGTACGCCTTGGCCAGTTGCACGGCGAAGGTGCCGACCCCGCCCGCGGCGCCGATGACCAGCACCCGCTGTCCGGGCCGCACGCGTCCCGCGTCGCGGAGCGCTTGGAGCGCGGTGAGGCCCGACATGGGGAGCGCGGCCGCCTCCTCCAGGGGGAGGCCGGCGGGCTTGTGCGCGAGCTTGTCCTGCCGGGCGCTCGCGTACTCGGCGAAGGAGCCCTCGCAGATGCCGAAGACCTCGTCCCCCGGGCGGAACGCGCTCACGCCCTCGCCGACCGACTCCACGACCCCGGCGACCTCCCGGCCGCGTACGGGGACCTTGGGTGCGCGCAGTCCGAAGCCCATGAGTCGCAGCAGGTAGGGCCGGCCGCTCATCAGGTGCCAGACGCCGGCGTCGACGGCGGCGGCCCGGACGGCTATGAGCACCTCGCCCCTGCCCGGCTTCGGCGTCTCGACGTCCCTCAACTCCAGTACGTCACTGGAGCCGTACGTGTCCTGCACGATCGCCTTCACGGCGCCGTCCCTTCCTCGTCCGCGTACTGGAATACCTGTTCGAGCGACACCGTGAACACGCGGGCGATCCTGAAGGCCGTCTCGAGCGAGGGCGAGTAGCGGCCCTTCTCGATGGCGATGACGGTCTGCCGGGTCACGCCGACGCGCTCCGCCAGCTCCGCCTGGGTCATCTCCGCGTGCTCGAAGCGCAGGGTCCTGATCCGGTTCGTGATGCCGGTCGGCTTCACCACGACTGGAACCCCCAGCGGTAGGCGGCGAGTTTCACGACGGAGCCGAGCACCGCCGAGAGGACGAAGCCGAGATAGATCGCGTTGGAGATCCAGAAACGGTCCGCTCCGGCCATCGCGAGGATCAGCGCGGCCACGGCTCCGATGACGAGGAAGGACTGCCCGGCGTGCTCGCCGAGGCGGCCGATCTCCTTGTCGCGCTGGTCCTTGACGTCGGCCTCGCCGGGAGAGGCCGCCGCCGCCGCGATGTTGAGGAGGACCGCGGCCACGACGGCTCCGCCGACCGTCCAGAGCAGCGGCGCGACGTACGGGACCTCCACGAGGGGGACGCCGTCACCGGCCCGGCCCAGCACGAGGGCCAGATAGACCGCGTACCCGGCGACCGCGACCACCCCCATGATCCACGCGCGCTTCTCTTCGAAGGCCACTCTCACTCCTATGTAAAAAAACTTTGACATGACGAATGTAAAAGGATCCATACCTCGTGTCAATGATTTCTTACATCGATCCACCGACGGTGACACCTGCCGCCACGCCGCGGCCCGATACTGATCTTCATGAACGACACGGCCACCGCCGCACTGACCCTGGAACGGATATCCGGACACCGCAGCCGGTTCGACGCCCGCCTCCAGATGTACTTCGACACCCTCGGGAAACGGCTGGACACCCCGACCCACAGCCGCTTCGCGCCGCGCGCCCTGGAGCTGCTGAGGGAGCTGTCGACGCGCGGCGGCAAGCGCCTGCGGGTCGTACTGCTCCACGAGGCGGCCCGGCTGGTCACCACCGACGAGCCTCCGGGCCTGGCCGAAGCGGGGCTCAGCCTCGAACTACTGCAGACCCACGGGCTCGTCCACGACGACATCATCGACGACGCACCCCTGCGGCGCGGCGGACCGTCGACCTACTACGCCTACCGCCAGGACCTGCCCGGCGACCTCCCGGCCGCGCTCGGCCTCGCCGTGCTCGCGGGCGACCTCGCCGCGTTCCTGTCGATGCAGGTGCTGCTCGAAGCCGACGTGCCCGCGGAGCTGCGCCTGGCCCTGCTGGCCGTCCAGACGCGGACGGCGGCCGAGACGGTGGTCGGACAGGTAGCGGACCTGGAACGGGACACCCTCGCGGATCCCGGCGGGGAGTTCCTGCACGAGGTCACCGACTTCAAGAGCGCGCGGTACTCCGTCCTGGCTCCGCTGACCATGGGATTGCTGGCCGCGGGCGAGGACCCCGCACCGCACCGCGAACGGCTGCACCGCTACGCCCGCCTGGTGGGGATCGGCGAGCAGATGCGCGACGACTACCTGGACCTCTTCCACGAGGCCGGCCAGGTCGGCAAGTCGACCGGGGCCGACATCCGCTCCGGGCGGCGCACCTACGCCGTCAACGCCGTCCTGGCCCGCGCGGGCGCGGCCGACGCGGCCCTGGTGGAGGCCGCGCTCGGCGACCGTGCCTGCCCGGACTCCACGATCGCCCGGATCCAGCGGATCGCGCGCGACGCCGGCGCGGACCGGTGGCTGCGCTCCGAGATCCGCCGGTACGCCGAGGCGGCGGCCGCCGAGGCCGCCTCCTGGGCCCCGTACTGGCGGCCGGATGCCGTGGACTTCTTCCGGAGCCTGCCGCTGTGGCACATCGACCAGTTGGACCGCACGGACGGGACGGGCTGAGCCCCGCGACGGCCTGAGCCCCGCCGGCCCGGGGCCTCGCCGCGCCGGGCCCGGCGTCACCCGGGCGCGCGGCTCCGCTGGCACCCATGCCGGGCCCCCGGCTTGCTGGACCAATGACACAAGGAGCACCGGGCACCGCCCCGGGACAGAGCCTGAGCACACCCCGGGCGGCGGGGCTGGCGGGGATCGTCTTCGCCGGCCTCATGGCGGCGGCGATCGTGCTCGCCCGGATCGCCCTGCCGGAAGGCGGCGGCGCGGCCCGGGTCGAGGTCAGCCCGGGCCAGCGGGACGCGGTGACCACCGCCCTCGAACTCGTCCCGTTCGCCGGCATCGCCTTCCTCTGGTTCATGGGCGCGCTGCGGGAGCACGCCGGGGAGGCCGAGGACCGGTTCGTCTCCACCGTCTTCCTGGGCAGCGGCCTGGTCTTCGTCGCCAGCCTCTTCGGCGCCGCGGCGGCCGCCGGGACCGTGCTGGACGCCGACCAGCCCCAGGAGTTCGGCCGCCAGTTCGCGTACTCGCTGCTCACGACGTACGGGATGCGGATGGCCGCCGTGTTCGTCTTCGCGACCTCGACCATCGGCCGCAAGCTCGGGGTCTTCCCGCGCCCGCTGACCCTGGCCGGGTACCTCGTCGGGCTCGTGCTGCTCGTCGCCGGCTCCTCCGTGCCGTGGTCCGAGCTGGTCTTCCCGGCCTGGGCCCTGGTCGTGAGCCTGTACATCCTGCGGTCGGCGCGGGGCCGCCCCCGCCCGGCCCCCTGACGGCACCCGACCGGACGTCATCCCAATGGCGGCGCCCGACGGGCCCGGCGGCGCCACCGTGAGCACGCTGGTCCGGGAAGCCTAGGGGGCCAGGAAAGGACCGCACCTTGCTGAGGCTCGTCGTCGATCTCAACCGGTGCCAGGGATACGCGCAGTGCGCCTTCCTGGCCCCCGACGTCTTCGCGATGCACGGGGACGAGGGACTGCTGTACGACCCGCAGGCCGAGGCGGCCCAGCGCGAACGCGTGGCCCAGGCCGTCGCCGCATGTCCGGTCCAGGCGATCCTCGTGGACGAGATGGACCTGACCGCCGCCGGCTCCGCCACCGCCACCGGGGAGGCGTCCGATGCCTGACACCGCCCTGGACCAGCTCAAGCGGTCCGGCAGGATCGTGGTCGTCGGCGCCTCGCTGGCCGGACTGCGCGCCGCCGAGACCATGCGGGAGAAGGGCTTCACCGGCTCCCTGACCCTGATCGGCGACGAACCGTATGAGCCGTACGACCGCCCTCCGCTGTCCAAGCAGGTACTGCTCGGCCGGGCCGAGGCCGAGCGCACCGCGCTCCCCCGGCGCCGTGCCATCGACGCCGAGTGGCGCCTGGGCGTAGCGGCGAGCGGCCTCGACATGGCGGCCCGGAAGGTCGTTCTGGCCGACGGCGACGAGGTGCCCTACGACCGGCTGTTGATCGCCACCGGGGTGCGGGCCCGGCCCTGGCCCGACCAGGCCGAGGGCGAGCTGGAGAACGTCTTCACGCTGCGTACCCGCGACGACGGGGCGGCCCTGGCCCGGCGGCTGGCGGCCGGACCGCGCCGGGTCCTGGTCATCGGCGCCGGTTTCACGGGCTCCGAGATCGCGTCGGCCTGCCGCGAACGCGGCCTGGAGGTCACCGTCGCCGAACGCGGCGACGCCCCGCTGGTCGGGGCGCTGGGCGGGGTGATCGGGGCCGTCGCCGCCGAACTCCACCGGGAGCACGGCGTCGACCTGCGAACCGGGATCATGGTCACCGGCCTGGAGGGCGACTCCTCGGGACGGGTCCGGGCCGCGCACCTGTCCGACGGCACCACCCTGGAGTGCGACGTGGTGGTCGTCTCGCTCGGCGCGCAGCGCAACACGGAGTGGTTGACCGGTTCCGGACTCGGCGCGGGCCCGCGCGGCATCGCGTGCGACGCCGGCTGCCGGGCCTTCGACATCCGCGGGATCGTCACCGACGACATCTACGTGGCGGGGGACGTGGCCCGCTCCCCGCACGCGCTGTTCGGCTACCAGTTCCTGTCCCTGGAGCACTGGGGCAACGCCGTGGCGCAGGCCGAGACCGCCGCCCACAACATGCTCAGCGAGAGCACGCAGCGCCGCCCGCACCTGTGGGTGCCGGCGTTCTGGTCCTCCCAGTTCGGCGTGAACATCAAGTCCGTCGGCGTGCCGTCCATGGGCACGGAAATCATGATCACCCAGGGTTCGCGCGCCGAGCGGCGTTTCACCGGGGTCTACGGCTACCAGGGCCGGGTCATCGGGGCCGTCACCTTCGACAACGCGCGCTGGCTCCAGTTCTACGAGCGGCAGATCGAGACCACCGCGCCCTTCCCGCCCCCGTTCACCACGGTCGACCGCCGCGCCGACGGGCAGCGGCCGATCCCCGCGGACTTCCCCGACCCGTCCGTGCCCACGCACGGCCCGACCATCACTCTCAGCGGGTACTCGCCGGCCGACCGCCGGATCACCTTCACCCCCGCCGGGCACTGACCCGCACGCCCCCGGAGGACCCGCCATGACCCACGGCATCCTGAGCCAGATCCTGGACTACGCCAACCGCGCGAACCCGTACCCGCTGTACGAGGAGCTGCGCCGGACCCCGGTCTTCCACGACGGGACCGGCCCGTACGTCATCAGCACCTACTACGACATCCAGAGCCTGCTGCACGATCCGCGGCTGAGCTCCGACTCCCGCAACCTGGCCGCGACGGCCGGGGACCCGCTGGCCGGGGGCGGGGAGGAGGAGGCGACGGCGCTGCCGCCGAGCTTCCTGAAGCTGGACCCGCCGGAACACGACCGGCTGCGCAGGATGACCAACCGGCCCTTCGGCCCGCCGCACTCCCCGCGCCGCGTCGACGGGATGCGGGACGGTCTGCGCGGCATCGTCACCGGCCTCATCGACAATCTCGGGGACACCGAGCGGATCGACCTGGTCGACCAGTTCGCCTACCCGTTCCCGGTGACGATGATCTGTCAGCTGCTGGGCGTGCCCCACGAGGACGAGGCGCGCTTCCACGTCTGGGCCGACACCCTCGCCGCGAGCCTGGACCCCGATCCCGACTCCGATCCCGCGGAGCGGCTGCGGAGCACCCACGACGCCCGGATGGAGCTGGGCATGTACCTGGCCGGGCTCATCGAGGAGCGGCGCGGGAACCCCGGCGACGACATGCTCTCCCAACTGGCCGTGGGGCGCGGACCGGACGGGTCCATGTCCACGATGGAGTTGCTCAGTACGGCGGCGCTGCTGCTCATCGCCGGCCACGAGACCACGGTCAACCTGATCACCAACGGGATGCTGACCCTGCTGCGCAACCCGGACGTACTGGGGCAGTTGCGTCAGGATCCGGGTCTGGCGGTACCCCTGGTGGAGGAGCTGCTGCGGTTCGAACCGCCGGTGCAGCTGCTGCCGCAGCGCACCCCGCTCGTGGACATCGAGGTCCGCGGGACCATCATTCCCAAGGGGTCCTCGATGTGGCTCGTCCTGGCCTCCGGCAACCGGGACCCCGACCGCTTCCGGGATCCGGACCGTTTCGACCCGCACCGCAAGGACATCCAGCACCTGGGCCTGGGCAGCGGCATCCACAGCTGCTTCGGCGCTCCGCTGGCCCGGCTGGAGGCCCAGCTCGCGCTGAGCGAGCTGGCCCGGCGCCTGGAGAACCCCCGCCTCCTGGAGGATCCGCCGCCCTACCGCCAGAACGCGGTCCTGCGCGGGCCCCGGCACCTGCGGATCACCTGCGACGGGATCCGCCCCGCCTGAGCCGCGGCTACCAGCCGAAGCGGCGGTCGACCTCGCGCTCGAACTCCTGGAAGGACAGGACGTCGTCGCCGTCGAGGTTGGCCCGGTCGAAGAGCGCCGAGGAGGCGTCCGCGTCGCCCAGGCCCCAGTAGGGCAGGTCGCCGGCTGCGGCGAGGGCGGGACCCTTCGCCCGCAGGGCCGAGATCACCTCGTCGCGCGTCAGGACGCCGTCGTTGTTGAGATCGAGTGCGTCGAAGAGCTTGCGGGCCTTCTCGCTCATGACGTGGTCCTTTCCGCAGGAGGGAACCGCAGGCGGAGGTCCGCCGGACCGACAGCCTATGACCTGCCGTCCTGCCGCCCGCCGCCGGTCTCCAGCGCCCCGGAGGCGGGCGGGCCGCCGCGTGCGCCCCGCCGCCCCCGGGTCATCCCGCGCTCGCGCGGGTCTTGCGTTCTCCCTGGTCCGGACGGTCCGCGCGGTCCTGCTCCGGCGGGCTGTTCCCGTCGGAGCGGTCCGTGCGGTACGCCGCGGCCACGAGGATCAGTACGCCGGTCACGGCCAGCGAGGCCAGGCCGCCGCCCCAGAGCACGACCCGCACGCCCCAGTGCTCGGCCAGCCAGCCGCAGAGCAGGGCGCCGACCGGGGTGGAGCCCTGGAAGATGAGGAAGTACAGCGCCATCACCCGGCCGCGGTACTGCGGGTCGCTGCCCAACTGGATCCGGTGGTTGGCGGCCTGCGCGAAGTAGGCGGCCGCAAATCCGGTGGCGGCCAGCAGCGCCAGGGCCGCGGCGTAGCCGGTCACCAGGCCCGCGGCCGTCTCCACGGCGGCGAAGGCGACGGCCGCGCCGAGGACGAGCCGCTGCGAGGGCCTGCCGCTGCGGGCGGCGGTCACGAAGGCCGCGGCCAGCGAGCCGGCCGCCAGTGCGGTGGTCAGGATCCCGAAGGAGGCCGACCCGGTGTGGAACACCGTCTTGGCCAGCAGGGGCAGGACCAGCTGGAAGTTGAATCCCAGGAGGCCCACGCAGGCGACGAGGACCAGCGGGAGGATGAGGTCGGGGCGGCCGGAGAGGTAGCGCAGCCCGTCGGACACCTTGGCGTCGTGCGGCCGGACGTCGGGCCGCGTCAGCTCGGCCGGGCGCATGAACAGCAGGGCGGCGACCGTGGCCACGTAGCTGACCGCGTTGAGCAGCACGACGGACACCACCCCGAACCCGCTGATCGCCACGCCCGCGATCGCCGGCCCCGCGATGCGGGCGACGTTGAAGTACGCGGCGCTCATGGCGGAGGCGTTGGGCAGCAGCTCGGGACCGACCATCTCGCTCACGAAGGACATCCGCGCCGGGGTCTCGACGGCGTTGACCGTGCCGAGGGCGAGGGCGAAGGCGTAGACGTGCCAGAGCCGCTCGGCGCCGGAGAGCAGCAGGAGGCCCAGCAGCAGGGCGAGGGTGCCCGCCGCGATGTTGGCCAGGACCAGCAGGTGGCGCTTGTCGTACCGGTCGGCGAGCCGTCCCGCGTAGAGGCTGCACAGCAGGATCGGGGCGAACTGCAGCGCGGTCACCAGGCCGAGCGTCTGCGCCGAGTCGCCGGACATCGACAGGACCAGCCAGTCCTGGGCGACGAACATCATCGAGCCGCAGGTGACGGAGAGCACCTGCCCGAGAGTGAAGTAGCGGAAATTGCGGACGGACAGGGACCGGAAGGAATGTCTCACCATGAGACCTTCTCGCCTACGGCAGTCGAACACCGCTCAAGGAGGCCACGGCGCGCGGTGCGGGCCCCGTGAGCCCGGTGGCCGTGCAGCCAGGCCGCCTTCTCGTACAGGTCGTCCTCGGTTGCGACCTCCGCATCGCATTGCGGACCCGCGCGGACCCGCCCGCGGGATGGTAGAGCCGCGTGCCCATCTCCCTGGCCACCAGCTGGACGCGCGCGGTCCGCTCGCGCCGGGCGGCGTTGTACCGCGCCGGGCGCCGCGCCGCGCCACGTCGTCGCGGGTGGCGCCGGCGAGCGCGCCGCCCGGTACCACGGCGGCCTCCAGGGCCTGGGCGGCGTACTGGAGCATCGGGTGGGCGGCGTCCCCCATCAGGGCCAACTTTCCCGCGGCTCCCCCAGCTCACGCTGAACCCGGGCCGGATGGTGGCCACCATCCGGCCCGGAGCCCTCGTCGCCCGTACCCGGGCCTGCCCGAGCCCGCGCGGTCGGCGGGCCCGGACATGTGACGGACACCGGATCGGCCCGGCTCACGCCACGGCCCGCCATCGACCGCTGCCGACCGCTGCCGCCCCCTACCGCCCGTTGTCCGCCAGCGCCGGGGCCGTCGCCCCACGCTGGTGCGGGACCGGCAACGGCGGTGCGGGCCGCGGGTCGTCCTGCTGGAGCGCGACGGTCCGCGTGGGGGCGGGGATCGAGATGCCCTCTTCGCGGAACCGGCGGTGCAGCCGTTTGACGAACTCGTGCTTGATCCGGTACTGGTCGCTGAACTCGCCGACTCCCAGGATCACCGTGAAGTTGATCCTGGAGTCCGCGAACGTGTGGAAGCGGACGGCCCCTTCGTGGTCGGGGACCGCGCCGTTGATGTCGGCCATCACCCCGTCCACCACGTCGAGGGTCACCCGCTCGACGTGTTCCAGGTCGCTCTCGTAGCCCACGCCCACCTGCACGAGGATCGACAACTGCTGCTCGGGCTGCGTGAAGTTGGTCATGTTCGTGCGCGCGAGCCGCCCGTTGGGGATGATCACCAGGTTGTTCGACAGGTTGCGGACCACGGTGTTGCGCCAGTTGATGTCGACGACGTAGCCCTCCTCGCCGCTCGTGAGGCGGATGTAGTCACCGGGCTGCACCGTCTTCGAGGCGAGGATGTGCACGCCGGCGAAGAGGTTGGCGAGGGTGTCCTGCAGCGCCAGGGCGACCGCCAGACCGCCCACCCCGAGAGCGGTGAGCAGCGGTGCGATGGACACGCCCACGCTTTCGAGTGCGACGAGCATGCCCATCGCGAGCACCACGACCCGCGTGATGTTGACGAAGATGGTGGCCGATCCGGCCACGCCCGTCCGCGCCTGGGCCACGGACCGGACGAGTCCGGCGACGACGCGGGCCGCGCCGAACGTCGCCATGAGGATCAGCAGGGCCGTCAGCGACTGGTTCACCCAGCCGGAGACCCGCGTGCTGAGGGGCAGCGTCGAGGCGGCCACGGCGGCGCCCGCGATGACGGCCGCCCCCGGCGCGAAGGTGCGCAGCGCGTCGACGATGATGTCGTCGCCGCTCCAGCGCGTCCGGAGGGCGTGCTTGCCCAGCCACCGCACCAGGGCGCGCAGGAGCAGACCGGCGAGCGCGCCCGCGGCGAGGGCGATGCCGGCGACGAGCCAGTCGTGCAGGACGAGGTCCCGGTTCAACGGACGTCCTCCGCCCCTCGCCGGAGCGGGGAAGCGGCGGGGGGACCCGCCGGCCGCCGTATGAGGTGTGTCGTCACCTTGTCACCTGTCAGTTCGTCGTGAGGGAAGCCGCGTTCGGACATGCACGCGCATGCGGAACGGGCTGCCATCCTGCCCCATCGGCGGGGCGGCGCCGCGGGGCGGGCCCGGGTCTCGCGCCCGGTGTCCCACGTCGCGGGGCCGGGGCCGCGCCGGGGACCGACGGGATTCAGGCGTCCTCGCCCTGCCCCGGGTCCTCGCCCGCGGGGCCGGGTGCCTCGGCCGCCGCCGGGTCCAGGATGCGGTTGAGGAAGCTCCTGGTCCGCTCGTGCCGGGGGGCCCCGACCACCTGCGCCGCCGGCCCCTGCTCGACGACCACTCCGCCGTCCATGAAGACGACCCGGTCCGCGACCTCGCGGGCGAAGCTCATCTCGTGGGTGACGACCATCATCGTCATGCCCTCGCTCGCCAGCATCCGCATCACCGCCAGTACCTCGCCGACGAGTTCGGGGTCGAGCGCCGAGGTCGGCTCGTCGAAGAGCATCACCTCCGGGCCCATCGACAGCGCCCTGGCGATCGCCACCCGCTGCTGCTGCCCGCCGGACAGCTGGGCGGGGAAGGCCCCGGCCTTGTCGGAGAGACCGACTCGGGCGAGGTTCTCGCGGGCCACGGCCGCGGCCCGGGCCTTGTCCCTGCCCAGGACCCGGCGCTGGGGCAGGGTGAGGTTCCCGGTGACGTCGAGGTGCGGGAAGAGGTTGAACTGCTGGAAGACCATGCCGATGCGGCGGCGTACGGCGTCGATGTCCACGTCCAGGTCGGTGACTTCCGTCCCGCCGACGAAGACGCGACCCTCGCTGGGTTCCTCCAGCAGGTTCACACAGCGCAGCAGCGTCGATTTGCCCGAGCCGGACGGCCCGATGACGCACACCACCTCGCCCCGCGCGATCTCCAGGTCGATGCCGCGCAGGACGTGGTTGTCGCCGAAGGACTTGTGCAGGGCGCGGATCTCGATCTCCGGGCCGTCCTTGGCCGTCGTGTCCACCGCTTGCGTCTCCTGTGGCATCTCGTCCTCACGTGGCCTTGGCCGCGCGGGTCTCCAGGCGGCGCACCACGAAGCTCAGCGGCACGGTCACCAGGAGGTAGCACAGTCCCGCGACCAGGATCGGGGTGGAGTTGGCGGTCTGGCTGGCGAGGTCCCTCCCGAACTTCGTCAGCTCCCGCTCCTGCAGCGTCACGCCGAGGAACAGGACGAGCGAGGAGTCCTTGAACAGCAGGACCAGTTCGTTGGTCAGCGGCGGGATGACGATGCGGAAGGCTTGGGGAATGACGATCGAGACCATGGCGCGGGCGTGCGAGAAGCCCAGCGAGCGGGCCGCCTCCAGTTGGCCTTTGGGGACCGCCTGGATGCCGGCCCGAATCGTTTCCGCCATGTAGGCGGCGGCGACCAGGCCGAGTCCGAGGGCCACCTTGCCGTACGTGCCGCCGGGGATCTCCGTACCGGGGAAGGCCAGGGGCACCGCCACGCCGACGAAGATGAAGATCAGCAGGGCCGGGAGTCCGCGGAACAGTTCGATGTAGACCCCGGCGACCCACCGGTAGGGGGCCACCGAGGACAGCCGCATCATGGCGACGACCAGGCCGAGGACCAGGCCGAGGAGGAACCCGGACAGCGTGTAGATCACCGTGTTGCGCAGGGCCGTGGTGATGATCTCCGGAAAGAGCTGCTGCGCGAGGTCCTTCTGGGCGAACTGGTTCTGCAGCCGGGCCCAGTCGGCGTTCACGCCGACCAGCACCAGCACGGTGGCGAAGAGCGCGTACTGCGCGCCCTGCGACACGCGGCGGCGCTGGCGGCGGGTCAGCCTCGAGGTCACGGCGCGGCCTGGGGCAGCGGGCCGATCCACTGCTCGTAGAGCTTCTTGTAGGTGCCGTCGGCCTTGGCGTCCGTGATCGCCTTGTCGATCGCCGCCACGAGGGCGGTGTTGCCCTTCTTCACCGAGAAGCCGTACTGCTCGCCCGTTTCGATGTTCTGCGCGAGGGTGAACTCGGCCGCGTTCTTGGGGTCCTTGAGCCAGCCCTGGACGACCGGATAGTCGATGACGACGCCGTCGACCTGTCCGGTGCGCAGTCCGTTGAGCACCGCGTCCGAGCTCTCGAAGGCGACCGGGTCGAACCCCTGGCCCTTGGCGTAGCTCTCACCGGTGGTCTCGGCCTGCGCGCCCAGCTTCTTCGACTTCGCCTTGAGGTCGGCGAGGGAGGTGACGCCGCTCTTCTTGGTGACGAGCAGTGCCTGGGTCGCGTCGAAGTAGGGGACGGAGAAGTCGACGTTCTTCTTGCGCTCGTCGGTGATCGTCATGCCGGCCGCCGCGAGGTCGCACTCGCCGGAGTTCAGGAAGGCACCGGTCTTGAAGTTCTCGAAGGGCGTGTCGAGGATCTTCTGCTCGACCTCGAGCCGGCTCGCCACCAGGTCGACCAGGGCCACGTCGAAACCGACGACCTTTCCGTCCTTCTCGAACTGGAACGGCGGGTACGGCAGGTGGGTGCAGGTCGTCAGTTTGCCCTTCTCGACGACTGGTACTCCGCCGGCCGCCTCGCCCGGGCCGTCGTCGCCCGAGGAACATCCCGCGACGAGGAACGCGCCCGCCGCGGCGGCTGCTGCCGCGACGCGGATACGGAGGCTGTTGCGGCGAGTGCGGTTACCTCTGGCCGTCCGGGACACGGTTGACCTCCACGAGTGCGGGGCGAGCGGCGATCACGGGACGGGACCGTCCGCCGAGATCGTAAGCCACGGGCGGCGCCCGCTGAGGGATCTTCGGCGATGCGTTCCGGGCACCCCCGCGGACCCGCTCGGATCCGGCCATGATCGTGAAACGCGGGTCGGTGTACCGCTCCCGCCCACCGTTACCGGGCACCGTCCTCCCGGCCGCGGCCGTCCCCGGCCCGGCCCGTGCGCCGGCGGCCGCCGAGCACTGCGGTCGCGGTCAGGGCCAGCAGGAGCCCACCGGCCGCCGCTCCCAGCGCCGGGCCCGGGCCCCAGAGCGTCCAGGCCGCCCCGAACAGCAGGGATCCCGCGAACCGTGCCAGGGCCTGCGCCGTCTGCAGCACCGCGAGGCCGGTGGTGCGCAGTCCGGCGGGCAGCAGCGGCCCGGCGGCGGCCATCAGCACCCCGTCGGTGGCCGCGTAGAACAGTCCGAGCAGCCCGAGTACCCCGAGGGCGAGCAGCGGCCCGGCCGGCACCGGCGCCAGGAGCAGCACGCAGGCGCCGAGCAGCAGCAGGTGCCCGCCGAGGAAGACCCGGTGGCGCCCCAGCCGGTCGGCGAGCCGGCCCACGGGCAGCGCGGCCAGCAGGAACACGGCCGCCGTGGCGACGGGCAGCAGGGGGAAGTAGGCGACGGGCAGGTCGAGGCGCCGCTGGAGCAGGAGGTAGAGGAAGGCGTCCGTGACGGTGAACAGCCCGAGGGCGGCGGCGGTCAGGCACAGCCGCCGCAGGCCGGGGATCCGCAGGAGGTCGCGGGCCGGGGGCGCCCCGGCGGCCGGCGCCGGTGCGGGGCTCTCGCGTACGAACAGGGCCAGCACCACGACCCCCAGCACCGCGACGCAGCAGCTCACGGTGAAGACGGCTTCGTACCCGTCCACCGCCACCCACAGCACGCCGAACGCAGCCAGTGGCCCCAGCAGCGCCCCGGCCGTGTCCAGCGCGCGGTGCACGCCGAAGGCCCGGCCCTGCTCCCCCGGCGCGCAGGACAGCGAGATCAGCGCGTCGCGCGGGGCGGTGCGCAGTCCCTTGCCGGTCCGGTCGGCGGCGAGCACCACCGCCACCGACCAGGGGGCGGTGGCCACCAGGAGGGCCGCCTTGCACGCGGCGGAGATCGCGTAGCCGGTGCCGGCGACGAGCTTGCGGCGGTGGGTGCGGTCCGAGACCCGTCCGCCCACGAGGCGCAGCAGCGCGGTGGCGCCCTGGTTCAGCCCGTCCAGGGCGCCGAAGGCGAGCGGGGACATCCCGAGTCCGGCCACCAGGTACAGCGGCAGGACGGCGGTGACCATCTCCGCGGAGACATCCGTGACCAGGCTGACCAGGCCGAGCGCGAGCACCGTGCCGGGGACGGCCCGCAGGGGGCCCTTCGGAGCCGCAGGGTCCGCGGCGATGTCCGCCGCTCGGCTGGTCGACAGGTACACGGATGCCTCTTTCAGAACCAGTTGACGGTGAGGGGGAAGGTGGCGGCGGCGGTGGCTCCGGCGGAGTCGGTGGCGGTGGCGGTGATCTGGAGGGTGCCGATCGCCCACGGCTTGCCGGTGACGCGGCCGGTGGCGGCGTCCAGGGCCAGGCCCCAGGGGAGTCCGGTGGCGGAGTAGCGGACCGGGGGCCTTCCTCCGGTGGTGGTGAGCTGGACGGTGCAGCTCTGATTGAACTTGCACGTTTGCGACCCGGGGTTGGCCAGTTTCAGATCACCGTCGGTCGGGGTCGCGGTGGGTGTCGGGGTGGGGGTGGGAGTCGGGGTGGGGGTGGGAGTCGGGGTGGACGTGGGAGTCGGGGTCGGCGTGGGTTCGGTGGAGCCGCCGAACACCTCGCTGATCGGCTGGACGTTGGCCGCGTTCCCCGCGTGCCCCGTGCCGAAGAGGTCCTCGAAGGTGCGCAGCAGGTGGTGGTGGTTGAAGGCGGTGGCGTACTTGCCCGTCTTGACGTTCGCCCCGTAGAAGACCGTGGCGATCTGGTTGGAGCCGAGGTAGTTGTCCTCGTCCCATGTCAGGACCAGCAGGCTGTTGTTGGCCTTCGCCCACTGCGCGTAGGCGTCGATGTTGTTCTTCGTCCAGGTGTCGCCCGTGGCGACCGGGCAGGAGTGCATGTCGTTGCACTGGTTGGGCACCACGAAGGACAGGTTCGGCAGCGCCGCGAAATTGCCCTGCGGGAACTGCGACCAGGTCTTCCCGGTGTTCAGCGGCACGTTCTTGAAGGCGAACCAGGGGTTGTGCTTCTGCGCGTACTGGCCGTTCGTGCAGGCCGTGGACCCCTCGCCCGGCAGGTCCTCGTTGTACGTCGCGAAGGTCTTGCCGGCCGCGATCAGCTCCTGGCCGAGGTTGGGCGCGGTCATCGACTGCGGGGTGTAGCAGCCGTCCCCGGTAATGCCCTGGGTGGCGCCGGAGAAGAGGTTGAAGTAGTTCGGCTGGCTGGGGTGGGTCAGTGCCTTCATGCCGGTCAGGCTCGCGCCGCCGTTGGCGAGCTGGTTGACGTACGGCGCGTTGGCGCTGCCGATGATCTCGCCGTACTGCTTGTTCTCGTACACGACGACGACCACGTGGTCGTAGGCCGGCAGTGCGGCAGTGTGCGCGAGGGCGGCGGAACCGCCTTCGGCGGCCTGAGAGTTGGCGATGGTGAAGGCGCCCAGCAGGCCGAGCGCGCCGAGTCCGGCGACGAGCGCGGACCGGCGGGTCCGCGCTCTCGCGCCCGCCGTCGTTGACGGATGGATGGGCATGGGTGGTTCCTCCTCGTGATGGGGTGGCCAAGGTCGTACGGGGTGGGGGGCGTGCGGTGGCGGGTGAGTGGAGTCATTGCTCGCGCCGGGCCGCACCGGCCACGGCGATATTCAGGAACCGGGGCACGGGCCGCCCCCGGTCGCGGAAGTCCTCCGCGACCGCCGCCCGCACCGCCGTCAGCCGTGCCTCGGGCAGCAGCACCAGCACGCTCCGTCCGGGCCGCTGCCCGGGCGGCCACGCGCTCAGGGACCCGGCCCGGCGGGCGCGTCCCACGGCCCGGGCCAGGTCCGCAGCCCGGGCCGTGCCCCCGGAACTCCCGCGCACGGCCATCAGCACCAGGCGCGCACCGGATTCGGCCGGGTCGAAGGCGACGTACCGCTGTCGCAGCCGCCGGGGTTCCCGCCGGCGCGAACCCTGGCCCAGCAGAAGGGCCTTGCCGAGCCGGGCGAAGAGCGCACCCCGGCGCAGCGCGTCGTCGCCGTCCGGCAGCGCACCGGCCATCAGCCGGGCCAGCCGCGCGCGGTCGGGGTCCTCCCCCTGCGGCGTGTGCACGTCGGCCACCGCCAGGGCCACCGCGCAGTCGGCCGCCTCCGCCGTGGCCAGGCCGGCGGCCGGGGTGAGGGAGCCCTGCAGGTGCAGGTCGGTGCCGCCTCGGCCGTATCCGGCCCGGGCCAGTGCGCGGAGCAGGGCGTACGGGCGGACGGCCCAGTCGGGGGTGGCGGGGGGCGGCCCGGACAGGGTCAGCGGCAGGTCGCAGCTGTCCGCGGGATGGCCGAGGGAGCTGAGCCGTACGAGCCCGTCGCTACGGGGCGCGGCGGCGGCCGCCACCGGCCAGCCCGCGGCCGCGACCAGGCCGGGCGAGCCCAGGTGAAAGGTGTACGGGGCACTCCAGACGGCGGCCGGGGGCCGGCCGTGGGCGCTCTCCAGGGCATAGGCGACGAGGCGGAAGAGCGGGTCGGCGGTGGCCCGGCGGGCGAGGTCGGCTCCGGCGGGGGCGGGGGCGGGGGCGGGGGGATCGGAGGAGACTGCGACGGCGCCGTCGGTGCCGCCGCGGGAGGCTCCGCCCCCCGCGGCGGGGGCGGCCGCGCCCGTCACCGCTCGTCCTTGCGGGCCAGCATCCGGTAGGCGTTCCCGCCGTCCGTGCGCCGGGCGACGACCGTGCGCACCCCGTCGAGCACCGCCGCGGCGGCGAAGCACGGCAGCGCCGCCACCCGTACGGCGTGGCCGAGGGCACGCCGGCCGGGCGTGGCCGGGGAGGCCCACGGCCGGTCCGGGTCCGGGGCCAGCCGCGTCGCGGTCAGGGCGACCGCGCCGAAGAAGTCGTTGCCCTGGTGGGCCGACCCGTGTTCCTCGGCGAGCACGGTGAACCCGCGGTCGGCCAGCGCCTCGCGCAGGTTCGCGGAAGGGATCAGGTGCTGGTGCTGCGGCTGGAACCAGGGCAGCCAGGCCGGGCCGAGGAGCCGGGCCATGCGCGACTGCGGGTCGGGGAGCTCGATGGCCAGATGGCCGCCGGGGACCAGGACGGCGGCCGCCGTGTCGAGTTCCGTGAGCGGGTCCCGGGTGTGCTCCAGGTAGTGGTACATGCTGACCACGTCGTACTGGCCGGCCAGTTTGACCGCGAACTCCGGGAACTGGCCCTGGTGTGCCGTCTCCACCCAGCCGCGCCGCTCCGCCCCGCGCACTCCGTCGCCCATGTCCAGCCCGTCGAAGCGGGTGTCCGGCCAGACGTCCCGCGCCGCGTTGCAGAAGTGGCCGTGTCCGGTGCCGACGTCGAGCCAGGACACCGGGTCGGCATGGGGGCGGAGCATCTCGGCGCGGCCCCGGTAGGCGGCGCCCAGCCGCCCGAAGACCGTGGCCGCTCCCTCGCCACCGCGGCCGTCGTAGAAGTCGCGGTAGTAGAACTCCAGACCCTCCAGGGTCAGTCGGGGGTTCTGGAAGACGTGGTCGCAGTCGGCGCAGCTCTCCAGGGTGAACCGTCCGGGCTTGGCCTGGAGCAGATCGGGCACCCGGACCCGGACGGACAGCTGGTCGGAACCGCACCAGGGGCAGTCCGGGCGGCGCGGTTCGAGGAAGCGGTCGGTCCCGGCGGACAGATCGGCCCGGTAGGTCGCGGCCCGGACGGCGGCCCGCGCGAGGTCCCCGCCGCTCTCGGGCGCGGCGTCCCGGACACGCCGGGAACGCGTCGTGGCGGCGGCCGTGCGCAGGGCCGCGCCGAGGGAGCGTACCGGCCGGGTGGCCGTGGCACGGGCGAGATCGGCGGGGCGCAGCGGAGCCCCGGGCCAGCCGAGGGCCAGGTAGGGCTGGATCCAGTACAGTCCGGCCGCGGCGGCTCCCCACCTGCCCTGGCGCACGGCCGCGCCCGCGAGCAGCGCCAGCCCGGCGAGCTGCGCGGCGGCCAAAGGCCCCGGTGGCAGCCCCTGGGCCCGGAGTTCACCGGCGCGCGCCGCCCCGGCGGCGTCCGGCGCCGGTCCGCAGCTCAGGGCCGGTGCGACGGCCAGTCCCGTGGCGTCCGCCGCATACTCCTTCAGACGCCGGGTCAGTGCCAGGAGTTCCGCCGGACCGCGGTACGGCTCGGCGGGATCCACTCCGGCCCGCGCGAGCACGTCTTCGGAGACGAGCACGGCGAACCCGGCCCCGCGCCCCTCGCCGAGCCGGTCCTGCCGGTAACCGGCGGGATCGACGAGCCGCAGCAGTCCCAGCGCCCGTTCGGTGGCCAGGTCCCCGGGCAGCAGGTCCAGTACTGCCAGCCCTTCCCGGTCGGCGTGCGCGCACGCGGCGAGGAACGTGGCCGCGTCGGGCTCGACGCCTGGTGCGGCGAGCAGGCGCCAGCCGGCGGCGCGCGGCACCCCGGCGGCCGCGGGCCCCGTCATGGGAGCGGTCATGGGCAGTACCGGGATCGCCCGCAGCCGGCGGGCGGCGCGCACGGTGCCCGCGCCGAGCGCGGCCAGCAGCACCACGGAGGTCCACGGGACGCGGGGAGGGGAGGCGGAGAACGGGGGGACGGGAGGGATCGCGGAGCGCGTCATATGAGTTTCTCCAACCGGTCGGCCGCGGCGGCGGCCCCGCCCGCGGCGGCGAATGAGGCCTGGATCCGCCGGGCGCCCCGGCGGTGTAGTGGTTCGTCCAGGACGGCGGTCAGCGCGTCGCGCAGTTCCTCGGCCCTGGTCCTGCCGAACCGCACCCGCACCCCGGCCCCGGCTTCGACGACCTGCCGGGCGACGATCGGCTGGTCGTCGCGGATCGGCGCGACCACCAGGGGCAGCCCGTGCGCGAGGGCCTCGCAGACGGTGTTGTGTCCGCCGTGGCAGACCACCGCGTCCAGGTGCGGCAGCAACTCCAGCTGCGGAACGCTCTCCCGCAGCAGCACGTTCCCGGGTACCGGCCCGACCAGGGAGGAGGGGGCCGCCAGCACCAACTGGACGTCCTCACCAAGCCGTTCGGCCGCCTCCAGTACCGCGGCGTAGAACCGGCCGCCGGCTTCCTGGTTGAGGGTCCCCAGTGATACGAGCACCCGGCGCCGCGCCGGGTCCAAACGCTCCCAGGGGAACCCGGGCGCGGGCGGCCGGGCGCCGAAGGCCGGGCCGACGAAGGCGTAGTGCGGCGGGAAGTCCTCGCCCCCGCCGACGAGTTCACGGCTGGAGAACACCAGGACCAGCCGGTCCGAGAACCGCGGATCCCCACCGGGGCCCGCCGTGTCCCAGTCGGCCCCGCACTGCGCGAGCAGCCCGCCGATCTGTGCGGCCACCCACTCCCCTACCTTCGGGAAGTCCGCGAAGGGCCGGGTGAGTTCGGCCGAGGTGCTGGCGGACGTCACCCACGGCACGCCGAGCTGCCGCGCGACCACCGGGCCGGCGAGGGCCTGCTGGTCGGCGACGAGCACGTCCGGCTCGAAGGCGCGGACCGCTCGCGTGACACCCGGCACCATCGCCGTGGCCAGCGGTACCAGCGCCTCTTCCCACAGGAACCGCAGCGCCCCGACCCCGCGCAGATCGCGCCAGCGGGCGTGCAGCATCGCGTACCCGCCGCCCGCCTCCTCTCCGGCGGGCAGGATCCGGGCGTGGTCGGGCAGCAGCCGGGTGAGCGCCCCGGGGGGACCCGTCCAGGCGACCTCGTGTCCGCGGGCGGCCAGTTCGGAGCCGACCGCCACGGTCGGATTGACGTGCCCCGCCAGCGGCGGAACCGTGAAGAGCACCTTCATGGGACCAGCACCCCCGCCCGTCGCCGCGCCGGGGTCGGCGCGGCCGCCGTGGCCACCGTGTCGAGATGGGCGAGTACGGCCTCCCGCAGCGCCCCGCTGCTCTCCTTCAGCACGTCGTGCCCCAGACCCGGCAGGATCCGGATCGCGGCGACGTTCGGGGCGTGGCGGGCCAGTTCCCGGGCGCCGGGCACCAGTTCGGAATGCTCGCCGCAGACGATCAGGACCGGGCAGCGCAGTCCGGCGTAGTCGTCCGGGGTGAAGGTGCGGCTCGCCGCGATGTCGTCGATGAGCGTGGTGCGGTTGAGCAGGTCGTCCGCGATCGCCGTGAGGTTGGCCGCTTTGCGCAGGCGCAGGGTGCGCAGCTCGTCGGGTACCGGACTGTCCTCGAGGCTGAGGGCGGCGGCCGACAGGGTGTCCACCATGTTCTCCACCCACGCTCCGCTGAGCGGTGGTTCGAGCAGCGTGAGCCCGGTGACGCGGTCGGGCCGGGCGAGAGCGGCGTGCAGCGCCAGGGTGCCTCCGTAGCTGTTGCCGACCAGGTGCACGGGGCGCCGGCCGAGGCCGAGCTCGCCGAGCAGGCCGAAGAGGTCCCCCACGGCGGTGCGGCTGTCGTAGCCGGTGGCCGGCCGTTCGGTGCGGCCGTGGCCGCGGAGGTCGTAGAGGACGACCTCGTGCCCGGCCCTGGCCGCCGGGACGGCGAGCGGGCAGTAGAAGGAGGACAGGTTGTCGACGACCAGTCCGTGCAGGAAGACCACGACGGGGCGGTCCGGACGGTCACGGCCGGACGCGCCCGGGCCGGCCGGCAGTTGCTGGACGTGGAAGCGGACCGAGTCCGCCGGGACGAAGGCCATGGCGGGATCAGCCGTCCGACGCGGGCGCGGCGGCCGTGGCGGCCGAGACCCGGGCGAGGGAGGCGTGCGTGATCCGGCCGATGTGCGTGACGAGTTCGCCGACGGACATCGCGAGGATGGCGTCCATGTCCTTCTCGGACAGGAAGCCCATCAGGTCCACTTCGGCGCCGTAGCGGTGGTGGAGCAGTTCGGCGAGGGCGACGAACTCGATGCTCTCCAGGGCGAGGTCCTCGTTGAACGTCGTCTTCATCGTGACCTCGTCCGCGAGGAGGAACTCGTCACCGACGATCTCCACGAGCATGCCCGTGATCTCGGCGAGGATGTCAGCTGCCATGACTGGTCTCCGTGAGGTGGAAGGGGACGGTGGACGGAGCCGCGCGACGGTCGGTCCAGGCGACGACGTGGTCGAGTGGCGCGTCCGCGAGCAGGGTGGTTCGGATCGGGTACGGGTGTCCGTCCGGGGACAGCACCCGCAGTCGGCCGGAGCCGGGGTCACCGGCCGCCCGCCAGTCGCGCGGCCGGCCGCCGAGTCCGGTTCCCGCCGCTTTGGCCGCTGCCTCCTTGGCGCACCACAGGACCGTGAGGGCGGCCGGCAGACCGGTGCCGTCGTGGGCCGCCAGCCCTTCGGCCAGGGCGAGTTCGCCGGGTGTCAGCGCGACGCGGATCAGCGCGTCCGGGTCGGTGGTGACCGGCTCCACGTCGATGCCGACCGGCTGGTCGCGGTGCGCGAGGGCGACCGCGATCCGGTCCTTGTGGGCGATCGTCAGCCGGACCCCGCGGGCCAGGGCGCCCTGCGCGACGGGCCGGCCGGCCGGGTCGTTGCCGACCGGCACCTCCACCGGGAAGACCGGCCCGGCTCCGCCGTCCCACAGCAGTTGCCGCAGCGCGTCCTTGGCGGCGATCCGGCCCAGCAGCCAGGGTGCCCGCGCACGCGGCGCCAGCCGCTCGTACGCCGTGCGCTCGGCGGCGCCCAGGTAGCGGCGCATGACGAGCTCCTGCGACGCGGGGTCGGTCCAGCGGCGACGGGCCAGGCACCAGCCCTCGGGCTGGGGTTCGCCGATGCCGCAGACCTCCGGGGTGAACTTCATCGGCCAGACCCGCTCGTCGGCGCCGAAGCGGCGGTACGTCCAGCCGTCGATCCGGGCCCACACCTCGCCGTCGGCCCGGCACAGCTCGAGGTCGCCGCGCACGGTGACGTCGCGCACCTCGCGGATCCGGGCCGTGGCGGCGACGAGCTCGTGCGGGGCGGGCGGGGGCCCTGAGAACCGGATGCGGTCGACGGCTGCCGGGAAGACCAGCCGGTCCACCGGGAGCCGCAGCTGCATCCAGTGCCCGAACAGCTGACCGGCGGCGTCGAGCAGCGCGCCGGGGTCGGGCAGTGCCCGCAGCACTCCGCGGATTCCGTCCGTGCCCACGGCCCGCACCTCGTGCACGCCGGCGAAGCGGGGGCCGTGGAACATCCAGCGGTCCCGGTAGAGCGCCTCGGCGCTGACGGGGGCCGGTCGCGGGTCGTGCAGGGGAGTGGGATCGGGCCCGGGCAGGCGTCCGTACCGCTCGCCGAGGAGGACGACCACGTCGGCGTAGTCGCCGAGGGTGACGCGCGTGCGGCCGGGCCCGTCGTCCCGCACGGTGACCTCGACGTCGAGGGCCGGTTCGACGGGGAGCCACCGCAGGGCCCGTACCCGGTCGTAGCCGGTGACGGCCAGGCCGGGCGGGGCGTGCCGCAGTGCGGCTCCGGCCGCCAGCTCCAACGTGGTCGTCATGGGCACGACGGGGAACCAGTCCGATTCCTCCGCCCACCCCTCGGGCTGCAGGTACACGCAGTGGTCCCGTACGTAGGGCAGCGCGGCCAGCGACAGCCGCAGGGTCTGCTTCCCGACGCGACCGCCCGGAGCGGTCTCGGTGAGGACCGCGTCCAGCGCGGAGAGCAGGACGGGGCGTGAGCCCGTGGCCGCCGGGGCGGCGGGGGCTGCGGGGGCGGGAGCCCCGGCGCCCGGCAGGAGGCCGCTCAGGGCCGTGCGCGCCGCCTCCCCCAGTCGGACCAGCGGCGACCCGAGGTCCAAGGGCACGGCACGCCCCGGCGCGGGCGGTCCCGTCGGGGCAGGCCGGGCGGCCGGCGCCGTGGCCGCCCGATCGGCGACGTCCTCTCCCGCCGGGGACAGCCGGTCCCAGCGCGGGGCGTGCCCCTCGGCCCACAGGGCGGCGCAGGTGCGCCGGAGGGCGGCCAGGCCGGGGAGGCGCGGGGAGGAGGCCGACACCGAGAGGTGGGGGCGCTCGCGCAGGGTGTCCTCGACGAAGCCCGGCAGGGTGCCCGGGCCCAGCGTGACGAAGCTGCGGACGCCGGCGTCCTCGTACAGCCGGAGCGTCAACTCGCGGAATCGGACCGGCTCCAGGAGATGGCGGACCACGAGCGACCGCACCTCGTCCTGGGCCGGGGGGAACGGCGCGCACGTGGTCGCCGACCAGAGGGGCAAGGTGCTCGGCCGCAGCGGCAGCCGGCCGAACGCGGCGCGGACCTGACCGAGGTAGGGCTCCCACATCGGGGTGTGGAAACCGGAGCGGAAGGGGAGTTCCTGGCCGAGCACCCCCTCTGCCCTCAACCGTGCCAGCGCGGCGGCGACTTGGGCCGGCTCCCCGCATATCACCGACTGGTGCGGGCAGTTGTCGTGACTGACCACCACACCGTCCAGGCCGTGGAGCCCCGCCTCCGCCCGCCGGCTCCCGCACCCCAGCGCCGCGTAGACCAGGTCCGGCACCTTCAGCGAGCCAGGGCGCAGCGACTCGAGGAAGGTGTCGACCGCGTCCTGCGGATACATCCCGGCCGCGACCATCGCCGCCCACTCCCCCAGGCTGTGCCCGGCCAGCACATCGGCCTCGACCCCGAGTTCCGGCAGCACCCGGGCGAAGAAGCGACCCGTCGCGATCGCGTCCAGGGCCCGCTCCACCAACTCGCCGCCCCGGCCCAGCCGGGGCCGCTCCAGCCCGAGCCGGTCCGCCACGTCGTCCAGCGCCGGAGTGAACTCCGGTTCCAGGCCGGGGAACAGGAACGCCACCCGGCCGCCCAGCGGTTCCGGTGCGAACCACACGTCCCCGCGCCCCCGCCAAGCCCGTCCGCGTGCCACCACCTTGGCGGCCAGCGCGAGCCGCTGGGGCGTCGGCCCCACCACGGCGAGCCGGTACGGCCCCTCACCCCCGGATCGCGGGGAACCGCTCGTCAGCCGGACCGACAGTTCCGCCGCGTCGGCCGCCTCCATCAGGAGTACGTCCTCCCGCGCGTCCGCGTCCGCTCCCACCGGCGCGGCCGAGCCGCCCAGGGCCAGGAACCGCCGGCCGGGCGCGACCGGGCGCACGGAGCCGGGAGCCTCCTCCAGCACCACGTGCGCGTTGATGCCACCGAAGCCGAACGCGTTGACCCCGGCGCGGCGCGGAGCCTGCCCGCGTTCCCACGGCCGGGCCGTCGTCACCGGCCGCATACGCGTCCGGGCCAGGTCCGGGTGCGGCTCCTCCAGGTGCAGCGTCGGCGGCAGCACCCCCTCGTGGACCGCGAGCGCGGCCTTGATCAGCCCGGCCATGCCGGAGGCCTGCATGGTGTGGCCGAGCATCGACTTGACCGAGCCGAAGCCGATCCCGTCTCCGGCTCCGTCTCCGGCTCCGTCTCCGTCTTCGGCTCCGACGGCGTCTCCGGTCCCGCGGGCGGTTCCGCGTCGGGTGCCCTCCCCCGGGGCTCCGAACACCGCGGCCAGTGTCTCCAGTTCGGCCGCGTCACCCACGGGTGTCCCGGTACCGTGCGCCTCCAGGAGTCCGAGCGCACCGGGCGCGCGCGGGTCCAGGCCGGCTTCGCGCCAGGCCCGTTCCAACGCCCGCACCTGGCCCGCGACGAGCGGGCTCATCAGGCTCGCGGCCCTGCCGTCCCCGGCCACGCCCGTACCGCGGATCACCGCGTAGATCCGGTCGCCGTCCCGCTCCGCGTCCGCGAGTCGCTTCAGCAGCACCACCCCGGTTCCCTCGGACAGCAGGGTCCCGTCGGCCCGCCGGTCGAAGGGCCGGATGCGCTCGCTGGGGCTCAGGGCCCGCAGCTGCGTGAACACGCTCCACAGGGTGGCGATGTGGCAGTGGTGCACGGCGCCGGCGACCACCGCGTCGCAGCGCCCGCCGGCCAGCAGCCCCACCGCCTGGTCCACCGCCAACAGTGAGGACGCGCACGCGGCGTCCAGGGTGTAGGCGGGGCCCCGGAAGTCCAGCCGGTTCGCCGTGCGCGCGGCCGTGAAGCTCGGCACGAGTCCGATCGACGCCTCCGGCCGCTCCGGACCCAGGGCGTCCTGGAAGGCCGAGCGCACCGCCGCGATCCGCCGCTCGCCCAGCTCCGGCGCGAGTTCCCGTAGGGTCTGCGCCAACTGGTGTGCCGTACGCACCCGTTGGTCGAGCCGCGCCGTGGCCACCCCCATGAACCCGCCGCGCCCCAGCACCACCCCGATCCGTGAGCGGTCGGCCGGCAGGCGGGCGTCGCCACCCGCGTCCGCGATCGCCTCCGCCGTGGCGTGCAGGGCCAGCATCTGATCCGGTTCGGCCCCTTCGACGGTGGCCGGCATGATCCCGAACCGGGTCGGGTCGAAGGCCGCGAGCCCGTCCACGAAGCCGCCGCGCCGACAGTAGAACCGGTCTCCGGCCGCCGGTCCGCTGGCGCCGTCCGGGTCGTAGTACACCTCGGGGTCCCAGCGCCCGGGCGGCACGTCGCCGATGCAGTCCGTGCCGGCGAGGAGGTTGCGGCGGTACGAGGCCAGGTCCGCGGCGCCCGGGAACACCGCGCCCATCCCGACGATCGCCGCGTCGGTCGGCCGCGGGCCCCGACCGCGCCGCCCGTCAGCCACGCCCCTCACTCCCCTCGGCCATCAGGACCACCTGTACGTCGCTCCCGTGCGCGAGCTCGGCGAGGAACGCGGCGCCGCCCGCGTCCGGTTCGATGAGCGGGATGCCGCGCCGGGCGTAGGCGCGGGCCAGTTCGGGACTGACCATCCCGCCCGCCTCCGCGGCCCAGGGACCCCAGTCCACGGAAAGCACCCGGCCCGGGAAGGACTCCGCCCAGGTGTGGGCGAGGCCGTCGAGCGCGTCGTTCGCGGCGGCGTAATCGGTCTGGCCCCGGTTGCCGTACACCCCGGCCACACTGCCGAACAGGGCGAGGAAGCGGGGAGCGGGCGCCGCTCCGTGCTCGGCCGCCGCGGCGGCCAGATGGCGGGCACCGGCCACCTTCGTCGTGAACACCCGGGCGAAGACGTCCGGTTGCTTGTCGCGGAGCAGCCCGTCGTTCAGCGTCCCGGCTCCGTGCACGATGCCGTCCAGCCGACCGTGCCGTGCCCGTACGTCGGCCACGACGGCCTTCACCGCCTGCTCGTCCGTGACGTCCGCGCAGTGGTAGCGGACGGAGGCGGCCACGGCGGCGAGGGCCGACAGCGTGCCGCGCACCTCGCGCTCGGCGAGGATGCGCGAGGCCGCGGCCTCGATCTCCGCCGGGGTGCGCAGACCGGTGGCGATCAGGGCCGCGCGCAGGGCGACCCGGTCGGTGGCGTGCCCGAACTCATCGGCCTCGGGCGGAGGTTGCGGGGTACGTCCCATCAGCTCTACGTGGCAACCGGTGGCCCGGGCCAGCGCGAGGGCGGTCCGGGCGGTGATCCCGCGGGCCCCGCCCGTCAGCAGGACGACTGAGCCCCGGTCGAGCGGCGGCGGTCCGTCTGCGGGCGCGAGCGGTGCGGGCACCGGCCGGCGCGTGACCCGTACCCCCTCGGCGGTGTACCCGACGGAGGCGGGGGCGGAGGATCCGGGGTCCTCGACGGTACCGGAGGCTCCGGTGGGCCCGGTGGGCCCGGTGGGAACGGTGGGAACCGGGAGCCCGCAGCTCAGCTCGGCGAGGACCTGGGCCGCGATCCGTTCCGGGTCCTCCTTGGGGTGGACGTCCACCGCGCGGATCAGACTGCCGGGGAATTCGAGCGCGGCGCTGCGGGCGAAGCCGTGCACGCCGGCTCCGGGGGTGCCGCCGTGCACGGTCACGAGGAGGAGCCGTCGCACACCACCGGTCAGGGCCCGCTGCAGCCCGGGAAAGGCGTCGGGCAGGACGGGCTCCGTGCCCGGCCGCAGGGCGGACAGGTCGAGGACCGCGTCGAACCCGGCTTCCGCTCCGGCGAGTTCGCGTACGTCCGCTCCCCGGGCCCGCAAGGCCTCGGTGAGCGCGGGCGCGACTGCCTGGCCGTCCCCGACGAGGCCGATCCGCAGACCCCGGAGAGCCTCCGGGTCCGAGGCCGCCGGGGGCAGGGGCAGCAGGTCGACGCGCAGTCGGCTGACCGTGGCTGCGGCCGTGGCCGTGGCCGTGGCCGGCCGAGGGTCGCCCGGGGCGGGCCGGGTGGGAGCCGGGGGCGCGGTGTGGGCGGTGACCCAGTCGACGATGCCGCGCAGCGTCTTGATCCGGGACAGCTCCTCGACCGCGGACTCGGCTGAGCCTCCCGGGTCCTGCGGGAGGCCGATCCGGTCGGCCAGGGCGCCGATGATCTCGACGCGCTTGATGGAGTCGATGGACAGGTCCGCCTCCAGGTCCAGCCCGGGATCGAGCATGTCCCTCGGGTATCCGGTCCGGGTGTGGACGATCTCCACGATCACGTCCATCACCTCCTCCGACGACCGGGGGGCGCGACCGGGGGGTGCCGTCGCCGCGTCGGCCGGGGCGGCTCCGGGCACCGCGGCACCCGGAGCGGCAGGCCGGCTCCCGGACGCCCCGGGCCCGTGTTCCGCGGCCGCCGGAACCCCGTCGTGATCCGCCGGCCACGAGCCGCCTGCACCTCCGGCCGGACGGACGCCCTCCGACCCGGCGGCCAGGCCCGCGCCCTGCGCCCCCGCAGGGCCCTGGCCGGCGGCCAAGCCCCAGGCCGCGCCGTACTGCTGCCCCTGCACACCCGGGCCGGGGCCCATGCCCGAAGCCGCAGCCGCGTACGGCGGACCTGCAAGGCCCTGAGCAGCAGCCGAGCCCCAGGCCGCACCGTACTGCTGCCCCTGCACACCCGGGCCGGGGCCCATGCCCGAAGCCGCAGCCGCGTACGGCGGGCCCGCAGGGCCTTGGCCGGTGCCCAGCGGTTCGAAAGCGGGCCGCCACGGGCCCGCGCCGGCAGCGAGGCCGGGGAGCGGGACCGAACCGGCCGGGGTCTGCCCCGCGAGCGGGTCCGCGCCGGCCCCGGGCCGCGGCGCGACCGGCGCCGCCGAGCCCAGCCAGCCCAGCAGGACGTCCCGCTGCGCCTGGACCAGTTCGCGCGAGCCGCGCAAGTACTCCAGGACCACCTGTTCACGGCCGTCGGCAGCACCGGGCCGGTGCGCGCCGGCCACCGGCATGCCGCCTTCGCCCCGGATCAGGTGACCGTCCACCCACCCGACGCCCGGGCCCACCGCACCGGAACCCGAGCCCGCGACCTCGCTGCCGGAAGGGCCGGGCATGCCTTCGACCGCCGGAACCCAGCGGCCACCGGCAGCCGAGTAGCCGCCCGCGGCCTGGACGAAACGACCGTCCACCCACCCGTAGAACTCGCCCGTCGCACCGGAATCCGATCCCGCGGCCTCGGTGCCGGACGAGCCGGGCGTCCCTTCGACCGCCGGGGGCCAGGAACCTCCGGCCGGGTCGCCGTTCGTGGCCTGGACCATCTGATGTCCTCCCATGTCGTCTGCTGCCGCGTACCGGAGGCTTCCGGAGGCCCGGAGCCCGTCCACGGCGTGGGTCCCGCGGCCGTTCACCCGCTCGGCGGTCGTTGCGGGAACCGCGGTCGCGGACACCGCCGCGGAGATCCGGCGGGCCGGGCGGAGGCCGCCGGCGACCGGGGCACCGTCCGACGTGCGGACGAGGTGGCCGTCCACCAGCCAGCCCGGGCGCCGCGGAGCGCGCTCGGGGAGCCGGGAGGTCCGGCCGCGGAACAGCGCCTCCGGCGCCACGGACACGCCCGCCGCGGCCAGTTCCGCCAGCGCGGTGACCAGCCGGACCAGCCCGTGCTCCCCCGGTACGTCCAGCGGGACCACCGTGTGCGGCCGGTCGTGCAGGATGCGGCCGACGAGACCGGACAGCACACGGCCCGGGCCGGCTTCCACGAAGGTCCGCACGCCTGCGGCGTACATGTTCTCCACCTGCTCCACGAACCGGACCGGCTCGGCCACCTGACGGGCCACCAGGCCCCGTACCTCCTGCGCGGACTGCGGGTACGGGCCGGCCGTCGTGTTCGACCAGACCGGGACGGCGGCCTCGGCCAGTGCCGTCCCGGCCAGCTCCTCGGCGAGGGCAGTCGACGCTCCCGCCACCACCTCGCTGTGGAACGCGCAGGCCACCGGGATCGGCTCCGCCGACAGGCCGGCCTCCCGCAGTGCCGCCACGGCCCCGGACACGGCGGAGGTCGGCCCGGATATCACGCACTGCCGGGGGGCGTTGTGGTTCGCCACGACGCAGCCGGAGCGCTCGGCGATCGGCCGCACCTCGTCCGGCGCGGCCGTCACCGCCGCCATCGACCCGGGATCCGCCCCGGCGGCGGCCAGGATGGCTTCGGCCCGGCGCGCGCTCAGCCGCAGCAGGCTCTCCGCGTCCCACACCCCTGCCGCCCACAGCGCGGTGAGCTCGCCGTAGGAGTGCCCGGCCACGCAGTCCGGGCGCACTCCCAGGGTCCCGAGCAGCAGGTGCGCCGCCGAGCCGGCCAGGCCCAGCGCCGGCTGGGCCATCCGGGTGTCGGTGACGGCGGCACGCTGTGCGGCCCGCTCCTGCGCGGTGAAGGCCGCCGGGGGGAACATCGCGGAGGCCACCGCGCTCGGCGCGGTCTCCAGCAGCTCCCGCAGTGCGGGGAACGCCGTGAACAACTCGGCGAGCATTCCGGGGCGTTGGCTGCCCTGCCCGGGGAACAGGAAGGCGACCTGGCCGGGGTCCGCCTGCTCCTCCCGTACGTGGACACCCGCGCCCGGGGCGAAGGCCCGCGCC
The DNA here is from genome assembly GCF_042736715.1 of Streptomyces sp. NPDC060049. Taxonomy (NCBI): domain Bacteria; kingdom Bacillati; phylum Actinomycetota; class Actinomycetes; order Kitasatosporales; family Streptomycetaceae; genus Streptomyces; species Streptomyces sp. NPDC060049. The sequence goes on from NZ_JBHWVV010000007.1 coordinate 263,726, forward strand.
CGTTCCAGCCGGGCGGCCAGCTCGTCCAAGTCGGCGGCCACGACCGCGACCCGCACCGTGCCGGGATCGGCCGCGACCTCGGCGGCGAGGTCGCGCAGCGCCCACGGGCGCCCGGCCGCGTCGTTCTCCTCCAGCCTGGCGGCCAGCCGCGCCATCGCCCGGCCGGCGGCGCGCCGGTCCGCACCGCGGAAGCAGAACAGCTCGCCCGGCCACTCCTCCAGAGCGTGCCGGGGCTCCTCGGCTCCGGCGTAACCCGTCAGCACCGCGTGGTAGTTCGTCCCGCCGAACCCGAAGGCACTCACCCCCGCGATCCGCCGCTGCGCCGGCGCCGTCCACGGCCTGGGCCGCGTGTCGAAGGAGAACGGGCTCGTCTGCGCCTGCCACGCCGGGACGGGCCTGTCGATGTGCAGGGTCGGCGGCCGAATCCCCGAGTGGACCGCCCGGGCCGCCTTGATCAGCCCGGCGAGGCCGGCCGCGCACTTGGTGTGCCCGATCTGCGATTTCACCGACCCCAGCGCGCAGGCTCCCGGTGTCGCGCCCGCCTCGATGAACAGTTCGCTCAGCACGGCCAGTTCGGTGCTGTCGCCGACGACGGTTCCGGTGCCGTGCGCCTCGACGAGGCCGACTTCGCCGGGGCTGATCCCGGCCCGGGCGTAGGCCCGTTCCAGCGCCCGCCGCTGCCCTTGGGGCCGGGGCGCCGTCAAGCCGAGGGAGCGTCCGTCGCTGGAGGCCCCCACCCCCTTGATCACGGCATAGACGCGGTCGCCGTCGCGTTCCGCGTCCGCGAGCCGCTTCAGGACGAGCGCCCCCACCCCCTCGCCGAGGGCGATGCCGTCGGCGGCCGCGTCGAAGGGCCGGCAGCGTCCGCCCGGGGACAGCGCGCGGACGGAGGAGAACAGCAGGTAGTCGTTGATCCCGTTGTGGACGTCGGCGCCGCCGCACAGCACCATGTCGCTGTCGCCGGCCATCAGTTGGCGGCAGGCGAGGTCGAGGGCGGCCAGCGACGAGGCGCAAGCGGCGTCGACCGTGCAGTTCGCACCGCCGAGGTCCAGCCGATTGGCGACCCGGCCCGCGATGACGTTGGCGAGCACACCGGGGAAGGAGTCCTCGGTGAGCCGCGGCAGTTGCTCGTCGAGCTCGGGGGGAAGTTCGCCGAGGTAGGCGGGGTGCAGCGCGCGCAGGCCGTAGGCGCCCGCCAGTTCGGTGCCGGCCTCCGCGCCGAAGACCACCGAGGTCCGGGACCGGTCGAACTCCCTGTCCTTGCCGTACCCGGCGTCCGCCAGGGCCCGGGCCGAGATCTCCAGGGCCAGCAGCTGCACCGGTTCGATGCCGGCCAGCGAGGCGGGCGGGATGCCGTGGGCGAGGGCGTCGAAGGGCATCGGGCCGAGGAATCCGCCCCACCGGGACGGGGTCCGCTCGCCGGCCCGCGCCGGATCGGGATCGAAGTAGAGCGCGGGATCCCAGCGGTCGGCCCGTACCTCGGTCACCGCGTCGTTCCCCGCCAGGATGCCGGCCCAGTAGGCGGCGAGGTCCGGTGCGCCGGGGTAGGCGCAGGCCATGCCGACGATGGCGACGTCCAGCGGCGCGGGCGGCGGCGCGTCGTCCGCGGCCGCGTCGAGTTCACGGGCCCGGTGCCGGAGCAGCTCGGTCGCACCCTCGGTGACCTGGGCGTGCAGCGCGGCGATCGTGGTGGTCCCGGAGCGCAGGGTGGCGGCCTGGCCGAGCATGAACAGGCCCTCGGCGTCCTGCTGTTCCCCGTCCACGGGCTCCAGGGCGGAGCCGCCCGCCCCGCGCCGCAGCCCTTTGCTGGCGATCCGCAGCCGTCCCAGGTTGAGGCGCTCCAGCTCCTCCCACACTTCGCGCGGTTCGGCTCCGCCGTCCTGGAGCCGCCGCCGGGTCGCTTCGAAGGTGTCGACGTACGGTGTCGGCGCGCACCGCGTGGCGTGCCCGGGCGCGGTGTGCAGCAGCACGGTGTCCGTGCACTCCACCGCCGCGCGCTGGAAGCCCGGCAGTACCGCGCCCGCCGCCACCGCCTCCTCGGTGAAGAGGTAGGCGGTGCCCATGAGCACCCCGATCCGCGCGCCGCGCTCGGCGAGTGGCGCCGCGGCCGCCGCGGCCATCGCGGCGGAGCGCTCGTCGTGGATGCCGCCGGCGAACAGCACGTCCAGGGCGGCGGGTTCGCCGCACGCCAGCAGCAGCTCGATCTGCTCCTCCCAGAGGGGGAACGAGGCGCGCGGACCGACGTGTCCACCGCACTCCAGCCCCTCGAACACGAACCGCCGTGCTCCCTCGGCGAGATAGCGCTCCAGGAGCCCCGGTGAGGGCACGTGCAGATGGGTCCGGATCCCGGCCGCCTCCAGCGGGGCCGCCTGCCCCGGCGTACCGCCCGCGATGATCGCGTACGGGGGACGCGCGGCGGCTACGGCCGCCAGCTGCTCGGCCCGCAGTTCGGCCGGGGCGAAGCCGAGCAGCCCCACCCCCCAGGGCCGGTCTCCGAGCCGCTCGGCGGCCTCGGTCAGGAGCCGGCGCACCTCCGGTCCCTCCATCACGGCGAGCGCCAGGTAGGGGACCCCGCCCCCGGCCGCGACCGCTTCGGCGAAGGCCGCCTGGTCGCTCACCCGGGTCATCGGCCCCTGCGCGACGGGGAGCGGCTGCCCGGGGTCGCGTCCGCCTCCCAGCGGCCGGGCGCGTACGACGGCCTCCAGATGCCCGGTGACGGCTGCCCGGACGGCTTGGAGAACGCCGCCGGTCGTCCGGTGGCGCGCGGCCAGCCTGGCCGCCGAGGCGCCGTCCTGCCCGGCCGGGAGCAGCTGTGTCCGCAGGTCCCGGGCGCCGAGCAGGGTCGCGACGGGCCCCTCGGGCGTGGTCAGGTCGGGGCGCGCGTAGACCCGGTGGCCCTCCACGAGCCGGGTCTCGGAACCGTCCATGGCCCGCACCGCGGCGGCCACGTCCGCGGGCAGCCCGGCTTCGCCCTCGGGGGTGAGGGCCAGTTGTACGTCGAGCAGCACGCCGCGGGCTCCGCCCGCGACGGCCGCGGCCGCCGTGTGCGGCCCGATACCGCCGAAGGCCCGTACGGGTACCCCGATCGCGGGGTCCGCGAGCAGTTGTTGGAGCAGTACGAAGGTGGTCGCGCCGCCAACCCGGCCGCCGGCCTCGTGCCCCTTGGCCACGAGTGCGTCCACCCCGGCGGCCACGGCCGCCCGGGCCTGCGCCGGATCGGTGACCTCGGCCCAGACACGGGGCCGCCCGTCGGCCGCCGCCCAGCCGGCGACGCTCTGCGGAGTCTGTGACGCGGGGTCGGCGAGGAGGACCGTGTCCACTTCGGCCGGCAGCTCCCCCGGCCCGATCGGGCAGCCCGCGGGCACCCGTACGCCGTAGCGGCCCTCGCCGAGGCGGCGGGCGAGTTCGCCGAAGCCGCGCCGTGCGCGTCCTTCGTTGCGGCCGAGGTCCAACAGTCCGAGGGATCCGGCGCGTTCGGCGGCGATGACGATCCGCGCGTTGGGCTCCTCGAACGGACTGACAGCGACGACCAGCCCGCGGTCGGCGGCAAGGGACCCGCCGGACCCTTGGGGCGGCGGGGCCTGCGGGGACGGCGCGGCCTGTGCGACCTGGGAGACTCGAGGGGGTCGCCCGGCCCGCGCGGAGCGCCGTGCCGGTGGGTGCTGCGAGGGCTGTGGGGACGGCTCGGCCTGCGGGGACGGCTCGGGCTGGGGGGACACGGGCGCTCCTCTTCCAGTGCTGTGAGACATGGCGCAGTGCAAGGCGGAAGACGGGGGGAGAGCGGCGGGCGCGGTGCCGGCCGGGCTGGGAGCAGTGGTGCGCGACGCGCGGACCGACCGGTCGATCCACCGGGGCGGGGTTGAGCGGTGGTCAAGTTCCCCGACGCCGCGATGCATCGTGCGGTCGCGGCCCCGCACTGTCAACGGCCAAACGGAATACGCCGCTTCCCCCCGCCGACGCCCGCGGACCGCTCGGGCGACCGCCCGACGACCCCGTCCGCGCCCTGCCCGCACCGAGTTGACCTGCGGTGTTGCGGCCCGAGCGGCCCGACCCGGTGCTCGGGCCGACGTACCGTGCGGGGGCCGCGGTCATGCCGCATGGGTATGGCTTGCCACCCGCCCAGCATGAACCCCTATGCGGACGCAAGCAGTTGTTGACCCGACATGGTCTTACAGGTGCACCCTCACGCGGTTACCGTCCGGTCATGACCCCCACCCTCGCGCAGCTCCGCTACCTCGTCGCCGTCGCCGACTGCCGCTCCATCACCGGCGCGGCCGCCTCGGTCTTCGTCGCCCAGTCCGCGCTGTCCCGGGCCGTCCAGGCCATGGAGCGCGACCTCGGCGTCGACCTCCTCGCCCGCCGGGGACGGGGGGTGGACCTCACCCCGGAAGGGGCCCGGGTCGTCCGGCTGGCCCGCACGGTACTCGACGCGGTGGACGCGATCGACGACATCGGGACACCGCACTGCAAGGGCGGCCGGGCCACCCTCACCCTCGTCACCACCCCCACCTTGGCCCTGGACCTGGCCTCCGAGCTGGTTCCGGCCTTCACCGGGCGGCACCCCGGGATCGACGTAAAACTCCACCAGTACGACAGCCGTGAGGCTCTGGTCCAGGAACTGGGCCAGGGGCGGGCCGAGTTGGGTCTCGTCGACCTGCCCGTCGACAAGGAGCTGTCCACCCACCACATCCAGGAGCGCGAGGTGGTGCTCGTCTCGCCGATCGGTTCGCCCCTGCCGGACCCGATGCCGTTCCGCGCCCTCGACGGACTGCCGATGGTCCTGCCCACGCCGGGGACCGGCCGGCGCACCGAGATGGAGGCCATGTTCAGCTGCCTGGGCGTGCGCCCGGTGCCCTGTCTCGAAGTGGACGAACGCCTCGCCTGGGTGACGGGCGTGACCGACGGCCGCGGGTCCCTCATCTGGTACCGCGACGTGGTGGCGAGGGCCTTCGGCAGCAGGGCGGAGATCCGTTCCTTCACACCGCCCCTGCTGCGTCCGGTGGGCATCGCGCACGCCCGGCGGCCGCTGAGCCGGGCGGCCCGCGCCTTCATCGCGCACGCCCGGCACAACTCGCCCGTACGGGAGCCGGCCCGCTGAACCGTTCGAGCCAAAATGGGCCGCACCGAGCGGAAGACCAGCCGCGGCTGCCAGACATGCCCGTCCGGCATTGAACGATGCTCGAACGGCGGGCCGTTGTCCTGGCGCCTTGATGTGGCGTCCCCTCACATGGTGGGCATGTCCCGACTACGCCTCTCACCCCCACGAACCGCCGCCCTCGCCACAGCGGTCCTCGCCATGGTCCTGCCGGCCGCTGCCTGGATGGCCGGGTCCGCCGCCGGCGCCGCTCCCGCCGCGGCCGCGGCCGCACCACCGGCCGGTTCCGCCCTGGTACCCGAGCGCGCGTGCACCCTCCCCGCGGGCCTGGCCGAGCTCAGCGGGCTCGCCGTGAGCCGCAAGCACCCGGGCGTCCTCTACGCCGTCAACGACAGCGGCAACACCAACCAGGTCTTCGCCATCGACTGCGGCTCCTCCTCCGGCCGGCTCCTGGCCACGCTCACGGTCTCCGGAGTGGGCAACACCGACTGGGAGGCGCTCGCGATCGGCAGGGACGCCGCCGGCGGCCCCGCGATCCTGGTCGGCGACATCGGCGACAACTTAGGCGGCCGGGCCGAGATCACCGTGCACTCCTTCGCCGAGCCCGATCGGCTCGCCAACGCCTCGGTGACACCCACGACGTACCGCTTCGCCTACTCCGACGGCAAACACGACGCCGAGTCCCTGCTCGCGGACCCGGTCACCGGCCGGATCCACATCGCGAGCAAACTCATAGGGGCGGCCGGCCAGGTGTACCAGGCCCCGCTACCGCCGGTCCCCGGGCAGCTCAACACCCTCACCGCGGTCCGGCCGGCCCCGGTCTTCGCCACCGACGGCGCGTTCTCGCCGTCGGGTGCCTCGTACACCCTGCGCAGCGGCGGGCCACTGGGCGCCAACACGGCCTCCGTGTACGACACCGCGGGCACCAAGCTCGCGGACGTCGCCCTCCCCGCGCAGTCGCAGGGCGAGACGGTGACGTACGCCGACTGCACGAGCCTGCTCGTGGGGTCGGAGAACGACACCCAGATCTGGCGTGTTCCGCTGCCTCCGGAGGCCGCCCCGGGGTGCGGGGGCACCCCGACGCCCACGCCCACGCCCACGCCGACGCCGACTCCGACACCCACGCCGACACCCACGCCGGGTGGTCTGAAACTGGCCGACCCCGGCCCACAGGCCTGCAAGTTCAACCAGAGCTGCACCGTCCAGCTCACCACCACCGGAGGAAGGCCCCCGGTCCGCTACTCCGCCACCGGACTCCCCTGGGGCCTGGCCCTGGACGCCGCCACCGGCCGCGTCACCGGCAAGCCGTGGGCGATCGGCACCCTCCAGATCACCGCCACCGCCACCGACTCCGCCGGAGCCACCGCCGCCGCCACCTTCCCCCTCACCGTCAACTGGTTCTGACACGGAGACGGAGGCGGACACGGAGCAGGGGCGGGTTCGTTCCGCCCCGCCCCTGCTTCACACCGCCGTGGTGCCGCTCAGTGGATCCAGTTCGCGCCGCCGGCGGCTGATCGAGTCGGGGTCCCAGCCGGGACGGGGCACGGATGCCAGCAGCAGCCGCGTGTAGGGGTGGTGGGGGTCGGTGAGCAGCTCGGAGACCGGACGGTGCTCCATCGTCAGGCCCCGGTACATGACGAGCGCCTCGTCGCAGACGTAGCGGACGACGGCCAGGTCGTGGCTGACGAAGACCAGGCCGATGCCGGTGTCGCGGCGGATGTCGGAGAGCAGGTTGAGCACCTGCGCCTGCACGGACACGTCCAGGGCGGACACCGCCTCGTCCAGCACCAGCACGGCCGGTTCGGCCGCCAGCGCCCGCGCGATCGCGGCGCGCTGGCGCTGGCCGCCCGAGAGCCGGCGGGGCAGGGCTGCCGCCTCGCGGTCGCCGAGGCCGACCTGGGCCAGCAGTTCCCTGACCCGGGCGGCGCGCGCCGTCCGGTCGGACATTCCGTGCAGCCGGAGCACGGCGTCGACCGTCCCACCGATGCTGATCCGGGCGTCCAGGGAGAGGTAGGGGTCCTGGAAGACCATCTGGACGGCCTTGGCCCTCGCGAGCCGGGCCGGCCTCCCCCGTACGGAGGCCGCCAGCGGCTTGCCCTGTACGAGGATCTCTCCCGCGTCCGGGCGTTCGAGGCCGACCAGCATCCGGGCCGTGGTGGTCTTCCCGGAACCGGACTCCCCCACGATGCCGAGCGCCCCGCCGGCCCGCACGGAGAACGACAGGTCGTCGACGGCGACGACATCGGTCGCGCCGGAGCGGTAGGTCTTGCGCAGGCCGCGCACACTGAGGAGTTCCGGGGCGGTGTCCGTCCCCGGCTCGCTGCCCGTTCTCGGTTCGGTGGTCAACTGTCCTCCTTGCGGGTGAGTTCGGCGACGCGGTGGCAGGCGACTTCGGCCGGGCCGTGCCGATCCAGCTCCGGCGGGGACTGGTCGCAGAGGCCGGGTTCGGCGAACCGGCAGCGGGGTGCGAAGGCGCAGCCGGGCGCGGACTCCAGCAGCCCCATGGGGGCTCCGGGGATGGGCGTCAGGCGGGCCAGGGGGCCGACGAGCGGCGGGGAGGATCCGAGCAGGCCCGCGGTGTAGGGGTGCCGGGGTGAGGCGAAGAGTTCCGCCACGGGAGCCGTCTCGACGATCCGTCCGGCGTACATGACGTAGATCCGGTCGCTGACGGAGGCCGCGAGCTCGATGTCGTGGGTGATGAGGAGGAGTCCGAGGCCGCGTTCGCGCTGGAGCCGTCCCAGGATGGCGAGGATCTCGGCCTGGGTGCTGACGTCGAGCGCGGTGGTCGGTTCGTCGCAGAGCAGCAGCCGGGGTTCGGCGGTGAGGGCGGCGGCGATCACGACGCGCTGGAGCATGCCGCCGGAGAGCTCGTGCGGGAACTGGTTCAGGTGCCGTACGGGGTCGGGCAGGCCGACCGCGTCGAGCAGTTCGGCGGCCCTGACGTTCGCCCGGGCCCTGGACCAGCCGTGCACCAGGCGCAGCGGTTCGGTGAGGAAGTCCCCCACCCGGCGCACCGGGTTGATGGCCGCCCGCGGATCCTGGTAGATCATGGCCGCTTTGTTGGTGCGCACCTCGCGCAGGCTCGCGGGGGCGGCGCCGACCAGGTCGATCCCGTCGACCCGTACCCGGCCGCCGATCTCGGCGCCCTGCGGGAACAGGCCGAGGGCGGCGCGGGCGGTGACCGACTTGCCCGAGCCGGATTCACCGACGAGGGCGACCACCTCCCCGGCGGCGACGGTCAGACCGACCCCGTCGAGGACGGGCCGGGCCATCGCGGGGAGGGTCACGCTCAGGGCTTCGTATGCGAGCAGCGTCATCAGGAGTCCCTCCCCGCGAGCCGGTCGCCGAGGTCTTCCCCGACGATGTTGAAGGCGACGACGACCAGGACGACCGCCACGGCCGGCGCGATCGCGGACAGCGGCTGGCCCTGCAGGAGGGCCGCCTGCCCCTGGTTGATCATGGCGCCCCAATCGGGGGTGGGCGGCTGTACGCCGAGCCCGAGGAAGGAGAGGGCGGCGAGGTCGAGCAGCGCGTAGCCGAAGTTCACCGTCGACTGCGCGAGCAGGGTCGGCGCGATGTTGGGCAGCAGCCTGCGGACCATGACGTACAGGGCCGAGTGGCCCTGCACCTGGTAGGCGGCGATGTAGGGCCGGGACTTCTCCTGTACGGCCAGGCCCCGGACGAGGCGCGCCGTGTAGGGCATGTAGGCGATCGCCATGGCCAGGACCGGAGCGGTCATCCCCTTGCCGAACAGGGCCACCGCGAGGATCGCGAGGAGCAGCGCGGGGAAGGCGAACAGGACGTCGAGGACCCGGCTGACGGCGGTGTCGATCCAGCCTCCGCGCCAGGCGGTGAACAGGCCGACGGCGACACCGAGGACGGTGGAGAACAGGACGACGGCGAGCGGGCCGGCCAGGCTGGTCCGGGTGCCGACGAGGAGCGCCGAGAAGGTGTCGTGGCCGCCCTGGTCGGTCCCCATCCAGTGTTCGGCGCTCGGCCCCAGGAGGGTGTCGCCGAGGTGGCCGAAGGTGGGGTCCTGGGGTGCGATCCAGGGTCCCAGCAGCGCGACCAGTACGAACAGGACGAGGAGCAGCAGGCAGGTCCGCTGGAGCCGGCCGCCGCCGAGGCGGCGCAGTCGGGCGAGCCGGTCGGGCCGGGTGCGCGGGACGCGGGGCTTGGCCCCGACTTCGGGAAGTGTGCTCATCGGGCGCTCCCCGCCGCCGCCGTGCGCGGATCGATCAGCGGGTGGACGAGGTCCACGAGGGCGTTGACGACGACGAACGCGGCGACCACCAGCAGCACGATGGCCTGGACGACCTGGAAGTCGAGCTGGTCCACGGACTGCACCAGCAGGGAGCCCACGCCGGACATCCCGAAGGCGGTCTCCACGATCGCGGTGCTGACCAGCATGCCCGAGACCAGGAGCGCGGAGACGGTGACGATCGGCCCGAGCGCGTTGCGCAGGACGTGGCGGCGGATGACGGTCCGGCGCGGTGTCCCCCGGCTCAAGGCCACTTCCACGTGGTCGCGGCGCAGCTCGTCGAGCATCGCCGAGCGGGTCACGCGGGTCACCAGGGCGGTGAAGGTCACGGACAGGGCCGCGGCGGGGAGGATCACGTGGTGGAGCCGGTCCATGACGCCCTCGCCGTTGCCGATGGTCGGGAACCAGCCCAGCTGGACCCCGAACACCGACCTCAGCAGCAGGGCGGCGACGAAGGCGGGCGCGGCCGCGCCCACCGTCACGAGCAGCATGAGGGAGCGGTCGGTACGGGAGCCCCGGCGCAGGGCGCCGAGGATGCCGGAGCCGAGGCCGAACACCGCGATCATCAAGCCGGACACACCGATCAGCAGCATGGACGAGGGCAGACGCGACCAGATGACCGAGCCGACGTCCTGGTGGAAGAGGTAGGAGCGGCCGAAGTCGCCGTGCAGCACCCCGTCGAGCCAGTTCCCGTACCGGACGAGGAAGGGGTCGTCGAAGCCGTACTGGCTGCGGATCGCGGCGAGTTCTTCCGGGCTGGGACTGCGGCCCTTGATCAGGAAGCTCGCGGGGTCCCCGGGCGCCATGAACAGGGAGGAGAAGACGAGGAAGGAGGTGACGAGCAGGGTCGCGGCCATGCCGGCCAGGCGGCGCAGCACCCGTCCGGCCCGGGCCACCGCGGCCGTCATCCCTTGGCCCCGATCTCGGCCGCCCACGGGTAGTAGAGGTAGGCGATGGACGGCTGGACCCCGGTGATCTTCTTGCCGAGGAAGACGCTGACGGGCTGCGTGTACAGGGGCAGCCAGGGCAGTTCCTTCATGGCGATCTTCTGGGCCTCGGCGTTGGCGGCCGCGTGCTCGGCGGGGTCGTAGGCCGCGATGGCGCGGTCGACGGCCTTGTCGAAGGCCGGGTCGGACCAGTTGCCGTAGTTGCTGTAGGCCCCGGTCTGGAGGGAGCCGTACATGTCCAGCGGGTCGGTGATGGACGTGTACCAGAAGGTGAGGAAGAGGTCGATGCCCTCGCGTGCGGCCGGGTCGGTGAAGAGGGTCGTGTACTTCTCCGCGGAGACGGAGTCGATCTCGGGCTTCAGTCCGATGGCCGTGGCGGCCTGGGCGACGGCCTGCGTGATGATGGTCGTCTGCGAGTCGAGCGGGCTCGTCGCGATGACGATCTTCTGGCCGTTCACTCCGGCCTCGGCGGCGAGCGCCTTGGCCTTGGCCGGGTCGTACGGGTACTTCGGCAGGTCCTTCAGGAGCGCTTCGCGGGTCGCGTCGGGAGCGTCGGCCCAGAGGTTGTCGGTGACGAGCGAGTCGGAGACCTCGCCGACCCCGCCCGCGCCGGCCTTGACGATGCCCTTGCGGTCGATGGCCATGAGGAGGGCCTGGCGGACCCGGGCGTCGCCGAGGGGGCCCTTGAGGTTGCCGACCACCTCGTTGGCGACGGTGGTGTTGCGGCCGAAGTAGAGCGTCCCGGCCTGCGTGGAGCCGAGCTGGGCGTAGGCGTTCGGCGGGACCATCCAGCCGCCGTCGACCTCACCGCTCTGGAAGGCGTTGACGCGGGTCGTGGCGTCGGCGAGGAAGACGAACTTCACTTCGCCGGACTTGGCCTTCAGATCCTTGTTCCAGTAGTCGTCGAACCGCTTGAGCGTGAGCGACTGGCCGGAGGTCCATGAGCCGAAGGAGAACGGGCCGGTGCAGTTCACGCCGGTCTGCGGATTGCCGTAGTCCTTGCCGGACTTGGCGAGGGTGGCGGCGGACTCCACGGTGCCGGGGCTCGCGGCGAGGTACTTGTTGAAGGTGGAGTCGGGCTGCGCGAGGGTGACGGTGACTTCCAGCGGCCCGGTGCGGTCGACCGCGGTGACGTTGCGGAAGGGGTAGGCCCAGACGCTGGCCGTCTCGGGGGCGAGGTTGCGGCGCAGGGAGGCGACGACGTCGTCGGCGGTGAGCTCGGTGCCGTCGTGGAAGCGCACGCCGGGGCGGATCTGGTAGACCCAGGTGGTGGGCGTGGGGTTGCTGTAGGAGGCCGCGAGGTTCGGCGAGGTCGTCAGGTCGGGGTTCCAGCGGAGCAGGCTCTCACAGACGTTGGAGAGGATCTGGTTCGGCGGGTAGTCGAAGGCGTAGGCGTAGTCGATGGAGGTCGGTTCGGCGAAGATCGACCACGTGAAGGAGTCCGTGTTTCCGGCGGCGGCGGGCGTCTTGTCCGTGAGCCGGTAGGCGGTGGCCTGGTCCTTGGCCTGGTTCGCGGTGCCGCTGCACGCGCTCGTGACGAGCACGGCGGCCGCGGCGAGGGCCGCCGCCAGGGTGTGGCGGACGCGGCTGCGGCCGCTTCGGTGCAGTGGGGATCCCGATCGGGCTGGTGACATCGTCTTGCTCCCTGAGGGATGAGCTCGGTGGGGTGGGTGACGCTCGGCCGATGGCGGATCGGCCGGTGACGCTCGGCCGGGGACGGCTCGGCCGGTGACGCTCGGCCGGTGGCGGATCGGCGGGTGACGGCTCGGCCGGGGACGCTCGACCGGGTTCGGCGCTGTCGGCGGCGCCCGGCCGGTCGCGGCGCTCTCGGCGGCGGGGCGGTCGCGGCTCAGTCGGCTGCGACCCGGTGGTCGCGGCTCAGTCGGTCGCGGTGAAGACGAGTTCGCCGTCGATGTACGTGCGGAGCACGCGGGTGTCGGCGATCCCCATCGGGTCGTGGGTGAAGGGATCCCGGTCGAGCACGACGAGGTCCGCGTACTTGCCCACCTCGACGGTGCCGGTGACCTCGTCGAGGTGGTTCACCCACGCACTGCCGGCGGTGTAGGCGGTGAGCGCCTGGGAGAGGGTCAGGGCCTGCTCGGGGAAGAAGGGCGCCATCGGTTCGAACGTATCGGGCGAGTTGGGGGCCTCGTCGGGTACGGAGCGGTTGACGGCGACGTGGATGCCCCACAGGGGGTTGGGGCTGCTGACCGACCAGTCGCTGCCGGCGACGAGGCGGGCCCCGGCGCGCTGCAGGTCGCCGAACGGGTACTGGAGGCGGGCCCGCTCCGGTCCCAGGAAGGGGATCGTGAGCTCGTCCATCTGCGGTTCGTGGGCGGCCCACAGTGCCTGGATGTTGGCGGCAGCGCCCAGGCTCGCGAAGCGCCCGATGTCGTCGGGGTGGACGATCTGGAGGTGCGCGAGGTGGTGGCGGTTGTCGTTGGCGCCGTTGGCCTCGCGTGCCTCGGCGAGGGCGTCGAGCACCTCGCGCACGGCCCGGTCCCCGAGGGCGTGGAAGTGGATCTGGAAGCCCGAGGCGTCGAGCTGGGACACCGCCGCGGTGAGCACCTGCGGGTCGATGAAGCTGAGTCCGGAGTTGCCGGTGGCGCAGCCGCAGCCGTCGAGGTAGGGCTCCAGCATGCCGGCCGTGAAGTTCTCGGCGATGCCGTCCTGCATGATCTTCACGCTGGTGGCGTTGAAGCGGCCCACCCGGCCGCCGCGGCGGCGCTCCTCCAGCTCGGGTATCTGCTCGAGTCCGCGTTCGCGGTCCCACCACAGGGCGCCGACGACGCGTGCGCGCAGGGAGCCCTCCCGTGCGGCGCGCAGGTAGACGTCGTAGTTGTCGGGGTTGCCGGGGAAGGCGCCGATCATGGCGTCCTGCCAGCTGGTCACGCCGAGGGAGAAGAGGTGCTCCTGCGCGGCGAGCAGCCCGGCGTGCGCCTCGTCCGGTGTCGCGATGGGCACGTGGCGTGCGACCACGTCCATGGCGCCCTCCTGGAGGGTGCCGGCCGGGGTTCCGTCGGCCTCGCGCTCGATCCGGCCGTCGGCCGGGTCGGGCGTGGTGCGGTCGACGCCTGCGATCTCGAGGGCCCGGGTGTTGACCCAGGCGCCGTGGCCGTCGCGGTTGGTGAGCAGGACGGGCCGGTCCGGGACCACCGCGTCGAGCATGGCGCGGGTCGGCGTACCCCCGGGAAAGACGTCCATCGACCAGCCGCCGCCGCGGATCCAGGCCGCGTCGGGGTGCGCCTTGGCGAACTCGGCGACCACCGTGAGGTAGCCGTCGATGGTGCGCTCCTCGCTCAGGTCGCAACTGAGCATCTGGACGCCGGCCACCGCGGGATGGACGTGGGCGTCCTGGAAGCCGGGGACGAGCAGGCCGCCGTTGAGATCGACTATGTCGGTGTCGGCGTCCGCGAGGGAGCGCACGGTGGCCGCGTCGGCGACAGCGATGATCTTGCCGTCCGAGACGGCGACGGCGGCGTCGATCGGGGTGGGCCCGGTCCCGGTGAAGACCCGCCCGCCTACGAAGACGGTGTCGGCCCGCTGCTCGCCGGGCTTCCTGATCCGCTGCCTGTTGCTGGCCATCGACCCATCCTTCGGCTCGGCGGGAGATACCCCGCACGGCTTGTTCGTTGAGGAGGAGTGAACGGGAGCGCAACAATGTTGTCAACGGTGTTGCGCTGCCTCTGTTCCAAATCGATACACTGGCCCCACCATGCCGAAGCCATCCGACACACCCGCCCGGTCCAAGCGCGCGGGCAGCCAGCTCACACCCGACGCGATCATCGAAGCGAGCCTGCGCATCGCGGCTCGCGGCAGCGAGGACGCCTTCACCGTCCGACGTCTCGGCGAGGAACTCGGCGCCGACCCGACCGCGATCTACCGGCACTTCCGCGACAAGGACGAACTGCTGCTGTCCGTCGCCGACCGCACGCTCGGCGAGGTGCTCGACAGCATCCCCGAGGGCCTCGACTGGAAGGACCGGCTGCGGGCACTCGCGGACGGCTCCCTCGAAGTCGCACTCAGGTACCCGGTGGTCGGCTCGACCATGGCCAGCCGGACCACCCGCCGGCCGAACGAGTTCCGCGTCGTCGAGCTCATCCTCGGCGCGGTGACGGAGGCCGGGCTCGAAGGGGCGGAAGCCGCCGTCCACTACCGGATGGTCGGCGACTCCCTCCTCGCCTACGTCGGCCAGCGCGCCGCCTACCTGCTGTTCGACCCGGACGTCCGGGCCGCCGACGAGTCCTCCTGGAACCGCGAGTACCGGCTGGTCGACCCCGAGGGGTTCCCCAACATCACCCGGCTGAGCACCCAGTTGGCCGAGGTGACGGACGAGGAGATCTTCGAAGCCCGGGTCGAGGCGCTGATCACCGCGATCGAGACCAGGGCCGAGGCGCTGCGCGGCGTGTAAGGCCGCCTTTGCCGTGACCGGAAAGTCCACCCCTCACGTCCGAACGCCCGCACTTGCGCCCGGACTTCATCCGCACCCCCGCCCCTACCCCCGCTCGCACAAAAGTGGCGCAACACCGTTGACAACGGCGTTGCGCCACCGGTTCACTCCCCCTCAGTCCGAGTCCATGCCGTCTCAGCAGGATTCCGAGAAGAGGGATCTCATGCACCACGTGCACCAGTCGGCCAACCGCGCCGGCATTCCCGACCCGCTGCGCCTCGCCTTCTCCGTACACGCCGAAGCCCGCCGACGGGGCATGCCCGTTGCCGAGGTCATCGGCGAGAACACCGAGCACACCCGCCGCGAGCGCGAACGCCGCGCCGACGCACGGAGCTCCTCCGCCCGGATGCCGAGCCGGCGCCGCGTGCTCGGCGCGGCGGGCGCGATGGCCGTCGCCGCGGCGCTGCCCGGCGGCCTGCTCTTCCCGCGCGACGCGGCGGCGGCGACCGGCGCCGCCGCCCCGCGCATCGTGATCGTCGGCGCGGGGCTGGCGGGACTGCGCTGCGCGCACCGCCTGTGGAACCGGGCGAACCCGCTCGCCACGACGGTCTACGAGGCGGACACCACGCACATCGGGGGCCGCTGCTGGTCCCTCCGCGGCTTCTTCTCCGGCGGTGCGGTCCACGAGCACGGAGGTTCGTTCATCAGCTCCACGGACTCAGCCGTCCTCGGGCTGGCCCACGTCCTCGGCCTGCGACGGGAGTTGGCGGGCGGCGGCGCCCTGAACGCCGGGGACTACGCCGCCCGGATCGACGGCGTCTCCTACCCCGGCCTCGAGCAGCAGGACGACTGGATCGCCGCGGCCTACGACGCGTTCAGCGCCTCCTACGCGGCGGCCGGCACCGCGCGCTACGACAGCCACACGCCGGAGGCGTACCGGCTGGACCACCTCTCCTGCCTGGAGTACCTCGACGAGGTCGGACTGGCACCCGGATCCCGACTCGGACAGCTCGTCCGGTCCCTCCAGCTCCAGTCCGGCGGCGAACCCGCCGAAGCCTCGGCGCTCGGAATGATCGGCTTCCTGGGGGCCTCGTCCGTGTTCGCGGGCGGCGGCTTCGACGAGAAGTACCACCTCGTCGGCGGCAACGACCAGCTCGTCAGCGGGATGGCGGCACAGCTGCCGGCGGGGACCGTCCGCCAAGGACACGAACTCGTCGCCCTGCGCCGCAAGGGCGACGGCTCGTACACCTGCACCTTCGACCGTGGCGGGAACACGGTCACGGTGGCAGCCGACCACGTGGTGCTGGCCCTGCCCTTCAGCACCCTGCGCGACGTGGACCTCTCCGGGGCGGGCCTGTCCGCCCGCAAGCTGACCGCCATCCGGCAACAGGGCATGGGCCAGAACGCGAAGCTGGTCACCGAACTCTCGGCCAAGCCGTGGCCCGGACTCGGCTACAACGGGATCAGCAACACCGGCCCGCTCGGCTACCAGGCGGCCTGGGACGGCTCGGTCGCCCTCGGCCCGAACGGGTCCCCCGCGCTCCTGGTGGGCTTCCCCGGCGGGAACACCGCACGCGACACGCTCACCGGAGCCGCCCACGGTCCCGCGCCGGCCGCGGACGTCGACTGGTTCCTCTCCCAGGTCGAGCACGTGTACCCGGGCACCAGGGCCGCCTTCACCGGCAAGGCGTACGAGGACCACTGGTCGCGCGCTCCGTGGCAGCGGGGCGCCTACCAGTACTACAAGGTCGGCCAGTACACCTCGATGGCCGGCTGCGAGGGGCTCCAAGAGGGCCGGATCCACTTCGCGGGCGAGCACACCGACGTCGAGGACTCCACCCTCAACGCGGCCGTCGCCTCCGGCGAACGCGTCGCGGGCGAGATCGCCTGCCAGGTCTGATCCCCGCCCGCGAGCACGGCGCGCTCACCTCGGCGGGGTCAGCCGCTCCCACAGGAAGGTGTGGACGAGCGCCTCGTTGAAGGCGGTCTGCCCGTGATCGGTGGCGCCCGCGTGGCCGCCGCCGAGGTGCTCGTGGAACAGCACGGGATGGCCGTGCTCGCGCAGCCGGGCGGCCATCTTGCGGGCGTGCCCGGGGTGGACGCGGTCGTCGCGGGTCGAGGTCAGCAGGAGCAGCGGCGGATACGGTGGCCCGTCCGTCCGGACCTGGTGGTACGGGGAGATCCGTTCCAGGTGGGGCCGGTCGGCCGGGCTGTCGGGGTCCCCGTACTCGGCGATCCAGCTGGCTCCGGCGAGCAGCTTGTGGAAGCGGAGCATGTCCAGCAGCGGCACGTGGGCGACGACCGCGCCGAAGAGCCCGGGCTCGCGGGTGAGCATCGCGCCCATGAGCAGCCCTCCGTTGCTGCCGCCCTCGATGCCCAGCTGCGCGGGCGTGGTGATGTCCCGGGCGAAGAGGTCCCGGGCGACGGCGGCGAAGTCCTCGTACGCCCGGACCCGGTTCGCTCCGAGGGCCGCCTTGTGCCAGTCGGGCCCGTACTCGTGGCCGCCGCGGATGCCCGCGACGACGTAGGTGCCGCCGCGACCGAGCCAGGCGCGGCCGGTGACCGCGCTGTAGCCCGGGACCATGGAGATCTCGAAGCCGCCGTAGCCGTAGAGCAGGGCGGGGCCGGGGCCGGGGCGGTCCTGGGGCCCGACGACGAAGTAGGGCACGCGCGTGCCGTCCGCGGACGTCGCGAAGTACTGGCGGACGGCCAGGCCTTCGGTGTCGAAGAGGGCCGGGCCCTGCTTGACGCTCTCATCGGCGCCGGCCGGCGCCGTGCCCCGGTAGAGGGTGGACGGCTGGAGGAAGCCGGCGACGTTCAGGAAGAACTCGTCGCTCACGTCGGGGTCGGTGCCGGTGACGGAGGCCGTGGACAGCGGCGGTACGCCGGCGAGCGGTGCGCGGCTCCAGCCGTCGGGACCCGGGCCGGGGGTCAGGATCTCCATCCGGGAGGAGACGTCGGCGCTGGTGGTGAGGATCAGGTGGTGGCGGGTCCAGCTCCAGCCGGCGAGGGCCGTGTGCCCGTCCGGGGTGAACAGCACCGCCGCCTCGCGGTCCCCCGCGCGGAAGGCGTCGAAGTCGAAGGCGAGCAGGCTGCCCGCGTCGTGGCCGAGCCACGGCGACTTGGGGGCGACGATCAGCCACTCGCGGTGGACGGAGGCGCCGGCGTCGTCCGGTACCTCGATCTTCAGGGGCGCGCCGGCGGACCCGTCCTCGGGGAGGAGGAAGAGCTCCTGCTGCCAGAAGTCGATCTGCCGGTGGATGAAGTCCCGTTCGAAACCGGGGGTGTCGTCGTGGTGTCCGGACGCCGACAGGTCCGATGGCCGGCCCTCGTAGACCGCCTCCGCCTGCGCCAGGGGCGTGCCGCGCCGCCAGCGGCGCACCTGGAGGGGGTAGCCGGACCCGGACATCGAGCCGGGGCCGAAGTCCGTCCCGATCCAGACCCGGTCCCGGTCGATCCACCCGATCCGGGTCTTGGCCTCGGCGACCTCGAAACCGCCCTCGACGAACTCCAGCGTCTGAAGATCGAACTCGCGCACCACGCAGGCGTCCGCGCCGTCCCTCGACAGCATGACCAGGGCGTGGCGGTGCTCGGGCGCCAGGACGGCGCTGCCCGCCCAGGCCCACTTCTCGTTCTCGGCGGCGGCCAGCGCGTCCAGGTCCAGGACGGGCTCCCAGACGGGCCGCTCCTTGCGGTACTCCTCCAGCGTGGTGCGCCGCCACAGGCCGCGCACGTGGTCGGCGTCCTGCCAGAAGTTGTAGAGGTGACGGCCCCGGCGGCGCGTGTAGGGGATCCTGCCGTCGTCGTCGAGGACCTCGCGGATCGCCGACTCCAGCACCTTGAAACCGGGTTCCGCCGCCAGCTCGGCCACGGTCTCCGCGTTGCGTTCACGGACCCAGCCGAGGGCTGCCTCGCCGGATACGTCCTCGAGCCAGAGGTAGGGATCTGCTTCACTCATCCGCCGATTGTGCAGGATGGGCGACGGCGCCCCCGACCACGGTACGACCGGCCCGCCACCGCCCGGCCCGTTCTCCCCCCTGCGCCCCGCCCGTCCCGTCCACAGCGGAAAATCCGTTGCCCCGGGCGGGGCCCGGGGCCGACCATGGCCCGTCGTGAGCAGATCCCGCTTGGCCTCCGTACTTCCCGACCTCACCCCTCTGCGGTCCAGCCCCGACTTCCGGCTGCTCTTCTACCAGGGCACGGTCACCTTCTTCGGCTCGTTCATGGCGATGATCGCGCTACCGCTCCAGATCAAACACCTGACGGACTCGCCGCTCGCGGTCGGCGCCATGGGCGCCGTCGAGCTGGTTCCGCTGGTGGTCTGCGGTCTCTACGGGGGCGCCCTCGCCGACGCCGTCGACCGGCGGCGGATGATCCTGCTGACCGAGGCCGGGCTCGGGCTGCTCGCCCTGGTGCTCCTGGTGAACTCCGCCCTGCCGGATCCCCTGCTGTGGCCGCTGTACGTGGTCGCGGGCGGGGTGTCGGGCCTGACCGGACTCCAGAGGCCCGCCCTGGACTCGCTGATGGCGCGGATCGTGCCGCACGACCAGCTGACCGCCGCCGCCGCGCTGAACGGCCTCCGCTACCAGTTCGGCGCGATCGCGGGTCCCGCGCTGGCCGGGCTGATCGTCGCGTACGCCGGATACGCCGCGGCGTACTCGCTCACCGTCGCGGGCTTCCTCGTATCGGTACTGCTGTGCCTTCGGCTGCGGCCGGCTCCGCCCGTCCGGGGCGCCGAGCCCCCTTCGCTGCGCGCGGTCGCCGAGGGGGCGCGGTACGCGTGGAGCCGGCCCGTGCTGCTCGGCACGTACGCCGTGGACCTGGCGGCGATGGTCTTCGCCTTCCCGAACGCCGTCTTCCCCTTCCTCGCCGACGAGCTCGACGCGGTGTGGGCCCTGGGTCTGATGTACGCGGCGGGCGCGGCGGGCTCCATGGTGCTGGGGCTGACCAGCGGCTGGGTGTCGCGGGTACGCCGGCACGGACTGCTCGTGGTCTGCGGGGCAGGGGTCTGGGGACTGGCGGTGGCGGCCGCGGGCTGGACCGCCGACATCCGGCTGGTGCTGCTGTGCCTCGCGGTGGCGGGCGCGGGCGACATGCTCAGCGGGCTCGGGCGCGCCACGATCTGGAACCAGACGATCCCGGAGGCGCTGCGGGGCCGGCTCGCGGGCATCGAGGTGCTCTCGTACAGCGTCGGCCCGCAGCTCGGCCAGGTCCGGGCGGGCACGACGGCCGGGTGGACCGGCACCCGCACGGCCCTGTGGAGCGGCGGCCTGGCCTGCGTGGCGTCGGTGGCCGCATTGGCCGCGCTGCTCCCGAAGCTGATCTCCTACGACGCGTCCACGGACGAGGACGCCCTGCGCCGCCGCGCGGAGAAGGAACCGGAACGGAGCGCGAGCTCCTGACCGGAGGATGGTCCGTGCGCCGGGGCGTCTGCCACACTGGCGCCCGACCCGGCGCGGGCAGGCCGTTTCGCCGGCCCGCGCCCCACTGGAACCACGGGCTCTCGCAGGAGGAACGCGGTATGGGACTGACCGTCAGATCCGTTGTCGCCACAGGAATCGCACTGCTGGGTACGACCGCCGGACTGGTACTGGCTCCGGCGGCCGCGGCGGCCGCACCGGCCTGCCCGTATCCGTACGTCTGCTTCTACAACGTGGACGAACTCGACAACCCCGCCGCGAAGATGACCGGCAAGTACCAGGTGGTGACGAGTGGGTGGCAGTGGTTCACCGGAAGCTCTCGGGGCGCCGACTACGTGGTGAACACCCGCAACGACGACGTGGCGTACGTGCACATGACGGACGGCAAGGTCATCTGCGTCGAGAACAACAGCAGTTACTCCTTCATCAACGACGAGCCGCTCCGCTACGCGGATGCCATCCGGATCTCCTCCGCGTCGAACTGCTGACCTCACCCTCGGCACTTGCCCCCCGTACCGGCCCCCGGTCCCGCTCCCAGGGCGGGGCCGGGGACGAGTCCGGCGGCGGGCCGGTCGCACGGTGAGCCGTCCGCGACAACCCCCGTATGTGCGGCGCTTCCCGTATCGGCAGGCAGGCGCGGGGCAGTCCACAACCCTGCCGCACGCGACGTCAGCGGCCGTTCGTGTCACCGCCCTCTCGACGTCTGCGGTTGCGCCGGCCCAGTGCCCCCGCCAAACCGATCAAGCCGCCTGTGAGCGCGCCGCCCACGAGGATGCGCAGCAGCTCTTCCATCGTGTGCTCCCCTCCGCGTCAGGTACACCGCCGCCCGGTCCGCCCCCCGGCGGCCGGTCGGAGGCCTCTCCTCCCGGCGGAGGCCTTCGGTGTGCTGGGTGTTCGATCGACTACGAACCGGGACACTACCGACGTGCGGGCGGCCTGGCTTGGACAAAATTGACCTCGCCCCTCACAGGGTGAGGGCTCCCTCGGCCACGCAGGCGGCGGCCATCTGGCCGGGAGTGGTCCCGGCCAGAGCACGGAACTCGCGGTTGAGGTGGGCCTGGTCGTAGAAGCCGCAGGCGGCGGTCACTTCGGTGGGGCCCGCACCCTCACGGGTGACCAGCCGCACGGCCCGGTGGAAGCGCAGCACCCGGGCGGACGCCTTGGGCGTCAGGCCGATCTGCTGGGTGAACCGGCGGATCAGGTGGCCCTGGCTCCAGCCGACTTCGCCCGCGATGCGGCCGACCGGGATCGCCCCGCCGGCGCGGGACAGGAGTCGCCAGGCGTGGCTCACCTCGGGCGCGGGGCGCGGGCCGCGCTGGAGGCGAACCGACAGCGCGTGGTCCAGCAGGTCGAACCGGGCTCCCCAGTCGCTGGTGGCCGCCAGTTGTTCCACCAGCACTCCGGCCTCGGGTCCGAGGGCGTCACGGAGTTCGACCACCCTGTTGGTCAACTCGCTCATGGGCAGGGCGAACAGCCGGTAGGCGCCCAGCGGGGTCAGCTCGAGCCGGATCGCCTCTTGGCCGCCGGGGTGGTCACAGACCCGGGGTCCGTCCTCCAGACCGGCGACCAGCGAGCCCGTCACCCGGCTGTTCGGGCCCGTGTCACCGAGGCGGCGGATCTGGGCGAACGGCTCCCCCAGGCTGATGACGACGACCGCTCGCCCGGTGGGTACCAGCCGCACCCGGTAGGGCGAGGCCGCCGCCTCCCAATAGCCGGCGT
The DNA here is from genome assembly GCF_042736715.1 of Streptomyces sp. NPDC060049. Taxonomy (NCBI): domain Bacteria; kingdom Bacillati; phylum Actinomycetota; class Actinomycetes; order Kitasatosporales; family Streptomycetaceae; genus Streptomyces; species Streptomyces sp. NPDC060049. Next base: position 285,558 of record NZ_JBHWVV010000007.1, read on the forward strand.
AGCTGTGTACGAAGGGGCGCAGTTGGTGAGGCCACGGGCGCGTCACCCGCCACCGGCCGCCCAGCCGGGTCACCTCCACTCCCCGACCGGCCGTGCTCGTGCTCGTGACCACCGGCATGTCCTCTCTCCCTCCCGTGGCTACGGGCGTCCAGCGCCGGCAGTCGTCCGCTTTCATGGCGATGGCACCAGGCTACTGACCACATCCGGCACCGCCTGCCCGGATACGGGGTTCCGGGGATGTCAGGGCGTGTGCAGGCGGGTGGCGTCCGGCGCCGTGGCGGGGCGTCGGACGAGTAGGGTGTCCAACCGCTGCAGAGCGGACCGGCGCTGGACGGCCGACAGGGCTACGACGGCCGCGCCGAGGGCGAGCCAGCCCGCCGGGCCGGCCGTCATCACCGCGCCGGTCAGGAGCAGCGGGCCGGCGGACTTCTGGATGGACTGGGCCATGCCCGCCACGCCCAGGTAGGAGGCCTTCGCCTCAGCTGGGGCGAGCGAGACCGCCAGCTCCCAGGAACTCACCGAGCGCGTCAGCTCCGCCACGGTGACCAGTACGGCCGCGGCGAGGAGCCCGGCCGAGGCGGCCGCGGCCCCGGCCCCGGTGGTGGCGGCCAGGAGGGCGCAGCACGCGAGCATCGTCAGCCCGTACAGGAAGACCGCTGCCGCGGCCTGGCGCGGCTCCTGGACCTTGTGCGACACGCGCAGTTGGAGTACGACGACGAGCACGGTGTTGGTCACGAGGAAGGCCGGGATCAAGGCGTGCGGTGCCTCGGTGTGGTCCACCAGCCACAGCGGCAGGCCGATGCTCAGGATCGAGTCGTCCAGGTTCATCGGTATGTCCAGCAGTACGAAGCGCAGGTAGCCGCGGTCCCGCCACGGGCTCGGCGCGTCCCGCCGGCACTCCGCTGCCGCCGGATCGCCGGTGCGCGCGGCCACGCGCCCGTGGCCGCGCGGTTCGCGGGTGCGCCAGACCAGCGCCGCGGCCGCGAGGAAGGACAGCGCGTTGGCCAGGATCAGGGCGTGGTAGGCCTCCCGCGTCCCCACGGCGAGGCCGGCCGCCGCGATGCCCGCGCCGAGCGCGTAACCGGCGTTCGCCGTGCTGCGCGACAGTGCCTGGTAGGTGGTTCGCCGCTCACCGGCCGCGCGCGTGGCGAAGAGCATCTCGAGGGTCTTGGCCGCGCGGTCGCCGAGGTAGGTGACGGCGACCACGGGCAGCAGGACGTCGAAGCGGGTGACCACGAGCAGCGTGCCGAGGGTGCCGAGGCGCAGGAGGTGACAGCCGATGAGCAAGGAGCGCACCGGGAAACGGCCGGCCGCGTGGCCCGCGAGGGGTGATCCGGCGATACCCGCCAGCGCGGCCGCGCCCAGCAGGAGACCGAGCCGCCCCGCGTCCAGGCCGATGACGAAGGTGAAGAACAGGACCGAGGAGGCGGCCCACAGCCCCGTGCCGGTGCGGTCGAGGAACTGGGCGAGCAGCATGATCCTCGCGTCCCGGCCTCCGGGTGGCCGTCGCAACTGGGCCACCAGGCCTTGCCGTTCCTGCCGTTCCTTCGGGCTGTCCGCACCGCGCCGCCACATCCCAGGCCTCCGAGTCCCCCGCCAGGTATCTCGACATCGAGATACCTGGCGTAGCTTGCCCGAGGTTTAATCTTGACGTCAAGATACTTCCGGCCGGAGTTCGGGCGTCGCGGGTGTCGGCGAGAGGGATACGTCCGGATCCGCTCCCACTCCCGTCACCCGGCCGGTCGTGCGCCACCCTGCGCGGGCAGGACGTGTCCCGCGCCGCCCTGCGGCCCGGCGAAGTAGTCGGCGTCCCGGGGGCGCGCGGCGTCGTGGCCGGCGGGACGGGGAGCGGGTTCCAGGTGGGGTATGTACTTGGAGCAGTGGATGTACGCCTCTTCGACGTCCAGTTGGACCCACATCTCGGGGCTGCGCCCGGACACCGGCCCGGCGGGCAGGCCGGGGTGGAGGGAGCGCAGCCCGGCGTCGGTGTGGAGCCGGGCCACACCGTTGACGTGGAGGCCTATGCGGTGGTGCGTGAAGTCCACGAAGAGCATGCCCAGGTGGGGGTTCTCCGTCATGTTGCCGGCGCTGGCGAACACGCCGTTCCCGCGGAACTCCGGGTAGGCGAGCGTGCGGTCGTCGATGACGTGGACGAAGCCGGGCGGGCCCGCGCGGAAGCTGGCGTCGCATGCTCCGCGGGCGTCCGACGTGGCGAGGAAGACCATGGTCTGGCGGCCGATGAAGTCCCGCATCTCGGCCGTGAGGTACGGGTGTACCTGCTTTCCGTAGAACCGGGCGGCGCGGTCGGCGGTGCCCAGCTGTTGCTGCAGCCGGTGCTCGCCTACTGATCCGAAGGGCGGCGGGGGCAAGGTCACGGGGTGTTCTCCTGGCGGTTCGGGCAGGCTCTTGGCTCAGGGAAGGGACAGGACGGGCGTTTCGAAGGGGTCGTGGTGGATGCGGTCGGGCGCGGTGCCGGCCAGGGTGAGCGCCTCTTTCGCCGACGCGACCATCCGGGCCGGGCCGCTGAGGTAGGCGTCGTGCTGGTACCACGGCCCGAACTCGGCCAGAACGTCCGGCAAGGAGCCCCGCAGCCCGGGGATGTATTCGTCGGAGACCGCGCCCCTGATGGTCAGCCAGTGATGCCGCTGGGCCATGCGGAGCATGTCGTCGACGCCGTACAGCTCGCCCCCGGTCCGGGCCCCGAGGAAGAGGTCGACCTGGTGGTGCCCACCGCGCCGCACCACCTCTTCGACGAGCGCGCGGATCGGGGCCAGGCCGGTGCCGCCGGCCACGAAGAGCAGATCCCTGGAGGCGGCCGAGTCCAGGACCATGTCGCCCATCGGGGGACCGAGCGAGATCACGTCACCCACGACCGCCCGGTGGACCAGGGCGCCGCTGACCGCCCCGCCGGCCACCGCGCGGACGTGCAGGGTGAGGGTGCCGTCCTCGCGGGGCGCGTTGGCGGGAGAGTAGTAGCGCCACTGCTTCGGCTGCCAGGGGGTCTCGACGCTCACGTACTGTCCGGCGGCGTACTCGTAGGCCTCGTGCGGTCGAACGGTGATCTCGGCTATGCCGTGCCCACGGGGGACGCGGTGCACGACCGTGGCGGGCCACACGGCGGGCCGTCGCGCCGCGTCCTCCTCGGCGGCACTGATCATCACTTGGGCGACGAGACCGTAGGCCTTGGTCCAGACGGCGGCGATGTCCTCGGTCCACGCGGGGCCCGCGTACCGGGCCAGAGAGGCGAGGAGGCACTCGCCGACGGCGGAGAAGTGCGCGCCGAGCGTGCCGAACTTCCGGTGATCGCGACCGAGGTGTCCGCAGAAGCGGACCAGGCTCTGCGGGTCGTCGACCAGGTCCACGATGCGCAGGAGCGCCCGCAGCAGGCGGCCGCGCTGGGCGTCCATCCCCGGGGGGAACATGGGGCGGACCGCGGGGTAGCGCGCGAAGAGGATCGCGTAGAAGTAGACCGTCATGTCCGCCGCGAGCGGCTCGACCACCGAGACGGAAGCACGCAGGAGGTCGATCTCGCGGGGCGACAGGGGAGCCTCGGCGGCCTGGGGCTCCGCGGCGTGTACGGCCGGACCCGGGGCGGGCGCCAGGTCCTCCGGGGTCGGGAAGGCGGAAGGGTTGCCGGAGCGGCTGAGCCGGAATCTCAAAGGAGCGCCCCCCCGTCCGCTATCCGGGATGGCTTGTCGGGGGCGGCTCGCCCGGTGGAAGCGGCGATCGGTGCGTCGGCATGGGCGAACATGATTCCTCATCGGGCGGCGGGGCACTGAAGCGGATCAAGAGGTTCCGGACGGTACATGATCGTGCGGGTGACTCAGAAGTAGCCAGGAGAAGCAGGCCGTAACGGGCATGGCACTCTCTTCGGGACATCTGGTGCGCCGCTACCCCGCCGGCGAGAGGCGCCGCCGCCGGGCCGCCCGGCAGCGCTCAGCACGGGCCGGGTCGCAGATCACGACTCCAACTGCCTTCGTGGTGCGGCGGGAAGACGGATGCGGTCGTCAACAGCCACTGTGCGTCTTCGCGTCCGGCCGCGGTCCACTGCGGGGCGGCTCCGCCGCCCCGCGGAGGGCGTTGCCTTCAGCGACGGCGCGCGCAGGTCCAGGCCCCCATGCCCTGGATCTTGGCGAGTCTGCGCGCGGTCGCGATCTGCTCCGCCTTCGTGGCGAGGTCGGCGCGCGGTGCGTACTTGCGGCCTCCGGCCGCTTTCCAGCTCGACCGGGTGAACTGCAACCCGCCGTAATGGCCGTTGCCGGTGTTCGCCCGCCAGTTCCCGCCGGATTCACATCGGGCGATGGCGTCCCAGTTGGTGTTCGGTTTGGAATGGACGGCGGCGGCGTGTGCTCCGGAGACGTCCAGGAGGGCCACGGTCAACAAGACCGTGACCGCGAGCAGTTGACCGATCGTGCTCCGGCTTCGCCGGTCCTCGTGGTGGCGCGACATCAGTCCTCCTTCGCTGTTGGTGCGGACCTGCCGCGAACAGCGGGCGGGCCCGCGTACGACCGTGTTCGGGTCGTGGCCACAGCACAGCACGGGCCGGCCTGCATACAGCGGCACTTACCGTCGTGAAGGGGATGACGCCACCCGAACGGACGCTCTGCGGACCCTCGTAAGGCCGCCGCGGCACCGAACCGGCCCTGGCCCGACCGTGGCACCGGCGCGACCGACGCCGATCCCCGACACCGGCCGCGGCGACAGCCGTGCTCGCGATCCCCGCCCCCACCGGCACCGTTCCCCGACGGCCGGCCGCGCGCCCGTTCAAATGACGGCAGTCCGCGCGGCCCTCCTCACCCCCACCCGGCGCGCGCGCCGAACTCCGCCGCGAACCTTGCCGGAAGCCAGAGCTGCACCGACTTCAAGACGGCCTGGGCCGTCTCTTTCGGATCGTGGCGGCCGAGCCCGCGGCGTCCGGTGCCGTGCACGGCAAGGCGGAGGGGCGTGCCGCGTACTGGACGTACTGGGGCGCCCCGACAACGCGGCCAGGTGCGGTACACAGGCGCCGCGGGCCCGGCAAGATCCGAAAGAGACGGCCCAGACCCCCGTTCGTCGGGATGCGGCGCTACGCTCCGCAAGGTGGAACGCGCAGAGGTACTCAAGCGGGTGATCGGCATCCTCACCGAAGCCCAGGACATCCGCAGGGCCGTGGAAACGGGCGAGGAGGACAGCGACGGCGGCGACGACCCGGCGGCGACGGCCGGGGTGGCCACGATGCTCCTGAACGAGATGCTGCCGTCGATCAGCGTGCCGGCCGACGCGACGCCGCAGCAGGTGGCGGCCCTGGTCGCCGAAGCCCTCGGCCCGGCCCTGCACACGATGGTCTCCGGGTTCAGCCTGGCGTTCACCAGCCTCGCGATCGCGCACGACAGTGGGCGGACGGACGTCTCCGCGATCGAGGTCCTCCAGGAACTCGCCCTCGAGGTCGAGGCGGGGACCTACGACGAAGGCCCCTGACCAGGGGTTGGCCGCGCTTCCTCCCGCGCGACCCGGGCCCGGACCGCCGACCCCGGCGCGGCCCCCGAACCGCCGACCCCGGCGCGGCCCCCGACGCCTTCCCCGGCGCCCCGCCCGGGGAGCCGGGGAAGGCGCACCGCACCGAACACGGCGTTCCCCCAAGCCGTCCCGGCCACGGCCCCGGCCGGGACGCGCACGTCGGGGTGCGCGGGTCAGCCCGCTTCACCGTCCTGGTCTTCGGGGGTCTTCCGCTCCCGCGTCCTCATCCGCTGCTCCCGGATCCTCATCTCGTCGGGGCCCTTGCCGGCCACCGGCTTGCTCGCCTCGGGATGTACCGGGTCGGGGCCGGGGTGCTCCTGCGCCTGCTCCTCGCGGCCCTTCCCCGGCTCCTGACGCTTGTTCTCCTTGCCCTGCACGGCGTCTCCCCTCATCAGGCCCCATTTGGGGCACAATGCCCCATGCCACGTACCTACCCGCATCGCGGAGCCGTAGACGAATTCGGGCGGAGTCGGTCCCGGCGGCCGGCCGTATCCGCGAGGGGTCGCCGCGGGCCCCATCGGGAGACGGAGAAAGTGCCGACCCGCGACGCGTCATCCGGTGACCTCGCGGGAAGGTGCCCGGCATGCCGGAAATGATCAGCAGGATCGTCACCCGTGTCGCCCAGCGCCGCCGCGAGCCGGTCGCCGTCCAAGCCCTGCGGTCCACCGCGGCAGCGGTCATCAGCTACGCCGTCGCGCTCCGCCTGAGCAGCGAGCCGAACCCGCTGACCGCCCCGCTCACCGCCCTGCTCGTCGTCCAGGTCACTCTGTACTCCACGCTGACCACCAGCATCCGCAGGGTGAACTCCGTGGTGGTCGGCGTCCTGATCGCGATCGGTTTCAGCGTGCTGGTGGGCCTCACCTGGTGGAGCCTCGGCCTGCTCATCCTGGCCTCCCTCGTGGTGGGCCACCTGGTCCGGGTCGACGAGTTCGTCCCCGAGGTCGCGATCAGCGCCATGCTCGTCCTCGGTGTCACCCAGGTCACGGACACCGCCTGGGACCGGGTCCTGGAGACGGTCATCGGCGCGGTGGTCGGGCTGCTCGTCAACCTGCTGCTCGCACCGCCCCTCTGGGTCGGCCCGGCGGGCGCCGCGATCACCGACCTCGCGCTCCGCATGAGCCGGCTCCTCGACCACCTCGGCGAGGAGACGTCCGGCCCGACCAAGGTCGAACAGGCCGCGGCCCGGCTCCACGAGGCACGCCGGCTCGACAACGACATCGCGCAGGTCGACGCCGCCCTGCGGCAGGCCGAGGACAGCCTCCGGCTCAATCCGCGGGTCAAGGAGGGCCTGCTCTTCAGGCTGGTGCTGCGCACCGGCCTGGACACCCTGGAGATCTGCGCGGTGGTGCTCCGTGTCGCCTGCCGGACGCTCGCCGACCTGACGAAGGCCCGCCCCGACGGTCCGCTCTTCGAGGCCGGGACCGCGGCCGCGCTCCAGCAGGTACTGCGCCATACGGCGACCGCCGTGGAGAGCTTCGCCCAGCTGATCACGGCTCAGGTCAGTGCCAACGCGGAGGAGGCCGAGGCCCGTCTGACCGGGGAGCTGGCCGTGGCACGGGCCCACCGCGACCGGCTGGCGGATCTGCTGCTGGCCTCCGCCCTACAGGATCCGGCGCACTGGCAGCTGCGCGGCGCGCTGCTCACCGACATCGACCGGGTCCTCGACGAGCTGGACGTCGACACGCGGTCCCGGCGCCTGCTGGAGGAACTCGACCAGCACGCCCGCGCCCGGCGCCCGGGCCGCCTGCGCGGGCGCCTGCGCGGGCGCCTGCGCCGGACGCCGAAGTGAGGAGGCCCTCGTCGGGACCCCGTTCCGGGCAGCCCCGCCGTGGCGGCGCGCGCTGCTTACGGTGGCGGGCGGACGCCCACGCTGTTTGGCTGGAGGCACCCGCATTCCACGAACCAAGGATTGATCATGAGCGGCGAGAACCAGCCGAGCGAACGAGCCCGGCAGATGCGTGACAAGGCTCAGGAACTGGAGCAGGCGGCGCAGCACGCCACCGATCCCGCGGAACGGCAGCGGCTGACGGAAAAGGCCCTGCACATCCGGGAGAAGAGCGAGCAGGAGAACGGCAGGGGCAGCGGAACCATGGACCCCATGTAGACGCGCGCAGCCAGCTGCCCAGCCCCCGTGGTTCCCCTGGAGGCTGGGCAGCTGGCCATCACGGACCTCCCGCCCGGGCCGGGACCCGGGCGGCGCGCGGGGTTCACCCCGGCCAGGTGCCCGTCACCCGTCGGGTCGCAACGGCCCCGGAACGGTCGACGGCGGCTTTGACGACGGCGAAGATCGCGCCCTGGAGACCCGCGGCGATGAGGATCTCCTTCCAGGAGCGGTCCTCGTCGGTGGCGCCGGGAGCGTCACCCTGCCCTTCGATCAACTTCCAGGCCTGCTTGAACGCCATCCCCGCGATCATGCCGCTGACGGTGCCCAGAGCCAGCCCGACCGGCCTGTACGCGATCTTCGAGGTCTTCATGTGCGCCCCCGCCCACGATGCGCCGACAGGGTGACGACCGGGACGGCGCCGACAGCGTTCAGCTCACGCCGAGTAGTCCGTTTCCCGGGAACCGCCTGGCCCGCTCCGTCCGGAGTCCAGGGCCGAAGTCCAGCCGTACTCACGATCATCCCCTTCTCGAGTCGGGCGCGTGAGGGACCCGGACTCGTCGCATCCGGGCGCCCTCGGGCAGGAGCCAGGCGGGGCGGCCGCCGAGGGGGCGCCGATGCCGAGCGCGGCGGATGACGCGCTCCGCCTGCACTCCGCCTGCCCGGCCCCCGGCGGCTCATTCACCCTGCGGATGTCCGGGGCCGCCGAGCCGGGCGTCATCTCCCGGAGCCGGGCGGCTCCCACTCCTGCGGGGCGGTCGCCCGCTTCACCGTTCGGAGGATGCCTGGATCAGGAGGAGGGCGATGTCGTCGTGACGCGGCGCGGAAGCCGTGGCGTATGCGACGAGGGCGTCGGCGACGGCGTCCATCGTGCGGCCTTCGGCGTGGGCGAGCTGGCGGGCGAGGTCGGCCGTGGTGACGTCGATGTCGATGCCCGGAGCCTCCACGAGTCCGTCGGTGTACAGGGCGAGCATGCTGCCGGGAGGCAGCGGGACCTCGGTGGTCGGATAGTCGGCGTCGGGGTCTATGCCGAGCAGCAGGCCAGGGGGGACGTCGAGGACCTCGGTACGTCCGTCGGGGTGGCGCAGGATCGGCGGAGGGTGTCCGGCGGTGGCGATGCGCGCCCGGTGCCGTGCGGTGTCGATGTGAGCGATCAGGCAGCTGGTGAACAGTCCCGGGTCGAGGTCGACCAGGAGGCGGTTGGTGCGGGCGAGGACCTCCCCGGGGGGTGTGCCGACGGTGGCGTGGGCGTGGACGGCGGTACGGACCTGTCCCATGAGGGCGGCGGCGGTGACGCTGTGGCCCTGGACGTCTCCGATCGCGGCGGCGACCGCGGTCCCGCCGCAGCGGATCAGGTCGTAGAAGTCTCCGCCGATGTCCATGCCGCGGCCCGCGGGCAGGTAGCGGGCGGCCACGTCCAGGCCCGGCACGCGGGGCAGGCTGTGCGGGAGCAGGACCGATTGCAGGGTCTGGGCGAGCTCGTGCTCGGTGTCGTAGAGGCGGGCGCGGTCCAGTGCCTGGGCGAGGAGGCCCGCCAGTGAGGTGAGCACGGCGCGTTCGGCCGGTGTGAAGGGGTGGGGCTGGGCGTAGGCGAGGACGAGAGAGCCGACGAGCCGGTCGGAGGCGATCAGGGGCAGGAAGGACCAGGAGGCCATGTCGTCCAGGTGGACGGCGGAGGGGTACGCGCGCTGGAGGTCGGCGAAGTCGCTGAAGAAGCTGGGCTCACCGGTGCTCAGGACCCGTGCCGTCGGCGTGTCGGCGGTCAGGGACTGGGCGTCGAAGCGTTCCATGAGCTCGGCGGTGTATCCGCGGTAGCCGATGATGTGGAGCCGGCCCTCTTCTGCCGTCAGCAGGGCCAGGGCCTGGGGGCCGAAGGCGGGCACGATCTGGTCCGCGACGAGATCGACGACCTCTTGCACCCCGACGGCCTCGGTGAGGGCGGCGGCCAGGTGCATCAGGTGGTAGAGGGAGGTCGCGCCGGCCAGCTCCGCGGACGGTGGCGGGTGCCGAGGCGACAGGTGCGCCGTCCCAGGGGCCGTGGCCGGGGTGATGTGGACGCTGATGCCGGATGCGTCGGGGTACAGCTGGAACGACAGCCACGTATCCGGTGGACGCAGCGCGGTGAAGGAGGTGGGCAGGCGGCTGACCACCGCTCCCCGGTAATGGTCTTCGAAGACGGGCTCGCGCATCCACGGGAGCACCTCCCACGGCCGGGAGCCCCGTAGGACGTCGGCGCCGGCGCCGACGAGGCCCGTCGCGGCGGCGTTGATGTAGGTGATGCGGCCGTCCAGGTCCATGGCGCAGCAGCCCACCGGCAGGCGCTCGGCGAAAGTGACCGCGGCCAGCGCTTCCCCGCGTTCGGGGGCGCGTGAGCTGGGTGGCGGCAGTACCCGGGGCTTGTCCCCCGGCAGCGCGAGGTGCCCGGCGTCGGCGGCCTGCTGCAGCAGGGCGCCGGCCGTGCGGCAGAAGGCGTCGATCGCCTCGTTTTCGGCCGGGCCCAGTTCGGGCGGGCGGAAGCTGGGCCAGAGCAGCACGAGGCCGCCCGTCGAGGTGGTGCCGTCCGTGATCGGGGCGGCGGCGAGCATGAAGTCGTAGGGCAGCACGAGCCCGAGCCTCGGATAGCGGCGGGCGATCTCTTCGCGGCCGCTCAACCACACCGGGCGCCCGTCGCGTACGGCGTCCGCGACGGGGATCGGTGCGGTGATGTCGATCCGGGCCCACGGAGCGGTGATGTGTGCCGGGGCCCCCGACACCACCGCCAGGTGCAGGACCCGCTCACCGGGCGGAAACAGGTAGACGAGAGCCATGGAAGCGCCGGTTCCCCGGACCACATCGGCGACGGCGGCGTCGAGCCGCTCCGGGCCGGGGCCCGCGGGGGAGGCGGCTGGGGAGCGCATGCCGTCACCGCCGCCGTTCGGCAGCGTGGGCGGACCGATCGCGCCAGGGGCGGACGCGGGCCGCCTCCGCCCCGATGCCCGGACCGGCGCCTCTCGGCGCCCAGCCGGCGCCGGCCTCCCGGCCGGCCGTCACCGGGTGCCCTGACATCGCGGCGCCGCACCCGCCACACCGGCCGTCACCCATATGGCGACCATATGTCCGCTGTGCGGGGACGGCATCCCCGCCCGTGCCGGGCGAGGTGTGCCGGCCGTCAGGCTGTCAGCGCGGCCGCGGTGACGCCCGGAGAGCAAGGGCCCGATCACGGTCCGGGGGTCCGAGCGGGCACGGTAGGGCGGGCGACGCCGTCAGGCGCCACCCGCCGGAGGGATTCAGCGCGCTCCGCGCCCGTTCACGGCTGCTTCCGCTCGGGGTGGTAGCGCTGGGCGAGCCGCGCGAGCGCGACGGCGCCGAGGAGCAGTCCGAAGTCGCGCAGGGCGACGTCGTAGTAGCCGGGGATGGTCAGCAGGTTGACGATGATGCCCGCCAGCCAGCCGGCCACCAGCCAGCCCCCGAACCGCGGGGCCAGGGCCACGACGATGCCGGCCACGATCTCGATCACGCCGACGGCGTACATGGCCGCCTGGGCACTGCCGGGCACGATGTCGTCGATCCACGGCGCGAGGTAGGTGGGCCAGTCCACGAGTAGGTTGGCGAACTTGTCCAGCCCGAACAGGATCGGCGCGACGGTGAATCCGATGCGCAGGATCACGAACGCCTGGTAGCCGGGGTCGGTGCGCAGCGCCCGCCGAGGGGCGGAGGTGGTGCTTGTGGGTGCGGAGGTCATGACCCCTCCTTCTATCGACAAGTTTCATTAACAATAGAACCCTCGTCCAGCTCTTTAGTCAATGGCTGTGGGTTTTACACTGGGTGCGTGGACACCTCGAAGGAAGTACGCGACGCCGACGTCTCCGCCATCGCCGCCCTCGACGAGCCGACCCGCCGGAGGCTGTACGACCACGTGGTGCGCCAGTCGGCCCCCGTCAGCCGGGACGAGGCGGCCGCCGCCCTCGGGTTGGCCCGCCAGACCGCCGCGTTCCACCTGGACCGGCTCGCCGCCGAAGCGCTGCTCGACGTCGTCTACGAGCGCCGCAGCGGACGGTCCGGACCGGGCGCGGGAAGACCGGCCAAGCTCTACCGCCGCTCGGCGAAGCAGGTCGCCGTCCACCTGCCTGACCGCCGCTACGAGCTGGCCGGACGGCTGCTCGCCCAAGCCGTGGAGGAATCCGACGCGACCGGCGGGCCGGTGCGCGAGGTGTTGCATCGCAAGGCCGGGGAACTCGGTGCACGACTGGGCGCGCAGGACGGGACGAACGCCTTCGACCTGCTGGAACGGTACGGCTTCGAGCCGCGCCGCGAGGACGATGCCGTCGTCCTGGCCAACTGCCCCTTCCAGGTGCTGGCCCAGGAGCACACCCGGACGGTGTGCGGCATGAACCTCCACCTGCTGCGCGGAATTCTCGACGGCCTGGGCGAGGCCGGACTCGAGGCGTGCCTGGCGCCCGGCCCCGGACGGTGCTGCGTCCGGCTGCGGCCGGCCGCCTGACGGGCCGGGCGGCTCCCGCACGTGTCTGCGACCCGGGGTGGCACGATGGACCCGCGCCCGGCCGGGATCCTGCCTCCCGACCACCCGGCGCCGTACCGCCATCGAGCACAGAGCAAGGGGGGACAGAGCTGTGCCCGCTCCACGCATGAGCACCACACCGCTGCCCGGCATAGGGGTCCAATACGACCTCACCACCCGCGAGAACCGCCACCTGTCGGTCATCGCCCACCGGGACGGCACGCGGACCGTGAACGTCTACCGCGCCGACGACCCCGACGCCTGTGCACAGTCCCTGCACCTGACCGGGGCGGAGACGGCTTCGGTGATCGATGCGATGATGCCCGCCCACCACAGTCCCAACGTGCTGCACACCACCGATCTGGGGCTGGTGGCCGAGCGGATCGAGCTGTCGGCGCACTCGTACTGGAACGGCCGCCTGCTGGGCGAGACCCGCATGCGCACCGAGACCGGCGCCTCGATCGTGGCCGTCCTGCGCCGCGCGGAAGCCCGCCCCTCCCCCGCCCCGGACTTCCGGCTCGCCGGCGGGGACACCCTGATCGTGATCGGCACCCGCGAGGGCGTCGACACGGCGGCCTCGATACTCGGACGGGAGTGACACCCGTGCACTCCGCTGTCTTCCTGATCGAGTTCGGCGCGATCATCCTCGGCCTGGGTCTGCTCGGCAGGCTCGCCGGCCGCTTCCACTTCTCCCCGATCCCCCTGTACCTTCTGGCCGGCCTCGCCTTCGGCACCGGAGGGCTCTTGCCGATGGGGGCGAGCGAGGAGTTCGTCGCGATCGGCGCCGAGATCGGCGTCATCCTGCTCCTCCTCATGCTCGGGCTGGAGTACACCGCCAGCGATCTGGTCTCCAACCTCAAGACCCAATACCCCGCGGGACTCGTCGACTTCACCCTCAACGCCGTACCCGGGGCGGTCGCGGCCCTGCTCATGGGGTGGGGGCCGGTCGCCGCCGTGGTCCTGGCCGGGGTCACCTGGATCTCGTCCTCCGGCGTCGTCGCGAAGGTGATGGGAGACCTGGGCCGGCTCGGCAACAGGGAGACTCCGGTCATCCTGAGCATCCTGGTCCTCGAAGACCTGGCCATGGCCGTCTACCTGCCCATCATCACCGCTCTGCTGGCCGGCGTCAGCCTCGCGGCCGGCAGTCTCACACTGGCCATCGCGCTCGGCGTCGCGGGCGGGGTGCTGTTCGTGGCGGTCCGGTTCGGCCGCCACATATCCCGCTTCGTCTCCAACGACGACCCGGAGAAGCTCCTCCTCGTGGTCCTGGGCCTGACCCTGCTCGTCGCGGGCCTCGCCCAGCAGCTCCAGGTGTCGGCCGCCGTCGGCGCGTTCCTCGTCGGCATCGCCCTCTCCGGCGAGGTCGCCGAGGGAGCCCACACCCTGCTCAGCCCGCTGCGGGACCTGTTCGCCGCCGTATTCTTCGTCTTCTTCGGCCTGCACACCGACCCCGCCAGCATCCCGCCGGTCCTGCTGCCCGCCCTCGCGCTGGCGCTGGTCACGGCCGTGACGAAGATCGCGACCGGCTACTGGGCGGCCCAGCGGGCCGGGGTCGGGGTCAAGGGACGCTGGCGGGCCGGTGGAACGCTCGTCGCCCGCGGCGAGTTCTCCATCGTCATCGCCGGGCTCGCCGTCACCGCCGGGATCGAGCCCGCCATGGGCCCGCTCGCGACCGCCTACGTCCTGATCCTCGTGGTCGTCGGACCGCTCACCGCCCGCTACACCGAACCCGCCGCAGCCTGGATCAGCCGCCGGCGCGGCCCGTCCGGGCCGGTCCCGACCGGCATGCCCTCCCGGCCGGGGCCCGTGGAGGCCGTCCAGGACCAGGATCCGGTCGGCCGTACGTGAACGAAGCCGCCCGGGTGCTCGGGCCCGAGCACCCGACGGCCGCACCACCCGTTCGTTAGGCTTGTGGGCAGACGTCCGTTTCCCTTCGACGGGAGCGTCACGTGTCGTACCGCTCGCTGCCCTCCTTGACGCGATCGGCCGTCCCGGCGGCCTTCGTGATCGCCCTGACCTGTGTGCCGTCCGGCCCCGCGCTCGCCTTCACCGGCGGCAACCACGAGACCATCACACGGGCAGCGCTGCCCTGGGAGCCGGTCACCCTGGCCGAAATGGCCGATGCGCGCGACGGCGCCGTCAATGCCAATGACCACGGCGGGTACTTCCTCATGGGCCCTCTGCACTGCGACAACGCCGACTACATCGCCCCCGGCCACGCCCGGGACTATCCCCGCAGCCGGGACGAGGCCACCACCGAGCTCCTTGCCTGCATCCGCACTTCGGTCGCCCGCTTCCGGAACGCGGTCCGGGCGGCCGACGGCCTCGTCGACGAGCAGGGCAAGGTCCGGGCCGACCAGAACGACCTGTCCTCCCACTGCACCTGGCAGAAGGCACCCACCCGCGCCAAGTGCGACGTCCTGGAACAGCTCGGCCGCGGCTGGCACCCGATCCAGGACTTCTACTCGCACTCGAACTGGTCCGACCGGACCCCACCCGGTGCGGTCGGCACCGCCGACCCTCCCGGCCTCGCGCGCACCGATGTCGCCCCCTTCCTCGACATCCGCCGCTACAGCTCCATGAAGGACGCCGACTGGACCCGGGACGCGCGCACGCGCATGCCCGTCGACCTCACGACGGGCTGCTACTCCGACTTCGACTCCACCGGCGTCAAATCCGAGGACTGCGCGGGCCGCGTCACGCACAACCGCGAGCTGAACAAGGACACCGCCGCGTCCCGCCGCTCAAAGTCCGGAGACAACTTCGACCACGCCGTCTCCGGAGCCACCGCCGAGACCACCCGCCAGTGGAACGACTTCAAGGCCGAACTGCTCGCGGCCTATCCGGACCACCGGCGCGGCGAGCAGATGATCTGCGCCCTCGTCCACGACGACCCGGTTGCCCGCTGCCCGTGAGCCCGGAGCAACCTCGCTCCGGCCGCCCTTCGCGGCCCGCGGCCCGACCCTGAGCAGCGAGCCGTACCACAACGACCTAAAGTGGGACCGATAGGTACACAAGGCATGTCCGACGTCCTTTGGATACCCCGAAGGGTCGTTCGGCTGGCCCGGGAGGCGTGATGACCGTACCCTCCGACACCGCACGGCAGCACACACAGAGCGATCCCGAGGACGTCCTCAAGCAGCTCGGAGGCTCGTGGCACTGGGCGCTCGGCTTCGCCCTCACGACCCTGATCCCTGGCATCCTCGTACTCGTCTGGCCCGACGAGACGTTGCACATCCTGGCCGTGATCATCGGTCTGCAGCTCCTGGTGGCCGGCGGCTTCCGTTTCGTCACGGCCTTCTCGCACAGCAGCGACGGGGGCGGCAGCAAGCTGGCGGGCGTCCTGATCGCCCTGCTCGCGTTTCTGGCGGGCGTCTTGGTCCTGCGGCATCCGATGCAGACGATCGGCGCACTCTCCCTGATCGTCGGAGTGTTCTGGCTGTTGACCGGCGTCCTCACGGCGTACGTCGCGATCGCCGACCACGCGCTCGTGCACCGCGGCTTGCTCTTCGCACTGGGCGCCCTCGGCGCCGTCGCCGGAATCGTGGTGCTCTGCTTCCCGGTCGACTCCGCGGTCGCCCTGACACGACTGCTGGGGCTGTGGCTCGTGCTGCTCGGCGTGTTCGAAGTGGTGATGGCCTTCGCCCTGCGCTCCGCCACCCGCCGGATCACACCCCCGCCCCCGCCCCCGCCCCCAGGGTGACCATCCGACGCCCCGGGGCGGCAGCCTTGCCGCCCGAGGACGCCCGCAAGCGCGCGCGTCCCGCGTCGGTGCCATGCTGGATGGAACGGGAGGGCCGGCGGCCGGTACGGCCTGTCCGGCCCGGCCCCCGACAGAGGGAGAAGCAACGTGCCTGGTCTTCTTCGAGGAGTAGCGCGCACCGCGGTGGTGGCCGGTACGGCGACCGCCGTCTCCAACCGGGTATCGCGGCGTCAGGCCGGCCGATGGGCCGAACAGGACACGCAACCCGCTGCGCAGTCCGCTCCGCCCGCCCCCGTCGCACCGCCCGCCCCCGTCGCACCGGCTCCGCCGGCTGACGACATGACCAGTCGCATCGATCAGCTGAAGGAGCTCGGGGCTCTGAAGGCACAGGGAATCCTGACCGAGGCGGAATTCACGGAGCAGAAGAGCAGGATCCTCAACTCCTGAACAGGCGTCGGCCACCACGGCGGGGAGCGTCCGCGTCTACTCCTCCGCCGCCTGCTCCGCGGCACGCACCTGGGAGGCGAACTCCTCCTCGGGCATGCGCTCCAGGGCCCCGCCGTGGCGCCGCGCCAGTTCGTCCGCGGGCTCCCGCGCGGCCTCGTCCAGATCGACGATGAGCAACGACGAACCCTCGTCGATGCGACTGCTCAGCATGATCAGACCCGCGCCGTCCCTCAACAGCTCCTCATTCTCGACTGCGCCGCCCAGGGCCGCGCCGGCCGCGGCACCGAGCAGGACACCCAGTGGTCCTCCCAGCAAGCCGAGCAGTCCGCCGGCGAGCCCGCCGCCGGCCGTCCGCCGGCCGGCTCCCTGCACATGCGTCTCCGGCACATCGAGCAACCCCTCGGCGGAGCGCTCCAGGACCGAGGCCTGACGCAGCCCCGGCAGCGTCAGAGCATCCTGGAACGCCGCCCGGCCGGCCTCCCGATCAGTGAACGAGATCAGCAGCACCTGATGGCTGTCCGCCATGTCGACCGTCCTCCGTTTGCGCGCGCCGGACCCTCGCTCCCACCTTCACAGTGTGGCGGCGGATCCCGTCCGCGACCCGTCCGCGGCGCCGCCGAGTGGACCCGCGAGGCCGCGCTTTCGAGTGACTACGCCGCTCGGCGCCGTGCGGGGAGCCGCCGCGATCCCCCACGATCTCAGGCGGCCGGTCATGTTCCGGTCACGATCCGTGGCCCGGCAGCGGAGGAGATCACGTGCAGGTCCTGCTCGTCTCGAGCGCCTTCAACAGCCTCACGCAGCGCGTCCACGCCCAACTGCGCGAGCAGGGCCACCACGTCGCCGTCGAACTAGCCCTGCCCGGCACCGACTTGATCGAGGCCGTGGACCGCCTTCAGCCGGACCTGATCCTCGCGCCCATGCTGCGCACGGCCATCCCGCGGGAGGTGTGGTCCACCCGCACCTGCCTGATCGTCCACCCGGGACCGGTCGGCGACCGCGGGCCCTCCTCCCTCGACCGGGCCGTCCAGGAAGGGCTGACGCGCTGGGCCGTCACCGTCCTGCAGGCTGTCGAGGAGATGGACGCCGGGGACGTCTGGGCCACCGCCGAATGCGCCGTCCCCCCGGTCGCGAAGAGCGATCTGTACCGCGGGGAGATCGCCGACGCCGCGCTCGAGGCGGTCCTGCTCGCCGTGGACCGCTTCGCCTCCGGCACCTACGCACCGCAGCCCCAGATCACCGGCCGCGCCCTGCCCTACCTGCGCCAGGAACACCGCGGCATCGACTGGCGGCGGGACTCCACGGAACGGGTGCTGCGCGTCCTGCGGGCCGCCGACTCCCAGCCCGGCGTACGGGACGAGTTGCTCGGCGGCGAGTGGTACCTGCACGGCGGCCACCCGGAGGACCGGCTGCGCGGCCACCCGGGCGAACTGCTCGCGACCCGCGCCGGGGCCGTGTGCCGGGCGACCACCGACGGCGCCGTCTGGATCCCCGAACTCCGGGCACGGCGCGTTCCCGGGGAACCGGCCCCCCTCAAGCTCCCGGCCACGGTGGCACTCGGCGACCGCCTGCGCCCACCGCACCTGCCGCGACCACTCCCCGAGCACCCCGCCCCGGTGCTCACCGCCGGCACCGCACACCGGCGTACCTGGTCCGACATCGGTTACCGGGAGGAGGGCGGGGCGGGGTTCCTGACGTTTTCCTTCCCCGGCGGGGCGATGAGCACCGAGCGGTGCCGGCGCCTGCTCGACGCCTACCGGACCGCCTGCTCGCGCCCCACCTCGGTGCTCGTCCTCGGCGGCGGCCGGGACTTCTTCTCCAACGGCATCCACCTGGGCGTCATCGAGGCCGCCGCGGACCCGGCCGAGGAGTCCTGGGCGAACATCAACGCCATGGACGACCTCGTCGAAGCCGTCCTGACCACCACCGACCGCCTCGTCGTCGCGGCCCTCGGGGGCAACGCCGCCGCCGGCGGGGCCGTGCTCGCCCTCGCCGCCGATGAGGTCTGGTGCCGCTCGGGCGTGGTCCTCAACCCCCACTACCGCTTGATGGGGCTGTACGGCTCGGAGTACTGGACGTACAGCCTGCCGCGCCGCGTCGGTGCGCAGGTCGCCGAGCGGCTCACCCGCGACGCGCTGCCCGTCGGTTCCGCCACCGCGGTGGGGCTCGGGCTCGCCGACCGCACGATCGCCTGCGCGCCGGAGGCCTTCACGGACGTCACGGCACGGCTCGCCGTGCGGTTGGCCGGCTCGCCGGCGGTGCAGGCCCGGATCGCCGGGAAGAAGGCACGGCGCGAGCTCGACGAGTCGGTGAGGCCGCTTGCCTCGTACCGGGAGGCCGAGCTCGCCCGGATGCGGGACACCTTCTTCGACCCCGAAGCCCCGTACCACGCCCTGCGCAGGGCGTTCGTCCGCAAGGAGACCCCGGCCGCCACCCCCGCGCACTCGGGCCGCGCGCAGGGCGGCGGTCCCGCGCTCGGTCACTGGACTGGGCGCACATGAGCGGGCATCGAGGCCGTCCACCTGTTAGCAAGAAGGGTGAGGCCGTCGTACGGGTCTCACCTCCCCCGCCACCCCTCCCCTAGGAGGCATCCGGATGGACACAGCAGCGCCGACCGAAGCCGAGGACCCCCCGATCCACATCCTCTGGATCAACGCGGGGCTGAGCTGCGACGGCGATTCCGTGTCGCTGACCGCGGCCATGCAGCCCAGCATCGAAGAGATCGTGATGGGTGTACTGCCAGGCCTGCCCAAGATCGCCGTTCACTGGCCGCTGATCGACTTCGAGTGCGGTCCCGTGGGTGGCGCGGACACCTTCATCGAATGGTTCTTCAAGGGGGAGCGCGGAGAGATCGACCCCTTCGTGCTCGTCGTCGAGGGCTCCATCCCCAACGAGAGCATCAAGCCCGAGGGCTACTGGTGCGGTTTCGGCGACGATCCTCAGACCGGTCAGCCCATCACCACCAGCGAGTGGATCGACCGGCTGGCGCCCAAGGCCCTCGCGGTCGTCGCCATCGGCACCTGCGCCACGTACGGCGGCATCCACGCGATGGAGGGCAACCCGACCGGCGCCATGGGCCTTCCCGATTACCTAGGCTGGGACTGGAAGTCCAAGGCGGGCATCCCGATCGTGTGCGTGCCCGGCTGCCCGATCCAGCCGGACAACTTCTCCGAAACGCTCACCTACCTGCTCTACCAGGCGGCCGGCTCCGCCCCGATGATCCCGCTCGACGACAAGCTGCGCCCCACCTGGCTGTTCGGCGCGACCGTGCACGAGGGCTGCGACCGGGCCGGCTACTACGAGCAGGGGCAGTTCGCCCACACCTACGACTCCCCGAAGTGCCTGGTCAAGCTCGGCTGCTGGGGCCCCGTCGTCAAGTGCAACGTGCCCAAGCGCGGCTGGATGAACGGCATCGGCGGCTGTCCGAACGTGGGCGGCATCTGCATCGCCTGCACCATGCCCGGATTCCCCGACAAGTTCATGCCCTTCATGGACGAACCGCCCGGCGGCAAGGTGTCCAGCGCCGCGAGCGGCGCCTACGGGGCGGTGGTCCGCAAGCTCCGGGCGATCACGGCGCACACCGTGGACCAGGAGCCGAAGTGGCGCCACCGCGGGGAGAAGCTGACCACCGGCTACCGCCCGCCCTGGTGAGCGGCCGGGCCGCCCCGGCCCCCGTGCGCACGCGCGCGCGGACGCATCGGAGGCGTGCTCGCCCCCATCCGTACCCACCCCGCACGCACACCCATGTGAGAACCACCGATCCAGCACCGAAGGGCCACGGCAGACACGATGACACCGAAGACGAAGGCAGCCGGCGACGGCAGCGGCCTGGTGGAGATGGCCTGGGATCCGATCACCCGGATCGTGGGCAGTCTCGGCATCCACACGAAGATCGACTTCAAGCAGAAGCGGGTCGCGGAGTGCTACAGCACCTCGTCGGTCTTCCGCGGCTACAGCGTCTTCATGCGCGGCAAGGACCCCCGCGACGCGCACTTCATCACCAGCCGCATCTGCGGCATCTGCGGTGACAACCACGCCACCTGCTCCGTGTACGCGCAGAACATGGCCTACGGGGTGAAGCCGCCCCACCTCGCCGAGTGGATCATCAACCTGGGCGAGTCGGCGGAGTACATGTTCGACCACAACATCTTCCAGGAGAACCTGGTCGGGGTCGACTACTGCGAGAAGATGGTCCGCGAGACCAACCCCGGCGTCCTGGAACTGGCCGAGCGCACGCCCTCCCCGCACGCCGGCGAACACGGCTACAAGACCATCGCCGACATCATGCGCTCGCTCAACCCCATCGAGGGCGAGTTCTACCGCGAGGCCCTCCAAGTCAGCCGCTACACGCGCGAGATGTTCTGCCTGATGGAGGGGCGCCACGTACACCCCTCCACCCTCTACCCGGGCGGTGTCGGCACCATCGCCTCCGTCCAGCTCTTCACGGACTACATGAGCCGCCTCATGCGGTACTGCGAGTTCATGAAGCGCGTCGTCCCGCTCCACGACGACCTCTTCGACTTCTTCTACGAGGCCCTGCCCGGGTACGAGGAAGTCGGCCGCCGGCGCGTACTGCTGGGCTGCTGGGGTGCGCTCAACGACCCCGAGCACTGCGACTTCACCTACGCCAACATGACGGACTGGGGACGGAAGATGTTCGTCACCCCGGGCGTCGTGGTGGACGGGAAGCTCGTCACCAACGACCTCACCGAGATCAACCTCGGCATCCGGATCCTGCTCGGCAGTTCCTACTACGACGACTGGCAGGGCCAGGAGAAGTTCGTCACCCACGACCCACTCGGCAACCCGGTGGACGCCCGCCACCCCTGGAACCAGCACACCATCCCCGCCCCGCAGAAGCGGAACTTCGACGACAAGTACAGCTGGGTGATGTCGCCGCGCTGGTTCGACGGCAAGGACCACCTCGCCCTCGACACCGGCGGCGGCCCCCTCGCCCGACTGTGGTCCACCGCCCTGTCCGGGCTGGTGAACACCGACTACGTGCAGGCCACCGGACACAGCGTGGTCATCACGCTCCCCCGCACGATGACCAAGCCCGAGACCCGCTTCGAGTGGAAGATCCCGAGGTGGAGCAACGCGCTGGAGCGCAACCGCGCCCGCACGTACTTCCAGGCGTACGCGGCCGCCATCGCCCTGCACTGCGCCGAGAAGGGCCTGGCGGAGGTCCGCGCCGGCCGCACGCAGACCTGGGAGAAGTTCGAGGTCCCCGACGAGGGCCTCGGCGTCGGCTTCACCGAGGCCGTGCGCGGGGTGCTCTCGCACCACATGGTGATCCGCGACGGCAAGATCGCGAACTATCACCCCTACCCACCGACCCCGTGGAACGCCAGCACCCGCGACACCTTCGGCACGCCCGGCCCCTACGAGGACGCGGTGCAGAACACCCCGATCTTCGAGGAGAACACTCCGGAGAACTTCAAGGGCATCGACATCATGCGGGCCGTGCGCAGCTTCGACCCCTGCCTCCCCTGCGGGGTCCACATGTACGTGGGCGGCGGCCAGACGGTGAAGCAGATGCACGTGCCCACCGGCCTGAGCGGACTGGGCGGATGAGCGCCGCCCCGAGCGTGCGGGCCGATGCCCGTCAGACGGGGGTGCGCGTCGAGGAGGTGCTCGACCGGCTCGCCGCCACCGGAGACCGGGAGGCGTGTGCGGCCGCCGAGGAACTGGTGCGCGTCCTCATGGACTTCTACGGTGCCGGGCTCGCCCGGATCGTCGCCGGCCTCGGCGAGGCCCCGCTCTCCGGACTCCTCGACGACGAACTCGTGGCGAGCCTGCTCGCCCTGCACGACCTGCACCCCGAGGACGTGGACGCCCGCATCGCCCGCGCCCTGGCGAGCGCCCGGGAACCCGTGGAGGTCCTCGGCTTCGACGAGGCCACCGGAACGCTGCGGCTGCGGTCCGCGCCCGGTGGCGGCTGCGGCTGCGGCAGCGCCGAAGCCGGCGCGGAGCCCTCCCGGGCCGTCGAGGACGCTCTCGCCTGCTTCGCACCCGAGGTGATCACGGTGGAGATGGAGCCGGCCGACGCCCCGGCACCGGTCCTGCTCCAGATCGGGACGCGACCGCAGACCTCGGCGCGGGCGCTGTGAGCGGCTCCCCGGGGTGGTCCCCGCCCGCCCTCCGCACGGAGGGCGGGCCCGGCCCGGGCGCGCCGGGCGCGCCGGGCGCCCCGCGCGGACTGCGCCGCTTCACCGGCGCCCGCCCGGCCCGCCCAGAGGTCTGCGGGCTCTGCGGTGTGGCGGTCGCCGAGAACGCGCACCGCCACGTCGTGGAGACCGAGAAGCGGGCGCTGGTCTGCGCCTGCACCGCGTGCGCCCTGCTGTTCGACCGGCCCGGCGTCGCCACCGGCCGCTTCCGCGCCGTCCCCGGCCGCTACCTCGCCGACCCCGACCACCGGCTCGACGACAGCGCCTGGGAGATGCTCCAGATCCCGGTCGGCGTCGCCTTCTTCTTCCGCAACGCCGCCCTCGACCGTCTCGTCGCGCTCTACCCGAGTCCGGCCGGCGCCACCGAGAGCGAACTCGACGCCGAGACCTGGCAGACCGTGCTCGGCGCCGGGCGCCTCGCCCCGCTCCTCGAACCCGACGTGGAGGCCCTGCTGCTGCGTCGTGAACAGGGACGGACCGACTGCTATCTGGTGCCGATCGACATCTGCTACGAGCTCGTCGGGCGGATGCGCCTGCTGTGGACGGGGTTCGACGGCGGAGCGGAAGCCCGGGCCGCACTCGCCGACTTCTTCGCCGAGGTCGGGCGACGGGCCAAGACCCCGGCGGAGGCATCCGCGCCATGACGGACTTCGGCTTCACCTGCACCGGCGTGCGCGCCGACCCGTACGCCGCCGGACCCACCCTGGTGTTCCGGCTGCGCGTCACGGCCGGCGGGGGCCCCGAGCCCACCCGGGTACACGCCCTGGCGCTGCGCTGCCAACTGCGCATCGAGCCCGCCCGGCGCGGCTACGGACCCGCCGAGGCGGCGGGCCTGGCCGACCTGTTCGGCGAACGCTCCCGCTGGGGCACCACGATGCAGCCCGTGCAGTTCGCGCAGGTCGCCCTCATGGTCCCCAGCTTCACCGGGGAGACCGAGATCGACCTGGTCGTGCCGTGCACGTACGACATGGACATCGCCGCGAGCCGGTACTTCAGCTCCCTCGAGGACGGGGAGGCGCCCCTGCTGATGCTGTTCTCCGGCACCGCGTTCACCGGGGCCGGCGGCTTCCGCGTCGAGCCCGTGCCCTGGGACCGCGAGGCCTCGTACCGGATGCCCGTGGCGGTCTGGCACGAGATGGTCGAGCAGCACTTCCCCGGCTGCGGCTGGCTGAGACTGCCCCGGGACGTCATGGACGAGCTGCTCGCCTTCCGCTCGCGGCACGCCCTGGCCTCCTGGGAGGCAACCGTACGGACCCTCCTGGACGCGGCGGCCGGGTCCCGGCCGGAGCCCCCGCAACCCCTGCGGCTGGGCACCGTCCTGCCGCGTGTCACCGAGAGGACGGCGCCGTGACGACGGCCAACCCACCACAGGCCCGGTTCGCGACCGCCCGGCAGGTGGCCGACGCGGTCCTCTTCGAGGGGTACGTGCTGTACCCCTACCGGGCCTCTGCGGCCAAGAACCGGCTGCGCTGGCAGTTCGGCGTGCTCGTACCGCCGGCGTGGGGACCGGCGCACGACGAGCACTCCTTCCAGCAGACGGAGCTCCTGATGGAGCCCAGAGGCGAGGCGACGCTCGCTGTGGAGCTGCGGTTCCTCCACGCGCGGCGGCGCACCGTACAAGAGGCCCTGCCCGACGGCGGGTTCAAGGAGGTCGCCGAACTGCACCTGGACGACCGGGTGCTGGTGCCCTGGGACGAAGGGGCCGAGGAGCGCGTCGAGTTGAGCGTCGGCCTGGCCGAACTGGCCGGAGAGGGAGCCGAGATCCCGTTCTCGCGGGCGGCCACGGAGGATGTTGAGCCCGTCACCGACGGCGAGGGACGATGCGTCGGCCGCCTGGTGCGGCGTACCGAGCGGATCGAGGGGCGAGTGCGGCTGCGCGCCACCGAACTCGGCGGACCCTACCGGGTGTTGAAACTCACGGCGGTGGTGGAGAACACCAGTCCCTGGACCCCCGCCGCCGACGGCGAGGACCGTGAGGCCGCGCTGCCGCACTCGCTCGTGGCCGCTCACCTCCTGCTGGGCCTGAGCAGCGGCTCCTTCCTGTCGATGACCGATCCGCCGGAATGGGCCAAGGGTGCCGTCGCCTCCTGCCTCAACCGGCACACCTGGCCCGTTCTCGCCGGGGAGCCGGGCCGGGCGGACGTGGTGCTGTCCTCGCCGATCATCCTGGAGGACCATCCCGCGATCGCTCCCGAGAGCATCGGCGCGATGTACGACTCCACGGAAATCGACGAGATCCTCGCCCTGCGCACCGCAGCCCTGACCGACCAGGAGAAGCGGGAAGCGCGCGGAACGGACCCGAGGGCCGCCGCCGTGATCGATCTGGCCGAGTCGATGCCCCCCGAGGTGCTGGAGCGGCTGCACGGGGCCGTGCGCGCCCTGCGCGAGATCACCGGCCCGGACGGGCTGGACGACGCCGCGGAACTCGTCGACGAGCAGGCGGTGTTCAGACCCGAGACCCCCTGGTGGGACCCGGCGCACACGGACACGGCCGGTCCCGCGCGGGACCGGGTCCTCGTCGACGGCGTACCGGTCGGTGTCGGCAGCCGGGTGCTGTTGCGTCCGGGCCTGCGCCGCACCGACGCCCAGGACCTGTTCCTGCGGGGCCGCGCCGCCCTGGTCGAGGCCGTCCTGCACGACGTGGACGGCGGGGTGCACCTCGCGGTCACCGTGGAGGGCGATCCCGGGGCCGACATCCGCCGGGAGCAGGGCCGGTTCCTCTACTTCCAGCCCGACGAACTCTCGCCCCTGGCGGACGCGTGAGCGGCCGCGTGCTCGTCGCGGGCATCGGCAACGTCTTCCTCGGCGACGACGGCTTCGGAGTGGAGACGCTGCGCCGGCTGTCCGCGCACGACCTTCCGGCCCATGTCGAGGCCGTGGATTTCGGCGTCCGGGGAGTACACCTCGCCTACCAGCTCCTCGACGGCTACGACACCCTCGTCCTGGCGGACGCCACGGCGCGCGGCGGCGCCCCCGGCACGCTCTACCTCATCGAGGCCGACGAACCGGGCTCCGTCCAGCCGGGCGGCGCCCTGCTGGACGGCCACCACATGTCCCCCGACGCGGTCCTGGCCCTGCTGGGCACCCTGTGCGAGACCACCGGCTCCACCCCGCCCCGGCGGGTCCTGGTCGTGGGATGCGAGCCCGCCTCGATCGCGGAGGGCATCGGGCTGAGCCGCCCGGTGGCCGCCGCGGTGTCGGAGGCCGTGCGCATGATCCTGGACCTGCTGCGGGACGGCCACGAGACGCACGACCTCGAAGGGCACGTCCCCGAGGAGCACGACGAAGAAGATCACCCCGATGAAGGACACGACCCCGAAGGACAGGCGGCCCCGGTCGCCGAGTTGAGGAGGACCCCGTGAAGAAGGCCGTCATCTGCGGTGTGGCCGCGGCCGCGCTCCTCGCCGTACTGCAGCAGATCCTCCCCGACATCAAGCGCTATCTGCACATGCGCCGCATGTGACACGACGGCGGGCGCCGGCTCGGGACGTGACGCGGGGCCGGGCGCCGGCTCGGGCCCCCGGAGCGACCGAACGGCGTACGCGGCGGACGTCGCGTCGGCGCGCCCGGCCGCACCGTCCCCGTCCTGCCGCTGTAATGAGCCCCGGCAGGACGGAGTCCGATGCACGAGATGTCGATCGCCATGGCCGTCGTGGGCCAGGTGGAGGAAGCGGCCGAGGCCGCCGGCGCGCGCAGCGTGAGCGTGGTGCGCCTCCGTGTCGGGGAGTTGGCCGGAGTGGTCCCCGACGCCCTGTCCTTCTGCTTCGAACTGGCCTGCGCGGGCACGGTCCTCGACGGTGCCGAGCTCGTCACGGAGCCGGTGTCCGCCCGCGCGCGGTGCGCGTCCTGCACACGGGAGTGGGCGGTCGGCATGCCGCCCCGGCTGTGCTGCCCCGGATGCGGGAGCGCCGCGCACGTGGATCTGCTCTCGGGCCGTGAGCTGCACATCGTCAGTGTCGACTGGGACGACGACTGCGGCGTCGCCCCGGCCACGCACCCATCCGCGAACCGAACTCCGAGGAGCGACGAACCATGTGCCGAGTGGTCGACCTGAAGCAGGCGGTACTCGCCAAGAACGACTCCGCCGCGCACGCCCTGCGGGCCGATCTCACCGCCCGCGGCACGGTGACCGTCAACCTGCTCTCCAGCCCCGGAAGCGGGAAGACGGCCCTGCTGGAGCGCGAACTGCTCCTCGCCCGGGAGCGCGGTCTCGCGGTGGCCGCCCTCACCGCCGACCTGGCCACCGAGAACGACGCGGTACGGCTGGCGCGGTCCGGCGTACCCGTCCAGCAGGTGCTCACCGACGGGCTGTGCCACCTGGAGGCCGGGATGCTCCGCCGGCACCTGGACGGCTGGCTGCCCGATGCCACCCGGCTCCTGTTCGTGGAGAACGTGGGGAACCTGGTCTGCCCCGCCTCCTACGATCTCGGCGAGTCCCTGCGGGTCGTCCTGGCCTCGGTGACCGAGGGTGAGGACAAGCCCCTGAAGTACCCGACCGCCTTCGGTCTCGCTCAGCTCGTGGTGATCACCAAGACCGACATCGCGGGGGCGGTCGACTTCGACGAGGACGCGTTCCGGGCGCACGTCCGGCAGGTCAATCCGGGGGTGGAGGTGGTACGGACGTCCGCGCGCTCCGGGGAGGGCGTGGGCATCCTGCTCGACCGGGCGACCGCGGTCGCGGACGGCGCGGCGACGCACACGCCGGTCATGGCCCGGCAGGCCTCCGGCCGGGGCACGCCTGCGCACGGCCACGGCCACGACCAGGGCCACGGCCACGAGCACGCCCACCCGGGCGGGCACGCAGAAGGTCAACCGCACACGCACCCGCACCCGCACCCCGACCCCGAGCAGCACGGCCGTCCCACCGCGGTGCAGACGTACTGATGGAGGCGCTCCAGCGCCGCCGGGTCACGGTCCGCGGCGTGGTGCAGGGAGTCGGGTTCCGGCCCTACGTGTACACCCGCGCGACCGGCCTGGGGCTGGCCGGCCACGTCACCAACACCGCGGAGGGCGTCGTCGCCGAGGTGGAAGGCGCACCGTCGGCCGTCGCGGAGTTCTGCGACCGGCTCGCGGCCGACGCTCCCCCGCTCGCCGTCGTCGACACCGTGGACCACGACGAGGTCCCGGCCGTGGGCGGTGCCGGATTCACCATCGTCGCCTCCCTGGCGGGGGGCCCCGGCCGCACCCTGATCTCCCCGGACGTGGCCACGTGCGCCGACTGTCTCGCCGAGCTCGCCGACCCGGCCGACCGACGCCACCGCCATCCCTTCATCACCTGCACGCACTGCGGACCGCGCTTCACCATCGTCACCGCACTCCCCTACGACCGGCCGAACACCACGATGGCCGGCTTCCCGATGTGCCCCGACTGCGCCCGCGAGTACGCCGACCCCGCCGACCGGCGGTTCCACGCCCAGCCCGTCGCCTGCCCGGCCTGCGGACCCCGGCTGCGGCTCCTCACCGGCACGCCGCCGCGCGAGACGGACGACGCCGACCCGGTGGCCGGTGCCCGGCGGCTCCTGGGCTCCGGGGCGATCCTCGCCGTCAAAGGGATCGGCGGCTACCACCTCGCCTGCGACGCCGGCCGCGCCGACGCCGTCCGGGAACTGCGCCGGCGCAAGGCCCGCGGTGACAAGCCGTTCGCCCTGATGGCGCGGGACCTCCCCGCCGTCGAAGAGCTCGTCCACGTCGGTCCCCGGGAACGGAGCCTGCTCACGGGGCGGGAGCGGCCCATCGTCCTGCTGCGCCGCCGCGCGGGCGCCGCGGGCGCGGCCGCCGACGTCGCCCCGGGCAGTCCCGACCTCGGGGTGATGCTCCCGTACAGCCCCTTGCACCACCTGCTGCTCGGGTTGCCCGGTGATCCGCCCGGACCCCGGCTGCTGGTCATGACCAGCGGAAACCTCTCGGGCGAACCCATCGCCACCGACGACACCGACGCCCTCGACCGGCTGGCCGGCCTCGCCGATGCCTGGCTGACCCACGACCGCCCCATCCACGTCCCGTGCGACGACTCGGTGGTCCGCGTGTGCGACGGGGAAGCACTGATCGTCCGGCGCTCGCGCGGCCACGCCCCGCTGCCCCTGCCGCTGCCCCTGGCCGTCCCCGCGAGCCTCGCGGTCGGAGGGGACCTGAAGAACGCGTTCTGTCTCGGTGAGGGGCGCCGGGCCTGGCTGTCCGCGCACATCGGCGACATGGACGATCTGGCCACGCAGTACGCGTTCGAGCGCGCCGAGCGGCAGTTGGAGTCCGTCACCGGCGTCGCGCCCCGGCTGCTCGCCTCCGACCGGCACCCCGGGTACCGCTCCGCGCAGTGGGCCGGACGGCACGCGGGCGGCCGGCCGCTGGTGCGCGTACAGCACCATCACGCGCACATCGCGTCCGTGATGGCCGAGCACGGTCTGGACGGCAGTCGGCGGGTCATCGGCGTCGCCTTCGACGGCACCGGCTACGGGGACGACGGAGCCGTGTGGGGAGGCGAGGTCCTCCTCGCCGACTACGCCGGATACGACCGATTCGCACACCTCGCGTACGTGCCGCTGCCGGGCGGTGACGCCGCGGTGCGGCGACCGTACCGGATGGCCCTGGCGCACCTACGGGCGGCGGGCCTCGACTGGGCGCCGGACCTGCCCTGCACGGCGGCCTGCCCGACCGATGAACTACGGGTTCTGCGAAGCCAGTTGGACCGAGACCTGAACTGCGTCCCCACGTCGAGCATGGGACGGCTGTTCGACGCCGTGTCCTCACTGGCGGGTGTCCGCCACCTCGCGGGGTACGAGGCCCAGGCCGCGATCGAGCTGGAGTCCGCGGCGCGCGGCGCGGGGGCGGGAGACGGCGAGGGGCAGGGCTACCGCTTCGCCCTGCGCGTGCCGGCTTCCGGCGCCGGGCGTCCGGTCGTCGCCGATCCGGCGCCCGTTCTGGCCGCCGTCGCGGCCGACGTGCGCACGGGTACCCCGCCACCCCTCATCGCGGCCCGTTTCCACTCCGGCGTCGCCGCGCTCGTCGCCGACCTGTGCCTCCGCGCGCGCGAGCGGTACGGCCTGGAGGCCGTCGCACTGACCGGCGGGGTCTTCGCGAACACCCTGCTGTCCTCGGCGTGCGCCCGCCGCCTGCGCGGACACGGATTCACCGTGCTCCGGCACCACCGCGTGCCCCCCAACGACGGCGGCCTGGCCCTCGGCCAGCTGATGGTGGCGGCCGCCACCGCGGCCGCGGCCGACTCCGCCCTCGTGACGCACCACCCACAGCAAGGAGAAGCCCATGTGCCTGGCGGTACCCGGCAAAGTGATTGAGATCGAGGAGAAGGACGGCACCCGCATGGCCAGCGTCGACTTCGGCGGGGTGGTCAAGGAGGTGTGCCTGGAGTATCTGCCGGACCTCCGGGTCGGTGAGTACGCGATCGTGCACGTCGGCTTCGCCCTGCAGCGACTGGACGAGGAGTCGGCCAAGCAGACCCTGGAGCTCTTCGCGGAACTCGGGATGCTCCAGGAGGAGTTCGGCGATCCATGGGAGCAGGCCGCGGAGGCCGGTGGGGAGCCGTGGCCCTTCGCCGACGGCCCCGAGGACGTAGCGCGGGAGGCGGCGCAGCAGTGAAGTACATCGACGAGTTCCAGGACCCCGACCTCGCACGCCGGCTCCTGGAGGACATCCACTCCACGGTGACCCGGCCCTGGGCCCTGATGGAGGTGTGCGGCGGCCAGACCCACACCATCATCCGGCACGGCATCGATCAACTCCTCCCCGACATGGTGGAGTTGATCCACGGTCCGGGCTGTCCGGTGTGTGTCACCCCGCTGGAGGTGATCGACAAGGCTCTGGAGATCGCCTCCCGCCCCGACGTCATCTTCTGCTCCTTCGGGGACATGCTGCGCGTACCGGGGACGGGCCGCGACCTCTTCCAAGTGCGCAGCGAAGGCGGCGACGTACGGGTCGTCTACTCCCCGCTCGACGCCCTGAAGATCGCGCAGCAGAACCCCCGGAGCGAGGTGGTGTTCTTCGGCATCGGCTTCGAAACCACCGCTCCGCCCAATGCCATGACGGTGTATCAGGCCAAGAAGCTCGGCATCCGCAACTTCAGCCTGCTGGTGTCCCACGTCCGCGTCCCCCCGGCGATCGAAGCGATCATGCGGTCGCCGAGCTGCCGGGTCCAGGCCTTCCTGGCCGCCGGGCACGTGTGCAGCGTCATGGGCACCGGAGAGTATCCGGAGCTCGCCGCGCGCCACCGCGTCCCGATCGTCGTCACCGGTTTCGAACCCCTTGACATCCTGGAAGGCGTACGCAGGGCCGTGCGGCAACTCGAACGCGGCGAGCACACCGTGGACAACGCCTACGCGCGCGCGGTGCGCCCGGAGGGGAACCCGGCGGCGCTCGCCATGCTGAGCGACGTCTTCGAGGTCACCGACCGGGCCTGGCGCGGCATCGGCGTGATCCCCGACAGCGGCTGGCGGCTGTCGCCCCGCTACCGGGAGTTCGACGCCGAGCACCGCTTCTCGGTGACCGGCATCACGACGCTCGAACCAGCCGATTGCCGCAGCGGCGAAGTGCTCCAGGGGCTGCTGAAACCGCACGAATGCGAGGCCTTCGGCACGACCTGCACGCCACGCAACCCGCTCGGCGCCACGATGGTCTCCAGCGAGGGCGCGTGCGCCGCCTACTACCTCTACCGGCGCCTGGAGATCACGCCGGCCCGTACCGCCCGTATCGCGGAACCGGCCGAAACCACCGACACGCCGCTGGAGGCGAGCCCCGTTGTCTGACACGACCCTCGACATCACCGGCTGGTCCTGCCCCGCACCCCTGCGTGACCGCCCCCGGGTGGTGATGGGTCACGGCGGCGGCGGCGCGCTCTCGGCCGAGCTCGTCGAGCACCTCTTCGCACCCGCCTTCGGCGGCCCCGTGCTGTCCCAGCTCGGCGACTCGGCGGCCGTCACGCTGGGCGGGGTCCGGCTGGCCTTCTCCACCGACTCCTACGTCGTGCGCCCCTTGTTCTTCCCGGGCGGAAGCATCGGCGGCCTCGCGGTCAACGGCACGGTCAACGACCTGGCCATGAGCGGAGCCCAAGCCGCCTACCTGTCGTGCGGATTCATCCTCGAGGAAGGCGTCGAACTCTCCGTGGTGGCCCGTGTGGCCGAGGCCCTGGGAGACGCCGCGCGCGTGGCCGGGGTCGAGGTGGCGACCGGCGACACCAAAGTCGTCGAGGCCGGCCACGGAGACGGGATCTACATCAACACCGCGGGCATCGGGATGATCCCGCCGGGAGTCGACCTGCGGCCGCAGCGGGTCGTACCCGGTGACGTGGTGATCGTCAGCGGGGAGATCGGCCTCCACGGAGTGGCGATCATGAGTGTCCGCGAAGGGCTCGAGTTCGGGGTGGACATCGAGAGCGACTGCGCCCCTCTCGGTGGCCTCGTACGGGCCATGCTGGAGGTGACGCCCGATCTGCACGTCCTGCGCGACCCCACCCGGGGCGGTCTGGCCGCCTCGCTCAACGAGATCGCTGCCGCGTCCGGCGTGGGCGTGGTCATCCAGGAGGGCAGCGTTCCCGTTCCCGTGCCCGTCGCCAACGCCTGCGCGATCCTCGGCCTCGACCCGCTCTACGTGGCCAATGAGGGCAAGCTCGTCGCGTTCGTACCCCGCGAGCACGCGGAGGCCGTACTCGCCGCGATGCGCACCCACCCGCTCGGCCGGCACGCGGCGGTGATCGGCGAGGCGGTGGAAACCCACCCGGGCCTCGTAGTGGCCCGGACCGGCCTCGGCGGCACCCGTGTGGTCGACCTGCCGATCGGGGAGCAGCTGCCGCGCATCTGCTGAGGGGACGATCCGGATGAGCCGTACGTGGGGCCCGGACCACCTGCGGCTCGTCCGACCGGACCCGTCTACGGGTTGTTGCAGACGGTGCGTGTGGGCAGGCCGCATCGGTGCTTCTGCAACGACCTTCAGCCGCCGCTGCGGGTGCCGGGCGGGTCCTGGGGGTCGACTCCGGTCGAAGCGGAGGCGTCCTTCGTCCCGCTGGGGCGCCGTGAACGGCCGCGCGGGCCGAGGTCGTGCATGCCCTCTTCGCCGGATCCCTTGCTCTGATCCTCCCCGCGCTCGCCGCTGCTCTTCACCGGTTCGCCGTGAGGGTTGCCCGCCTCTTCCTTGGAGACCTTCCGGCCGGGCCCCTTGGCCGGGGCGTAGGTGTCCGGATGGAAGGAGCGGTGGGCGCTCGGATTCTCCTGTTGATGGGTCTGGTCCACGTCAGGCGACCAACCGTGCTGGTCGGTGCCCTTGTGGGGACTCGGGCCCTCGCCGTGCTTGGGCTGGGACGGCTTCGGCTGTTTGGTCATGGCCTGGCCTGCTGTCTCTTTCGGGGTGGGCGCACGAGCTCCTCGCGCTTCTACCGCCGGCAACCCCATCGTCCCACCATGTGTCCGAGCGGGCACGGCGGGCCCCGGGGGACGTCGGCTTCGCTCCGCTCCGCCGAGCCGAGGAGGTCGCGGCTCTCCCGCTGCCGCCGGCCTCCGCCTCCGCGGGGCGGCCCGGGCCCGGGGCGCAGGCGGTCGGGAGGGGCTTTGCGACGGGTGAGCAAAGGTCACCCCGGGGGCCTTGACGGCGCAGTTGTGAGCGTTAACACTCGTGTCACACCAGGCCGGAGCGGTGCGGTGCCGTGCGTCCCAGCGGCCGGCGCCGGCTCCGCCGTCCGGAATCCGCCTGGGCACCGTCAGGCCGGGCCCGCCCCCTCACCGCGCCGGGTCACGGCGCATCACTGGAGGAAAAGTGCGAAGAATCTCGACAGGCGTAGTCGTGGCAGCCCTCGGTCTGGCCCTGACCGCGTGCGGCCAGAGCTCGAACGGCGTCGGGGACGATGCGGCCGCCGGCGACGCCAAGGGGGGCCTGGTCGGGATCGCCATGCCGACCAAGTCCTCCGAGCGCTGGATCAACGACGGCGCCAACATGGTCAAGCAGTTCCAGGCCAAGGGCTACAAGACGGATCTCCAGTTCGGCGACAACGTCGTGGAGAACCAGGTCGCCCAGGTCGAGAACATGATCACCAAGGGGGCCAAGCTCCTGGTGATCGCTCCGATCGACGGCTCCTCGCTCAGCGACGTGCTCCAGAAGGCCGCCGACGCCAAGATCCGGGTCATCTCCTACGACCGTCTGATCCGCGGCACCGGGGACGTCGACTACTACGCCACCTTCGACAACTACAAGGTCGGCGTCCTGCAGGCCACGTACATCGCCGACCGGCTCGGCCTCCAGGACGGCAAGGGCCCCTTCAACATCGAGCTGTTCGCCGGATCGCCGGACGACAACAACGCCACGTTCTTCTACCAGGGCGCCATGAGCGTCCTCCAGCCCCACATCGACGCCAAGCGGCTCGTCGTCAAGAGCGGCCAGACCGAATTCACCCAGGCAGCCACTCTGCGCTGGGACGGCGGTGTGGCCCAGTCCCGGATGGACAACCTGCTCAGCAAGGCCTACTCGTCCGCCACCGTCGACGCGGTGCTCTCGCCCTACGACGGCATCTCGATCGGCGTCGTGTCGTCCCTCAAGGGAGTCGGCTACGGCGGCGCGGGCAAGCCGCTGCCCATCGTCACCGGCCAGGACGCCGAGCTCGCCTCCGTGAAGTCCATCATCGCCGGCGAACAGACCCAGACCGTCTACAAGGACACCCGTGAACTCGCCAAGGTGGCCGTACAGATGGGTGACGCACTGCTCACCGGCCGCCAGCCCGAGGTCAACGACACCAAACAGTACGACAACGGTGTCAAGGTCGTGCCGTCCTACCTGTTGCAGCCGGTCAGCGTGGACAAGGAGAACTACCGGAAGCTGCTCGTGGACTCCGGGCAGTACACCGACGACCAGCTGAAGTAGCCGCCACCGGGCCCACCCACCGGGGCCGAAGAGCCTGTGGTGCGGCGCCGCCCCGACCGGCCCGCCGCACCACCCAGTCGAACGGACTCACCACCATGGCCGGACCCGTCCTCGAGATGCGTTCGATCAGCAAGTCCTTCCCCGGCGTCAAGGCGCTGTCGGACGTCAATCTGACCGTCGCCGCCGGCGAGGTCCACGCCATCTGCGGCGAGAACGGGGCGGGCAAGTCCACCCTGATGAAGGTGCTCAGCGGCGTGCACCCGCACGGTTCCTACGAAGGCGAGATCCGGTTCCAGGGCGAACCGTGCGCCTTCGGCGACATCCGGGCCAGCGAGCGCCGCGGCATCGTGATCATCCATCAGGAACTGGCGCTGATCCCCTACTTGTCCATCGCCGAGAACATCTTCCTCGGCAACGAGCACGCCTCGCGGGGCTTCATCAGCTGGCACCGGACGCTCACCCACGCCCGGTCCCTGCTCGAACGCGTGGGCCTGCCGGACAACCCCCAGACCCGCGTCGCCGACATCGGCGTGGGCAAGCAGCAGCTCGTCGAGATCGCCAAGGCTCTCGCGAAGGAGGTCAAGCTGCTGATCCTGGACGAACCGACGGCCGCGCTCAACGACGAGGACAGCCGCAAACTGCTCGACCTCATCCTCGAGTTCAAGGCCCAGGGCATCTCCTGCATCGTCATCTCGCACAAACTGAACGAGATCGCGCGCGTCGCCGACGCCGTCACCATCCTGCGCGACGGCCGGACCATCGAGACCATCTCGGTCGAAGCCGACGGGATCTCCGAGGACCGCATCATCCGCGGGATGGTCGGCCGCGACGTGGAACACCGCTATCCCGAGCGCACCCCGGACATCGGCGATGTCGCCCTGACGGTCGAGGACTGGACCGTCCTGCACCCGATCGACGTGCACCGCAAGGTGGTCGACGGAGCGTCGATCACGGTCCGGCGCGGCGAGATCGTCGGCATGGCGGGCCTGATGGGCGCGGGCCGGACCGAGCTCGCCATGAGCGTCTTCGGCCGCTCCTACGGACGCCGCACCAGTGGCCGGGTCCTGCTCGACGGCAAGGAGATCCGCACCCGCACGGTCCCCGAGGCGATCTCCCACGGCCTGGCCTACGTGACCGAGGACCGCAAGCACCTCGGGCTCAACCTCATGGAGGACATCCGCCGCAACATCTCGCTGAGCGCTCTGGGCAAGGTCTCCCGGCGGGGCTGGGTGAACCAGCACGAGGAGACCCGCGTCGCGGAGAGGTACCGCAGCACCATGAACATCAAGGCGCCCTCGGTGTTCGCGCAGACCGGCAAGCTCAGCGGCGGGAACCAGCAGAAGGTCGTCCTCAGCAAGTGGATCTTCTCCGAGCCCGAAGTGCTCATCCTCGACGAGCCCACCCGGGGCATCGACGTCGGCGCGAAGGCCGAGATCTACGCGGTGATCGCCGAGCTCGCGGCCCAGGGCAAGGCCGTCCTGGTGATCTCTTCGGAACTACCGGAGCTTCTCGGCCTGTGCGACCGCATCTACACCATGGCCGAGGGGCGCATCACCGGCGAGACGGCTCGCGCGGACGCGACCCAGGAATCCCTCATGCGCCTGATGACCACGGGCGCCGCAACCCAGAACGAGCAGGTGTGACGCATGACCCAGATCCAGAGCCCCGCCACCGATGCCGCGGGTACCGCCCCTGGCGGGAGCAAGGGCACCGGTGCGCCGGAAGGTCCGCGCGTCCTCCTCGGACACCTCCTGCGCGGCAACATCCGGCAGTACGGCATGCTGGTCGCCCTGGCGCTGATCATCGTGCTGTTCCAGATCTGGACCGACGGGACACTGCTCAAACCGCTCAACGTCACCAACCTGATCCAGCAGAACGGTTACATCCTCATCCTGGCCATCGGGATGATGATCGTCATCATCGCCGGCCACATCGATCTGTCCGTGGGATCCCTGGCGGCCTTCGTCGGAGCCGCGGCCGCGGTGATGATGGTGCACCACGACGTCCCCTGGCCGGTGGCGGCCGCCGCCGCGCTCCTCATCGGGGCCGCGGCCGGAGCGTGGCAGGGTTTCTGGATCGCCTACGTCGGCATTCCGTCGTTCATCGTGACCCTCGCGGGGATGCTGCTCTTCCGGGGCGGGACGCAGATCCTGCTCCAGGGCCAGTCGGTGGCCCCCTTCCCCCAGGGCTTCCGTCAGATCAGCAGCGGCTTCCTGCCGGAGGCCGGCCCCCACACGAACTACCACAACCTCACCCTGCTGCTCGGCTTCGGCGTGCTCGCGCTGGCCGTCATACAGGAGGTGCGGGGCCGCCGCCAGGCCGCCTCCTACGGACTGCGGCTGCTCCCGAAGGGCTTCTTCCTCGTCAAGCTGGCGGCGATCACCACCGCGGTGACGGTCTTCACCCTGCTGCTCGCGAGCTACCACGGCTTCCCGATCGTGCTGCTCATCCTCGGCGTGCTCCTGGTCGCCTTCGGCTACGTGATGCGCAACTCCGTCCTGGGCCGCCACACGTACGCCATCGGCGGCAACGAGCCCGCCGCCAGGCTGTCCGGCGTCAAGAGCAAGCGGATCGTCTTCCTCGCCTTCGTCAACATGGGCGTCCTGGCGGCGCTGGCCGGGCTGGTCTTCGCGGCCCGCCTCAACGCGGGGACGCCGCAGGCGGGCATCAACTTCGAGCTGGAGGCGATCGCGGCGGCCTTCATCGGCGGCGCCTCGGCGTCCGGCGGAGTCGGCACCGTACTCGGCGCGATCATCGGCGGTCTCGTGCTGGGCGTATTGAACAACGGCATGTCGCTGGTCGGCATAGGAACCGACTACCAGCAGGTCATCAAGGGGCTCGTGCTGCTGGCGGCGGTCGGTTTCGACGTGTGGAACAAGCGCAGGGCCGGCTCCTGACGGAGCCTGCGACGACGGACGCGAGCGCACCGTCCCGGCCGCCGCGCACACGCTGTCCGCGAGGTGTTCAATGAGATCAGGAGCGCCGTCGATCCCTGCCGGAGTGAGAGACCAGTGAGCGACAACGGCCCGGGAGAACCCGTCGCAGCAGCGGACTTCCCCACGGCTGTTCTGGTACTCGACGCCGCCGGCAGGGTCCTGACCGGCACACGTCAGGCAGCGGCTCTCCTGGGCGC
This sequence comes from Streptomyces sp. NPDC060049, assembly GCF_042736715.1. Taxonomy (NCBI): domain Bacteria; kingdom Bacillati; phylum Actinomycetota; class Actinomycetes; order Kitasatosporales; family Streptomycetaceae; genus Streptomyces; species Streptomyces sp. NPDC060049. Next base: position 322,950 of record NZ_JBHWVV010000007.1, read on the forward strand.
TCCCGAGGTCGGCGGCTCCCGGGCCGACCGCCTCGGCGCGGACGTCCTCTTCGAGGACGTCGACCTGTGGGCCCGGCTCATGGCCGGATCTGTCGGAGGTGCCCGGCGTAGCGCCCGCGCACGACTGCGCCGGGCGGACGGCGGGAAACTGGACGCCGACGTCGACATCATCACCCTGCTGGAAGGCTCGTCGGCGCGGTTCCTGCTGCGCCTGCGGCCCGCGGATCCGGCCGACTCCGTACCGGTCGCCGTCGCCAAAGACGTCCGCCGGTCGCCCCCCGAGCCCCCCGCGGACCAGCGCTCCGCAGAACGGCAGGCGCTGCTCGACGCGGCCGTCGCGGAGATCGGCAGCTCCCTCGACATGGTGCGCGACGCCGAGCAGCTGGTGGACGTTCTCATCCCTGCCTTCGCCGACCTCGCGGCCGTCGACCTGACCCAGCCCGTGCTGCTCGGCGAGGAGCCCGGTGAGCTGGTCACCGGAGCGCCGTTGCGGCGCGTCGCCGTACGGGCCGCCGACGGGCGGTGGCCGCCCGAGAGCCACCGCGTAGGCGACACCGTCCGTCTCGAAATCGTCGAGAGTGCCCACCTGCGCGCGGGCTCGGCGGTCTTCCTCGCCGACCTGACCGATCTGCGCGCGGTGCTCACCGGAGAGGAGGAGCGCGTACGGCTGATCCTTCCGCCCGGGGCCGCCTCCCTCATGATGGTCCCGTTGAGAGCACGCGGCGCGGTGCTCGGCGGCCTGCTCCTGTGGCGTACCGCAGAGCGCCGCCCTTTCGACCAGGAGGACGCGGTCCTCGCCGAGGAGATCGGCTCCCGGGCTTCGCTCAGCATGGACAACGCCCGCCGGTACACCCGCGAGCGCCGTACCGCGGAAGCCCTGCAGCGCAGTCTCCTGCCCAGGCCGGTCATGGACGTCACCGGCGCCGAGACCTCGGGGGTCCACGTGCCCGCAGCGGCGACCGCGGCCGTCGGCAGTAGCTGGTTCGATGTCATCCAACTCCCCTCGACACGGCTTGCGTTCGTCATGGGCACGGTCGAAGGACGCGGCCTCGACGCCACGGCCGCGATGGGGCGACTGCGATCGGCGGTGCAGACCCTGGCCGATCTCGACCTCGGTCCGGACGAACTGCTGGCCCACCTCGACGACCTCGTCGTGCGCTTCATCGAGGACGACGACCGCCAGGAACCGGCTACGGGTACGCCCAGCGCGCTGACCGGCGCCACGTGCCTCTACGCCACGTACGATCCGGTGTCCCGCCTGTGCGTGCTGGCGGGCGCCGGCCACGCTCCGCCCGTGCTGGCCGCCAAGGGGGGCGCCGGGAGCGGCACGGTGACGTACCGCCCGGGTCCTGTGCTGGGCACCGGCGGGCAGCCGTTCGACGGGGTGGAACTGCGCCTGGGAGCCGGTGACGTGCTCGTCTTCTGCGGCGGCGCGCTCGCCAAGGACACCGACCGCTCCGAGCGGCAGCGGGAGGCGATCGGGGCGCAGGCCCGGGAGGGCGCCGACCGCGGGCTGCCGGTCACCGAGATCGGGCGCGGCATCCTGGCCGCGCAGGCCGGCGAGCCGCCGCACGACGACCTCGCCCTGCTCGTCGTGCGGGTCAGGGAGGTGCCCTCGGACGCCACCGCCGCGTGGGAGCTGGCCGCCGACCCCTCCCTCGTCGGACGGGCCCGTACGCTCGTCGCGGACCAGCTGACCGCGTGGGGACTGGAGGACCTGGTCTTCACCACGGAGCTGATCGTCAGCGAGCTGGTCACCAACTCCATCCGGTACGCGGGCGGCCCGGTCGGCCTACGGCTGATCAAGGACCGCGTGCTGATCTGCGAGGTCTCCGACCCGAGCCAGACGCAGCCGCACCTGCGCCGGGCGCAGCTCACCGACGAGGGCGGGCGCGGCCTGTTCCTCGTCGCGCAGCTCACCCACCGCTGGGGCAGCCGGTACACGGCGGCCGGCAAGACGATCTGGACGGAACAGCCCCTGGACGGCGGCGGTTGAGGTTGATCGCCCGCCGTCCGGACGGGTGGGTGGGCGCGGCATCGCCGCGGCTGTTCCAGGCGGAAGGCGGCGGCGTCCTCGGCCTCGGTCGAGGTCGGTCCCGGTCGACCGGGGAGCGGGACTCAATGTCCTTCCCAAAGCGGTGAGTTCGTACTCGACACGGGGCGGCGCTTCGGCATAGGTGAGGCGTTCCGGGCCTTGCGTCGGGAGTTCTCAGCGCGGCGCGCGGCCCGAGCTGCGACGCAGCACGATCTCCGTGGGCACCAGGATGTGTCTGCCAGGGGACTGCGGCGCGCCGGCGCGCCCGCCGCCGGCCGCACCGCTCGCCGGGCCGCTCCGGGTCACCTCGTCGACCAGCAGCTCCAGCGCACGTCTGCCCAGTTCGGCGAAGTCCTGGCGGACCGTCGTCAGCGGGGGCGCGAAGTACCCGGCTTCGGAGATGTCGTCGAAACCGGCCACGCTGATGTCCCCCGGGATGGCCCGGCCCGCTTCGTGCAGCGCGCGCAGCAGCCCCAGCGCCAGGTGATCGTTCGCACAGAAGACCGCGGTGACGGCGGCGTCCGCAGCCAGTCGGAGGCCCGCGTCGTAGCCGGCGCGGGCACTCCAGTCCCCGGGGTGGGCCTCGGGCACCGGGGCCCCGGCCGCCTCGAGAGCCTTGCGCCACCCGGCCTGCCGGGTCGCGGTCTCCAGCCAGCCCGGCGGGCCCGCGATGTGGTGGACCGTGGCGTGCCCGAGGTCCAGCAGGTGCCGCGTGACGGCGCGGGCGCCCGCCTCGTTGTCGACCGAGACCGTGGGTACGGGCGAACCGCTGCCGGCCCCCACCGCGACGACGGGCACCGCCGTGGACAGCTGGGCGACCGCGCTCACCGCCGGAGTCTGCGGCGCGATCACCACGATGCCCTCGACACCCTGGTCCCGGAGCCGGTCCACGGCCTCCTGCACCGAGCGCGTGTCCAGTGACCGGAGGCTCGCCACGCTGACGAAGTAGCCCGCGCTGCGCGCAGCCTGCTCAATGCCGTCCAGCATGGAGGCCGGTCCGTACAGGGCCCTGCCGAAACTGATCACGCCCAGGGTCTGGGACCGGCGGGTCACCAGGGCCCGGGCCGCCACGTTGGGTCGGTAGTCCAACTCTCGAATGGCTGCGAGCACCCGCTCCCGCGTGCCGGGGCGGACGTGGGGCGCGCCGTTGAGCACCCTCGACACCGTCTGGTGCGACACTCCGGCGACGCGCGCGACATCGGCCATCACGGGCTGGCGTGGCTCGGATTGTTCTGTACTTCCCGTTCCCACTGAGAGCCCTCTCGTCGACGAAGCCGCGGCGGCTGACCCGGGCTCTGCTGCGCGTACCGGTATCAATGGCGGCGCCTGCACGACGGCGCCGAGGGTGAGTCTAATTGTTCGCGATCACAGAGCTCCGCCCTGGAGGTGAGACCGGCTGGGCGGCGTACTCCAGGGCTGCGCAGGCGTCGGGGATCCGCGGATCCCGCGGTCAGATGTACATGTTCTTCTCGTCGTACGACGGCCCGTAGTAGCGCTCCAGCTGTTCCAGGGACTCGTGCGTGCGCTCCAGGCTCTTGGAGATCCTCGCTCTGGAGGGGGCGGCCTCGGGGTTCCAGGTCTCCGGCTTCCACAGGGCGGAGCGTACGAAGGCCCGGGAGCAGTGGAAGTAGACCTGTTCGACCTCCACGAGGAGGGCGAGCGTGGGGCGGTGCCCCTTGACGGTCAGGTCGTCGAAGAAGGGAGCTTCGCGGAGCAGCCGGGCCCGGCCATTGACGCGGAGGGAGTCGCCGCGGCCCGGGATCAGGAAGAGCAGACCCACGTGGGGGTTGGTGAGGATGTTGCGATAGCCGTCCGCACGGCGGTTGCCGGGGCGGTCCGGGATCACGAGGGTGGTGTCGTCGAGGACCTTGGTGAAGCCGGGCGGGTCGCCCTTGGGCGAGACGTCGCAGGTGCCGTCGGCGGCGGAGGTGGAGATCAGGCAGAGCGGGGACCGCGCGAGCCACTGCTCGTGGTGGTCGTGGAGGGTCTGTCGTTCCTTGCCGAGGGCCACGGGGGTGGGTTCACCGAGCAGCTCGCGCAGCTCCCCCTCGGTGGTGATCTCCTCGAACATCTCAGTGTTCACTGCCCGCCCCCCTCTGTGCGTGCGCGGCCGGACCGCCGCCCTGCCGCGACTATGCCACGGCCGATCACGACGGCCGCCCGGGGGCGTCGCGAGCGAACACGGAGTAGCACTAGGGGGCGCGGCGGACGCGGGCGAGGACGAGAACCGTGTCGTCGGTCGGCGGGGCGGGCAGCAGATCCGCGAGGATGCGGTCCGCCGTCGCTTCCAACGGCCCCGGGGCCCGGCCGAGTTCGGCGCGCAGTGCTTCCAGACCGGCCTCGATGTCGCGGCCGCGTGCCTCGATGAGGCCGTCGGTGTAAAGAGCGAGGGTCGCGTTCTCGGGCAGTTCGATCTCGGTCGTCCGGAAGGGGCAGCCGCCTACGCCGAGAGGGACTCCCAGGACATCGTCGACGGTCTGCACTGTGCCGTCCGGCCGGAGCACCAGGGGCGGCGGGTGGCCGGCGCTGGCGATGCGGGCGCGTCCGCTCTTGGGGTCGTAGACGATGTACAGGCACGTCGCCAGCTCGATTTCGGCCTCCTGGGCGCAGGCGTCGAGCTCGGTGAGCAGGTCGGCAGGCTCACTGTCGTGCCTGGCCAGAGCCTTGGCGGTGATGCGGAGGCGCCCCATGGCGGCGGCAGCCGACACCCCGTGCCCCATCACGTCGCCCACCACGAGGGCGACTCGGCCGCCGGACAGGCTGATCACGTCGTACCAGTCGCCGCCGACCTCGGTGATCCGGCTGCCGGGCACGTACCGGTGGGCCACCTCCACGTACGGGCTGGTCGCCAACGCGCTGGGTAGCAAAGCCCGCTGCAGTGTGAGGGCGATGTCCTGGACACGGCTGTACAGACGGGCGTTGTCCAGACAGATCGCAGCGCGTGAGGCGAGCTCACCAGCCAGGCTGACGTCGTCCGGGGTGAAGGCCGGCCGGTCCGCCGACCGGCCGAACATGGCGATTCCCTGGACGGTGCCCCTGGCGATGAGCGGGGCGACGAGGACGCAGGCCAGCCCGCTCTCGGCCAGGAGCCGTGCGCGTGACTCGAGGGAGACGGTCCTGGCCAGGAACTCCTCGTCCACCACGGCGGAGATGGCGCGACCGGTTCGCAGCATGTCGTGGATGACGGAGCCGGGCGGATACCGCACCGTCTCCACCCCGCTCACGAGTTCGTCGGCCGGAGGGGGCAGGATCGTCCCGAAGGCGATCCTGCGGGTGATCAGCGGCAACGCCGGGTCGAAAACCTCTGCCTCGTCCATCCACTCCACGACTTCGACCACGGCTCCGTCGCAGAAGTCCGGCATCGACGCGTCGACGAGCTCCTGGGCCGTGAGGTTCACGTCCAGAGTGGTCCCGATGCGGGTGGAGGCGCCGTCCAGCAGCGCCAGCCTCCGCCGGCTGGCGCTGGCTTCCAGGATGGCCTGTTCCCGGTCCGTCACGTCCACCATCAGCCCGCCCACCCCGGGGCGCGAGCCGACCGCCTGGCTCAGGGGGAAGAAACTCACCGATCGCACCTGGTCACGGTCCGGATGCCCGCGCGGGCGCATGCCCACCAGCGTCCCCACGACCGGCGCCCCGCCCAGGGCGACGTCGCGGAGCATGCGCTGGTACTCACCGCCGTCGGACATGATCATGATTTCGTCCATGTGCCGCCCGATGTGGGACTCGATCGGAAGTCCGTCCATGTCGGCGAGCGCCTGGTTGAGGTGGACGTAGCGCAGGTCCGGGTCGAGCATGACCAGGCCGATGGGGCAGGTCTCGAAGAGGGCGTCGAGGAACGCGAGGTTGGTCTTGACCCGATCGAGCTCGTCGCTGCGGCTCGCCAGGACCATCACCGAAGGCCCTCCGGCTCCGGTCAGGGAGAAGACCCGGAAGCCGCAGTCGAAGGCCGTGCCATTACGATGCCGCGCGGTCAGGCGGCCCCTCCAGTACCCCTTGGTCCGGCCTCGCTCCGTCAGCCGGGCGCACGCGTCGGAGGGGTCCTGGGGCCCGTCGGCGAAGAGAACGGCGCCGGGCCGTGACAGGACGGCTGTGGAGTCGTATCCGAAGAGGTCCCCCGCGCCGGGCCCCCAGTAACAGACGCGGTCGGCGTCGTCGATACCGAAGGCGGCCACGGGCACGTGCTCCAGCAGCGTCCCCGGCTCGGACCAGAACGGGCCGTGAGTCTCCTCGCCCCCCGGCAGAGCCGATGGCACGAGATGTCCCCTTCCACCCGCCGTTCCCTCCATCCATTATGCGGAGACCTCGGGCGTTGCGCGGCGGGAGGCGCTCCGAGGCGGGGACGGAACCGTCGGCGTCGAGCGGCTGGGCCCCGTTCACGGTCGCAGGGCACCGGACGCGTGCCCTCTACACACACCTCGCCACGTGGAGCTCGGCGAGGCTTCGCCCGTACGCGCGAGGGGCGGCGTGACATGAATCAACGACACGGTCCTCCCCTTGGTCTGCACGCTCCGGAGCAAGTGCCGGAAGGGACTTGTAGGCGCTTCCCGGGCGGCCCTAGGTTCGGATCGTCTCACCGAGAGCCGAATTCGCGGAATGTCCCCTCGGGTATCCACCGGGAACTCGCCCCGGCACTTCACGAGTGAAACCCAACAGGCCGCGACCAGCCCCACCCGAGGGCTGTGCGACGAATCCATTTGGAGAACTGTGTCGAATTCGCCGAGTGACCTCGCATACGACTTCCAGCACATGCGTGAGCGGATGGCACGCAAGAGGTCATCCTCCTGGTACCGGGAAAAGCGCCAGGAGATCGAGGGGCTGGCCCGGTACGACCAGGACAGGGGGGCCGAGCGACTCGGCAGGCTGCTGGCCACCGCCCGGGAGCGGGTGCCGCGGTACCGTGCGCTGCGCGGCCGGGAGCGGGCGGGGCTGAGCGACTTCCCGCTGACCCGCAAGAGCGATCTCCGCGATCATTTCGTCGACTCCATCAGCCGTGATGCGACCGGCCTGATGGAGCCCGGCCGCTTCTTCCTCACCCAGACCAGCGGCAGCACCGGCCAGCCGGTCGCCCTGCTCTCCACCGCGGAGACCGGCGGTCTGTCGAACGACGTGATCCGGGAGCGCTTCAGTGCCTACCTCGGCCTTCCGGACAGCGGTACGGTCCTCAACGTAGGACTGCTCTTCGGGGGCACGCCGCTGCTCGAGCCGGTGATGCTGCCGCGCCCCTACGTCAAGTGCAACCTCGGCGGCTTCGACCCCGATTCGCCCGGGATCGTCGCGGACTACGAGGCAGTAGTGGGCCGATTCCCGGTCGACCTGGTCACGGGTTCGTCGAGCCGGGTGATCGCACTGGCCCGCTACTGCGCCGAACGCGGCATCCGGCTCCGGCCGCAGGGTGTCGTCGCCACCTACGAGCACATGCCCTTCAGCGGTCGCCGCCTGGTCGAGGAGACGTTCGACTGTCAGGTGACGATGCTCTACGCCACTTCGGAGACCGGCTACGCGGCCTGGGAGTGCCGCAAGGGACGGATGCACTTCCAGGACGACTTCGTCCTGCCGGAGATCACCCCGGCGGGCGACGACGAGGTGGGCGACATCGTCCTCACCCAGCTGCTGTCCACCCCCATGCCGGTCATCCGCTACGTAACCGGCGATCAGGCGCCCCGGCCCACCACATGTGACTGCGGACTTCCCGGGACCGTGACCGATGGTCTGCTCGGAAGGTCCGGGAGCAGCCTGGTCGGGGTCGACGGGGCGGCCTACTCGCCGTACGCGCTGCTGGCCGCCCTCTGTGCCGCCGGGCTGCCGGACTTCCAGGTGGTGCAGCACGAACCCGGTCTGCTCGACCTCGTCACGGCGGGTGCCCCCGGTTCCGCGGGCGCCACGGTGCGGTCCGTGAACTCGCGGCTCGGCGAGCACTTCGGACCACGACAGGGTTTCCGCCTCCGCCACCGGCCGGAGGGGAGGTTCGTGCTCACCGCGGGTGGCAAGCGCAACCCCGTGGTTCAGCGGCTGGAGGTCGCGGAGGCTCCGGAACGCACCAGGTACATCCACTCCTGAATTCCCTTCGTCCCGTCACGACCGAACGTGCCGACCCAGGACGGAACCGACACCAGCCGCCACACCGTCCTTGAGCCGGCCCGGCCCCGACCGGTCGCCGTCCTGACCATCAGGAGATCCCTCGTGACAGGCCCGAGCAGTACCCCGCAGCACCCGAGGCCGCTGGCCAGCGGCGCCGACCACATCGAGCACCTCCAACGGGCGCTCGCCTCGCTGGAGGTCGAGCGGCTGCAGGCCTGGGGCCGTGAGTTGGCCACGCGGCTCCAGAGCGGCGGGCGCCTGTTGGCCGCCGGCAACGGCGGGTCGGCGGCCGAGGCTCAGCACCTCACCTCGGAGTTGGTCGGGCGACTGCGCGACGACCGTGAGCCGCTGTCGGCGATCGCCCTGCACGCCGAGACCTCTGCGGTCACGGCCATCGCCAACGACTACGGGTACGACGAAGTCTTCGCTCGCCAGGTCCGGGCCCACGGTCGCCCCGGTGACGTCCTGCTGCTGTTGTCGACGTCCGGCCGCAGCGGGAACCTCCTGCGAGCGGCCGAGGCGGCCCACCGGAAGGGCATGACGGTCTGGGCGCTCACCGGCGCGGCGCCGAACCCGCTCACCGAGGTCGCCGACGAGGCGGTCCGCGTGGACGGTCCCACCGCGACCGTCCAGGAATGCCACCTGGTGGCCGTGCACATCCTCTGTGCCGGCGTCGACATCGCTCTGGGCGTCTGCCCGCCGGTGACCCCCGAGGCGGCCACGCCCACGGCACCGGGCGGGCTCGTCGTGGTCGGTGACGCGCTCCTGGACCGGGACCTGCTGGGCACGGTGGACAGGGTCTCCCCAGAGGCGCCGGTTGTCGTCGTCGACCGCGTCGAAGTCCGGTCGCGGCCCGGCGGCGCCGGCCTCGCGGCCGTGCTCGCCGCTCGCAGCGCCGGGCCGGTCACCCTGGTGACGGCGTTGTCCGACGACCGGGAGGGCCGGGACCTCGGCGGGCTGCTGCGAGACGCCGGTATCCGGGTGATCGACCTCGGGCTCGCCGGGCCGACACCGGTGAAGAGCCGAGTTCGCGCCGACGGCCGGACGGTGCTGATGTTCAGCCAAGCCCCCGACGCCGTGCCCGGGCTGCACCGCGCCCTCACCGACGACGAACACGCGCTGGTGGTCGGCGCGAGCGCCGTCCTGGTCTCGGACTACGGGCGCGGGATCACCGAAGACGCCTCCGTCCGGGCGGCCCTCGCCGCCGCCGCCGAAGCGACGCCGCTGGTCTGGGATCCGCACCCGCGCGGGGCCCGGCCGGTCCCCGGTGCCCGGCTGGTCACCCCGAACCGCATCGAGGCGAGCGGCTTCGCGCCCGGGAGCGCGGGCACGGACCTGGGGTCGGACATCGAGCGCGGGCGGCAGCTCATCGGCATCTGGAAGGCCGTCGGCGTCGCCGTCACGAGGGGGGCCGACGGCGCCCTCCTGCTGGACGCGGCGAAGTCCTCCCCTCTCGCCGTTCCCGGGCGACGCATCGTAGCGGCGGACACGTGCGGTGCCGGTGACTGCTTCGCCGCGTCGGCCACCGCACTGCTCGCGGGCGGCGCGCTGCTCTCGGAAGCGGTCACCGGCGCCGTCCGGGCCGCCGAGGAGTTCGTGGCGGCCGGTGGCGCGACCGCCTGGAGGGCGGGTACGGCGGCAGAGGTGCGGGGCACCGATCCCGCCGACCCGCTGGAGGCGGTCGCCCGAGTGCGGGCGGCCGGCGGCACCGTGGTGGCGACCGGCGGCTGCTTCGATCTGCTGCACGCAGGTCACATCGCACTGCTCGAGAGCGCCCGCCTACTGGGCGACTGCCTCGTGGTGTGCCTCAACGACGACGACTCCATCCGTCGGCTGAAGGGACCACAGCGCCCGGTCGTCCCGGTCGGGGACCGTGCGGCGGTCCTGGGTTCGCTGGCCTCCGTGGACGGGGTGGTGGTCTTCACGGAGTCCACGCCGCAAGAGGCGCTGCGCCGGATCAGGCCCGACATCTACGTCAAGGGCGGCGACTACAGGGTGGACGACCTGCCCGAGGCCGCCCTGGTCCACGGCTGGGGTGGCCGGACGGTGATCCTCCCCTATGTCGACGGGCGGTCGACCACCCGGATGGTCGACAAGATACTGCTGGGCATCGGCGACAAGTGACGTGACGTCGGAGCCGCCCGGCCCGAATTACGGTTCTGCTGCCCCGGCCCGGATCACGGTTCTGCTGCCCCGGTCCGGATCACGGTTCTGCTACGCCGCTCCGAACCGGGCCGGCTCCGGCGGCCGTTCAGCAGGCCGCCCCCTGCAACTGTTCGGCGGGCGCCGGTAGCCCGAGATGGCCGCGCAGGGTGTGGTCCGTGTACTCGGTGCGGAAGACGCCGCGGTCCTGGAGTTCGGGCACCACTCGGTCGACGAACTCGTCCAGTCCACCGGGGGCGAATCGAGGCACCACCACGAAACCGTCGGCGCCGTCCGACTGCACGTAGTCGTTCATCTGCTGCGCCACGCGAGCGGGTGTGCCGATGAACGGTTTGCCCTCCGTCAGTTTCATCACGAGCCCCCGTATGCCGAGGTTCTGCTCGGCGGCGAAGGCCCGCCACTTCCGCACCCGGCGCAACCGCACCGCGGCGTCGGCCAGCCCCGGCCAGTCGGGAGGTGCCGCCTCGGGGTCGGGGTCGACATCGGGCAGCGGTCCGTCGGGGTCGTAGGCCGAAAGGTCGCGTCCCCAGACGCGTTCCAGGTACCAGATCGCGAGCTGCGGGCTCACTGCCCGCCGTTGCATGAGCTCGGCGTTCTCCCTGGCATCCTCCTCGGTGTCACCGAGGACGAACGACACGCCGGGCATGATCTTCACGTGCTCCGGGGCACGACCGTAGCGGGCCAGTCTGCGCTTGACGTCCGAGTAGAATGCCCGGCCTGCCGACCCCAGGCGGCGGCTGTAGATCATCTCCGCTGTCGCGGCCGCGAACTCGCGGCCCTGCTCCGAGTCCCCCGCCTGGATGGTCAGCGGGTACACCTGGGGGCTGGTCGGTACGGTGAACCGTCCTTCGAGGCGGAAGTGTGCCCCTTCATGGTGGAACCGGGCGGCTCCGTCCGGACCCCAACTGCCCCACAAGCGCTTGGCCACGTCGACGAACTCCGCTGCGCGGAGGTAGCGGTCGGCGTGCGGGAGGTAGCCGCCGCGGCGGAAGTTCTCGCCCGTCCAGGCGTCAGAAGTGGTCACGACGTTCCAGCCGCACCTGCCGCCGGAAAGGTGGTCCAAAGTGGCCAGCCTGCGGGCCGCGTCGAAGGGCTCGTTGAAGGTGGCGTTCACGGTGGCGGCCAGCCCTATCCGCTGCGTCACGGATGCCAGTGCCGACAGCACGGTGATCTGGTCCAGCTGGCCGGCGACACCGACGTCGGAGATCTCGGCGCGGTGCTCCACCACTCGCGGGAAGTCGGCGAGGAGGAGGGCGTCGAACTTGCCCCGCTCCGCGGTGCGGGCCAGGTGGGAGTGGGAGGCGAAGTCGACCTGACTCCCGGCGCGCGGGTCGCGCCAGACGGTCAGGTGGTTGACGGGAAAGAGAGCGGCGAGGTGCATCTGCTTGACGGTCTTGCTCATCGAGGGGGCCACCTTTCAGGCCGAGAACACGTTCAGGGCCTTTTCGGGCAGGCCGAGCCGCCCGCGCAGCGAGGTTCCCCGAGGAGGACGGAGCAAGGACCGTCGGCGCAGGATCGGGACGACCTCCGCGACGAACCGGGACAGCGTGGCGGGCAGGAAAGCGGGCCGGAGGTGGAATCCGTCGACGTCTCCGGAGCCCCACAATGCACCCAGTACATCGGCGAGTTCGGCCGTTGATCCGGCGAACCTGGAGCGGCGCGAAGCGCCGTGGCCGGCCCGCTCGTCCCAGCTGGACACGCCGTGGTCACCGTCGAACAGTATCTCCAGCTCGCCGACGACCCTGGTGTGCGCTCCCACCCGTGCGCGTGCCTCCCGTGCGTCGCGGACATCGACGAACACCATGTCGGCGCCGTGGGCGGCGACCCTGTCGCGCCGCGGATCGAAGTCGACGGCGAGGGGGAGGTGCCCCTGCGGCGGTCTCGGTACGTTCGAGGGGCCCTTGATGCGGAAGTGCCGTCCGACATGGTCGATGTGGTGGACCTTGGACCGGTCGAGGAAGCGCCCGCCCGCCACCTCTCTGACCTCCGCACCGTCCTCCCAGCTGTCCCAGAGCTTGATCACCACATCGGTGAACTCGGCTTCCTCGGCACGCAGGTCCTGTAGACCGGCAGGCGGCTCGGGCCCGAAGTGCGCGGCTTCGGCCTCCGTGGTGACCACGCGGCGGCGCCAGCCGGCGCGGCCCCGGCTGATGTGGTCGAGCGTGGCCAGTGCCCTGGACGCGTGCACGGGCTCGCAGTGCGTGGTCGTCACCGTGGGCACCAGGCCGATGGTGGTGGTCAGCGGAGCGACCGCGGCCAGCACGGACACCGCGTCCAAAAGCCCACCGGCGGCGGGACCGTCCCGGAGCGCCATGGAGTCGTCCAGCGTCACGAAGTCGAAGCCTCCCCGTTCGGCTTCCTGTACCAGTCGCGGATAGTGCCCGGGGTTCAGCAGCTCGACGGGCGAATACCACGGGGACTCCGGGTGGCAGCCGGCCGCGTCGATGGCCACACCGAGAAACATCTGGGCGCTCCTTTCGAAGAATTGGTTGCGGGCGATGAGCAGTCACGTCGATCGGACTGTCGCCGGGCCCGCAGCCTAAGCGGGGAGGGACCGACGGCCGGGCTTTCCGGGAGAACGGCAGCGCTTCCGTCCGAATCGGCCGGGGTGGTTGCACGGATCGATGAAGCGGTGGAGTCGCGGCCGTGCATGCTACGGAGCAACCGTCCGAAAGGCCTTGTCGGTCACTTCAGGGCGCCTCTAAGTTCGACTCATCTCACCGGAGCGAAGCGATGTTCGGGGAATTCCGAAGAGCATTTCCCGAATGCTTCCGACGGAACATCAGACCGCCAGTCCCACCAGGAGGAACGACATGAGCGACACCCAGAAGAACACGCCGGAGACCGCGTCGGAGGAGTCCGGCCTCGAGATCAACGACGAGGAGCTGGAGGCCCTTTCGGGAGGGCTGGAGGTGATCTGACGTCACACTCCTGGTCGTGGGGGGGGGGGGGGGGGGCGCGGCCCCCCCCCCCCCCAGTGTTAGGGGGGGAGGGTGGGGGGCGGGGGCCGGGACGGCGCGGCCGGGGGGCCCCCGCCCCCGGCCCCGCGGGCGG
>NZ_JBHWVV010000007.1:336289-396280 GCF_042736715.1 Streptomyces sp. NPDC060049
GGGGTGCGCCCCGCCCGACACCCCGCGGGCGGGGGGGGGGGGGGGGGGGGGGGGGGGGGGGGGGGGGGGGGCCCCCCCCGGGGGGGGGGGGGCGGGGGGGGGCCCCCCCCCCCCCCACGACCAGTTCCTTTTCCGGGAGCAAGTGGGGGCGCCGCACCAGGTACATCCGCTCCTTCGCTCCCCTCGCCCCGTCACCGGCAGAGAGCGGCGCATGATGAAGACCGCGCAGGTGCGTGTCATCGAGTCCCTGCAGGAATACGAGCCCCGGGCCGAGGAGGTGAAGGTCTTCCTCGCCGGCGGTATGCACAACTGCCCCGACTGGCGCCACGACGCGATAGCCGCCTTCCAGCAGGTCTGGCCCGGCAGGAGCGCCGACCGGTGCTCTCTGGCCCTCCTCAGCCCGCGTCGGGTCATCGCCGGGCCGTCAGGATTCAACGAGTCCATGGTCGCCTGGGAGCACCGGCACTTGGCGATGGCGGACCTGGTGCTCTTCTGGTTTCCGCGCGGAAACGCGGCGCGGCCCGAACAGCCAATCGCCCTCTATGAGTTGGGAGCGGCGGCGGCTACCGGCCGGGCGATCGCGGTGGGCGTCGAGGAAGGCTACCGGCGCCGCTCGGACGTGGTGGCACAGCTGCGCTGCGCACGGCCGGGGCTACCGGTCCACAGCGATCTCCTCTCCACCGTATGTACCGCGGTTGAGGCGCTGAGCGCCACGGTCCAACCGCTCCGCAGCGTTTCGTAAGAGAAAGTGATCACTGGATGGAAACTCTCCGCTCGTTGGTGGGCGATCCCGAGCCGTTCCTCGGGACCGCGTGGCGACGTGAGGCTCGTGTACTGCGCCCGGGTGCGCTTCCCGCACAGCTGGTCACGCTGGCCGACCTGGACGCAGCGCTGACCGGTGGCCTGCTCCGCAGGCCCTATCTGGAACTGGTACGCGGCGGACAGAACCTGGAATTGGATGACTTCACCTCGGTGCGGAGGGTCGGCGCACACGAGTTCCCCGGTTACGCCGACCCGGACAAGGTACTGAGGAGGATCTCCTCGGGCGCCACGCTGCTGATGCGGAACATCGAGCACTGGCATCCGGGGGCGGCGGCGCTCTGCGATCGGCTCAGCGCCGAACTGGGCCGGCCGGTCGAGGCGTTCCTCTTCGTCACGCCGCCGGGCGAACAGGGGCTGGGTCCGCATCGCGACGACGCGGACGTATTCGTCGTCCAACTGCACGGCAGCAAGCGGTGGAAGGTGCACGGCGTCCCGGCGAGCGGTGAGTGGGATGCCGGATATACGCCGCACCCGGGGTCAGTGGTGCTGGAGACCACGGTGGAGCCGGGACAGGTGCTCTACATCCCGCGAGGGGCCCCGCACTCGGCCGTCGGTCGCAGCGGCGGTCTGTCCGTGCACCTGTCGCTGACGGTTCGCCCGCCCGGCACCGAAGCCCTCCGGGCCGCGCTGGCCCGGCACCTCGACAGCGAACTGTCCCTGCCGTCCCGCCCGGTGGACGAGGCGGGACTGCGCGGGACCGCGGGCGAGCTGCTCGACCACTACCGGGAGCGGCTGGGTGCGCTGACGCCGGAGGCGTTGTGCGCGGCGGTCGAGTCCGGTGTTCCGGACGGCCCGGGGACGGGCACGGTGGACGCGCCCTCACTCGCGGCGCTGGCCGACGTGCTGGACGCCTGAGACGCCGGCCGGGCGCGCCGGCGGAGTTCGAAGAACGGTCGTGCCGATGACGGCACGGCCGTTCCGTCGTGTGCCGGTGTGGTCGCCGACATGCCGATCGGCGGCCGGCGGGCGGACCTACGTCCTGCCCGCCGGCCGCCATGGGGGCCGGAGGCGCCGTCTACTCGTCGTTCGTGACGGTCAACCCTTTGAGACCAGCCACGAGGGCCTGGAGGTCGTCATCCGAGAGATCGGCGGCGTAGGTCTCGTCTTCCTCGTTCACGGTCCTTCTCCTCTGCGTTCTTGGGGCTTCGATTTCCTGGGGTGCGGCAGTGACGGTCAGCGTGCGACGTCGGACAGCGCGGGGTGGCCGAGACCGGCGACGAGGGAGTCCAGCTCCTCCTCGGTGAGGTCGATTGCCTCGAGAGGCTCCGGGTACGGGACCAGCAGCCTGAGCGTGCCGTGCACGGCAACCTCCTCCCAGGCCCGGATCTGGGATTCCAGAGCGCCTGGCGTCGAGGGCTGATCGCGGACGACCTCGATGGAGGTGCCCGTCGGTACGCTGATTCCGTGTTCGGCGAGCAGGGCCCCGGGGTCGCAGGACAGCATCCGCTCCTTGCCGGGATCCGACCAGGCGGCCGCGACCACCGCGTTGTAGCGGGCGGTGAAATCAGTGCGCTCGGCTTCTTCCATGGTGAGAACCTTGTCTTCCTTCAAGGAGTTGGGGAGGTGGCGGCCGCATCGAGCGGGTTCGCCGACTGCGCCCAGAGCTGGCGCTGGGCAAGCCGGTGGAACAGCCCGCCCGTGTCCGCGAGCAACTCGTGGTAGGTACCGCTCTGCACGATCCGGCCCTGGTCCATGACCAGGATGACGTCCGCGTTGATCACGGTGGAGAGCCGGTGGGCGATGACGATCCGGGTCGCGGCGAGCTGCTGCGTGCTGGCGGTGACGACCTCTTGGGTGTGGTTGTCGAGGGCACTGGTCGCTTCGTCGAAGAAGATCACCCGCGGCTTGGAGATCAACGCCCTGGCGATCAGGACACGTTGCCTCTGTCCCACGGACAGGGCGCCGCCGCCGAAGGACAGCAGGCTGTTGAGGCCCATGGGCATCCGGTGGATGTCCTCGTCGAGGCCTGCCATGGCGGCGGCCTCCCAGACCTGCTCGATGGAGTAGGGCTGGGCGCCGCAGATGTTCTCCCGGATGGTGCCGCTGAACAGCCGCCCGTCCTGGAGGACCACTCCGCACTGCCGGCGCACGGCCTGCACGTCGAGTTCGGCGAGGTCCTGCCCGTCGTAGAGCACGGAGCCGCTGCGGGGGCGCTCGAAGCCGAGCAGCAGCCGCAGGAGGGTGGACTTGCCGGAGCCGCTGGGGCCGACGATCGCGACGAACTGGCCGGGGCGGGCGTGCAGCGTCACCTTGTCGAGGCCCGGGGTCTCCTGGCCGGGGTAGCCGAAGGTCGCGTTGACGATTTCGATCTCCCCCCGGAGGTCCACCGGTTGGACGTGGCTGGGTTCCCGCTCGGCCCGTGCGGTCAGTACCTCGGAGAGACCGTGCAGGCGGGGAAGCACGACGACGAACTCGGCACCGCTGGTGACCAGGAGGATCATGGACTGGAGTTGCAGGGCGAACGCCGCGTTGAGCGTGAAGAAGCTGCTCGCCGGTACCTGGCCCCGCAGAGGGCCGGCCAGCAGGGCGAAGAGGATCAGCTGTCCGGCGATGGGCACCGTGACGGCGACCGAGGACAGGGCTCCCTGCACCCGGTGTACGCGTTGCAGCCGGGCGCGGGCCACCACGGTGGCCTGCGCCCATCGGCTGAACATGGCGTTCTCGGCGCCGGCCAGCCTGATCTTCATGATGCCGCCGAAGATCTCGTTGGTCACCGCCGCGGCGTGGTGCTCGGCGGGCAGCGCCTGGCGCTGACGACGGATCACCACCGCACCGAAGAGGACTCCCAGGCCGCTGGTGGCGGCCAGCAGCAGGAGGGTGTACAGCCCGACGACGGGATTGATCTTCAGAGTCAGTGCCAGTCCGGCTGCCGCGGTCAGCAGGGCGAGGAAGGTCCGGGTCGCCAGCCCGTTCAAGGCCTGCCGGGCGTAGGCGGTGCCCAGCATCTTGCTGGCCAGGACGCCGCTGGTGGTCTGGGTGAAGAAGTCGGACGGGAGCCGGATCAGCCGGTCCCACAGGGCGAGTTGGACCCCCGATTCCAGACGGTCCTCCAGCCGCAGCGCGTGCAGGTTCAGGAGCGCGGTGAACAGGGCCGCCGCGACGGCGCTCACCAGGTACAGGCCGGTGGCCCAGGGGAGGTCCTGGAGGCCTCCGGACGTCAGGGAACCGAGCACCTGGCCGATCAGCAGCGGGGTGGCGAGGCTGAGCGACGCCACGGCGACCCCGTTGGCCAGCATGGAACGCAGCTCCGACGCGGTGCCGAAGGCCCCCCGGCGTATGAGTTGCCGCAGGCTGCTGTGCGGGGGCAGCGGCAGCTGGGCCAGGGTGGCGTTCTCGGTGAAGGTCTGGGCGCGCCGCCGGTCCACCGGGGTGCGCGCCCGGGTGTGCGGGTTGACCATCCAGTACCTGCCGCGGGCGAACAGCAGGGGAACCGGAATCAGCCGGACATCGCCCGCGGTGTGGTCCGGCGCCTTCGGGTCGCCGGTCGGCGTATCCGTCGGCTGATCAGCGGATGCCGATCCGCCGGCCTGCGGCGCACGCCAGCCGATGAGCGGTCCGACGTTGTTGCGCCACCACTTCGTGGACAGCCGGACCTGACGCAGGTGGAGCCCCGAGCTCTGGGCGACCGCTCGGAGTTCGTCGCCGGGGTTGCTGGTCCCCGGCGTGTGGGTGGGCGGTTCGGTCACCGCGACGTCCGCCCCCTCGGTGACCACCTGGAGGGTCTCGACCGCCCAGGCACGGGCGTCCTGGGCGCCGTCGGTGGCGAGCCGTCCGCCGCGGGCGCTGTTGGCACCGAGTACGCCGAGGGCTCGTCGGGCACTCGCTGCCACCATCTGCTCGGCCGCGCGCTTGCGGACGTCGAGAGCGTGTAGGAACGCGGTGTCGGCGTCCTGGGCCCGATCACCTAGCGAACGCACCAGATGGGCCATCTGCTGGTCGACGGCCTCGAACAGGGCTCCGGAGCGCAGCAGGTCCGGCGTGTTCAGGAGCTCGACGAGACAGTCGGACTCCGCGCGGGTCCAGTCCTGGAGACCGAGGAAGAGCGCCTCGCGTCCGGCCGAGACGATGCGGTCGGCCAGGCCGTTCTTGCTCATGCGCCCGTCTGCCAGCCGGATCCAGCACGGTCGGCCGCTTCCGACGACGGTGCGGCCCCGGGTGAGCGAGACGATCTGCCGGGAGCGCAGGACCTGGGCGTCCCGAGGGGCGCTGGTGGAGCGTACGGCGTCGGAGACGGCCTGCAGAGCACGATCCAGGGCGTCGCTGATCACGTCGGCGATCCGGTCGTCGAGACCGGGCGGCCGAGCGCCGTCCGGCTCCTCCGGCCGGACCTCGCGGCACAGCCTGGAGAGCTGGTCGTGGTCGACGCCGCGGAGCCTGCCCCCGGGCAGTGGCACCACGGTGAGCTGCCACTCGCCGGTCGCGGTCGAGGAGGGGATCGCGCTGTGGGCGGGGCAGCGTGCGACGAAGTGCTGCCGGGAGGTGTCGCCGTCGGGGGCGAGCCGGCTCGCGAAGATGTCGGCCGGCGCGCCTTCGACCAGGTAGACGGTGTGCCGCCCGTCGATTCGGCGGGTGGCGCCGGAGCCGGGGCCCGCCAGTCGGGCGAGCAGGCCCCAGTCCTGGGGCGGAACGACGGTGTTCATGTGGTGTCCCCCGCAGACTTCGCGTGGTGCCGGATGAGCGCCGCGTAGGCACCGTCCCGTTCCATGAGGTCGTCGTGAGTGCCGCGTTCGACCTCTTGGCCGTGCTGCAGCACGACGATCCGGTCGCAGTCGCGGATGGTGGACAAGCGGTGGGCGACGATGAGGCAGGTGGCGCCGCGGCGGCGCAGGTTGGAGTCGATGAGTCGTTCCGTCTCGGTGTCCAGGGCGCTGGTGGCCTCGTCCAGGATGAGCAGCCGGGGGTTGCGGACCAGGGCGCGGGCTATTTCGAGGCGTTGGCGCTGGCCCCCGGAGAAGTTGCGTCCGCCTTCGTGCACCGGGCTGGCCAGGCCCCCGGGCCGGGCCGCCACTTCCTGGTGGATGCAGGCGTCCTTGAGGGCCTGCACGACGTCCTCGTCGGGGATGGTCGGGTCCCACAGGGTGATGTTGTCCCGGACCGTGCCCTCGAACATGATCTTGTCTTGGTCGACCATCGCCATGGTGGCGGCCCACAGCCCCGGGTCGAGCGCGTTCGACTCCCGGCCGTCGACGGTGATCCGCCCGCTCCAGGGCTGGTGCAGGCCGGCGAGCAGCCGGCCTACGGTGGACTTCCCACTGCCGGAGCCGCCGACCAGTGCCACGCGCGCGCCGGGAGCCAGCTCGAGTGAGAAGTCCTGGAGGAGCGGTGGGACGAGCGGGTTGTAGCCGAAGGTGACCTTGTCGAGCACCACGTGGCCTTCCAACGGCGTCGGTGCGCCCGAGACGACGGGTGCGGGTGGCAGCGGATAGCGTTCCACGTCCTGGAGTCGCTGCAGGTCCGCGCCGATCTCCTCGACCTGGGCGCTGACCGTGGCGAGGCTGGTGACGGGCCGGTTCATCGCGACGGCCAGACCCTGCATGGCGACGATCACTCCCACGGTCAGGGCGCCGGTCAGGACCAGGTGACTGCCGAGTGCGATCAGCACGGCCGTGTTCAGGGCGGCGAGCAGGGCGGGCACCGCCGCCACGACGGCGGCGGGCACGCCCGCCTTCTGCTGGCCCGTGGTGACCGCCGCCTGGCGTGCGGCGAACTGCTGGTAGCTCAGCTCCTCCTGCCCGCTGGCCTTGACCGTCTCGATCATCGAGATGGTGGTGTACACGGCGGCGAAGAGCCGTCCGCGTTCCGCCTGCAGGCCCGCGACGGCGGTCGCGCGGATGGCGGACAGCCAGCGCAGCACGAGCACGTTGAGGCCGGAGAAGACCAGCGCGCACAGCCCCAGTACGAGGTCGTACTGGCACAGCAGCGCGGCGTAGGACAGGGCCAGTGCCATGTCCACCGCGGTGGATGCCAGACGCCGGGTGAAGATGTCGGCCACGACGTCGTTGGTGCGTACCCGGCGCGCGAGATCGGCCGCCATGCGCTGGTTGAAGAAGCCCAGCGGAAGCCGCAGCATGTGCCGCATCAGGCGGGCCGCGCTGCCGAGCGCCACCGCGGTCTCGGCGCGCACCAGCAGGCGCTGCTGCAGCCAACCGGCGAGGAGGGTGATCACGGTGGCCACGGCCATGGCCGCGACCAGCGCGACCGAGGTCTCCGAGTCCGAGCCGAGCAGCACCCGGTCGACGAAGACCCGGGTGAGGGCCGGTACCGCGATGCCGACCAGCGCGACCAGGAGGCCGAGGATCGCGGTCTGCGGCACGACCGAGCCGAGGTTGCGCCAGCGTTCGCGCAGTGTGCGGACCAGACTGAACGGGTGCCCTCCGCGCTCGAACCCGGGACCCGGTTCCAGCGCGATCAGGATGCCGGTGTACGCGTCCTCGAACTCCTCCCAGCTCACCGAACGGGGTCCGGTGGCGGGGTCGTTGAGCCTGACCTTCCGGCCCATGCCCTCCAGCACCAGGAAGTGTTCGAAGTTCCAGTACAAAATGGCGGGCAGCCGCGCAGAGGCGAGGTCCGCGATGGGACTCTGCCGGCCGCGTGCGGTCAGCCCGTACCGTCGCGCCGCCTTGGCGACGCTGGCCGCCGTGGAGCCGTCCCGGCTCACCCCGCAGGACTGCCTGAGCTCTTCGAGCGGGACGTGGCGGCCGTAGTGCGCCAGCACGATGCCCAGCGAGGCCGCCCCGCACTCGGTGGCCTCCATCTGGATCACGGTGGGGGTGCGCACCCGCTTGGCGGTCGGCCGGTTGGCGCCGCGCTTCGTCGTGGTCGGGTTCACCGCTTCACCAACCAGCTCAGCGGGTGCTCGTCGGCCACGGTCAGGGTCGCCGTCACCGCGCTCTGCGAGTTCAGCGCGAACGACGGGGAGGAGCGCGACCACTTCAGTCCGCTCGGAGCCTCGGCGTCCGGGGTGAGGAGGACCGTCACCGCGACGACCGACCCGGTGGCGAGGAACGGCGTCACATCGCGGCCGGCGCCGAGGAAGGCGTGCAGGGACTGCTCGGTCTCCGGGAGCGAGCCGACGGCCGAGACCGTTCCGGACAGTGTGCCGAAGACGCTCACCGGCGCCGCCGTGGTCGAAAGCCGCACCGGCATGCCGACGCGCAGGAGCGGGGCGTGCGTCGCCGGCACGTAGACCATCGCCTGCAGCCGGTCGGCGGGCGTGTCCAGCCGCTCCAGGACGGCGACTTCGCTCCCGGGCTGCAGCATCTCTCCTTCGGAGATCCGGACACTGACGACGTGCGCGGTCCACGGCGCGGTGACCGTCAGGGTCGAGCCGTCCTGGCCGATCAGGGTGTAGAGCGGCTGCTCCTTGGGGACCCGTTGGTTCGGGACCACCAGGACCGCGCTCACCTGTCCCTGCCGGGTGGCGTCCAGGGTGACGGCGCCCCTCGCGTGGGTGAGCACCCCGGGGGCGGCGACGGTCTTGGGTACGGTGGCGACCGCCGACCAAGCGCCGACGGAGAGCACCACGACCAGGAGCGCCACCGTCGTCAACCAGGTGGGTATCGAGGCCAGTCGGGCGATCTCGTCGAGTTGCTCGGGTGATTCCAGCTTGCGCAGGGCCTGTTTGCGAAATCTCAAGGCTGCTCCTCGTAGTCGGACGGGCAGGAGCCGAGGGCGAACTCGGCGATGGCGGGTTCGACCAGCGTGTCCAGCCCCGACAGCGCGGCGAACGAGGCGACGTCCCCCGCTCCCAGCGCGCACGGGGCCAGGCCCATGTCGGTGGCGACCAGGTACATCCACGCGGTCAGGATTCCGGCGTCCTTGAGCGCCAGGGCGTACGGAATCCCTTCGTACTTCCACATCAGGCGCCCGATCCGCGCGGTGATCACGAACAACACCTGGGGTGCGTTCGGCATGGTGGCCGTCGCGCGCGCGAACGACAGCATCTTCGCGGTCTCGGGGCCCGTGGCGGCGACGGCCGTCAGGCCGTGCCGCACCGAGTCGTAGTGGTAGAGCCCGCTCTCCAGGCCGGCGCAGCGCGAGATCAGCGGGTAGATCTCCAGTTCGCCGAGCCCGCCCGCTCCCGGGTACGGTCGTCTGCCGGCCTCCGGGCCGTCGACGCCGCCGTCGGCGGCGGGTTCGAAGCGCTGGACCCGGTGGAGGAACTCGGCCAATTGGGCCGCGGAGATCGGCCGGGCGTCGTCCTGGTGGCGCACGCTGCGGCGACGTGACATCACCGCCGCGAGCGAGTCCCGCGCCGCCTCCTCGGGGCGCGGGGTCGGCGCGGGCAGCGCGATCGTGCGACGCGCGGCGGGGCCGCTCGTCCGCGCGGGCTCCGGCTCCAGGACACCGCGGAAGCGGTGGGTGGCGCCGATCGGCGCCGCGTGGCGTTGCGGCCGCGTCCGGTCGTGCAGCCACAGCTCCTCCGGCGACCACAGACCCATCGGAGCGGTGCCGAGCTCGGCCTCGGCTTCCTCGGACGTCACCAGGACCTGGGCGGTGAGCAGTTCGTCCAACACGTGGCCGGCGGTGGACTCGTCCACCTCCAGCTCCTTGGCCACGTCGAGCCGACCGACCCCGTCCGCCGCCGCGCCCGCCAGGACGGCGCCCAGCCGGGTGTGCGCGCAGGCGATGGAGACGGTGCTCAGCGGGGAATGGGCCAGCATCCGCCCCTGATCGGTGCGGAGCACCGTGAACCGGGACAGCCGGTAGACCACCCCGACGCCGTGCAGGCGGCGGGCGGGCGCGCTCTGCGCCCCGAGCCCGCGGGGCACCACGTCCAGCAGGGCCCGGGCTCCGGCGGCGACCCGGCGCTCCAGCCAGGAGTGCGACAGCAGTCGACGTACCAGCAGTTGGGCGGGAAGGATGCGGGCCTCGCCCTCCAGGCCGGTGACGAGTCGGGCTATCTGAAGGTCGCTCAGCCAACCCTCCGCCATGCGCAACAGCAGCGCACGCCGGCCTGCTTCCGGATCGGGGAGGCGTAGCCGGTAGCGGGACTGCTCCAGCACCAGGCACCCGCCCGGCTCGTTGGTCAACCGTGCGTCGACGCGCAGTCGATAGCTCTCGACCTTGGCGGCGCGCGGCAACGGGGACGTGCGATTCAATGGATTTCACGATCCTGACGCGGGGACGGTCGTGCGGCACATGGGCGGGGGGCGGGACCGGCGTACGGCATTCGGCCGTCTGCAAGGCCTGCGGCAACCCGGCCGGCACTGACCGTAATGCGGATGGGGCCGGTCCTCGGGAAAGGATCGATCCCGTGACCAACAGCGGATCGACCGCTGCACGAAATGGTGTCATCGGCACATTCGCAGGAGCCGGGCTGCTCAGCCGTTCTCGACGACGACGGGTTCCTCGACCCAGAGCGCGGCCCCGTAGCTGCTCGCCAGCAGGTCCGCTGCCAGTTCCCGGCCGTGGTTCTCGGCAGCCGCACGGAAGGCGCTCGCCATGAGTTCCACGAGTCCCTGGGCGAATTCGCCGGTGCTGTCATCGTCCACTCCCCCGGCTGCGTTGCGTTCGGGGCAAGGCAGGTTGAGCGAGAGGATGTCCGCGCCGACGATCCTGGTCAGCTCCTCGGCGGCACCGTCGATCCGGTCCAGCAACCGCGCCAGGCATTTCAGGACGACCGCTGCGGGGATTCCCGCCCGGACGAGGTCCAGGGCGGCGCGCAAAACGCCTGGTCGGGCGATGCGCACGGCGCCGTCCTCGTCCCAGCCGAGCAAGCCGTGCCGGTTCAGGGAGTGGAAAACGCCGGGCCGCTCGCGCATCGCGCGCTGCAGGGCGGCGCCGAGCATCTCCCGGTCGTCGTCGTGGCTCTCCGCACCGAGAACGGCGCCGATGGACACCAGATTGAAGCCTTGCCGCTGTAGTGAAACGATGTGCTCCAGTCTGCGCACATGCGTGTCGTCGTAGTAGCCGACCCGCCCTCTGCGGACCGGCGGCTGCAGCAACTTGCGGGATTGGTGCGCTCTGACGTTCCTCGGCGACATGCCGACGATCCTGGAGAGTTCCTCCACGGTGTAGCGGGCAGCCGGACGATCCGGACTCGTGCGGGACAGGGGGCTCGATGTCATGGTGTGTCCTTCCACGGGTCGGGGCTGATCGGCGGAGGGTGATGTCGATGTCGTGGTCGCACAGCCACAAGGCGTGCGGTCGAACGGTCGACCCTGCGGCCCCGGTCGCACAGCCGTAAGGCGTGCGGTTGAACGGTCGGCTCTACGGCCCCCCGGCAGCGGGGCCGGACCCAGTCGAGCACGCGCCCGGCAGCGCTGACCAGGCAGTTCAACCTGCAGGACTGCATCCGGCATACTTCTGTCGTACAGCTCGCGCCGTACCCGGGGAAGCGCGGCACCACGAGGAGCGTTCCACGTGCGGCAGCCCTGCCGAGCCTCTGCCAACGGGCGTCCACCAGTAGCCGGTCCCGGCAGCACCTGGTCCAACGACCCGGCGCCGCGCCGCACCACCGGGCCGTCGTACACCTGGCAGGACCGCCTCCCCTCAGGTGGGACCACGCCCCCCACCCCGCTGCCGGACGGTTGGCACCGCGGCCGTGGTGCGCTGCCGGAGGGAGCGGCACCATGAGCGGCGGCGGATCCCCGCCCGGCGGGTTCGGGGAGCTGCTGCGCGGCCTGCGTGTCCGCACCGGCCACACCCAGGAACGACTCGCCAACGCCGCGGGAGTGAGCGTCCGCACCCTCGTCGACCTGGAACGCGGCCGCACGCGCGGACCGCAGCGCCGTACGGTGCAGGCCCTGGCCCGCGCACTCGCCCTGGACGCCGCGGACCGCGGAGACCTGGAACGGTTCGCCGCACTCGGCCGGCCCCGGCCACGCCTGGCCGCCGCCCCCTCGGGCACCCTGCCGCTACCGCGCGACCTCAGTGACTTCACCGCCCGCACCCAGGCCCTGGCCCGCCTGCGTGCTCTCGCCGAACGCCCTGGTGGAGAACCGGCACCCGTCGCGGTCGTCACCGGACAGCCGGGCCTCGGCAAGACCGCCTTCGCCGTCCACGCCGCGCACGCCCTCGCCCCGCACCACCCCGACGGCCAGTTCGCCATCGATCTGCGCGGCATGGACGAACGGCCCGCCGACCCGCGCGAGGTACTGGCCCGCCTGCTGCGCGCCCTCGGGGTCACCGAGCGCGCCATCCCTCACGACACCCAGGACCGCACAGGCCTGTTCCGCTCGATCGCCGCAGTCCGTCGACTGCTCCTGCTGCTGGACAACGCCGCCGACGAGGACCAGATCCGCCCGCTGCTTCCGGGGCGCGGCACCTCCCTGACCGTCGTCACCAGCCGCCACGCACTGGCCGGGCTGGAGTGCGTGCACCGAGTCGACCTCGCCCTGCTGCACCGCGAGGAGTCCGTCGAACTGATCACCCGAATCATCGGCGCACAGCGCGTCGTCCAGGAGGCCCAGGCCGCCCGGGACCTCGCCGACCTGTGCGGCCACCTGCCGCTGGCCGTCCGGATCGCCGGACAGCGCCTGGCGATCCGGCCGCAGGAGCGCCTGGGCAAGCTGGTCGCCCAACTCGCCCGCGAGGAAAGCCGCTTGGATGCCCTGAGGGCCGGCAGCCTGGAAATGCGGGCCGCGTTCGCGCTGTCCTACCGCAGGCTCGCCCCGACCGCCCGTACCCTGCTGCGGCGCGCCGCCCTGGCGGCCGGCCCCGACTTCAGCCCGGAGACCGCCGCCCTGCTGGCCGGCACCACGCTGCGCCGGGCCCGGCTGTGCGCCCAGGACCTGGCCGACCGCGGTCTTCTCCAGCCCCACCCGGAAACCGAGCGCTACCGCTTCCACGATCTGCTGAAACTGTTCGCCACCGAGCAGCTCGCCGCTGACGACGACCCCGCCGCCCTCGCGGACGCCCGCGACCGCACCGCCCGCTGGATGCTGACCCGCGCCAGGGCGGCGGCGCTCCACTTCGACGCGGAGCACCGCCCGGCCTCCGGCGGCGACCCCGATCCCGTGACCGCCCCCACCGGCCGCGAAGCGGCCCGCGCGTGGCTGGAAGCCGAACGCTCCCAATGGCTCTGGGCACTCCACCACGCCCAGGACGCCGGATGGCACCGGCAGGTCATCGACACCGCCGAGGCCATGCACTGGTTCTCCGACCGCACCCAGCACTGGGAGCAGTGGGTGGAGGTGTTCCAACTCGCCGTCGCTGCGGCCCGCGCGCTGGGCAGTCGGGTGGACGAGGCCGTGCACCTCAACTACCTCGCCTGGGCCTACAACATGTGCACCTACGATCACCAGGCCGCCCTGGAGACCGCCGACGCGGCCCTCACCGCAGCCCGGGAGAGCGGCGACCGGCTCCAGACGGGCTGGGCCCTCGGCTACGGGGCCGGCGCGCTGAAGCGTCTCGGCCGCACCGGCGAGGCCATCGACTGGCTCCGCGACTCCGCCGCCTGCCACCGCGACAACACCACCCCGCAGGGCCGTCTCGCCGAGCTGACCACCCTCAACACCCTCGGCATCGTGCTGCGCGAGACCGGCCAGGCCGACCAGGCCCTCGCCATCCACCGCAGCAGCGAGGCCATCTGCCGCGCGGGCATCCCCGGCCAGTCACCCGACCTGATGGCCCTCTACCAGGCTGCCACCCTCCACCACCTGGGTTGCGACCTCGTGGTGCTCGCCCGCTGGTCCGAGGCCGAAGCCCCCCTGCGCCGAGCGCTCACCGCCTTCGAAGCGGCAGACATGCCGGCCTGGAGCTCGCCTGCCCGCCTCGACCTCGGAATCGCCCTGCACCACCTCGGCCGCCACGAGGAAGCCCGCGCCACCCTGATCGAGGCCCACCGCACCCTCACGGAACTGAACCATCCCCGCCACACGGAAGCCGCCGGCCACCTGGGGCGGCAGCCCGACTGCACCGGGTGACCGGCGCCCGCTTGAACCGGCCCGTCTTCCGGGTGGCGAGAAAAGGACGTCCAGGGCAGCGGCGGGAGTCCGCACAGGACCTCGGCACGAATCGGTGAAACGGTCCGGCCCCATCTCTGCACGCTCCTGAGTATGCGTCGGAGAATTCTTGCGGCCCTTGCGCCAGGGGCCTTAGCTTCGAATCGTCTCACCCGAGAGACGGCATAGTCCGACAGGG
Source organism: Streptomyces sp. NPDC060049 (assembly GCF_042736715.1). Taxonomy (NCBI): domain Bacteria; kingdom Bacillati; phylum Actinomycetota; class Actinomycetes; order Kitasatosporales; family Streptomycetaceae; genus Streptomyces; species Streptomyces sp. NPDC060049. The sequence continues at coordinate 350,198 of NZ_JBHWVV010000007.1, forward strand.
CCGGGCGGCAACTCCCCGAACCTTTCCGTCGGAATTCACCTGGCATTTTGTTCGGAGGAATCATGAGCGACGACACCCAGAAGACCAACCCGGCTTCCACGTCGGACGAGTTCGACACCGACGTCAACGACGAGGACCTCGAGGCCATGTCGGGCGGTCTCGAGCGCATCTGACGTCCGGTCCCCGGCCGGGTGCCGGCGCATGTCGCCGGCGCCCGGCCCTTGTCCGAAGAGGAGTGTGTTTTGAACCTGCCGAGCGATCCGGCACTCGAATTCCAGCGGCTGCGCGAGCGCATCACACGCAAGGCGTCGTCCGCCTGGTTCCGGGAGAAGCGCAGGGAGATCGAGAGCCTGGCTCCGTACGATCCCGGCCGAGGCCGCGAGCGCCTCGACCACCTGCTGGCGACCGCCGCGAACCAGGTCCCGTACTACCGCGCCCTGCGCGACCGCGAGCATCTGAGCCTGGGCGACTTCCCGCTGACACGCAAGAACGACCTGCGCGAGCACCTCCTCGACCTCATCAGCCGCGACGCGACCGGCCGGATGGCCCCCGGCACGTTCTTCCTCACCCAGACCAGCGGCAGCACCGGGCAGCCCGTCACCCTGCTGTCCACCACGGAGACCGGCAAGCTGTCGAACAACGTGATCCGCGAGCGGTTCAGCGCCTTCCTCGGCCTACCGGACAGCGGCACCGTCCTCAATGTGGGACTGCTCTTCCCCGGCACCCCGCTCTTCGAACCGGTGATGCTGCCCCGCCCCTACGTCAAGTGCAACCTGCGCGGCTACGACCCCGACGCGCCCGACATCGTCGCCGACTACGAGGCGGTGGTCGGCCGCTTCCCGGTCGAGGAGATCACCGGCTCCTCCAGCCGCGTCGTCGCCCTGGCCCGGTACTGCCTGGACCGCGGCATCACCCTGCGCCCCCACGGCGTCGTCGCCACGTACGAACACATGCCCGAAAGCGGCCGCCGTATCGTCGAGGAAGCGTTCGGCCGGCCGGTGACCATGCTGTACGCGACGTCGGAGACCGGATACGCGGCCTTCGAATGCGAGCAGCGGCGGATGCACTTCCAGGACGACTTCGTCCTGCCCGAGATCGAGCCGGTCGGAGACGACGGGGCGAGCGGCATCGTCCTGACCTCCCTGCTGTCCACGCCCATGCCGATCATCCGCTACGTGACGGGCGACCTCGCGCCCCAGCCGATCGACTGCGGGTGCGGCCTGCCCGGCACCGTGACCGACGCCCTGCTGGGCCGGGCCCGCAGCAGCCTGGTCGGACTCGACGGATCGATCTACTCGCCCTACGCGCTGCTGGCCGCGCTGGCGGCCGCCGGCCTGCCGGACTTCCAGGTCGTACAGCACGAAGCGGGCACGCTCGACCTCGTGACCGTCGGCCCGGCGGACGTCGCCGCAGCCTGCGTACGGGACATCAACACCCGTCTCGACGCACACTTCGGCGCCCGGCGGGGATTTCGCCTGCGCCACCGCCCGCACCACGACTTCCAGCTCACCGCGCGCGGCAAGCGCAACCCCGTGGTTCAGCGACTGCAGCTGCCGGACACCCCTGAACGCTCGGCATACCTGTAATGACTCATGGCGATGGTCTTGCCGGTGAGTCGGTTCATTCCGATCAGGCCATCAGGGCCGAGCTGGTCGGCGAGTCGGTTCCCTTTGCGGATGAGGGGCCGACCAACGGCGGCGGCGTCATTCTTCCCGGGCAGACGAATGACATTTCCAGGTGGGTGACGAGAGGGCAGATGCGGAACGCCGTGGAACGCGGTGATCCCACCGCACTGTGGTACTACAGCGGCACCTACAAGGGGAAGTCGGTCGAGGAGGCGGCGAAGGCCACTGCCGAGAAATACGGCGGGCAGACGATGATGATGCTGATCGAAGACCTCAACCTGCCCACCCCGTACTACGCCGACTACTCCGAAAGGGCTGCGGCCTTCTGGCGAAATGCTTCGGTGGGATTTTCCGAAGCCGCGCAAGGTGAGGTGCGGATCATCTTCGGCGACGCCGTCAGGAAGGGAAACACCTGGCAGCGGGTGGAATGCCCGACGCTCATGGCGAACCCGCGCGTCACGTCCATCCTGTGGGCTCAACCCGGCACCCTGTTCCAAAAGCTGCTGGGCGAGGGGCGGCCCGACCCGCGCCACCAACTGCCTGACGGAGTTGCCCTTAAGATGCCATCGCCCCAGCCGGCAGGGGTTCTGTCGATCGGCCAGGGACATCGTCCGGGTGATCGACGAACTGCCGGCGCATAAGGACAGGCCCTCCCGGCCCCCTCCGGGAGAGCCCGGAAGGCATCGCCTCGGGCGGTGTGGTGGCGGGACTTCGTTGCGGTACGGCCGTGACGACCCGCGGGGCTCCGCCTCCGCCACCCACCTCAGGCTTGAACGCGTTCAGATTCTATGCCAGGCTGCGGAACACGTCCTCGACCTCCCCGGTCGCGCACGCGACCTGTAGAAACGCTGGAGGTGGGGTGTGTTGCGTTCCTGCCGGACCGCGCTGGTCCTCCTTGTCATGGCTCTCGCACTCACGGCCTGCGGCAGGATCTGGAACCAGCCGCCGCCCGAGGGCGAATCCGTCGTGCTGAAGCCGGCCGAACTCGCCACCACATGGACCGACGCCGACGGCGGCACTCTGACGCTGAAGCCGGATGGAACTTTCACCGCCACCACCGTATGCGGCGACTGGATGGGCGCCTCGGACTGGAACTGGACAGAACCCCGGTCAGGATCGGGCACCTGGAAAGACGACTCCGGCAAGACAGGGACCGCCGTCCGGTTGTCGTTCGACATTAAAGGCCCCAAGGGGGATGACGTGGGAGATGTCCTCAGCGCTCTGCGGCATGGAAAGACTCTGATGCTCTGGACCCGCGTGGGCGACGAAGACAACGACGATCCCCACTGCATTCTGACGAGAGATCTTCAACAGCTGACGGCGGTTGGAAGTCGAGCCCGGCCTTCGTGATGAGAGCTTCCCCGTCCGGCCCTGTCCCATGACAGGCACCCCTTCCCGCAGCCGGCCATGCACACCGCGGGCGAGCGCCTGACCTTCGGGTGTCCGTCGGGGGCTCGTGCGCGTCAGCCGAGTGTCGGCTGGGCAATCACGAGGGTCGGTCCTGTGGCGTTGTTGCAGTCCGATGCCTGGTAGGTGATTGTCAGTCGGGTGACGCCCGTGACGTCGGCAGTCAGCGCTCTTGGATCGCCGAGGACCGCCTGCGCAGTCGCAAGCGGCCGCCCGTCTCCGATGACGTCCACGGTGACCGGCACGCTCGTCTTCGAGTCGTCTGCGATCCCGACTGTTGCGGTGAGCTTCTTCCAGGAGTTGGCGAGGTTGTAGCCCGTCGAATGCTTGTCGCAGGTTCTTCTCAACAAGGCGTCCGGAAAGGACGTCCCTTTCAGTGAGGTCGCTCCACGCGCGAGCGGGAACACGTTCGGGTCGTCGTTGATCGGGTCCAGCAGTGTGAGGGAGGAGCTCTGCGTCCCGCTTGGCGAGGCAGGCAGCGGCGTGTGCGTACCCTGGGCGCCGCCAGCGGTGACGGTGACCTCGACGGTCGGACCGGCAACGGTCTGGGTCGCCGTGGCGCTGACCGCAGTCGGCGGCCTCACCACGGTCGGCAGGCCGAAGAAGCCAAGGCAGAGTCCCACGACCCCCGTCCCTGCCGAGACCAGTCCGGCAATTTCCCCCCGAGTCCATACATGCCCACGCCGCACTAAACCGCTTTCCGGTCGGCCCATAGAAGACGGCTCCTGCCCGACGGGTCCACCCGGTTCATCAACGCTCATTGTCTTCTTCCCCTCCATAGAAGGCTTGATCGTGCCACTCCCCGCACCCGGCCGGAAGACCGCCCGACGGGCCCGACCCCTCGCCGACTCCGTCCCCAGGACAGTCCGATCCACGCCCCCGCGACAGTCGTCCCGGCGAATGTCGCAGAGCCGCTTCACGCCGAACCGGCGCTGGTGATCGTCAACGAACTGGCAGCTGTTCATCAGAGAGAGCGGCGGTCCAAGTTTGCGAGTAAGCCGCCTAATTGACGCGCCGCCACCGGGCGCTCGCTCCACGCCCATGCCTTGGGCGGGATCTTGGCACCGTCCAGCCCCAGCCGGTCTCGAAGTCCGGGAACGTGGAGCGGGTCTTGGACCGCGCGCGACGTCCTCGATCGCGACGAGCACCGCCAGGCCTCCTCGACCTGGCCCAGGAACTCGGCGGCCGGTTCAGCGACGAGCAGTAGATCGCCGGACAACTCGCCCTGACCGCCCGGTACGCCGACCGCTCCACCAGCTCCACCAGCTCACGCAGCCGCACACTGCCCGACCCGGCGCCCACACCCGCCTCGACCCTGCCTGGGCGCGGGCTGCCGGAGCGGAACCCGCGTGGACGAGCATTCGGATGCGTGATGCGCTCGATCGCGCCCTGCGGCCGATGGGCTTTCCCGGTCCCCGGTCGGACGGGTAGATCAACGCAGTCCGGCGAAGAGATCGTTCTCGGGTACGGCCGCACCGGTGGCGTCCTGGACACGTACGAAGGTCTCCATGCCCATCAACTCGCCGAACCTCTCCTTGCCCATCTTGAGGAAGAAGATGTTCTCGCCCTGACTGGCGTGCGCGGCCAGCGCGTCGAACTTCTGACCGCTGAACGGGGTGGTCTCCACCCACGTGGTGATCTCATCGTCGGGAAGGCCGATCTCGGCCATCGCGGCGGCCTCGGCAGGATCCGGCTCCGGCATGTCCTCAAGGTACTCGCGCATGATCTCACCGAACCGCTGCATCAACGAGCGCGGCATCGTCGTCCAGTACACCTTCGGTGTCAGCTCGGTCATCTCCAGCGCCGCCATCGTGATGCGGTGGGCCTGGATGTGGTCGGGGTGGCCGTAGAAACCATTCTCGTCGTAAGTGACGAGCACATCGGGTCGGTAGTGCCGCATGAGTTCCGCAAGTCGGGCGGCGCCTTCCTCCACCGGGGTCTGCCAGAAGGATCCGGGGGCGTCGTTGCTCGGCCAGCCCATCATCCCGGAGTCGGCATAGTCCAGCAGCTCCACATCACTGACCTTCAGGACCTCGCAGCTCGCCTCCAGTTCTTGACGGCGCATCAGGGCGACGGTCGCCGGATCGTGCCCGGGATCGCCCGGCTTGACACCCCCCGGTCCGTCACCGCAACCGCCGTCGGTACACGTCACGAGAACCGTGCGGATGCCTTCAGCCGCGTACCGCGCGAGGACCCCTCCGGTACCGGTGGCCTCGTCGTCGGGGTGGGCGTGCACTGCCATGAGCGTCAAGGGCCGGTCAGCCATGAAACAGTCCTCCTGGAGAGATACGTCTTGGTCCGAGGACGCGGCGGGGTGCGCCGCGATCCTGGGGCCCGGAACCTGCAGGGCGGACGACCTTGTGGTCTCAGTGCTCCCCGCCCGTGGTTCCGGTCCCTCGGTCGATGCAACCGCGCCGACCGGACCGGCTGTTCCCGACGCGGCCGCTCGGCTTTCCAAGACGCACGCGTTGTGACCCTCGAAGACTCCCGAAGCGGCGGCCTGTGCCCGAACAACGGCCCGTCACAGAGCGCGAGTCCCCGAGCGCAGGGGAGCCACGGCGCGGTCGCCGAAGGAGGTCCAGGGCTGCCAGCCAGCGCCGGGGCGGGCCTGTACCCGCGTACGCACCCGGCCCTCGGTGGTGACCGCGAAGACATGGACCCGCCCGGTCGTGTCCACGGCAGCAGAGGGCGTCGCGGCGAGCACGATGCCTGGTTCGCCGAACTCGCCGACGGGGCCCCAGCCCTCGCCGGGCGCGGTCTGCCGGCGGTGATCGAGCCGGTCACCGCCCGGGGACAGTGCGAACGCTTCGATCCTGCCGTCGGCGCCGGGCACGAGCAGCGGGGCCGCGGCCGACCAGCCGAACAGGGGCAGCCAGTCGTCCCACCCCCCGCTCGGCGCCGACTGGCGGCGATGGAAGGACCCGACACCGGAGGGCCCGATCGCGGCGACGGTGAGCCGGCCGCTGCCGTCGCGCATCACCCGTGGAGCCGCTCCGGCCGCGGTGCCGAACCGGTTCCACGGGGACCAGTCGCCGCCCGGCGCCTGCTGCCACCGGTGCCGGATCTCCGCGCCTCCGCGTTCGAGGGTGAACACCTCCAGACGGCCGTCCGCGTTGACCGCGACGACCGGCGGGGCGCCCGCCGGCCCACCGAATCCGGCTTCCCACGGATCCCAGGTCAGGGACCCGGGCGACCACTGCCGCCGCCGGGAGACGACGCTGCCGTCGGGGCTCGGCGCGAAGACCTCCAGACGCCCGTTGGCGTCGCGGGCGACGGCGGGGGCGGCGCCGGCCGGCCCGCCGAACTCTTCCCACTCGTACCAACCGCCGTCCGGTCGCTGTGCCCGGTGGTGCAGGTTGGCGCCGCCGGGAGCGAGGGAGAACACCTCCAGCCTGCCGTTGGTGTTGTGGCCGAGGGTGGGGACCACGCCGGCCGGCCCACCGAACCGCTCCCACTCCGACCAGGTGCCGGCGTTCGGGTCGAGCTGGATGCGCCGCAACATCGATCGATCACCGGCATCGAGGGCGAACACGGTCAGGCGGCCCTGGACGTCCAGGGCGGCGACCGGGTTGTCCGGGCTCTGCCACGAGGGGGGCGTGGCCCGCCAGTGCAGCGGGGCCAGGTACAGGCCGTGGCGGAACCATCCCGCGGCGCTCGCGTACCACTGGTCCCCGTCGGTGACCGGTTCCACGGCATGACCGGGCACATGGCCGGCGTATCCGTCGGGAGCGAAGTGGAAGGGGTCCCGGGAGGCGAGGACGTCGGTGCCCTCGTACCCTCCACGCGGCCCGATGAACAAGTAGTACCAGCCGTCCCGTTCGACCACGAAGGGCGACTCGGTGACCGAGACGCCGGTGGCTCCGGTGCTCTGGTCGGTGTACGCGATGCCGGGCTCGCTCCAGTGCAGCAGATCTCCGGAGCGTCGGTAGCAGACCAGGTGGCGGCCATCGGAGGCGGAGAGCTCGGTGTAGTACATGACCCACTCGGCGCCGATCCGCACGACCATGGGGTCACGCGCGGCGCGCCCCCGGAAGAGGGGGCCGGAGGGCACGCGGGTCCAGCTGAACAGGTCGGTGGAGGTGGCGAGATTGATGGCGGCGCCGGCGCTGCCTCCCGCGGCGTAGAACATCCAGTACCTGCCGCCGGCCTCGATGACATGCGGGGCCCACAGGTGCTCCTCGCCGTGGTAGCCCGGGTCGACGGTCAGCGCGTCGGCGTGGGTGGTCCAGGGGCCGTACGGGGCGGGCGCGGAGGCGTGCGCGAAGGAGACCTCCGCGGCACTGTCCGGTGCCTCGCCGGGCGCCGCGCTGTCACCGACGATGCTGAACAGGTGCCACCGGCCGTTCGCCCGGATCAGGGTGTGGTCGTTGAGGTAGCGGCGCCGGCCTGGCGTGGAGGGGTCGTAGACGTGGGTGAAGGAACCGGCACGCACCCACTGGGACGCCGGGCCTGGGACGGAGGCCGCGGCTGCGGCACGGCCCGTGAGCGGGAGCGCGAGGGCTCCCGCTCCGGCCGCGCGCAGCAGGTGGCGCCTGCTGAACGGATGCACGAGAAGGCTCCAGAGGAACGTTTGCTGTCAGTTGATCGCCGGTCCGGCGGTGTCCTTGAGCCAGCCCCACTGGGACCAGCTGGAGAAGCCGGTCTGCCAGCGGTGGTAGACCCCGGTGGGATTGGTCCCGAAGACCTCGATCCGGCCGTCGGCGTTGGCCACGGCGGTGATCTCCGTGCCACCCGTACCGAAGGACTCCCACTGGCCGTAAGGGGCGTTCACCCCGGTCTGCCACATGTGCTGGGCATCACTGCCGTTGAGAGCGAACACCTCGACCCGCCCGTCCACAGCGCGCTGACTCGTCAGCTGCGAGTTCGCCAGGCCACCGGTCTCCTGCCAGCCGGACCAGCTGGTCGGGCCGGTCTGGTACCGGTGGAAGACGCCGACGGGCCCGGAGGCGAACACTTCGAGCCGGCCGTCCAAGTTGTGGTCGACGGTCAGGTCATGACCACCGCCACCGAAGTCCTCCCAGGAGGACCAGCCACCGTTCACGGACGTCTGGTACAGATGCTGGAAGACCTCACCGTTGAGGGCGAACACCTCAAGCCGGCCGTCCGGCGCCTTCGCCAGCTCGATACGGCTCTTCCCCGGGCCGCCACCGGTCCCTTCCCAGCCCGACCAGCCACTGTTGGGGGCCGTCTGGAACCGGTGGAACACGTCCTCGGGGCCGGAGGCGAAGACCTCGAGGCGTCCATCGGCACCGGAGCCCACGGCAATGTCACGGCCACCCTCGCCGAAGTCCTCCCAGCCCGACCAGCCACCGGAGGGCTGGTTCTGGTAACGGTGCTGGAGGACCTGGCCGTTGATAGCGAACACCTCGAGCCGGCCGTCGGCGTTCGGCCCGATCGCCAGCTCCGCTCCCTTGGGCCCGGCGATGAACTCCCACGCGGACCAGGCACCGTTGATGTTCTCCTGCCAGGCATGGTGCACACCGTCGGCCCCGGCCGCGAACACCTCGAGACGCCCGTCCGCGGTCCGCGCCGACACCACACGACCCGACTCCGCCGGATACACCAGCGGCGCGGGACCAGGCCCGGGGTGGCCAAGACGGTCCGCGGCGGCGCGCGCCGTGTCCATGTGCCGCTGATGGTGGCCCTGGTTGTAGGTGGACCAAGGGCTCCAGTCCGTGCCCCGGGAGGATATCCGGAAGGCCTCGTTCGCATTGCACTGCGCGTCGTAGGCACAGGCGTCGCTGACTTCGGCGTGCCAGTAGTCGTTGATCTGCCACAGACCACGGTCGGTGGACGGGGGCGTGTTGTTCGTGACGTTGTACGCCTGCGGATTGCAGCTGGACTCCGCCAGGGCGACGGCGACGGCGGTTACCAGGCTCTCGCCCCGGAAGCCCGCGTTGTACCCGACCTCCGCACACAGGTCGCTCGCGGCGGCGGAGGCCGGCTGTGTGGCGCCGACCGTGATTCCCGCCGCCACGCACAGGGAGACGAACGCGGACAGAATGACGCGGTGGGGCGCTCTTCGAGCGCGCTGCGTGGCTCTCATCTGCTTTCTCCTCAGTCGATTGCCGGTCCGGCGGTGTCCTTGAGCCAGCCCCACTGGGACCAGCTGGAGAAGCCGGTCTGCCAGCGGTGGTAGACCCCGGTGGCATTGGTCCCGAAGACCTCGATCCGGCCGTCGGCGTTGGCCACGGCGGTGATCTCCGTGCCACCCGTACCGAAGGACTCCCACTGGCCGTAAGGGGCGTTCACCCCGGTCTGCCACATGTGCTGGGCATCACTGCCGTTGAGAGCGAACACCTCGACCCGCCCGTCCACAGCGCGCTGACTCGTCAGCTGCGAGTTCGCCAGGCCACCGGTCTCCTGCCAGCCGGACCAGCTGGTCGGGCCGGTCTGGTACCGGTGGAAGACGCCGACGGGCCCGGAGGCGAACACTTCGAGCCGGCCGTCCAAGTTGTGGTCGACGGTCAGGTCATGACCACCGCCACCGGGACATCACGCGAGGTTCCCCCGTCACGCCTTGCGCAGGCGGTCGATGACGCCGTTTATGTCGTCCTGCAGCAGATTCCGGCGGACCCAGTGGCCGCCGTCCACCTCATGTTGCTCGTAGGGGATGCCCGCGCGGTCGAGGTGCCACTTGAACTCCCGCTGGGTGGCGAGCACCATGGTCTCGTTGGCGTAACCCTGGATGTCCTGGGGGCTGGTGCCGGCGACCAGGAAGACCCGCTTGTTCCGGTAGCTCTCGACGCGCTCGCACGGGTTGTCCGCGCTGACCCGAGCCTGGTCCCAGAAGGGCACGCCATAGATGCTGCCGCCGCCCAGTTCCACCGCGGCGGAGGAGGCGTTGGCCCAATGGGTCACAAGGTCGCCATTGCCCCCGCGCAGGTTGGCCGGGCCGGAGTGGGCGCTGACCGAGGCGAAGTGGCCGTAGTACTTGGCCGCGTACTTCAGGGCGCCGAAGCCGCCCATGGAGAACCCGGAGACGGCGCGGCCGTCGTACTCGGCGTAGGTGCGGAAGTTGGCGTCGATCCACGGGATCAGCTGCGCTATGTGGAAGTGCTCCCAGTTCCGGGCGCCGACATTGGAGCTCACCGGGTTGGAGTACCAGCCGGCGCGCCCGCCGTCGGGCATCACGACGATGAGGTCCTTCCAGGCGGTCAGGCCCCGGATGTCGTGATGCGCGTCGAAGGTGATGAAGTCCTCCAGGCCACCGTGGAACAGGTAGAGGACGGGGTAGCGGCGCCCGCTGGTGTGGTAGCCGTCGGGGAGCAGCACGTTGACGGCCGGGGTCCAGCCGCCGATGGCGGAGGTCTGGAACCGGTAGTACCACATCCGGTGATCCTGCTCGCCGCGTTCCGTGATGCGCAGGCCGAAGCCGTCGCCGACCGCCGAGGCCGCCGACGCCGACGCGAGAACGCCGCCGGCTCCCAGGGCCACCGCGGCGGTGAGCCCGCCGGCGGACTTGAGGATGCTCCTGCGGGTGGGGTTCTGCGCGGTCAAGGTGACCTCCTGTGGGCGAGCTGGCTGGTGACCCGGCTGCCGTCCCAGCGGCACCGGCGGTTTGGAAGCTAGCGATCCCCGCCCGGGAGGAGTATCCGGAACCTTACGGGCTGACAAAACCGGCTCGCGTCCTCTAGGTCGACGGGCTGACGGGCTGACGGGCTGACGGGCTGACGGGCTGACGGGCTGACGGGCTGACGGGCTGACGGGCTGACGGGCAAAGCGTCGCGGAGCCTTAGCGGGAGGGGCCGCGGGCGTCCATCCGTAGCTCTCCGGATCCCCGGGCCGCGTCCCTCTCGGTTACCTTTCGGCGCGATCACACTGTGACCCGACGCGACCACGGCGGGTCGCCCCCTTCCCGTAAGTGCCTCGTACCGCTACCGACCAGGAGCCCCTTGTGAGCGCACACCATCCCTCCCGCAGAGCGCTTCTCAGAGCCGCCGGTGGACTTTCGGCTGCGATATCCCTCGCAGGCGCAAACGTCCTCGCGACGGGATCCGGGGCCAGTGCCGCCGGAAACGGCATCGGCCTTCGCTCCGCCCAGCGCATCCAGTCGGACGTGGGTGGCCCGATCACCCGCGACGAGATCCTTCTCCGTGCCCAGCACTGGGTGGATCTGAACGTCTACTACAACCAGGACGACTCCCACCCGGACCTGGAAGGCAGGCACTACCGCACCGACTGCTCGGGCTTCGTCTCCATGGCAATGCACTTGTCCTGGTCGCCCAGTACGGTCACCCTGCACGAGTTCCTGGACCTGATCGCCTGGGAGGATCTGAAGCCCGGTGACGCCGTCGGCACTCTCGGGCCGGGAACCGGCGGCGACGCGGGGCATGTCGTGCTGTTCGCCGGCTGGGCCAACCACGAGCACACGCGCTTCTTCACCATGGAGGAGATGGGCGGGGCGGGGTCCGTCAGATATGAGCGGCCGATCAACTACACGACGAGCGGAGGCCTGTTCACCGCCAGTCCGTACCGCTACAAGAGGGTTGCCGAGGCTCCTTCTCACCGCGCCGTCCACCCGGCTGAGACGGGCCGTGTGGTGTCGGCACGGTCGGCCGACGGCCGGCTGGAGACCTTCGCGGCCGGAGCTGACGGGGTGTACCACGCCTGGCAGACCGAGGCGAACGGCGGCTGGTCGGCCTGGCGGCCGCTCGGCGGTCCGCGAAACGCGCAGATGACGATCGTGCCCAACACCGACGGCCGGCTGGAGCTGCTGGCGATCAACGGCGATACGGCCCAGCACATCTACCAGACCAACCCGTCCAGGGACTGGTCCGGCTGGCAGGGATTCGGCACCGGTGGTCGGTATATCGCCGCCGGAACGAATGCCGACGGCCGTATCGAGGTCTTTGCTTCCGGCCCGAAGGGCGTGTACCACAGATACCAGACCGCACCGAACGCCGGCTGGGCGGACTGGGAATTCACCGGTGGTGGTCCCGTCGACACCCGTCTGGAAATGGAGAAGTCCCCCGACGGGCGCCTTGAGGTATTCGCTCTCAACGGCACGGTTTTCGAGCACCAGTACCAGCTCGCCCCCAACGGTGGTTGGTCCCCATGGGAACATTTCGGAGGGGGCGGCCACGATCTGACGGTGGACCACAATGCCGACGGGCGACTTGAGGTGTTCGCCTCCGGACCGGAGGGAATCTTCCACCGATACCAGGAAAGCCCAGCCTCCTGGTCAGGCTGGGTAAGAACCGGCGGCCCGGCCAACTCGAAGCTCACCAGCGAGCGCGCCGCCGACGGCCGGGTGGAGGTCTTCGCGATCAGCAATGAGATCGCCGTCCACGCCTGGCAGACCGGGATCAACGCCCCCTTCAGCGACTGGGCCACCATCGGCACCGGCGGCACGGACATCACCGCCGCCACCAACGCCGACGGCCGCATCGAGGTCTTCGGGACCAGCCATGCGGGCGTCTACCACACCTGGCAGACCGGCTTCTCCGACTGGGCCCAGTGGGCGTGGCTCAACGGCTCCGGCCCCGCGATCAACTGACAGTGGTGGGCGGCGGGGCCGGGGCATCGCCTGGAGCTCCGGCCCCGCACACTTCGCTTCACAAGGTGGTGTCGCCGGTGCCGGAGGCGTTGGCAGACCGCTGATTCGTCGTGGACGGGGGGGGGTTTGAGGGGGAGCAGGTTTCGGGGCGGGCGCGACCTCGAGCCTCCTCACCGGAACCCGCTGGTGCGGGCCCGGTGAGGAGGGGACGCTTGGGGTGGGGATGCGTGGGGTGCTTCAGCCGGCCTCGACGAACTCGTTCGCTAGGCGGGGGATGTAGTCGGCGAGGGCCGGGGCCCAGCAGCCGTAGGTGTGGTCACCGTTGCAGGTGGGCGACAGGCCGGAGCCGTTGCCGTAGTTGACGAGGCGGTTCGGGATGCCCAGTTGGTGCAGGCGGTTCGCGACGTTGGTGGAAGCGACCGCCGTCTTGCCGTCGATCAGGCCCTGGTTGCCGGTGTAGAGGGTGACCCCGGTGTGGGCGAGCTTACCCAGGTTGGCGAGCGAGGCGGGGTTGACCTCGTTCCAGGTCCGGTCGTTGAAGATCGCGTAGGGCGATCCGAAGATCGCGTCGCTGTCCACCACGGGCCCGTAGCCGGTGCAGTCACCGGTACCCGAGGTGGTCGAGGCGCACCAGGCGCCGGTCAGGTTGAGCTCCGTGGCCAGTACGGCGGCCCGGACCTCCCACAGGCCGAAGTCGATGCCCCCGGACAGGGAGGCGACGCGCCCGAACAGGTCGGGGCGGGCCTGGGCGTAGTGCAGGGCCCCGAAGCCGCCCATGGACAGGCCGACGATCGCGCGGTGGCCGCGGTCGGGCACGGTCCGCAGATTGGCGTCGATGAAGGGGACCACCTGCTGGAGGTGGAAGGTCTCCCAGTTGGCGGCGCCCTCGGCGGTGTTCTGCATGCGCCAGTTCGCGTACCAGCCCTTCAGACCGCCGTCCGGTACGACGGTGATCATCCGGTCGTCCCGCAGAGCCGGGGCCGCGGCGGCGTCGTTCACGGTGCCGCCGCCGCCGTGCAGGAAGTACGTCACCGGCCAGCGCTTGCCCGGCTCGGTGTAGTAGCCGCTCGGCAGGAAGACGCGTACCTTGTGTCGGCCGGAGAGCTGCGGCGTGGTGACGGTGAGGGTGAAATCGGTCTCGGAACGCACCTCGGTGGCCCCGGCGACCTGGGTCAAACCCTGCCCGTCGGCGAAGGCCGGGATCGAGGGGGCGGTGGCGTCGGCGTCAGCCGCCGCGGAGCCGGTGAGGGCGGTCGCCGCGACCGTCGCCGCGGCGGCGGCGGTCAGCGCGGTGGCCCGTATCGCGGCGCGGAAGCCGGCCCCGCCGGTGAGCAGGGATCGCACGGTGGTCATCTCCTCTGTGAGGCCGGTCTTGTGCGGGTCAGGACCAGGGTCAGGACGGCGTCTCGCACAGGGCGCTGGTCAGGGTCTTGTGCATCTGAGCGCCCGGGATGTTCGTGGCGAGATGCGCGTTGGTCATGACGGAGGCGTGCCGGCCGTCCTTGGTGACGAGCGTCTGCGAGTAGTAGCCGGGGACGGCTCCGTCGTGTCCCCAGGCCGAGCCGCCGCAGGGCAGGGGGATCTTCAGCATCCCGAGGCCGTAGCCGTTCCCCGAGCCGGGCTGCCCGAGCTCGAAGGTCTTCTCCATCTCGGCGAGGTTCGCGGGCGAGAGCGCCGTGCCGTCGACGATCGCCTGGTAGAAGGCAGTCATGTCCCCAAGCGTGGAGATGACGGCGCCGGAGGCGTAGAAGGTGGACGGTTCGAACGCCGTCCCGTCCAGCCAGAAGAAGAACGTGCCGACCCTGGTCCCCCGGTAGCCGTGGATAGCCGGGTTCGGCACGGCGCGGTCCCTGGGGGCGGGGAAGCGGGTGTGGGTCAGGCCGAGCGGCTGGATCACCTGCTGGGTGACGGCCTGGTGCACGGGCAGGCCGGTGATCTTCTCGATCAGCATGCCGAGGATCTCGTAGTTGGTGTTCGAGTAGCGGAAGGCGGTGCCCGGCTGGGAGGCCGGGGCGAAGCGCAGTCCGTCCTTCACCAGGGCCGCGAGCGTGTACGAGCCGTCCGGGCTGGCCTGCGCGAGCGGGAGGCCGTTCTCCGGGATGCCGGTGGTGTGCTGGAGGAGGTGCCGGACGGTGATCCGGTTCCCGTCGTAGCCGTTCACGGAGACCACGCCGGGCAGGTGCCGCTCGATGGGGTCGTCGAGGCCGATCCCCTTCGCCTCCGCGAGCTTCAGTACGGCGACGGCGGTGAAAGTCTTCGACTGGCTCCCGACGCGGTAGTACTCGTCGGGGCCGATCGGATCGTTGGTGTTGATGGTGGCTGTGCCGGTGGAGAGGTTCCACGAGGCGTCGCGGGTCCCCGCGTACACGCCCGCCCCGGGACCGCCGCCCGCCTTGAGTTCGTTCAGGGCCGCCAGGGTGGCGGCGTGGTCCGCGGTCGCCTGGGCTGGGGTCTGCGTCTGTGCCTGCGCCTGTGCGGCCGTGGGCACCACCAGGAGTGCACCGGCCACACCGAGCACCAGCGAGAACCGTAGCGGGGTCAGCTTCAGCTTCATCTTCATCGAACCTGCTCCTCGTGGGTGGAGACGTCTACCGGAAGGGAGTTGCTTCGCCGTGCGCCATCGGGCTCAGGACCAGCTCTGGAACGGAAGGCTGTTGCACGCCCAGGTACGGAAACCCTGGGAGCTGTCGTCGATGCAGCGCGAGGTGTGCTGGTTCTGGAAGCGGACGGTGCCGTCGCCCCAGACCGTGACCCACCAGCTCTGCTCCGGGCTGGAGTTGCAGACCGCGGTGCGGAAGCCGCTGTTGGTGTCCTCGATGCAGCGGCGGGTGTGCACGTTCATCAACTGGCGCGTCTTGTCACCCCACACGTGCACGCTCCACTGCTGCGGATTCGAGCCGTTGCAGTCCCAGGTGCGGAAGCCGTTGTCGGTGTCGTCCATGCACCGGCCCGTGGCCTGGTTCTGGAAGGACTGGACGGCGTCGTTCGTCCTCGCCTGGCCGGCGGAGCCGGAGGTGGCGGCCATGGCGCTGGTCGCCGGGGCGAGGGAGGCGAGGGCGAGGGCCCCGCCGAGCAGAAGCGTTCGCGTGACGCGCATGTGATCCGTCGTCTCCTCGTGTCCGTGGGCTGGTTGGGCCACAAACTAGGAGTCGAGGGAGGGTGCAGGGCACCCGGAACTATCCGGAGTGACAGCTGCGTTCAGCGGTTGCGGGGTGTGACTTTCACCGGTATCGGGGTAGCTGAGGAATACAGGTTCCTCGAACCAGCGAACGGACGGCACCTGCGGTCCGAGGCGAGGTGAATCTTGCTGGTCAGGCCGCCCCGGGACGTGCCGAGCAGGGCTTGCTTCAGGCGGAGTTCGCGTCTGCGCCGGCGCTCTGCCTGTCCGTTCTGTTCCTCCGGTCCGCCCGTTACCGTTTTCGTGGCCTTGCAATGAGGCTCCCGGCCTTCGGCCCCGGTATGACTCTTCGCCCCGGTCGAGATGATCGAAAAGGTGGTGCCGCCGGTGCCGGAGGCATTGGCAGACCGCTGATTGGAAGCACGAGCGTCCTCGGGCAGTCTCTTCGTATGCGTTCGACCGGCTCCGGCGCTCGTGCGCCACGGCCCGGGAGGGAAGGTAAGTCCGGAGTGCACTCGGTCAGGCTTGCGCGACGGTCCCGGCCGGGGGCGTCAGCGCCCGGTCGCGGGGTGCGGGCACTCCTTCAGCGCCGGGCGGTCCTTCGTGCGGACGGCGGGGAGCCACGCGGTGGGGGGTGTGGAGCCGGGAGGGAGGCGGACGTGGAACCAGCGGGTGGACTGCAGGTCCGCCTCGTCGATGATGGCCCGGCCGTCGGACACCTGGCAGTCGACGGCGAGGACGTCGCCGTGCCACACCCGGGACGGTACGACGTTGTCCG
Organism: Streptomyces sp. NPDC060049; assembly: GCF_042736715.1. Taxonomy (NCBI): domain Bacteria; kingdom Bacillati; phylum Actinomycetota; class Actinomycetes; order Kitasatosporales; family Streptomycetaceae; genus Streptomyces; species Streptomyces sp. NPDC060049. Next base: position 366,625 of record NZ_JBHWVV010000007.1, read on the forward strand.
CGGTGTACTGCTGCATCGGGTCGATCGCCAGGCCCAGACTGCACTGCGGGTCCCGGTCGGCCCGCTCCTGGCACCCCTTCTCCGCGTTGAACACCCGGATCGTGCCGGCCGTCGCGCCCTCCAGGCCGTCCGGTGCGGAGGAGCGCGCCCGCGCCGCGTCCGACCACAGGGTCGTACCGGCGATCCCGCAGAGCGCGGTGGTGAGGATCGCGGCGCGGGCCCGGCCCCACAGCCGTCCCGTGCCCCTCCCGCGCGCCTCCAGTTCGGCCGTGATGCGGGCGAGCAGGCTCTCCGCAGTGTGCTGGGCACGCGCCGCGTGGGTCGGGGCGAGGCAGTCGGCGGCCAGTGCGCGCCAGAACGGCGGCACGGCCTGGTCCATGCGCAGTGGCGCACGCCCTTCTCCGTACTCCTGGACGGCGGCGCCCCGTGCCATGGGCGTGGCGCCGGAGAACGGGGAGGCGCCGGAACCGAACACCTCGTGGATGATGATGCCCAGGGCCCAGATGTCGGCACTGGGCCGGACCTTCACGCCCAGTTCCCCGAGGGGTGCGCGCCAGCGCTCGGGCGGAAGGTAGTCCAAGGTGCCCATGGGGGGCGCGTACCCGTACGTTCCCGTCATCTGGGTGGCAAGCCCGAAGTCCGAGAGCTTCACGGAGCGGTCGCCGTCCAGCAGAACGTTCTCCGGCTTGAGATCGGCGTGGACCCAGCCCGACCGGTGGAGGTGGGCGAGTCCCTCGCAGATCCCCGCGATCAGCCGGGCGCGGTCGGCCTCGGCCACCCCCGCGTCGAGGAGTTCCCGCAGGCTGCCCGCGGCCCGCTCCATGACCAGCACGATCGCGCCGTCCAGGGCAGGGCGGTCCGGTGCCTCGAGGACGAAGGAGTCCAGGAGGCGGATCAGCCGTGCGTGCCCGCCCCTGCGGCCCAGTTCGACCTCCCGGCGGGCGGACTCCACGATCCTGCGCGTCTGGCGCGGAGCATACCCGGCGGTCGGCATTATTTTGAGCGCGACGTCTGCTGGTGCCGCGGCCCGGTGCGCGGGGGGCCGGCCGGTCTTGTCCGGGGACCTGTTGGCGGGCCGTGCGGCGTAGACCGTGGACCAGCCTCCGGCCCCGATCAGGTCGGTGATCATCCAGCCCTGCACCCGGTGGCCGGGCAGGAGCAGATCCGTGCCGTCGCATTCCGTGATGTCGCGCAGGGCGTGGGGCGTCGTCATCGCGCGGTCTGCCGCTCCCGCCCGCCGGCCCCCGTCAGGGGCGGCAGCAGCGTCAGGTGCTCCTCTCGCACGAGCCCGAACCGCAGCGCGAGCCCGACGATCTCCTCCCGCTTGCCGTTGCGGCGGTCGCCCTTGCCGGGTTCGCGCGGGTCCGAGGCGCCGATGCGCAGTTTCTCCTCGGCGAGGTAGTCGATGTGCGAGCTGACCGCACGCGCGGTCAGGGTGGCGCAGGCGGCGTGGCCCTTGAGCCGTTCGACGATCTGGGGGGTCGTGGGAACCGCGACGCGGGACTGGTCGCGCAGGCGCGGTTCGCAGAGTGCGACGAGGACGAGGAAGTACGTGGCCGTTTCGTCCAGCGAGTACGCGGTGACCGTGAGGCGGCCCCAGGGGGCGCCCATGGCTTCCGGGTCCAGGTAGATGTGGTCGGGTGCGAACACCTGGAAGGAGACGGGGACGTCGCTGCGCGTGGGCAGCACGACGCGTGAGAACTCGAACGGGACCGGCGCCCCTACCCGGCGGGGCGGAACCCGCAGGTACTCCCCGGCGCCCTCCGGGTTCTCGACGAGGTAGCTGTGGGTGGTGCTGTGATTCGTCAACTGCCAGTGGTCATCGGCCACACGGATCTCTCCGGCGAGCCGGGAGATCGCCGCGTCGGCGAGGCGGAGCTCTACGGGGCTCGTCGCGGAGCCGCGTCCGAAGCGGGCGACCTCGCCCGGTCCGAGGCGTAACGTCACGGCGTCGCCGTACGGCTCGCCGCCGTCGGCGCCACTACACCCTTGCGGCAGATGGACGACTACGCCGCTCACCGATCCCCCCGTTCCACGCGTCGTGTCGGACCGACGAGTGGAACAATACTCATCTCTCGGAGAAGTTCATCGGCGCACTTCAGCCACTTCGGGCGGAGCGGCCCGCCGAGGTCGGACGGCCCACACCGGCTGCCCCGGGAGGCTCCCGGGGCCCCTGGGCGGGAGGCTCGCCGGCCTCCTCCGCGCGGCCGGCGCCGCTGTGTCCCGGGTCACCCCGACTCTGCGGCGGAGGTAGCGGTTTGGGGTTGTTTTCGACTCTCTGCCGAGCTGATCGGGGGAAGGTTTCGTGCCGCGGCGGGCGAGGACGGCGTATCGGCGCCGTGGGCGCCCGCGCGGGATCCGCCCTCAAGCCCCGGTCGGGGACGTCCGGTCCGGGACCTGCCGGGGTGGGGAAGGTCACCGTGCCCCCGGGGGTCGCGGCACCGAGAAACGGCCCTTTCACCCCTTTCACTTGGCGCGATCCGCACTCCGGACTCAGAGTGCGGGCCTGCCCGATGCGACGGGTGCGACCCTCCGGTCGCCGAAGGCAGTCCACGGCCGCCGGCCGCCGCTCGGCTGGGCCTGGACGCGGGTGCGCATCCGGCCTTCGATGGTGACGGCGAAGACGTGCGTGCGTCCCCGATTACGGCACGCTCCGTGCGGCTCTCGGCAGCGCACATCCCTTCGCTGGCACTCCGGCAATGCCGGAACCCGCTTCCTGGTACGCCACCGCCCAGGGGCTTTCCACCACCGCCCCCGCGCTGCTCCTGGCCGCCTCCGAGCAGCCGTACGCGCACACCACCATTGCAAGGGCCTTCAGCCGTGCTCCTCCTCCTCGGACTCCATGCGCCGGATTCCCTGGTGGGTGAGGGTGACCATCGCCGGGGTGTTGCCGGGTTCCCAGTCGACGGTGATCAGTCCTTCGCCCGCCAGGTAGGTGCAGGCGGCGGCGAGGTCCTGTTCCGGTACGTGGAGGTCGCGCCGCAGCTGTGCTCCGGTGATGCCGAGGAGGCGGTTGCCTTCGACGGCTTCGTACAGGACCCGGAGCACCTGATCGCGGTAGGTCTTGCGTTCGCGCAGTGTGGCCATGACCGCGTCCTTTCGTGTGTGGGGTGGGCTGCGGGAACGTTGGGGCTCTCAGATCTCGTCGGAGTGTGCGCCGGTGCCGGCGGGGGTCCTACTGGCGGCCAGCCACGAGCGGGCGGGGCCGGCGGGTGTGGCCGTGTCCACGGTCAGGTGCAGGCGGGTGTTGCCGTCGAGGGCGGGGTAGCTGCGCTGTTCCGTGCCCGCGAAGCAGTGGCGAAGCGCCTCCGCGACCGCGCGGGCGGCTTCGGGCGTGTGCGCGATGATCCGTACCTCGGCGTGCCCTGGCGACGGCAGCGTCTGGGTCTCGATGTACTTCACGTAGGCGTGTTCCCTTTCGGAGTGGACGAGAAGCCGACGGGTGGGGGCGCCGTGGCGCCCCGCCCGCTGCCCCCCGTCGGAGGAAGGTCTCTGTTCCTTACCGGTCGGCACCTGTGCGGTGGGCTCGACGACCGGTGTCGTCCGGCAGGTCGGGAGGCCTCGGCAGGGGGTCGCTGAAGCGGTAGGCCTCGATCCGTGCGCCGTGCTGAGCATTGAGCAGGTGGATCAGGCGCATTCCGATGACGATCACGAGGATGGTCACCGCGATGAGGACGATGGTCTCCATGTCGCTCACCTCCAGCCGTTTCCGGGCAGGGTGCGTCGGTCCATCCGGCCCCCGAAGGGGGACATGCCTGCCCCTCCTTCGCTCTCCCAGCCGGCTTCCTGGCGCTGGGTGTCGCGGATGCCTCGCCCGATGGCGGCTTCGTTGGCCATCAGGACGCCTGCGGTGAGGGCGCTCCCCGGTATCGCGGCGGCGGACATCAGGCGGGCCGCGGCTGCGGGTGCGGTCTCGGGCGGGATGACGAGGAGGTCCCAGCGGCCGACGGTGTAGGAAAGCAGGATCAGCTTGTCGGGGTCCTGTTCCGTGAACCAGCCCACGTGCACCACGTGCCCGTGCGTGGGCACGGTGTGCGGTACGACGGGCCAGCGGGTGGGGTTCACGGTGACGCGGGTGACGCGCCCCCAGGGTTCCTCCAGCGCGGCGGCGAGGGCGGGGAGCTCGACTTCCAGGTCGCGGGAGCGGGGCCACCAGGCGCCGTCCAGCAGACCGGCGAGCGCGGTCTTCGGGGTGAGGGACAAGCGGGCCGGGAGCTTTGCGGCGAGGTCGCGGGGCGCGGTCCGGTCAAGGGTGGTGGTCATGATGCGGACCTGCCCCCGGACTGCCGATCGGCAGTCCGGATTTAGGCGATCGCCGGAAACGACACCCGCGTGAAAGCCGGCGTGCGAAGTACTTCCGGTGCCTTCACTGTACGCCCGTTCGATGACTTATAGCCGATTTGACCAGGCATTTTCCCGCGCAGACGCCGTGGAGAGCGGTGGTGCGGACGCCGGGAGTACCGTGAAGCGACGGCGGGCTCGCGTACGTCGAAGGTCGGCACCGGTGCCGACCTTCGTTGAGGCACGGCCGCACCCCGTAGACGGGCGGACCCACATGACTGGCTCCGACACGCCCCACACACACCCGCTGCTCCTGCCGGATGCGATCCACCGGGCGATCAAACCGGGCACGGCGCTGCTGCGGCTGGAGACGACGTGGTCCCGGGAGGGGCTCCTGGACGGTGCGTGGTGGCCGGTGCGTGGTGGCCGCGCACGAGCCCGGACGGTACCCGGAGTTTCGTCGAGGAAGTCATCAAGGTGTACGTCGGCCCAGAACCGTCGCCAAATGACCACGCGCTGACCTGCCGAGGCCGTGAGCACCGTCGCGATACGAGCCGTTCGGGTGCCGAGTCGGCTGCCCCGATGCAAGCCGGACCCGCCGACGAGTGGGTCTGTGACCACGCGCGGACGCCACTGAGCCTTCGGACGATGTGTTCAGGGGCTCAGCCGCCGAACGCCGGAGCGGACGACCTGTGTCGTTGATCGAGCTTCAGCCCCTGCCTGTCATGGGCAGACCCTTGCCGGGCGGTATGCGCCAAAGCCCGGCCTGGGTGATTGCGAACCGGCGGCCGGGCCCTGGGAGTGCGCGAGCGTTGTTCTCGTCAGAAGTTCTCGTCAGAAGTTCTCGTCAGAGGTTCTCGTCGTGCAGGTCCTCTTCGCGCAGCAGGTCGTCCTCACGGCGGCGCGAGCTCTCCTTCTGGCCCTGCTTCTGTCCCTGCTCGCGGGATGACTTGCCGGGCTGGGGGTGAGCGGGGTCCCCGGAGCGATGGTGCTCCTGCGCCTCGCTGCCCTTGCCCGGCTCCTTGGGCTTGTCCTGCGTACCGCCCATGACGGCGACTCCTCTTGATGCGTGGGGTACGGATTCCTCTCGTATGACGCTGACACGCACCGTTACGGTCTGCATCATTTGGACTGCGAAGCGAGGCGCGCGGGTGACGCCGTCCCCGATGTGGCGGCGTCGGAAGGCGGGCCGGCCGTTCAGTGCCGAGAATGGGCGCGATTCCCCTGCGGCCGCGCAAGGAGGCGATTGTGCTCCGCCGTGGGGCAAGTGGTGCACCAAGAGCCTCCGAGCAGGGCGTTCCTGCGAGTTGGGGCACGCGGAGGGCACAGCCGGGTCGGGGAGGTCTAGACAACGATGAAGCCTCAGGTCGCTGACCTGGGGCTTTACTATGGAGCGGATGACGGGAATCGAACCCGCGCTATAAGCTTGGTGGGGTTGGAGTCGAGGTCAACCATGTTCCCGGCTTCCTTGGCAGCCGAGGTGCCGGTGTTCATGGCCACGCCTACGTCGGCCCTGGGCGAGAGCGGGCGCGTCGTTCGTTGTGTCGCCGGTCATCGCGACGAGCTTGCCGCCCTCCTACTCCCGTTTGATGAGGGCGAGCTTGTCCTCGGGGGTGGCTTCCGCGAGGTACTCGTCGACGCCGGCCTCGGAGGCGATGGCACAGGCCGTCAGCTCGTTGTCACCGGTCACCATGACCGTACGGATTCCCATGGCGCGCAGCTCCGCGAACCGCTCTCGGATGCCCTCCTCGACGACGTCCTTGAGGTGGATGATCCCGCTGACATGCGGGCCGTCCCAGTCGTGGACCGCCACCAGCAGCGGGGTCCCGCTGGATTGGGACACCGCGGCCGACCAGTCGGTCACCTCCGCCGGCACGGTCCCGCCACGGGCCACCCTGTGCAACCGTGCTCGGCGTTGACGCGCTGCGCTTGCGCAAGCCGGACTTCGAGCGTCACGGTCCGGCAGGCCGCATCGATGGGCGTGCCGCCGTCGACGAGCTCCCGGGCTCGGGCGGCGAGCCGCAGCCGGTAGCGGGAGTAGCGGCGGTGTCCGCCCGCGGAGCGGGGCGGGGCGATGAGGCCGGCGTCTCCGATGGCGCGGAGGAAACCCTGGGTGGTGTCGAGCATGTCTGCGGTACTGCTCGTGACCTCACCCAAGCGCCACGCTTTCGGCAGCCAGCCCCGTCGCCCATCCTGCGTCTGCTCTGGCTTAGAACCCCACTGCCGAACCTCCCGGTGCGCGCGCCCGCAGCCGACGCCTTCACCGAGGTACTGCTCTACTCACTTCACTGCTGGGTACTGCCTGCACTACTGGTACTGCGTACTGCACCTACGGGTACCGCGAGTACTGCTGGGGCACAACGACGGACCCGGAGCGCGCGATGACCACGATGAGCCCCGACCGCACAGCCCTCCACTCCCTGACCGCCGTTGCCGGAGCACGCGAGACCGCGCGGGCGTTCCTGGAAATCCTCGGGCACCCGGCGATCGCCCCGGAAGTCGCCGACAGCGTGGTCCTGGTGGTCTCCGAGCTCGTGACCAATGCGCTGCACCACGGCGGCGGCATCTATGCCCTGCGCCTGGCCGCCCACCCCGGCACGATCGAGGTCGCCGTCGACGATCTCAGCCCCGACCCGCCGCGCATGCGCATCCCCGACCTGCGGGATGGGACCGGCGGATTCGGCTGGCACATGGTCAACGACCTGTCCCTTGCCACCGTCGTCACGCCCAGGCCCGAAGGCGGCAAGACCGTACGCGCCCTCCTCCCCCGCTAGGGCGGCGGGTGGCCGGCGCTCGAAAAGTCACTTCTCCCCCAACCACCGGGTGCTCTGGTGACTAGCGCGGATCGCTGTGCCCGCCGAGCCATTTGGCGCGCCGGTGACCCGTGGTCGGGGCCGCGGTGGTGGGATGATCGTCGCCGAGGGCTTGGGTGGTTTGCGCGCGGGCGGCGGCGCGCTGCTCGACGAGCTCCTCACGTTCGCGGTCCATGACGGCGCTCTCCCGCTTCGAGGTGAGGGGATCTCCCTGGCGGGCGAGGCGGCTGTGTCGAGAGGCCCGGCGGGCCGCCGTCAGGATGAGGGCCAGACCCAGGACGGCGGCCGCGCCGATAGCAATGCCGTAGAGGAACAGGGCGCCGGTCGAGCTGGTGACGTGGTAGCCGAAGAGAGAAAAGTCGTTGGTGAGCTCGTGGGCACTGCCGAGATTCGCCATGACCCCAGCCACGGCGAGGATCAGGGCGGCGATCAGGATGACGAGGCCGAGGATGAGGATGAGGATCATGGTGGAGCGCTCCCTGCTCCGCACTGCCGCGTGCGAATGAGCTGCGGTCGGCGGAAGCCCGCCGGCCCAGACGCGTCTACCCGAAGGCAGCCGGGCCAAGCAATCCCGGCCCACCGCGCGCCCCAGCCGAGGGCCTACGGCGATGAGCGCGGGTCCGATCAACCGGGTGCCTCTGCGTCGGATCTTGGTCCAGGCGCGATCGCGGGATCCCGGCCGGTAGCGCGGGTTCACGGCTTTTACGACCAGGCCTCGGCGCCGGAGACGTCCGTCCAAACCTCCGGCCACTCCCGGGCCTTGGCCGGGTCGGTGGTCATGGGGCACAGCGTCCAAGGGCCGTCAGGGTGCGGGCCGCGAACATGACCTCCAGCCGTCGGCGGCGCTCGACGTAGGGCAGGGCCAGCAGCTCTACGCCGTCGACCTGCAGGGCGTCGAAGGCGATGAAGAACGCCGGGCTCTTCGCGGCGAGCGCGGTGATGGTGCGGCCGCGGGCGGCGGTGCGGCACTGGAGGGCTCGAAGGACAGCCGACCGACTGCGGTCTCCCAGACCACGAGCTCGCCGTCGAGAACCAGGCACTTGAGCAATTGCCGGGCGACCGCGACCAGGTCGGGGAACCGGTCGAAGTGCCGCCACGCCCGTTCCCGTGGATTCGCGAGATCGCCTGACTGGCGGTACAGCTCCGTGTGCGGCGGTTGCATTTATCTGGGCAGGTGTGCGGTCCTGCCCCTTGTGAGTTAATCGAGGCCTGCCCATTCGGGGGTTATGTCGGATGATCAACAATGTGAGTCTGATTATTTTCAGCGCCATTTCATCCATGGAATGTGTTTGTATTAATCCCCCTCCGCGCCTTACCCGTTGTTGGTGCGTGAAATTTCCTGCGTAATATGCGACAGCGACACACGGGCTTCCCGGGCGAACGGTACGTCCCGGTACGCCACGCCCCCACAGGAAATGGCCTCTTGATGAAGCTGAAAACCCAAGCGGCTCAGCGCCGCACTCTTTCCGGCTGGCTGTCCTCGGCCGTCACCGTTACGGTTGCCGCGGTCATGGTCGCCGGATTGCCGACGCAGGCAATGGCCATCGCGACACCCGTACCGCTGGGCACCACTGCCAGCTACTCCGTTCTGGCAGGTGAGGGAGTCACGAACACCGGCCCCTCGGTCCTCGACCACGACCTCGGGACGCACCCGAACCCGGCCATCACCGGGTTTCCGCCCGGACTGGTGCTCGGCGCAGTGCATCCTGCGGACGCTGCGGCCGCTCAGGCCAAGAGCGATCTGATCGTGGCGTACAACCAGGCGGCCGGCCAATTGGGCGGCCAGGCACCGGACTTCCCGCTAGCGGCAGGGATCGGCGGGGGCCAGGAACTGCTTCCTGGCGTCCACAGGGCCACATCCGGTGTCGGACTCACCGGCGACCTGGTTCTGAACGCCGGGGGGAACCCCAACTCGGTCTGGGTGTTCCAGATTCCTGAAGCCCTGACCACCGCACCCAGCAGCCGGATCCTCCTCACGAACGGCGCTTCGCCGTGCAACGTGTACTGGCAGATCGGGAGTTCGGCGACCCTCGGCACCACCTCCACCTTCGTGGGCACCATCATGGCTCTGACCTCCATCTTCGTGAATCAGGGGGCGAACATCGAGGGCCGGGCGCTGGCCCGTAACGGCGAGGTGACGCTCAACAACAACAGGATCTTCCTCGGCGGGTGCGCTACCGGCGGAACAACGACAGGCACGACCTCAGGCACGACCACTGGCACGACCACAGGAACGACCACTGGCACGACCACTGGTACGACCGCCGGAACGCCGACCGCTGGCACGACGACCGGTACGACCGTGGGTCTGATCGGCGGTGGCCTCCTGGGCGGACCGATCGTCGACCTCGTGTCCGGCGGCACCTCGGGGAACATCGCCGGAAACACCTCCGGAAACACCGCGGGCAACACAGCCGGGAACACGACCGGGGGGAACGTCACCGGCGGGCACGGCGGTCAGCCCGGCGGACCGGACCACGGCGGACCGGGCAACGGCGGACCGGGCAATGGCGGACCGGACCACGGCGGACCGGGCAACGGCGGACCGGACCACGGCGGACCGGGCAACGGCCACGACGAGGGTCCCGGCAAGCCGGGCCACGACCACGACCACGGCCACGACGGGAAGCCCGGCGACCACTACGGCTACGGCAACAAGCCCGGGGGCCACGAGGGTCACGAAGGCCACGAGGGCTAGGCAGCAGGCCGCACGGAGCCCGTTCATCGGATGACGGCGCGCGGCGGAATCCTCATCGAATCCGCCGCGCGCCGTCGGTGCGAGTCGCAGAGACCTCAGGCGAACAGCAGACATGAGAAAGACCGGGTGGGCGGTGTCGAGCGGAATTGAATCTGCGGACGTTCAGGAACTTCATCGGTCCGATTCCGGTCCGGTCCCCCAGGAGTGCCACGACGAATCGGCCAGTCCGAGTAAATCGACCATGGGCGTTCGTGCGCTGAAAGCAGGGCTGCACACCGCCGTAGCCCTCTGCCTGGTGACGGCTCTGGTCCATGTGGTCCTGGTATTCCTTCATGTGGCCCCCTCCAACCCTGTATCGAAGCGGTACAGCCCACAGGTCAACGGATGGGTGTTCCCGCTCTTCGAACAGAATTGGCGGCTCTTTGCTCCGGACCCCGACTCCTTCAACCGAAAAGTCCTGGCGAGAACCGCGCACACCGACTCCAAAGGATCGGTGCAGGTGACCCCCTGGTTCGACCTGGCCGCCCTGGACCATTCCGCAGTCGACCACAATGCATTTCCGAGCCATACGTCCCAGAACCTGCTGCGCCGCGCCTGGACCTCTTACGTCGAGACGCACGGAGGAAGCGACACGGCACGCTCGGAACGGGCCGTGATGTTGCAGACGTACCTGCGCAACATCGCCGCGGACCGCGTCGCCGCCCACAACGACGGCGGCACTTTCGGCTTCATTCAGCTTCGGGTCGTCACACTGCCCGTCGCCGCGCCCGGCGCACCCGCCGGAAACCACCAGCCGGCACCCACCGAGGACCGGCTCCTGCCCTGGTGGAAGGTGACCTCCCATGGGAACTGAGCAGATCCCCCAGCTCCCCTCCACGACAGCCACGCCGCACCGACCGGCAGCACAGGAGACTTCGATCGCCGGTACGGCCCACCGGTGGATGCTCGACCGTATCGGCGATCTGTGGGCGCTTCTCACCGACCGGCCGATCTCCCTGTACGCCGCGTCGGTCCTGCGTATCGGCTACGGGCTCCTCTACCTGATCTTCCTGCTGCGTGAGTTCCCGTACCGTGACGAGATCTGGGGCCCCGGCTCCCCCTGGACACCGGCGCTCGCAGAACAGCTCTTCGATCAGACGGGCTGGAACAGCATCCTGATCCTGTCCGACAGCCATGCCTACTTCGAACTCTGCTACGTGATGGCCCTCGTCACGTCCGTTCTGTTCATGCTGGGTTGGCGGACCCGCGCCATGTCCGTCCTCTTCGCCGTCGTGGTGACCTCGTTCCATGCCAGATCGATCTTCATGACGGACGGGGGCGACAACCTGATCCTGCTGATGGCCCTCTACCTCGTCCTCACCGCGTGCGGTCGGCGCTGGTCCCTTGACGCACGCCGAGAGCGGCTCAAGGCAGCCCGTGCGGGCAACGCACCGGAGCCCGTGAGGAGCTTCTACGCAAGGCAACTCCGGGACGCTCGCATCACCTTGACCACGGTGGTGCACAACTGCGGCATCCTCGTCATCGCGGCACAGGTCTGCTTCCTCTACGGATCGGCCGGCCTGTACAAGATCCAGGGCCCGACCTGGGGCGGCGGCACCGCTCTCCACTACGCGCTGAACCTCGAACTCTTCCAGCCCTGGCCCGCGCTCTCCCACCTCGTGGACGAGTACCCGGTGGTGATCGCGATCGCCAGTTACGTCACGGTGCTCTTGCAGGTGGCCTTCCCGTTCGTGCTCTTCGGCAGGCTCAAGTATCCCGTTCTGACCGTGCTGTTGGGCATGCACATCGGTATCGCAGTGCTCTTGGGACTGCCCCTCTTCTCCGGCGCGATGATCGTCGCGGACGCCGTGTTCCTTCCCGACCGCTTCTACGCCTTCCTGCCTCACCTGTACCGACGCGCAGCACAGCGCACAGGGATGCGGCGACCGGCACCCGGCCGAGCAGCGGGATCCGGAACCGTACCTCCACAGGGCAGGGCAGGCGTACCCAGCTCCACGCATCGAGCCGTTCCTGCCCGGAATGACACCACGCCGGCCACGGGACTCGCATCCGAGCAGAGCTAAGCAGCCGCGCGGACCGCAGCGCAGTCACGGGCGGTGCCTGCCGTGGCATCGGACAACCCGCAAAGATGTCGTCCATGGTCACCGGCGCGGGTGCCGCCGGACCCGCCGACCAGCGCGGTCTGCATCACGCCGATACAGATCACCAGGTAGAAGGCGGCCGGCCCCAGGGAGCCCAGGCGCCGAGTCCGCTTGGCACCGCCTTCCGTCGCCTGCCCGAGGGCGACGGAAGGCGGAGCGGCGCCACAGCCCCATCGCCGCCGCCCCGCCGCCCCGCCGCCCCGCAGCAGCACCCGGCCGTAGGGCTGCTCGCCGATGGTCCGCACCGCCCCGGACCGGTCGCGGTCGGCCTCGGCCACTGCCGCCGCCGAAACCGGTCCGCACGGCGAGGAGACCGACCAGAACGTAGATCACTCCCCGCGCGCAGAGCCCGACTCGGGACGCAACCTGCATGACGCGGCTGTCGGCCACGCGCTACCCCCACCATGGCCCCACGCAGCGCACCCGACCAGCGCAGCCCTTCGCTTCCAGATAGGTGAAAGGTCATGGCATCTGGGTGAAACCTCCTCGGGCAGTGCTCGCGGCTGCACTCGCGCGACGCGACACTCGCCGACAGGGCTCCGTTGATCATCACTGCGCGGCGAATACGTTCGCCCGGGGCCCGGCCGCGGCAATTCCCGTGGCTGGCAGTCAGTCCCAAGCCGGAGGTAGACCGCCCGTGGCGGTGAACGGAAACCCGACCGTCAGACGACGCCGGCTGGGCGCGGAGCTGCGCCGGCTCCGCCTGGCCTGTGGCCTGACCAGTACGCAGGTGGCTGAACGCCTGTTGATCTCCCAGCCCAAAATCAGCCATTTGGAGAACGGACGCCGCGCCATCAAGCCCCGCGATGTGCGGGACCTGTGCGCCCTCTACGGAGTCACAGACCCGCGCGCCGTCGACTCGCTGATGCGGATGGCCACGGAATCGGACCAACAGGGCTGGTGGGTCGCCTGCGGCGAGGTCCCCTACGCCGTCTACATCGGCCTGGAGACCGAAGCCTCCTCGCTCCGCACCTACGAGCCCCTGGTGATCCCCGGCCTGCTGCAAACACCCGCCTACGCCCGAGCCGTCATCGAGGAAACGATCCCTCAGGCGACCCCTGAACAGATCACCGTGCGCCACGAGGTCCGGCTGCGCCGCCAGTCCCGGGCCCACCACCCGGCCCGCCCTTTCCGCTTATGGGTGGTACTGGACGAATCGGCACTGCGCCGCGTGGTCGGCAGCCCGCAGATCATGCGCGAACAGCTCGAGTACCTGCACCGTCTTGGCGCGCAGCCGCACATCACCGTGCAGGTCCTCCCACACAGCGCGGGAGCCCATCCGGGCGTCACGGGACAGTTCTCCATCCTCGACTTCCCAGACGCCGCCACGGGGACGGTGTATCTGGAGCGGTTCACCAGCGACCTCTACCTGGAGAAACGATCCGACGTGCAGCAGTACAGGATCATGTACGACCACCTCCAGGCCCAGGCCCTGAACCTGGAGCAAACCCGCCACTTCATCACCCGCGCCGCCCGGGAGCTGTCGGCCGCCGGGTCGCTGCCCGGCCGGCTGTGACACCGCAGCCGCAGGTCACTGCGTCGCGTACATGCGCTCGCGCAGGTACAGCAGGGCTGCGGTGTCCGCGACGGCGGCCAGGTCAGCCAGCAGGGTGCGGATGGCCGCGTCACAATCGGAGCGAAGTCGGCGGCAAGGGCGGTGCAGGCGGCGGGTACCTGCGGGAACTGGGCGGGAAGAACGGCTGGGGCTTCAACAGCACCGACGTGGGTGTGGTCAGCGGCATGGCCGGCGATGCCCACAAGCTGACCGCCGGGACAGCAGGTCGGCGCGGCACATTCCCCACTCTCCCGGCGGACATCCCCACGGGCGTGGGCCAGGGCGCCGTGGGCGGCTCCCGTGGCGAGCACAACACCGGCGGCACGAACGGTGGCAACCCCGTCGGCGCCGACCCTCAGCTGCGCACCGGTCTCCGGCTCAAGCGGCCCAGCCACGCGCTCGGAGTCCTCATCCAGGCACACCAGGAGGGCCGCCCGTTCCCGATCACGGGAACGAACTACCCGACCCGCGGCCCGGCGACGTGGCCGGCGGCTACACCAAGAGCGACCGGGCGGCCGAGCTTCTGGGGTGGACGCCGAAGCTGTCCCTGGAAGACGGCATCCGGTCGGCCCTGGAATGGATCCCGGTGCGCGACGCGCGACTGACGGACTGACCCGTCCGTCCCGCCTTCGCCCCTCCTGATCGATCGGGAGGGGGTGGAGGTCGGCTTCAAGAGCGAGGAGGTGGCGCACGGCCCAGAACAGGAACGACGCGACGCCTTCCCGCAATGGCTGCACACCTACAATCACCACCGCGGACACACCGCACTCGCAGGCAAACCACCCGCCAGCCGCGTCCCCAACCTCACAGGGCAATACACCTAGCCCCACCAACTGCTCACTGTGCCTCATCCGCACCACGGCGAGCAGGACAAAGAGTCACATACCTCCTCTCAGGACTGTCAGTCCAGGTGGAACACCTCCGTCAGCGGTGCCATCGCCTGGTCAGCCGGCGTGCCGTCCAGGTACTGGAAGTAGCGGGACATCTCGGCCTGCCAGCGGGCGTTGACCTCGGTGGCGGACATCGCCTCGCGGGCGCGATCGAAGTCCTCGGTCTCCAGGTAGCCGACGAGCAGGCCGTCCGGGCGCAGGAACAAGGAGTAGTTGGTCCAGCCGGTGGCCCGGAGGGCATCGAGCATCTCCGGCCACACCTGGGCGTGGCGCTCGCGGTACTCGTCGCCGAGTTCGGCCTTCACCTGGAGCAGGAAGCAGATCCGGTGCTTCGTCATGAGACACCGATCCCCGCCAGCTGCATGTAGTACACGCCGAACTGGTCGGCGGTGAGCGTGGTGCCGGTGACCTTCACGTACCGGGCGGTGGTGGCGGCGAAGGCGAAGGAGAGGCCGCCGGCTCCGGGGCGCGGGTACGAGCTCCTCGACACCACGGTGGTCCAGTTCGTGCCGTCGGTCGAGAGCTGGACGGTGAAGGCCGACGGGAAGCCGCGCCCGGTGTTCGGGATGTCGTCGCGGGGGTACAACGTGACCTGGCTGATCCGTGACGGGCCGCCGAGGTCCACCCGCGCCCACTGCGTGGTGTTCGGGGAGCCGGCCCCGGCGCTGCTCCAGCCCGAGGAGTTCCACAGGTCGGTGTGATGGGTCCCGTTGGTGAGGTTGGCGGTCAGCCAGCCCTCGTTGGGGTACTCGACCGAGCTGGAGGTGGTCGCCGTGCGGCCCGGTGCCAGATCTCCGCCGACAGCCTCGATCTCCGCGAACTGCATGTAGAAATTGCCGAACTGATCTGTGCTCAGGTTGGTCCCCGTCACCTTCACGTAGCGCGCGTTGACCGTCGCGAACGGGAAGGTCTGCGCCGTGGCGCCGGGCCTCGCGTGCCCGGTCCGGGTGCTGACCGTGGTCCAGTTCGTGCCGTCGGTGGAGGTCTGGATGGTGAAGTCGACCGGGAAGCCCTGACCGGCATTGGCCCCGTCGCTGCGCGGGTGGAGGTCCACCCGGCTCACCGGCCGGGTCGAGCCCAGGTCCAGCCGCACCCACTCGGTGTGGTTGGTGGCGATACTGCCGGAACTGCTCCACCCCGCAGCGTTCGGCGCCGACGGCCGCTGCCCGTCGACCGCCGAGCGGATACCCCAGCCGTCGGCCTCGTACGAGCTGGAGGCGGTGACGGCGGCACTCTCGGCCGGGGCGAGAGAGGTCGGCATGATACGGGCGTTCCAGAAGTTCGCGCTGGCGCCGCCGGTGACCAGACCCACGTCGCCTGCGGTGAACGCCGCGTCGGTGACGGTCAGCACCGGCGCCTGCCCGGTCCCGGAGTACACCGTCAGTGCGTTCCCGCGCGCCACTACGCGCAGGCGGGTGCGCTGCCCCGACACGTAGCCGGGCACGGACGCCGAGCCGATCCTTGTGCCGCTGCGGTAGACGAACACCTGGCCGTTGTCCCGCTGGGCGATCAGGTAGCCGGAGTCCAGGTCCGTGCCGTTGGCCGAACGGACCATCAGACCAGCCCAGTTGGTGCTTCCGCCGGACGAGCTCACTCCGGTGATCTGCAGGTCCACGCCGACCGAGACATCGGTGTAGCCCCGGCCGCGCAGGTAGGAGACGTCCCCCCAGTTCGCCGACGCGTCGGACTGCGTGTACTGGGCGCCGCTGGTCGACCAGGTCCCCCGGGTGTGGGTCCAGAAGTGGTCGCCGCCGCTGAAGTCGTCCGTGAACGGCAGCGCCAGGTCACCGGACGCCGCGGCCAGTTCGTCGAGGAGCTGCTTGTGCCGGCCCTCGACGTTCCACCCGGAGGTGTCGTACGCCGTCGGGTTGGTGATCACCGTCTCGGCCAGGGTGCGTGCCGCCTGCGGCTTGACCGCGGCCAGCTGCTGCAGGAGTTCGAAGTCCTGCAGGCCCGCGGTCTGAGCTTCGCTGCGGAGGCTGTCGTAGATGCCGTAGGCGGCCTTGTTCGGATAGACCAGCCAGTGGTCGCCGGTCTGCGGGGTGTTGAAGGTGTCGGCGGCCGGGTACGGCTCGCTGAAGCCGTCGTGCCAGTAGTTCCAGCCCCAGTGCAGGTAGCCGTCGCCGCCGATCTTCCAGGTCAGCCAGGGGAGGAGCCTGGTCCCGCTGAGGTAGTTGCTGGTGAAGCGGTTCATGTACGAGCCCTGCGGGAGGATGCAGCTGTACAGCCACAGGTCCTTCCCGCTGATCCGGTAGCTCTGATAGAGCGCGACGTTCGCGTCGTAGTTCGACGAGAGCGGGGTCTGCGTCGACAGGTGAGCCGCGTCCCCGGTGAAGGCGGTCAGCTGCGCCTCGTTGGTACGCGGGTTAGGGAAGTACTGCTCGTAGAGGGTGTAGAGCCAGTTGGCAGCCGTGGCCTGTTGCGTGGTGGTGGGCTCGTCCAGGGCGCTCATGTAGAAGTTGTTCGTCCAGCCCTTGGCATCCAGGTGCGCCTTCAGCGCCGGGAAGAACTGGTTCAACCAGTTGTTGGTGTCCGGGCAGCCATTGGCCGGAGCGGAGTTGGGCCGGCAGAGCGCGTGCTTGACCGCGCCGCTGACGCCGTTGGCCGGCACCAGGGTGTCGAGGTACGGATCCAAGGCGGGCGGCTCCAGCAGGGTCGGGGTGTAGAGGTATTGCATGGCCCCGGCGCTGACGAAGAGGTTGACGAACCGGTCGAAGGTGGACCAGCCGAAGGTGAAGTGGCCCGCGGCGTCGACGGTGGTGTCCGGGATCAGCAGGGCCACCGCGTCGGCGTAGATCACGTTGTTCCGGTGCCGCGCCATGTTCGCCGCGATGTTGGCCTCGACGGTCCACCAGTTGGCGTCGTACATCTGCACGCCGTACTCGTTCGGGATCGACGCCTCAGTGCCCGCGTAGTCCCAGCCCGCCGAGGAGAACCAGTTGTTCATCTTGAACGTGGACTGCGAGGTCGGCGGGATCGTGGCGCTGTACACGGTCACCGACACCGGCACCGTGACGGCGCCCAGGCTGCTGTTCACCCTGGCGCTGCCGATGTAGACGCCCGGCGCCTGACCGGCCGGCACGTAGACCTGGTAGTAGGCGGCGTACGTGGTGTTCGCCGCCACCGACTGCGGACTGTTGTTCATCAGCGCGTCGTAGTAGGCGATCCCACCGTCGGGCGGGTTCTGGACGTTGCCGACCTTCTGGATGTTCGGGTGGTTGTACTCGTAGCGCGTGGTGATGTTCGCGGCGGGAATGAACGCGCCGCCGGGGCCGGTCAGCGCCCCGGAGGTGACGGACACCCCGGTCTGCGCCGAACCGGACCGCACCAGGATCTGCGCCCCCTCGTAGGCGTTGCGGGCCGCGTACAGCTCGATCCCGGTCGGCGCCCAGCCCGGCGGGGTGGTCGAGGTGAAGGGCCGGTCGGTGGCGTCCAGGATCCACACGGTCGGCCCGTCGGCAGCGCCGGCCTGAGGCGCGGCGAGGACGGCCAGCGGCACTGCGGACAGTGACAGTGCCAGGCACACCAGGAGACGCAGGGATCTGCGGCGACGCGTGCGCATGGAAACCCTCCGAACTCTGAGAAATGGCTTCGAGAGCCGAACAGGCTTTTTTTCTCAACCTGTTCGGGCCGCCCGCAATTGTTTTGCGGCGCGACTTTCGGTCGACGCAGGGCCTCGCTGTTCGGAGTCCTGGTGACGGCGTACGGGCAGCTCACAGCAATGACAGCGAGGTCGGGGATGACACGAAGGGCAGCCGCTGGTCGCGCGATCGCATCGGGAGTATGCGCACCCGGCCACCTGACGGCCAGCACGTTGCCCTTCGGTAAATGGAGTATTTCCAGAATGAGGATCCACAACCATTCGAACTTGAGCAATATTTGACCGACCGTCACAGTCTGGACGACGGGAGGTGACACCGCGTCCATGCCGTGCAGCTCAGGTCAGGCGAGCCCCACACGGGCGGCGGCGACGTCCCACGCGCGGATGTCTCCGGCGGGCTCGTAGCGCCGCAGGCGCTGAGTGCGGGCGACCAGGCGACGCATGGCGCCGCGGTCCTCGACCAGGCCGTGGGTGCGGGCCTGGACGAGGATGTTGCCGATGGCGGTGGCCTCGGCGGGGCCGGCGATGACGGGCAGGCCGGTGGCGTCGGCGGTGAGCCGGCACAGCAGGGCGTTGCGGCTGCCGCCGCCGACGAGATGCACGGCGCGGATCGCGCGACCGGTCAAATGAACGGCCTGGAACAGGGTGTGACGGTGCGCCAAGGCCAGGCTCTCCAGGATGCAGCGGACGACGGCGCCCTGGTCCTCGGGCAGGTGCTGGCCAGTGCGGGCGCAGTGCTCGGCGAGGCGGGCCGGCAGGTCGCCGGGGGCGAGGAACTCGGGGGCGCCGGGGTCGACGAGCGCCGCGAACGGGCGGGCGGCGGCGGCGCGTTCGAGCAGCTCGGGCAGGTGGTGCCCCTCGCCACGGGCGCGCCAGGTGCGCTGGCTCTCGCTGAGTAGCCACAGGCCCATGACGTTGCGCAGGTAGCGGACGGTGCCGTCGATACCGAGTTCGTTGGTGAAGTTGGCGGCGCGGGAGGCGTCGGTGAGGACGGGCGCGTCGAGTTCGAGGCCGGCGAGCGACCAGGTGCCGCAGGAGATGTAGGCGAAGTCCTCGGTGCCGGCGGGGACGGCGGCGACCGCGGAGGCGGTGTCGTGGGAGGCGACCGCGACTACGGGGGTGTCGGGGCGCAGGCCGGTGGCGGCGGCGACGTGCGAAAGGACGGTGCCGGCGTGGTCGCCGGGGCGGCGCAGTGCGGGCAGGAGGGCCGGGTCCAGGTTGAGCGCGGCGAGGACCGGGGCGGACCAGGCGCCGGTGCGGGCGTCGTACAGGCCCGTGGTGGAGGCATTGGTGACCTCTGCGCCGACGGTGCCGGTGAGCCAGTGGGTGATCAGGTCGGGCAGCAGGAGCAGGGTGCGGGCGCGGTCGAGGTGCTTCTCGGCGGCGAGCTGGAAGATCGTGTTGAACGGCAGGTGCTGAAGGCCGGTGATCCGGTACAGCTCACGGGCCGGGAGGCGGCACCAGACGGCCTGGACGGCGGCGGCGCCGCGCGGGTCGCGGTAGTGGAACGGGTTGCCGAGGAGCGCGCCGTCGGCGTCGAGGAGCCCGTAGTCGACGGCCCAGCTGTCGATGCCGACGGAGGCGAGGTCCCAGCGCGCGGCGGCCTCGCGGAAGCCTTCCAGGACGCCTTGGTACAGGCCGAGGGCGTTCCAGTGCAACCCGTCCGGGAGTTGGACGGGAGTGTTGTCGAAGCGGTGGGTCTCGGTCAGGTCGAGGCGGTCACGGCCGACCCGGCCGACGAGCACCCGTCCGCTGGTGGCGCCGAGGTCCGCCGCGGCGAAGGCGGCCGGGGTGGGTGGGGTGCGGGGCGTCACGGCCGCCTCAGCGCAGGAAGGCCGCGGCGACGCCGGCGTCGACGGGGATGTGCAGGCCGGTGGTGTGGGTGAGGTCGCCGCCGGTGAGGGCGAAGACGGCGGCGGCGACGTGCTCGGGCAGCACCTCGCGCTTGAGGAGGGTGCGCTGGGCGTAGAACGCGCCGAGCTGCTCCTCCGCGATGCCGTAGGTGGCGGCGCGCTGGGCGCCCCAGCCGCTGGCGAAGATGCCCGAGCCGCGGACCACGCCGTCCGGGTTGACGCCGTTGACGCGGATTCCGTGTTCGCCCAACTCGGCGGCGAGTAACCGAACTTGGTGGGCCTGGTCGGCCTTGGTGGCGGAGTACGCGATGTTGTTGGGGCCGGCGAAGACCGCGTTCTTCGAGGCGATGTAGACGAGGTCGCCGCCCAGGCCCTGCCGGATCATGGTGCGGGCGGCCTCCCGGGAGACGAGGAAGGAGCCGCGGGCCATGATGGCGTGCTGCCGGTCCCAGTCATCGGCGGTGGTCTCCAGCAGCGGCTTGGAGATGGAGATGCCCGCGTTGTTGACCACCAGGTCGACACCGCCGAAGGCGAGGACCGCGGTGCGGAACGCCTCGGCGATCTGCTCCTCGGAGGTGACGTCGACGGTGACGGCCACGGCCCGGTCCGGGCCGCCGAGTTCGTCGGCGACGGCCCGGGCGGTGGCGGTGTTGACGTCGGCGACGACGACGCAGGCGCCCTCGGCGGCCAGGCGGTGCGCGATGGCCTTGCCGATGCCGGAGCCGGCGCCGGTGACCAGGGCGACGCGGGTGTCCAGCGGTTTGGGCGCGGACATCCGCCGCAGCTTCGCCTCTTCCAGTGCCCAGTACTCGATGGCGAACTTCTCGCGCTCCTCGATCGGGGCGTAGCCGGAGACCGCCTCCGCGCCGCGCATCACGTTGATCGCATTGAGGTAGAACTCGCCGGCCACGCGGGCGGTCTGCTTGGCCCTGCCAAAGGAGAACATGCCGACGCCCGGGACCAGGACGATCGCCGGGTCGGCGCCGCGCATGGGGGGCGAGTCCGCGGTGGCGTACCGCTCGTAGTAGGCCCGGTAGCCGGCCCGATAGTCGGTGTGCAGCTCCCGCAGGCGGGCGATCGTCTCGTCCAGGGGCGCGGTGGCGGGCAGGTCGAGGACCAGCGGGGCGACCTTGGTGCGCAGGAAGTGGTCGGGGCAGGAGGTGCCGAGGGCGGCCAGGCGGGGATGCTCGGCGCGGGCGAGAAAGTCCAACACGGGCGCGGCGTCGGTGAAGTGGCCGACCTGCGGGAGGTCGGTGGAGGCCAGACCGCGGATGACGGGGGCGAGCGAGGCCGCGCGCCGGCGGCGTTCGGCCTCTGGCAGGGCTTGGTAGCCGTCAAGCTGCGGGCCGAACGGCTCGGCCTTGCCGTGGCGGGCCAGGAAGGCCTCGGCGGTGCGGATGATGTGCAGGGCGTTGGCCTCGCACTCCTCGCTGGTGGCGCCCCAGGCGGTGATGCCGTGACCGCCGAGGACGCAGCCGACGGCCTGCGGGTGGGTCCGATTGATCTCGGCGATGTCCAGGCCGAGTTGGAAGCCGGGACGGCGCCAGGGCAGCCACGGCACGGCGTCGCCGAAGCAGGCGGCGGTGAGCCTTTCGCCGTCGGCTGCGGTGGCGAGCGCGATGCCGGAGTCGGGGTGCAGGTGGTCGACGTGCGCGGCGTCGACCAGACCGTGCATGGCGGTGTCGATGGACGGAGCCGCGCCGCCATTGCCGTGCAGGCAGTACTCGAACGCGGCGACCATCTCGTCCTCCTGTTCCACGCCCGGGTAGGTGTCGGCGAGGGCCCGCAGGCGGTCCAGTCGCAGCACGGCCAGGCCCGCCTCGGCAAGGGTGCCGAGGTCGCCGCCGGAGCCCTTCACCCACATCAGGTCGACGGGCTGCCCGGTGACGGGGTCGGTGGCTGCGCCCTTGGCAGAGGTGTTGCCGCCGGCGTAGTTGGTGTTGCGCGGATCCGATCCGAGCCGGTGGGAGCGGGCGAGGAGGGCGGCGACGACGGGGTGCTGGGCCATGGCGGGAGCAGCTTCCTTGTCTGGTGGCGGTGGCGCTCTCGTGGGGGTGCGCGAGGAGGGTGCGGGCCGGCCCGTGGGTACGAGGTGGTGCGGGCCGGCCCGCGTGGCAGACGGGTCAAGCCCCCCATCCGGCCTGGGCGCCGCCGACCCGCTCGGCGACGATCTTCTCGGCCCAGCCGCCGGCCCGGTAGGCCGCGACCGGGTTCGGGTCCCGCCCGGCCTCGGCGCGGACCTCGGCCAGCAGCGGACGGACGTCGGTGGCGTAGGCGTCCATCAGCACCTCGTTGGCGCCGAGTACATCGCCCGCGTTCTGAGCGGCCGCCAGGGCCGAGCGGTCGACCAACAGGGCCTTGGCCGTGGCTTCCTGGACGTTCATCACCGAGCGGATGATCGCAGGGATCTTCGCCTCGATGTTGTGACACTGGTCGAGCATGAACGCGACGCCGGCCTCGGGGGCGAAGCCGCCGTTCCCGGTGACCTCGTGCAGGATCCGGAACAGCTGGAACGGATCGGCGGCGCCGACCATCAAGTCGTCGTCCGCGTAGAAGCGGGAGTTGAAGTCGAAACCGCCGAGCTTCCCCTCGCGCAGCAGGAACGCGACGATGAACTCGATGTTGGTGCCGGGGGCGTGGTGGCCGGTGTCGACGACGACCGCGGCCCTGGGCCCGAGCCGCAGGCAGTGCGCGTACGCGGTGCCCCAGTCCGGGACGTCCGTGGTGTAGAACGCGGGCTCGAACAGCTTGTACTCCAGCAGGATCCGCTGGTCGTCGCCGAGCCGCCCGTACACCTCTGACAGGGCGTCGGAGAGGCGTTGTTGGCGGGCCGAAATGTCGTCCTGGCCGGGGTAGTTGGTGCCGTCGGAGAACCATAGTTTGAGGTCGTGCGAGCCGGTGGCGTCCATGATGTCGACGCATTCCAGCAGGTGGTCGAGAGCCTTGCGGCGCACCCGCGGGTCCGGATGGGTGACGGAGCCGAGCTTGTAGTCCTCGTCCTGGAAGACGTTCGCGTTGATCGCGCCGATCTCCAGCCCGAGCTCGCGGGCGTGGGCGGACAGCGCGCCGTAGTCCTCGACCCGGTCCCAGGGAATGTGCAGCGAGACCTTCGGGGCGACGCCGGTGGCGGCGTGCACCTGGGCCGCGTCGGCGAGCTTCTCGAACGGGTCGCGCGGCACGCCGGGTTGGGCGAAGACTTTGAAGCGGGTTCCCGAGTTCCCGTAGCCCCACGAGGGCGTCTCGATGCGCTGGGCCCGAAGGGCGTCCTTCACGGCGGATCGGTCGGCCACCGGAGCACCTCCCACGATCTGAATCGTTTCAGCCAGACGGTAGGTGGGACCGCGGGAAGCGTCAAGGCACCGGCGGGGAGCTGTTGGTGTGACGTCGTAACCTGATCTCCGGGTCGGCCGTCGGAGCCGGTGAAACTTTTCAATGGTGGGACATGGGCGGCGCGGCGAGCATCAAGGACGTGGCACGGGCGGCCGGTGTGTCGGTCGGCACGGTCTCCAACGTGATCAACCGGCCGGAGACGGTCGGCGAGGAGACCAGGGCCAGGGTCCGTGCCGCGATCGACCAGCTCGGCTACGTACGCAGCGAGTCGGCGCGCCAGCTGCGCTCCGGCAGCAGCCGGATCATCGGTCTGCTGGTCCTCGACCTGGGCAACCCGTTCTTCGTCTCCGTGGCGCGCGGGGCCGAGCAGGCGGCGCGCGCGGCGGGCCTGGTCGTGATGGTCTGCAACAGCGCTCAGCGGCTCGCCGACGAGGCGGACTACCTCGCCCTCTTCGCGGAGCAGCGGGTGCGCGGGGTGCTGCTGACCCCGGCCGACGCGGAGGGGTCGGGAGCGGCGGCGCTCCGTCGCGGCGGCGTGCCCTTCGTGCTGGTGGACCGGCTCGCCCCGGGGCTGGAGGCCTGCTCGGTGTCGGTGGACGACGTCGGGGGCGGCGCCCTGGCGGCCGGGCACCTGCTGGCGAACGGCCACCGACGGATCGCGTTCGCGGGCGGCCGCCACCGGCTGCAGCAGGTCGCCGACCGTCGCAGCGGCGCGCTGCAGGCGCTGGCCGGCCGCGACGCCGTCCTGCTGGACCTGGAGGTGGACGGGCTGGACGTGGCGGCGGGCCGCGACGCCGGCGCCCGCCTGCTGGGGATGCTGCCGAGACCGACCGCGGTGTTCTGCGCGAACGATCTGCTGGCCCTCGGGATGCTGCAGGCCGCGTTCGCCGCGGGCCTGCGGGTACCCGAGGACCTCGCGATCGTCGGCTACGACGACATCGAGTTCGCCGCGGCGGCCGCGGTGCCGCTGACCTCGGTGCGCCAGCCCGCGGAGGCGATGGGGCGGACGGCGGCCGAGATGCTCGCCGAGGAGACCGGCCTGGGCGGCGCGGCCCACCGGCACCGACAAGTCGTGTTCGAGCCGGAGCTGGTGGTGCGGCGTTCGACGCTGGTCGTGCCGCCGCCCGGCTGAGCGTGGCGTTGCTGTGCCCGCGCGACTGCCGTCAGTGCGGCACCTCGACGGCGGGGCCGGGGCGACCAGGCCGGTCTCGTAGGCGAGGACGACGGCTTGGGCGCGTTCGCGCAGGCCGAGTTCGGCGAGGATGCGGACGACGTGGGTCTTGACGGTGGCTTCGGAGAGGGTGAGGTGGGTGGCGAGTTCGGCGTTGCCATGCCGCGGGCGAGGAGTTCGAGCACCTCGCGTTCGCAGGCGGTGAGGGTACCGAGGGCGCTGTGCCGACAGGCCCAATCGATCCGTTCCGTCGGGCTGGCCCACCAGCTCACGCAGGACGCCACGACCTGGCCCACGCAGGTCGGCAGTGAGAGTCTCCACCACTTCGCCGAACTCTTCGAGCTCTTGAAGCACCGATCGGGAACGCGTCTGGCGACGCGGCGGTTCACCTCGCCGCCGGACCGCACGAATCTCGCACTCCCCAAGGGCCGACAGGACCGCTTTGTCGGCCGCACACAAGGGTGCGGCCCGTAGATCCCCTCGCGACAGCAACCGCACTTCTTGGGCACAGCGCTCCCCCGGCGAGCGCCGATATCGCGTAGTGCTCAACACTGCGTGACCAGCGCCGAATCAGCACGGCGCGGGTTGCGAGGGGTGGTGACGTGGGGTTTCAGGTGTCATCGAACCAGCACCAAACAGCACGGGAACCAGCACCGCACCCCCAAAACATGCCCACTCTGCAATTCCGACAGGGGTTTCCCTTCCGCTTCCGGAGTGGTCCGAGGGGATCGGCTCGGGCCGTGTGGTGGTCTGGCACACTCATGCGGGGTTGATTGTGATGACCGGCCACATATGCCGTTGACCTGGGGACTTCTACGTTGTGCCCACACCCGACGTCCCCGCAGACACCCTGGAAGTGGTGCACATGGCCTCCACCGCAACGGCCCCGAAGGCTTCGTCCGGCATCAGACGCATCGTCGCCGCGAGCCTCATCGGAACCACCATCGAGTGGTACGACTTCTTCCTCTACGGGACCGCCGCGGCCCTGGTGTTCAACAAGCTGTTCTTCCCCACCGCCGATCCGCTCACCGGCACCCTGATCGCCTTCCTCACCTACGCCATCGGGTTCCTGGCCCGGCCGCTGGGCGGGGTGGTCTTCGGGCACTTCGGGGACAAGGTCGGACGCAAGAAGCTCCTGGTGCTCAGCCTGGTCATGATGGGCGGGGCCACCTTCGCGATGGGGCTCCTGCCCACCCACGCGAGCATCGGCATCGGCGCCCCCATCCTGCTGACCTTGCTGCGCCTGGTGCAGGGGTTCGCGCTGGGCGGCGAGTGGGGCGGGGCCGTGCTGATCGTCTCCGAGCACGGCGGGCCCGAGCACCGCGGGTTCTGGGCTTCCTGGCCGCAGTCCGGGGCTCCCGGGGGGAACCTGCTCGCCACCGGGGTGCTCGCGCTGCTCGCCGCCGTGCAGTCGGACGCCACGTTCCTGGCCTGGGGCTGGCGCGTCCCCTTCCTGCTCTCCGGCCTCCTCGTGGTGGTCGGGCTGTGGATCCGCCTGTCCGTCTCCGAGTCGCCCGTCTTCCTCGCCGCGCGGGCCGAAGCGGCGAACTCCGCCGAGGAGGAGCGGGCCCCCGTCGTCCAGGTGTTCCGCAAGGACTGGCGGCAGGTCCTGACCGCCATCGGCACCCGGTTCGGCGAGAACATCTCGTACTACGTCCTCACCTCCTTCCTCCTCGTCTACGTCACCACCCACCTCGGCCTCGCCAAGACCACCGCGCTGAACGCGCTCCTGATCGGTTCGGCCGTCCACTTCGTCACCATTCCCGCCTGGGGCGCGCTGTCGGACCGGATCGGGCGCCGGCCGGTGACGCTGATCGGTTCGGCGGGCATGGCCGTGTGGGCCTTCGCGTTCTTCGCGCTGGTGGACTCCAAGTCCTTCGTCGTCATCACGGCGGCCGTCACCGCCGGGCTGCTCCTGCACGGCGCCATGTACGGGCCGCAGGCCGCCTTCATCTCCGAGATGTTCGACACCAAGGTCCGCTATTCGGGGGCCTCGATGGGTTCCCAGCTCGCCTCGATCTTCGCGGGAGCCCTGGCACCGATCATCGCCGTCGAGCTGCTGAAGGACTACGGCTCCTCGGTGCCGGTCTCGGTCTACCTCTGCGCGGCCGCCGTCGTCACCACCATCACCGTTGCCCTGGCCCGCGAGACCCGCGGCCGGGACCTGTCGGTCCCGAAGGCGACGGCGGACGCGGGCAGCGCGTACCCGGTCCGGTCCGCGGCCCCGGCCTCCGACCCGGCCCGCACCACCTGACCCCGGACCCTCAGAACCGGCCCCTCAGCCCCGTACCCCCTCGATTCCACCCTCGGGTCCGCCCGCCGCGTCCGTTCCGGGTACGGCGGGCGGACCCGCTCACCACCCCCGCACCGAAGGGCTGCCAGCATGGCCCCCGTGAACGAATCCACCGAGCCCGTGTCCGGGCACCGGGCGGCGGCCGCGCTGCGCCGGCTCCTGGACCTGCTCGCCCAGGGCGCGCCCGTCGAGGAATTCTCCCGGCCCGGCGCGCTGGCCCGTACCGGCGGGGCCGGGGCGGACGAGCAGGCCCTCGTGGAGGAGGCGACCGGGGTGGCCCTCGGCATCCGCCGCACCCTCGACCAGCACCGGCGCCGCGAGGCGGAGCTGACCGCCCTCTTCGACACGGCCGGCGACCTCGCGGCGCTGCGCGACCTCGACGCGGTGCTACGGGCCATCGTGCGGCGGGCCAGGACACTGCTGGGCACGGACGTCGCCTACCTCACGCTCAACGACCCCGTCGTGGGCGACACCTTCATGCGGGTCACGGACGGCTCCGTGTCGGCCGCCTTCCAGCAGCTGCGCCTGGGCATGGGCGAAGGGCTCGGCGGCCTGGTCGCCCAGACGGCCCGCCCGTACGCCAGCGCCGACTACCGCGCCGACGACCGGTTCCGCCACACCAGCACCATCGACTCCGGGGTGCGCGAGGAGGGGCTGCGGGGCATCCTCGGCGTCCCGCTGCGGGTCGCCTCACGGGTCATCGGGGTGCTCTACGCCGCCGACCGGTCGGTGCGCGACTTCGCGCCCGACGCCGTGGCGCTGCTCTCCTCGCTCGCCGACCACGCCGCCGTCGCCATCGACGGCGCCCGACTGCTGGAGGAGACGCGTACGGCCCTGGTCGAGCTCAACTCCGCGACCGAGACCGTCCGGGCCCACAGCGAGGCCGTGCGACTGGCCACCGAGACCCACGACCGGCTGACCGACCTTGTCCTGCGGGGAGGGGACGTCACGGACGTCGCCCGGGAGGTCGCCGCTCTGCTGCGCGGCGGGCTCGTGGTGCACGACGCCGAGGGCACCGAGCTGGCCCGGGTCGCCAGCGAACCGATCGGCCCGCCCGTCCAGGGCGTGGCCGCCTCGCGCTCGGGAGGCCGGGCCGTTCCGGTGGACGGGGTGTGGGTCTGCGCGGTCCTCGCCGGGTCCGAACTCCTCGGCAGCATCGCCCTGACCGGTCGGGCCGACCTCTCGGACACCGACCGGCGGCTGTTCGAGCGCACCGGCCTGGTCACCGCTCTCCTGCTGCTCCTGCGGCGGTCGGTGGCCCACGCCGAGGACCGGGTCCGGGGTGAGCTCCTCAGCGATCTCCTGACCCCCGAGAGTCCCGGGCGTACCCGCGACCCCGGCAGCCAGATGATCCGGGCGCGCAAACTCGGCGTCAACCTCGCGCGCCCGCACGCCGTCCTGGTCCTGCGCTGCGACGCGGCCCTGCGGCCCCGCCTGGCGGCGGAGGCGGCCCGCCGGGCCCGCGCCCTCGACGGCCTGGCCGGGCCGCACGAGGGCCACACCGTGCTCCTCGCCCCGGCCGGGCGGCCCGGGAACCTCGCGCGGTCCCTGGCGGCCGAGCTGGGGCAGGCCCTGGGCGCGCCCGTCACGGTGGGCTCCGCCGGCCCGGCAGACCACGCCGGCGGCCTGCCCGGCGTGTACGCGGAAGCCGTGCGCTGCCTGGAGGCCCTGCACGCCCTGGGTCACACCGGCCAGGGCGCCGCCCTCCCGGACCTGGGCTTCGTCGGGCTCCTGCTCGGGGACCACGGCGACGTCGGCGGGTACGTCCACCAGGTGCTCGGCCCCGTCATCGACTACGACGCCCAGCGCGGCACCGAGCTGGTCCAGACGCTCCGGGCCTACTACGCGCACGGAGCCAGCCTCTCCCGGGCCAAGGACGCCCTGCACATCCACGTCAACACCGTCGTGCAGCGCCTCGACCGGATCGGCCGGCTCCTGGGCGAGGACTGGAATACCCCCGCCCGGGCGCTGGAACTCCAGCTCGCCCTGCGCCTGCACCTCCTGGCGCAGGCCGGCCCCCCGGCGGCCTAGGGCTGCGAGCCGGGCGTGACCAGGCCGGTCTCGTAAGCCAGGACGACCGCCTGCGCGCGGTCGCGCAGGGTCAGCTTGGCGAAGATGCGGGCCACATGGGTCTTGACCGTGGCTTCGCTGAGCGTGAGCTCCCGGGCCAGCTCGGTGTTGGAGAGGCCGTGGCCCATGAGGGTGAGCACCTCCCTCTCGCGGGGGGTGAGGGCGTCCAGGTCGGGGTGGGGCGCCGGGGCCGCGCCACCGCCTCGCGCGGCGGAGGCCGAGGCACAGCGCTCGACCAGTCGGCGGGTGATCGAGGGGGCGAGCAGCGCGTCTCCGGTGTTGACGAGGCGTACGGCGTTGGCGAGGTACTCCGGGGTGACGTCCTTGAGCAGGAACCCGCTGGCTCCGGCGGCGAGGGCGGCGTAGACGTACTGGTCGAGGTCGAAGGTGGTCAGCATGATCACCCGGCACTCGGGGGCTTCGGCGAGGATCCGCCGGGCAGCCTCCAGCCCGTCCAGGCGGGGCATGCGTATGTCGAGCAGGACGACGTCCGGGCGCAGGCGCTTGACCTCCGCTACGGCCTCCACCCCGTCGGCGGCCACCCCCACCACATCGATCCCCCGGGCGGTCAGGATCATCCGGAATCCGGTGCGGACGAGTTCCTGGTCGTCGGCGATGACCACCCGGGGCCCATGCGCCGGGGCGGTCGGCCCGCCGGGCGTGATCACGGCCGCTCCAGCGGGAGGCGGGCGCGGACCCGGTAGCCGCCGCCGAGCCGGCGGCGGGCGTCGAAGTCCCCGCCGTACACGGCGACCCGCTCGCGCAGACCGACCAGCCCGCGTCCGGCGCCGTCAACCTTGGCCGCCCGCGCGGCCGGCGTGCCTGCCGCGGCGGTCAGGCCGGACGTGGTGGTCAGGCCGGACGGGCCGGACGTGGTGGTCAGGCCGGACGGGCCGGACGTGGTGGTCAGGCCGGACGGGCCGGACGTGGTGGTCAGGCCGGACGGGCCGGACGTGGTGG
>NZ_JBHWVV010000007.1:396378-437212 GCF_042736715.1 Streptomyces sp. NPDC060049
GGTCGGGCCGGACGTGGTGGTCGCGGGCGCCCGGTCCCCCGACAGCACGCTCGGTCCGCTGTTGAGCACCTCGACCCGCAGCGCGTGCTCCGCGTATCTCACGGTCACCTCGGCCTTCACCCCGTCCCCGTGTTTGAGTGCGTTGGTCAGCGCCTCCTGGATGATCCGGTAGGCGGTGACGTCGATCCCGGCGGGCAGCGGTCGCGGCTCGCCGGATATCCGGACCTCGACCGGCAGCCCGGCGAAGGCGATGCGGTCGACGAGCGGACTGAGCCGGCTCAGGCTCGGCTGCGGCGAAAGCTCCGCCTCCGGCGCGCCGCTGCCGTAGGGCTCGTCCTTGCCGTCCTGGGCGGGGGCGAGCAGGCCGAGCAGGTGCCGCAGCTCGGTCATCGTCGTGCGCCCGGCCTTCTCGACGGCGGTCATCGCGGCCGCCGCCTCCCGCGGCATGGTCTCCAAAACCTCACGGGCCGCACCTGCCTGGACCACCATCAAGCTCACGTTGTGACTGACTATGTCGTGCAGCTCGGCCGCTATCCGGGCCCGTTCGGCGTCCACGGCCGTGCGGGCCGCCGTCTCCCGCTCCCGCTCCAGCAGCCAGCCGCGCTCCTCGATCGCCGCACGGTGCGCGCGCCGGGCGCGTACGAGTGCGACGGCCAGCCCGCACGCGACGAGCACCGCACCGCCCGCCACGGCGCACACCGCCCCCAACAGCCAGCCTTCCCCCGCCATTTCCCTCACAGTCCCCTCGTCCAAGATCACCTGCTCCGCAAGCTTCGCAGGCCTCCCGCGTAGTCCGCATCACTCCCCCGGGTCTGCCCGCATACATCCCCAGGATGACCCGGTCCTTTTTCTACATCCCCGGGGCGACGCACGGCGGCCCGGCCGCCTTCTAAGTTCGTGCCATGACGACTCATCACCGCGCTGCAGGTCAGACCGTTGTCCGCCTGAACCGCGTACACAAGGAGTACGGCGACGCGAAGGCGCTCGACGGACTCTCGCTGGAGATCCGCAAGGGCGAGGCCGTCGCCGTGATGGGGCCGTCCGGTTGCGGGAAGTCCACGCTCCTCAACATGGTGGCCGGTCTGGACCGGCCGACCGCGGGCACCGTCGAAGTGCACGGCCAGGACCTCGGGAAGCTGAACGAGACCGGCCTCGCGCTGTACCGGCGCCGCGACGTCGGCATGAT
Source organism: Streptomyces sp. NPDC060049 (assembly GCF_042736715.1). NCBI lineage: Bacteria > Bacillati > Actinomycetota > Actinomycetes > Kitasatosporales > Streptomycetaceae > Streptomyces > Streptomyces sp. NPDC060049. The sequence goes on from NZ_JBHWVV010000007.1 coordinate 397,565, forward strand.
CTTCCAGTTCTTCAACCTCATCGACGACCTGCCCGCGCTCGACAACGTCGCGCTCGCCGCCCAGCTCACCGGCGCACCGGCCCGCCAGGCCCGCCGCCGCGCACTCGAACTGCTCGACGAGCTCGGCGTCGCCGACCGCCGCAACAACTACCCGACGACCCTCAGCGGCGGTGAGCGCCAACGCGTGGGCGTGGCACGCGCCCTGATGAACCGTCCGGCACTGCTGCTGGCGGACGAACCCACCGGCGCCCTCGACAGCCGCTCGGGCGAGCAGGTCATGGACCTCCTGATCGACCTCAACCAGATAGGTCAGACCTTGCTGATCGTCACCCACGACCCGCACCTCGCGACCCGCTGCGCCGGCCGCCTCGTGGAGATGGCGGACGGCCGCGTCGCCCGCGAACGCGCCCTGGACGACGCCGTCGTCACCGCCGGCACCGCACCACGTGCCGCCGGCACCACCGCGGCCGGCACCACCGCGGCCGGCACCGCGAGCGCGCCGGAGCGTTCCGCGTGAGCGCCGTGTGGCGGGCCGCCCGCGCCGCCGTCGGCCGCCGCAAGGTCCAGACGTTCGTCATCGCTCTCGTCGTCCTGTGCTCCACCACGACCGTCCTTCTCGCGCTCGGCCTGCTCGCCGCCGCCTCGGGACCCTTCGACAAGGCGTACGCGACACACCGCGGCGCGCACACCGTGGCCACCTACGACACCGCCAAGGTCTCCGACGCCCAGCTCGCGCGCACCGCGCACCGCCCGGGGGTGGCGGCCGCCGCCGGACCGTTCCACCAGGCGGTCGTCGACGTCCCCGGGGACTGGCTCTGGATGCCGCCCGGGCCCCTCACCGTGGTGGGCCGGGCCGACCCCGCGGGCCCGGTGGACCGCGTCGAAGTGCTGCTGGGCCGCTGGGCCCGGGCGCCCGGTGAGATCGTCGTCAACTGGGCGATCGACGGGACTCCGTACGCGGATCTGCTCGGCACGCGCCTGGAGGTGCCCGGATACCCCGAGCTCACCGTCGTCGGGTTCGCGACGAGCATGAGCAAGTCGGCTTCCGCCTGGGTGACGCCCGAGCAGGTCGCCGCGCTGCGCCCGGCCTCCGCGCAAATGCTGTACCGCTTCACCGCCCCGGCGACGGGCGCGCAGCTGCGCGACTCGCTCGCCGCGGCCACGGCCGAGCTGCCCCCGGACTCGAGGGTGGCCGCGCAGAACTACCTCACGCTCAAGAAGGCCTTCTCCTCCCGGGCCGACGCCTACCTGCCCTTCATGTCGATCTTCGGCGTCCTCGGCCTGCTCGTCTCCACCCTGATCGTCGGGAACGTGGTCAGCGGCGCCGTCGTCTCCGGTCGCCGGCACATCGGCGTGCTCAAGGCCATCGGTTTCACCCCGAACCAGGTCGTCGCCGTCTACCTGACGATGGTCTCGGCCCCCGCCGTGGTGGGCTGCCTGCTCGGCACCCTGCTCGGCAACGCGCTGGCCGGGCCCATCTTGCAGATCGCCTTCTCCGGCGTCGAAACGGGCCTGGTGGGCGTGGGCTCCGTCCCGCGCTGGCTCAGCGCCGCCTGCCTGGCGGGCATGCCGGCCCTCGTCCTGCTGACCGCGCTGGTCCCGGCCTTGCGGGCGCACCGGCTACCCGCCGCGGAAGCGATCAGCGCCGGTGGTGCTCCGCGCACCGGACGCGGACTGCGCGTCCAGCGCGCCTTGGCCTCCTCCCGCTTGCCGCGTCCGGTCAGCCTTGGCCTCGGCCACCCGTTCGCCCGGCCCGGCCGCGCCCTCATGACCATGGCGGCCATCGTCCTCGGTGTCACCACGGCGACCCTGGCGACCGGTCTGACCAGCACGATGGTCGCGTACGCGGGAACCGGGCAGGGCTCCGGCGGCCGGGTGGTCAACATCCAGGTCGCCGGTCCCGGAGACCGTCAGCCGCAGCCGCAGCCGCTGCTGAGCGACGCGCAGATCGAGGAGCGGCTGCGCTCACTGGGGGCACGGGAGATCAAGGGCCGCGGGCTGACGCAGGTCAGGCTGGTCGGGTACACGCAGCCCGCTTTCGGCAGCTTCTACCGGGGGAGCCTGTCCCCGGCCGAGGCCCCGTTCGTGGAGGGCCGGCCGCCCCGCGGACCCGGTGAGATCGCGGCCGGTCCCGCCTTCCTCACCGAACGCGGTCTCGCGGTGGGCGACGAGGTCACCCTGGAGGCGGGCGGCAGGCGGACGGCCGCGACCATCGTCGGCGAGCTCATCGACAGCGACGCCCGTTCGCTGGAGTCCACTTGGGAGACCTTGGAGCAGCTGGCCCCGGGCACGCGTGCCGTCGACTACTCGGTCCGGCTCGCCCCCGGGACGGACGCCGACGCCTACGCGGACGCCGTCAACGCGGCCGACCCGGGCCTGCGCGCGGAAGTGGCGGACTCGGTCAACGCCGCCACCACCACGGTCGTCGGCTTCTCCTCGGTGTTCACGGTGCTGCTGACGCTCGTCGCCTCGCTCGGCGTCTTCAACACGGTGCTCCTCAACACCCGTGAGCGCCGCCGGGACCTCGGCATGCTCAAGTCGATCGGCATGACACCGCGCCAGGTGGTGGCCATGACCGTGACCTCCGTGACCGGTCTCGGCCTGGTCGGCGGGGTGCTCGGGATCCCCTTCGGGATGCTCGCGCACCGGCTCGTCGTGGACAACGTGGGCATCGTCGCCTTCCCGGAGTCGATGAAGGACGTCTGGCACGCGCCGCAGCTCGCCGCGATGCTGTGCGCGGGGGTGGCGATCGCCGTACTGGGCGCACTGGTCCCGGCCCGCTCGGCGGCCCGGATGACGATCGCCGCCGCCCTGCACACCGAATAGGCCGCCCTGCACGCCGAAGAGGCCGCCCTGCCACACCGAAGAGCGGGCCCGCCTTCCCGGTGGCGCCCGGCTCCGCCACCGCCTAGGCGGTCTCCGCCTCGACGATGCGGCCGTCGCGCAGCTCCACGACCCGGTCCGCGAGCTCCATCAGGGCCGGGTCGTGGGTGGCGACCAGCGCCGTGACGCCCTCGCTGCGCACCACGGCGCGCAGCAGCCGCATGATCTGCCTGCCGGTGTCGGAGTCGAGCTGGCCGGTCGGTTCGTCCGCGATGATCAGGTCGGGTTCGTTCGCGAGGGCGCGGGCGAGGGCGACCCGCTGCTGCTGGCCGCCGGAGAGTTCGCCGGGCCGCTGCTCGGTGTGCTCCGAGAGGCCGACGAGGGCGAGCAGGGTGCGGGCCCGCTCCTCGCGCTGCTTGGCCGGCGTCTTGCGCAGCCTCATCGGGACGCCGACGTTCTCCACGGCGGTCAGGGACGGGATCAGGCCGAAGGACTGGAACACGAAGCCGATCCGGTCGCGGCGCAGCGCCAGCCGGCCTTCCTCGTCCAGGCCGGCCAGGTCGGTGCCGTCGAGGGCGACGCTGCCGCCGGTGGGGGCGTCGAGCCCGCCGACGAGGTTCAGCAGGGTGGTCTTGCCGGATCCGGACCGCCCCTTGAGCGCGGTGAGTTCGCCGCGGCGCACTTCGAAGGACACCCCGCGCAGCGCGTGTACGGCCTGCGGGCCGGTGCCGAAGCTGCGTCGTACGTCGTCCACGACCACCATCGGCGCCGTCGCGCGGCCCGTTGCCGGCTCCTGCTGCTGCGTCATGTCTGCAACTCCCCCTGGAATCCGATCCGGCCACCGGCGGCCGCCGGAAACTTTCTCGTTCTGCGCTCTTGACGTACCCGTATCGTCGATTTGTTCATCCGATGCACCATTCACGCAAGTCCCTTCCACTATCTGTTCGAATCTGGCAGCATCGTCCGCTATCCGGGATCACACGTCCGGTGCGGGGGAGGAACAAGCACATGCTCGGCTTCGTCATGCGCCGGCTGCGCGGGCGATTGCCGCTCGCTGCCGCCGTGTTGCTGACCGTCCTGATCACCACGACGGTCCTTACCGCCCTCTTCGCCTTCACCCGCGGCGTGGGCGAGGCCGGCCTGCGCCAGGCCCTCCAGGGTCCCGGGCACGTGCGCAGCACCGTACTGGTCACCGGCGCTCACGCGGCGGCCGACCGCGCGAAGGACGACGAAGCGGTACGCGGCTTCGCACGCGAGCTGTTCGGCACGCTGCCGGCCGGTTCCGAGAGCGTGGCGCGCAGCCGCTCGTACGGGCTGCCGGGCGCGCACACCACGCCGGGCAAGGACGCCGACCTGACGCTGCTGGCCGCCTTCGCCGAGGAGCGCGTGAAGCTGCTCGCGGGCACGTGGCCGCAGCCCGTCGCGGGACCGGTGTCCGCCCCGGGCAGCCGGGTCCCCGTGGCCGTGCCGAAGGCGGCGCTTGCCCGGCTCGGGCTGGCCGAGGGCGCGCTGCCCGCCGAGGTGCGCCTCGACGACCGGTACGGCGGCTCCCCGCTGACCGTGACGGTGACCGGCGTCTACCAGGCTGCGGACCCCGACGCCCCGTACTGGCGGCTCGATCCGCTCGGTGCCCGCGGGATGCAGGTCGCCGGCTTCGCCACCTACGGCCCGCTGCTGGTGGACGACACCGCCTTCACCGCGGGCGGGCTGACCCAGGACAGCCGGGCCGTGCTCCTCACCCCCGACTTCTCGGCCGTCGACGCCGCCGGGGCCGAGGCGGTACGGGCCCGGGCGGCCGCCGCGACCGAAACCCTGCGGCGCGCCTCCGGTCTCCAGGTGGAAAGCGATCTCCCGGTGCTGTTGGGCGAGTTGCACTCCGGTCTGACGGTCGCCCGCTCCACCCTGCTGGTCGGCGCCCTGCAACTCGCGGTGCTGGCCGGTGCCGCCCTGCTGCTCGTCTCCCACCTGCTGACCGAGCGGCAGGAGGGCGAGCGGGCCCTGCTCACCGCGCGCGGCGCCTCGCGCGGGCGACTCGGCCTGCTCACCGCGGCCCAGTCGCTGCTGCTGGCACTGCCCGCCGCCGTTCTCGCGCCGCTGCTGACCCCACCGCTGCTGCGCCTGCTCGGCGGTTACGGCTCGCTGGCGCACGTCCCCTTCACCGTCTCGTCGAGCCTGGCGCTCTGGCCGCTCGCCGCGGGCTGCGCCCTCGGGTGCGTCGTGCTGACCACCCTGCCCGTCGTCCTGCGCGGGGCCGCGGCCGCGGCCCTGAACCGCACCGGTCGCCGGCAGGCGCTCGTGGCCGGCGCCGCCCGCTCCGGCGCGGACCTGGCCCTGGTGGCGCTGGCCGTGCTCGCCTACCAGCAGCTCGCCCGGTACGGCGACGCGCCCGGTCCCGCCGCCGCGTCCGACGGCCCGTTCGGTGTGGACCCGGTGCTCGTCGCCGCGCCGGCCCTCGCGCTGTGCGCGGGAACCCTGCTGGTCCTGCGGCTGCTGCCGCTCGCGGCGCGCCTCGGCGCGCGGATCGCCTCCCGGGGCCGGGGGCTGGGTCCGGCGCTCGTCGGCTGGCAGCTCGCCCGACGGCCGCGGCGGGCCACCGGACCGGTGCTGCTGCTCGTGCTCGCCGTCTCCAGCGGGGTCCTCGCCCTCGGCCAGCACTCCGCCTGGTCCGGGTCCCAGCGCGACCAGGCCGACTTCGCCACCGCCGGGGGCCTGCTCATATCCGGCAGCGACCTGCCCCCGATGGGCCGGGGCGGCCGGTACGCGGCGCTGCCCGGCGGGGAACGGGTGATGCCGGTGCTCCGCACGAAGCAGGAGCTGCCGGGCGGGCGCACCGGGCAGGTGATGGCGCTGGACACGGCCGCGGTCGCCGAACGGGTCCCGCTGCGGGCCGACTTGCGCGACGGTCGCGGGATGCGGGAGCTGTTCGCCCCGCTGGCGGCCGCACCGGGGTCCCCGGCCGGGGCGGGGATCCCGCTGCCCGGCAACCCGCAGCGCGTCGATCTCGCCGTCACCGTACGGTCCACCGGCGCGGGCGGGCGCCCGAGCCTCGGCCTGCTGCTGCGCGACCGGTTCGGCCTGACCTACCGGCTTCCGACGGTCCAGCTCCGCGACGACGGCGACTCCACCGCGTCCGTGCACCTCGGCTCCCTCGTCGGCGCCCCGCTCGGGTCGGCCTCCGGCCCGCTGAGCGTGGCCGGGCTGGTGTTCTCGTACGACCGGGAGGGCTGGCTCCCCGAGGCCGGTCCGGGCACCGACAAGCCGGCCGAAGCGATGAAGTCGTTCGACGAACTGACCGTACGGAGCCTCTCGGTCGCCCAGACCCCGGACGGTACGGCCGCTCCGCTCGCCGTCACCGCTCCCGCCTGGAAACTCACCGCGCCCGCCCTCAAGGACGGCGCCCCGGCCGCCGAGTTGCTCCCGGGGTCCGAAGCCGGCGCCGCCCCGGCGCTGGCCCGGCTGCGCTACCGCGACGGCTCCGGCGCGAGCGGCGGCGTTCAGGTCAGCCTGGCGCCGGAGCAGTCGCCGGACTCCGAGGTCCCCGCGATCGCGACCCGGGGCTACCTGGCCGCCGTCGGCGGGGCCGTGGGCGATCTGGTGCCCGTCAAGCTGGGCGACACCACCGTAACGGTACGGATCACCTCCGCGATCGGTTCGCTGCCCGTCGCGGGGGACACGGCGATCGCCGTCGACCTGGCTACGGTGAGCCGCGTCCTGGCGGTCGGCGGCCGTGAGCTGCCGGTGCCCGCCGAGTGGTGGCTGCCGGCCGGATCCGCCGACGATCCCGCGCCGGCCCGTGCCGCCGCCGAACTGCGCTCCGGTGCGGGCGCCCAGCAGGTGCGGCTGCGCGAGGACGTGGCCGCGGCGCTGCTCGACGACCCGCTCAGCGCGGGCCCGCAGGGCGCGCTCGCCGCGCTCGCGGTGGCCTGCGCCGCCCTGGCGGCGATCGGCTTCGCGGCGTCCGCCGCGGCGGCCTCGCGCGAGCGGGCCCGGGAGTTCTCGGTCCTGCTGGCCCTGGGGGCGCGCCGCCGGGACCTGGCCCGTACGGCCACGGCCGAGAGCTGCGTGCTCGTCGGCCTGGGCACCGCCGTCGGGCTGGGCCTGGGTGCGGTCATCGTCCATCTCGTGGTGCCGCTGATGGTGCTCACGCCGGCCGCGACCCGGCCGGTGCCGGGCGTGCTGGTGGACCTGCCCACGGTGCGGACCCTGCTGCTGGCCGCCGCCATCGCCGGGGTACCGCTGCTGTCGGCGGTCGTCGGCGGCCTGCGCAACCGCGACACCCTGCAGACAGCCGACCGGCTGCGGCACATGGAGGAGATATGACCGGGCCGGCCGCGACGAACGCCGGGCGGCGCACCCCGGACGGCACCGAGCCTCCCGGGGCGGCCCGGCGCGGGACGCCCGCGCCCGCGCTCGTCCCGCCCGCGCCCTGGGTGCGGACCCGGCTGCGCGCGACCCCTCTCGCCACCCTCCTCGGGGCGGCCCTGGCCTTCGTCGCGGTCCTGCTCGCCGCCGCCCTGCCGCGCGCCGAGGACCGGGGCGCCGACCAGGCGCTGCGATCCTTCCTCGAAGCCCGCGGGCCGAGCCCGACCAGCCTGTGGGTGACCGCGCCCCTGCGCTACGGTGCCCAGAGTCCCGAGGACCTGGACGAGGTACTCGCCACCCTGGTCTCCGGTACCGGTCCGCGTGTGCGTGTCGCTCCCGGCGGCCCCGTCAACGGCTCCTCTGCGGACCCCCGTCCGCTCTCCAACCCCGGCCTGCCGGCCCCCGATGGCGTCCCTGCACGTCTCTCCCTCTACCACCTGCGCGAGGCCGCCGGCCACACCACGTTGGTGGAGGGGCGCTGGCCCGGCGCCCCCGCGCCCGGCGGACCGGTCCCGGTCGCGCTCTCGCAGAGCGCGGCGAGGACCCTCGGTGTCCGGCTCGGGATGGTGCTGGAGTCCCCGGAGGGCCCGTCCGGGCCGGTCAAGGCCGAGGTGGTGGGGCTCTACACCGCGAACGACGACGACGTCTACTGGACCGATCTCAACTGCCTGACCCATGCCTGCCTCTCCCCCACACCGACCCGCCCGCCGTTGCAGTTCTGGCAGACGGGAGCCCTCATCGGCCCGGAGGCACTGGACCGGCTCGGCGAATGGGGCGAGGGCAAGGCCCGGGACTTCTGGCGGATCCCGGTCGACACCGGGAACCTGCGCGCCGACCAGCTGCCCGCCACGGCCAAGGAGCTCGCGTCCTACGTGGCCGGCCCGACCGCGGCGCGCCTGCGCAAGGACACCCACCGGTCCGAGCTGGAGATCACCTCTCGCCTCCCCGACCTGTTCACGCAGGCCCAGGCCCGGCGGCAGGCGTCGGCGCCACTCGCCGCGATGGGCCCGGCCGGGGTGGCCGGGGTCGCGTTCGTCGTGTTCTGCCTGGCGGCCGCGCTCACCGGTGACCGGAGGGAGACGGAGCTGAGGCTGCTGCTGGCGCGCGGCGGCTCCCGCTCCGGCATCGTGCGCCGGCTGCTCGCGGAGAGCGCCGTCACGGTCCTGCCGGCGGCCGCCCTCGCGACGGCCCTCGCCGTGGTCCTGCTGCCCACCCCACGCCTGACGGGGACCCTGCTCGCCGCCACGGCCGCCACCCTCGTAACGCTCCTGGCCTTCCCCGTACGGGCAGCCGTGCTGCTGTCGCCGCCGCGCGGGCCCAGCCCCCGGCGGCGTCTGGTCGCCGAGCTGCTCGTGCTCGCCGCCACCGCGGCCGCCGTCTTCGAGGTCCGCTCGCGCGGGATCTCCCCGGCCGGCGACGGGGTGGACCCCCTGCTGGTCGCCGCGCCGCTGCTGCTGGCGCTCTGCGGCGGCCTCCTGCTGGCCCGGGTCCAGCCGGCCCTGGTCGGAGCGCTGGCCCGGGCGGCCGGGCGGGGCCCGGGGCTGATCGGCTTCCTCGGGCTGGCGCGCGCCGCGCGGGGCACCGGCGGCACGTCACGCCCGTCCGTCCTGCCGCTGGTGGCGCTGCTGCTCGCGGTCACCACCGGCGGTTTCGGCGCCACCGTGCTGACCGCGGTGAAGGACGTACGGATCTCGGTGGTCCGTCAGGCGGTGGGCGGCGACGCGCAGATCACGGCGCCCCGCGGCACGCTCCCGGACGCCCTGACGAAGGCCGCCGCCGACCTGCCGGGCGCGCGGTCGGCGGTGAACGTCTGGACCGAGGACACCGCCCTCCTCGTCGGCACCGAGCGGGGCACCACCCAGGTCTCGGTCGTGGTCGCGGACCCGGTGGCCTACGCGGAGCTGTCCCGGGCCGTCGGACGCGGCACCTTCGATCCGGCCCTGCTCGCGGGCGGCGCCCCGGCGCCCTCGGGCACCGCGGCCGCCCCCGTGCCGGCGCTCGTCAGCGGGGACCTCGCCGCCCAGGACGTCGACTCCTTCCTGCTGCGCATGGACGCCGGCGACCTCCAGGTGAAGGTCGCCGGCGTGGTCGACGGCACGCCCGCCCGGCCGGGCGCCAAGTCCACCACCGTGGTGCTGCCGGCCGGGCCGGTCACGGCAGCCCTGCCCGAGCTGGGCCTTCCCGACCGCTGGTACGCGCTGGGCCCGCTCGACCAGCACCGGCTGGAGGAGCTCGTGCGTGCCTCGGACCCCGGGGCGCCGGCCGAGCTCTACCGTGTCCGCACCAGTTCCGCCGAGGCCGCCGAGCTGGGCTCCGACCCGCTCCAGCGCTCGGCCGAGCGGCTGTTCTGGGCGGCCCTGGCCGGTGCGGCCGGCTTCGCGGTCCTGGCCGTCCTGCTGACCTTGGTCCGGGCGGCCCCCGACCGCGCGGCCCTGCTCGCACGGCTGCGCACGATGGGCCTGCGCCCCCGGCAGGCGGTGCTGCTGATCCTCACCGAGTCGGTGCCCCTGGCCCTGGCCGCCGCCCTCGGCGGAGCCCTGGCGGCGGCGGGCGCCGTCGCCCTGCTGGGTCCGGCCGTGGACCTGTCCACGCTGGTCGGAGCCAAGGTGCCGACCGGCATACGTCTCCTCGCGCGGCCCGTACTGCTCCAGGCGCTGGGCCTCGCGGTCCTGGTCGCGGGCGCCGTGCTCGCGGAGGCGGCGGTATCCGGCAGGCGACAGATCACTACCGAGTTGAGAGCGGGAGACCAGCGGTGAACCGAGCGGCCCACAGCGACCAGCCCACCTTCGAGGAGCTGCGGCAGCAGGCCCTGACCGCCGCCGAACCCCGCCGCCACGGCGCGGACACGGCCATCGCCTGCGACCGCCTGGTGCGGATCTTCAGCACGGACGGCGTCGAGGTGCAGGCCCTGCAGGGTCTGGAACTGACCGTGGCCCAGGGCGACCTGATGGCCCTGGTCGGCGCCTCCGGCAGTGGCAAGTCCACCCTGCTGAACATCCTGGCCGGCCTGGACGTGCCGACGGCCGGCACCGCCAGCGTCGGCGGCTACGACCTGCTGGAGATGTCCGCGCGCGACCGGCTGCGCTACCGCCGTGAGGCGGTCGGCTTCGTCTGGCAGCAGACGGCCCGCAACCTGCTCCCCTTCCTGACGGCGGCGCAGAACATCGCCCTGCCGATGCAGCTGAAGGGCGGCGGGCGCGGAGCCGCCAGACGGCACGCGGCCCGGACCGGGGAGCTCCTCGAAGCCCTGGAGATCGGCGACTTGGCCGGGCGGCGCCCCGCCGAACTCTCCGGCGGCCAGCAGCAGCGGGTGGCCATCGCCGTGGCGATGGCCAACGACCCGTCGGTGCTGCTGGCCGACGAACCGACCGGCGAGCTGGACTCCGAGACGGGGGCCGCGATCTTCGAGGCCTTCCGCACCGTCAACCGGGAACTGGGCGCCACCGTGGTCATCGTGACCCACGACCCGCTCGTCGCGGGCGAGGTCCGCCGCACCGTGGCCATGCGCGACGGGCGTACGAGCAGCGAGGTGCTGCGCCGCACGGTCACCGACGAGGACGGCGGCGAGTCGGTGAGCGAGCGCGAGTACGTGATGCTCGACCGCACCGGCCGGGTGCAGCTGCCGCAGAAGTTCTTGGAGGCCCTGGGCATGGAACACCGGGTGGCCGTGGACCTGGCCCCCGACCACATCGAGCTGCGCCCCGACGACGCGTCCGCGGCGGCGCCGGAGGAGGGGTCGCGGCGATGACCGAGGCATGGGTGACCGGGCTGGTCAACAGCATTTTGTACAAGGTGATGTATCACAGTGACTGTTCGGATCTCGACGACGGTCTGGCCCGGCGCTGCGCGCACGCGATGCGGGTGGAGCCGATCAGCCGGGAGCCGCTGCACCGCCAGGCGGCGGGCCTGCGTGCGGCGGTCGCCTCCGACGAGGTGCTCGCGTCGACGTTCGAGCCGTATCCGGGACAGCGCCCGTTCCGCGAGGCCGAGTTCCGCGACTTCCTGACGCGCATCGCGGACGAACTCGACCTGGTCCCCGTCCCGGACGGATCCGCCGTGACCCGCCTCCCGGACGGACCCGGCGCGAAGCGCCCGAGGGGCCTGCGCGCGTTCCTGCGCCGCCCCCGCTGAACCCGGCGCCGGGCGCGTGCTCCGGGCCGCGCGGCGCGCCGACCGGTGAACCTCCTGGCGCGCGTCACTTCCGTGGCCCGGGTGTCGTTAGGGCCTCGGGGTTGACTCGGGGGTCGAAGGGATGACGGAATGCGGCAGTTTCCTCTGGAGATGCACCACATGGCACCCGGCCGGGTCGTCGAGTGGCGGTTGCGGTCCACGGCGGCGGAAGCCGGTGCTTCGGACGGCACGGCGGACAGGAGGGCTTCCTTCAACCAGGACAAGCACTTCACCGTCGCCGAGGAGAGCCGCGCGGCCGACGACCCCACGGCGTCGTGGATCGCGGTCACCTTCGAGGTGACGGGCACGCTGGACGAGGACGCCCTGACCGGGTCGCTGCTGGCGTTCGTGGGCCGGCACGAAGTGCTGCGCTGCGAATTCCGGCGGCTGGCGGGCGAGTTGGCGTGTGCGCCGATCCCCACCGAGGAACTGGCGCTGGACACCGTACCGGTGGCGGCCTTCGAACGGACCGAGGAGCTCACCTGCTTCCTCGTCGAGCGGTTCAAGCGGAGCATCGACACCTTGTCCTGGCCCCTGTTCACGATGGGCGCCGTGCTCCGCGAGGACTCGGCGACGGTCTACCTCGCCTTCGACCACATCGTCTGCGACGGCATGTCGATGCCGATCGTCGTCCAGGAGGTACAGAGCGGTTACGAGGCCCTGTGCCGCGGCGAGCGGCCCGACCGGGCTCCCGCGCCGAGCTACCTCGATTTCGCGGAGGAGCAGCGCCGCCGCTACCTGTCCATCGACGTCGGTGACGAACGCCTCGGCTACTGGAAGGAGTTCATCGCGCGCGGTGGTGGCGAGTTCTTCCCGCGCTTCCCGCTCGAACTGGGCGTCGAACCCGGCCGGATGTACTCCATCGTCAACGAGGCCTCCGCGCTGCTGGACGCCGCCGAGGCCGAGGTCTTCGAGAAGGCGTGCCTCGCAGTCGACGGCAAGCCGTTCATGGGTGTGCTCGCCGCCGTGGCCGTCTGCCTGCGCGAGGCGGGCGGGCCGGGCGTGTACAGGGGGTTCATGCCGGTGAGCGAGCGCGGCCGCGCCACGTGGACGAACTCCGTGGGCTGGTTCGTCAACACCATGCCCATCGAGTTCGACGCCTCGCCCGGACGGGACTTCGAGCAGGTCATGGCCTCCGCGCGGGCCGGCTTCGCCGAGATGATCGGCCATGTCGACGTGCCCTTCGTCCGTGCCTGGGAGCTCCTCGCGCCCCGCGAGTTCGCCGCCCGCTCCTGGCCGTACCCGGTGAACTTCTTCTCTTACATCGACATGCGCAAGTGCCCGGGCGCCGAGCGGCACGAGGACTGGCGGCCGACCTCGCACGTGTGGTCGGCGCAGGCCAACGGCGCCTGCTCCTGGTTCCAGCGGGACGCGGACGGGCTGCACATGAACTCGATCTACTCGGACACCCCGGCCGCCCGCCGGACCATGGACGGATTCCTGGAGGCACTGCGCGAGACGGTCCGGGAGATCGCCCGCCACGGCTCCTTCCGCCGGCCCATCGCGCTGACCCCGCCGCGCAGGCCCGTCGCGCGGACACCGCTCGACGTGGCGGAGTTCGCGCGCCGCCCCTGAGCTCCGGGGACCCGGCCGACGGTCGGCCGTCAGTCGGCCACGCGGGCCGCGCGCTCGTGCAGCAGGGCCTGCTCGCGGGCGTTGCGGGTGAGCGAGGCCGCGCGTTCGAACTCCGTGCGTGCCTCCGCCGGGCGGCCGAGGCGTTCCAGCAGGTCACCCCGTACGCTCGGCAGCAAGTGGTAGGCGTGCAGGGTCCCTTCCGCGGCCAGGGCGTCCACCAGGGGGAGCGCCGCCGCCGGGCCCTCGGCCATGGAGACGGCGACGGCACGGTTGAGCTCGATCACCGGTGACGGCACCAGCAGGACCAGGCGTCCGTAGAGGGCGGCGATCATCGCCCAGTCGGTGTCCTCGTAGCGGACCGCGACGGCGTGAGCGCCGGCGATGGCGGCCTGGAGGGAGTAGGGGCCGGTGCCCGCGCGGTGCAGGGCCTCGACCCCGCGCCGGATCAGCATGCGGTTCCACTTGGACCGGTTCTGGTCGGCGATCAGCACCGGCTCGCCGCCCGGACCGGTGCGGGAGGCGATGCGGGAGGCCTGGAACTCCAGGAGCGCCGCCAGCCCGTGCACCTCGGGTTCCCCGGGCATCAGGGCGGCCAGGACGCGGGCGAGGCGCAGGGCGTCCTCGCACAGGGCGGGGCGGACGAGGTCGTCGCCGGCGGTCGCCGAGTAACCCTCGTTGAAGACGAGGTAGATGACCTCCAGCACGGAGGTGAGGCGCTCCTCGCGGTCGGCGCCGTAGGGGACCTCGAAGGGCACGCCCGCCTTCGCGAGCGATCGTTTGGCCCGGACGATCCGCTGGGCGACCGCCGTCTCGGAGGAGAGGAAGGCGCGGGCGATCTCCTGGGTCGTCAGACCGCCCATGAGGCGCAGGGTGAGCGCGATCCGGGCGTCCGTGGCGAGGACCGGGTGGCAGGCGGTGAAGATCAGCCGCAGCAGGTCGTCGTCGATGCCCTCCGGGTCCACCAGCTCGGCCGGACCGGCGGGCGGTGGCGCGTCCTCCAGGGTGCGGCCGACCTCCGCGAGCTTGCGCGCGTAGGTCTCCTTGCGGCGGACGAGGTCGACGGCCCGGTGTTTGGCGGTGGCCGTCAGCCAGGCACCCGGCCGGTCCGGGACACCCGTCGCCGGCCACTGTTCCAGCGCCGCGACCAGCGCGTCCTGTGCGATCTCCTCGGCGATGCCGACGTCGCGCACGATCCGGGCGACGGTCGCGATGATCCGCGCCGACTCGATCCTGAACACCGCTTCGACCGCTCGGGTCGCATCCACTGCCGTCACGGCCACCCATCAGAGCAGCCGTGACGAGGCAGGGCAAACGGGGTCGCGGGGCCGCCGGTCAGCTTTCGGCGATCTGGCGGAGCTCGGCGCCGACCGTCCAGTGCTCGGGGTGGATCTCCAGGAAGCGCTTGGTCCACTCCAGCGCCTCGTCCTTGTCCTTGCACTGCATGAGGGCGTAGCCGCCGACGACCTCCTTGGTCTCCGTGAAGGGGCCGTCGGTGTAGCTGAGCTTGCCGCCGGACCAGGTGACCCTGGTCCCCTCGGACGTGGGGAGCAGGCCCGCGGTGTCCAGCATGACCCCGGCCTTGGTGATCTCCTCCATCAGGGCTCCCATGCGCTCTTCGAAGCCGGCGGGGAAGGCGGTGTCGGGGGTGAGGCTCTGCTCGTCGATACGGATCATCGAAAGGAAGCGCGGCATTGGTGACTCCTCGGTCGGGGAGGGCGGTGGGGAGGGTTTCCCCTTGCCTCTCACCCCTGCGTCGAACGGGAGACGCCCGGATCGACAGCCCCCGGGAAATTCTTCAAAGAATCCTCGGAAGCCGCCACCGGAAACCTCGGGGGGCGGCCCCACCACCTGCTACTCACGAGTAGGATCGCCGGGCCCAGGCCCCTCCGAGAGGATCCTCCCGATGCCGCGCACCCCTTCCTCGCCCCTGCTGCTCGCCGGTCTGCTGGCCGGTGCGGCGGTGGCGCACGCGGTCGCCCCCAAACAGTTCGACGCGACCGTGCCGCGCTCGCTGCCCGGCAGCCCGCGCCAGTGGACGTACGCCAGCGGCGTGGCGGAGCTCGCCCTCGCCGCCGGGGTCGCCCACCCCCGCACCCGCCGGGTCGCGGCGCTGGCGACGGCGGCGTTCTTCGTCGGCGTCTTCCCCGCGAACGTCAAGATGGCCTACGACGCCCGCCACCGCTCCCCCGCCCTACGGGCCGTGGCGGTCGGCCGGCTGCCGCTCCAGGTCCCGCTGGTGCTCTGGGCGCGCAACGTCAGCCGCGGCACGGCGAACTGACGCCCCGCAGCCGACATCCGACGCACCGCCCCCGCAGTCAGCGGCTGTCGCCCGCCCAGTCCCAGTGGCCGGGATCAGCGGCCCGGCGGCGGTAGTGCGCCCGGCCGCCCGCCCCGTAGCGCCCTATCTCCGTCGGGAGCCGCACCTCCTCGGCGAGCTGCGGACCGCTCCAGCCCGTGATGTCGAGCAGAAGCCCGTCGAGGGGGCCGCCGACGAGCTCGCCGTAGGCGTGCCCCGGGAGCGGACCCGGGTCGGGGTCGTCGTGGTCGGCGCCGTAGACCCGGCGCCGGAGCATCCTGTCGTCCATGCCGCCAGCTTCACAGACGGCACTGACAACGCCCTGGCAGGGCGGGACGGACGGGTCCGGGCGGCTGCCCGCTCCCCGGCGGGAGCACCCCGTCGCGGGCGAGCGGCGATGATGGGGGGCCACCTTCCGGATCGCACGGCACACGAAGCGGAGCACCACGCATGGCACGTCGGGTACACCAGCCACTGGAGGACCAGGAGTTCGACTTCATCCTCGGCATGACGGACGGGCCGGTGCTCGCCTACTTCTGCGGGAGCTGGCCGAAGGCCGCCGAGGCCTGCCGTGCGATGGACGCGGTCGTCGCCGAGCTGGCGCCGCAGTACGGTACGCGGCTGACGGCGGTGCGCGTGGACATCACCCGCTGCCCCGGCCAGACCAAGCGGTACGGGGTGACGGGCGCGCCGACCGCCGTCCTCGTCGCGGGCGGCGAGGCGGTGGCGACCCAGGCCGGCCCCATGACGGGAACCGAGCTCCGGGCCTTCCTGGACGCCCACCTCTGATCCCCGCCGGGCTCTGCTCGTCGCGGCGTTGCGCCGTGCGGGCGAAGGCGAGCAATCTGGCCGGAAGTGGCATGGAAAGGATAGGTGCCTGAGGCATGTAATGGATCCCGGCGAAACGGAACCATCGCGTGCGAGGTGCTGTATGTCCGAGAAGACCGTTGCCTTCCCCCAGGACCGGACCTGTCCCTACCACCCGCCGGCGGCCTACGAGCCCCTGCGGGCGGGTCGGCCGCTCTCCCGCGTCACCCTCTTCGACGGCCGCTCCGTGTGGGTGGTCTCCGGGCACGCAGAGGCGCGCGCCCTGCTCTCCGACGGCCGGCTCTCCGCCGATCGCCAGAACGGCTCCTTCCCCACCCCCACCAGGCGGTTCGCGGGGCTCCAGAACCGCCGTACCGCGCTGATCGGCGTCGACGACCCCGTCCACAACACCCAGCGCCGGATGCTGATCCCGAGCTTCTCCCTGGGGCGCACCGCCGCCCTGCGCCCCCGGATCCAGAAGACCGTGGACCGGCTGATCGACGCGATGGTCGCGGCCGGTCCGCGCGCGGAACTCGTCGGCGCCTTCGCCCTGCCGGTGCCGTCGATGGTGATCTGCGCGCTGCTCGGAGTCCCTTACGAGGACCACGAGTTCTTCGAGGACCAGTCGCGGCGCCTGCTGCGCGGGCCGGAGCTCGCCGACGTGGAGGACGCCCGCGACCAGCTGAACGGCTATCTGCGCGAGCTCATCGGACACAAGCGCCGGACCCCCGGCGAGGGACTGCTGGACGAGCTGGTCGCCCGGCGCCTGGAGACCGGTGAGACGGACGTCGAGGAGCTGGTGTCGTTGGCCGCGATCCTGCTGGTCGCGGGGCACGAGACGACGGCCAACATGATCTCGCTCGGCACCTTCACCCTGCTCCGCCATCCCGGGCAGCTGGCCGAGCTGCGCGCCGACCCCTCCTTGATGTCGGCGGCGGTGGAGGAGCTGATGCGGTTCCTGTCGATCGCGGACGGCATGCTGCGGGTGGCGACCGAGGACATCGAGATCGGCGGGGTGACCGTCCGCGCCGACGACGGGGTGATCTTCTCCACCTCCGTCATCAACCGCGACGAGGCCGTCTTCGAGTCGCCCGACACCCTGGACTGGCACCGGCCCTCCCGGCACCATCTGGCCTTCGGCTTCGGCATCCACCAGTGCCTGGGCCAGAACCTGGCCCGCGCCGAGATGGAGATCGCGCTCGGCACCCTCTTCGACCGGCTGCCCGGGCTGCGCCTGGCGGCCGAGCCGGACCTGATCCCCTTCAAGCCCGGGGACACCATCCAGGGCATGGTCGAACTCCCCGTGGCCTGGTGAGCCGGGTGACCGCACGCCACGAATCCCCCAGGGGCCCGTCCCGCGGCTCGCCGCCCGTACGCGTCTCCGTCGACAGGGACGTCTGCATCGGGGCAGGCCAGTGCGCCCTGACGGCGCCCGGCGTGTTCACGCAGGACGACGACGGCCTGGGTGCCCTGCTGCCGGGGCGCGAGGACGGCGGCGGCAGCCCGCTGCTGCGGGAGGCCGCTCGCGCGTGCCCGGTGTCGGCGATCACGGTCGAGGAGGGACGGGAGGCCGAGAGCCCGCGGAGCTGAGCCCCCCGAAGGCCCGCCGCCCCGGGCCGGCCGGTCGGCGTCCCTACGCGGCGGGCGCGGCCGGCAGCGCCCCGGCCGCTTCCCGCTCCAGCGCCAGCGCGGCGTCCACCAGCTCCGCGCACGCGTGGAAGAGGTCCCGGCGTCCGGCGGCGTCCGCCTCCGGGTCCGCCGTGCGGGCCAGCTCCGCGAGGCGCGACCACTGCCGGCCGGACTCGCGGAAGAGACCGGCCGCTCCCGCGTGTCCGGCGAGGTCGAGGAAGTCCGCGTACAGCGGCCGGGTGGCGCCCGGGGAGGTCCATTCCTCCTCGAGGCAGGCGTGCAGTCTGCCCGTTCCCAGGGCGAAGGCCTCCGGGGTGGCGAACCGGCGCTCCCAGCCCGTCCTGGTCGTGGTGTCGCGCAGCTGCGCGGCGAACTTCTCCATGCCGGAGAAGCCGAAGTTGACGTCGAAGTGGTTGCCCAGGACGGGCCCGGTGAGGCGCGAGACGGTGGCGGCGATCGCGGCGTCGAGGTCCGGTTCGCCGGCGGGCTTGCCGGTGGTCACCACCATCTGGTGGCGGCCCTTCTTGTGGCCCGACCAGGCGGCTGCGAACTCCTCACGGCCGATCGCGTACGGGGCGTCGGCCCCGCCCGCCCCGTCCTCGACGTAGTAGGTGTCGCCCTCGTAGCCCACCACGACCACCACGTAGGGGTCCGCGGCGGCCAGTTCGGCCATCGGGGCGGGCCGGTGCCAGGGCAGGGCGGACCGGTCGACGGTGCAGAAGACCGGGGCGCCCGCGTCGAGCGCGGCCTCGACCCGGTTCCAGCGCGGCTTGGAGCTGCGCGTGGCCTCGTACGGGATGTGCAGGCGGCCGAGGGCGACCTGGACCCAGGGGTCGGGGTGCGCCTGGGCGACGATCGTCGGCATCGGGGGCCGGCCGGCGTACTCGAACACGAAGTACATGAAGCCGATGCCGCCCGCCAGGCCGGCGACCAGCGCCTCGTCGTGCACGCTGCCGAGCGCGTGCCGGATCAGCGAGGCCTCACGGTGGCGTCCGGGAGCGAAGTCTTCATATACGAGCGCAGTCATGCGGTCAGCGTAGCCGCGCCGCGGACCGCCGGCCGCGACGGGACTTCCTGTACAGTTGTCCAGGAAGTCGGAAGGACCGGCCTCCGCTCCACCCCGCACCCAGGGAGGTGGCCGTGCAGACGGTCGCGACGATCCTCATCGGCCTCGTGGCCGTGCTCCACGCGTACATCCTGGTCCTGGAGATGTTCCTGTGGCAGCGGCCGCCCGGCCGGGCACTGTCCGGCTTCGACGCCGACACCGCGCGCCTGACCGCTCCGCTCGCCGCCAACCAGGGCCTCTACAACGGCTTCCTCGCCGCCGGCCTGGTCTGGTCGCTCGTCATCGACTCGCTCGCCACTCAGGTGTTCTTCCTCGTCTGCGTGATCGTCGCCGGGGTGTACGGTGCCGCGACCGCCAACCGCCGGATCCTGATCGCCCAGGCCCTGCCCGGCGCCCTCGCCCTGGGCGCGGCGCTGCTCGCCGCGTGACGGTCGGCCGGACGGACGGGCAGCCGCCCGCCGGCTCCGACTCCGGTCCCCGAACGGGCCCCCGGACCGATCCCCGCACTGCCCGCACCAAGGCGCGACTGCGCGAGAGCCTCCTCGCGGAGTGCGCGGAGAGGCCGCTCGACGAGGTCGGCGTCTCGGCGGTGGTGCGCCGGGCGGGCATCGGCCGCGCCACCTTCTACCTGCACTACGAGGACCTCACCGCGCTCGCGGTGGACGCGTGCGCCGACGTCGTGCACGCGGCCGTGGACGCCCTGCACGCCTGGCAGAACGATCCCTCGGCGCTGCCCCCGGTCCGCCCGCCGGGCGCCCTGGCCGCCTTCCTCGCCGGGGCGGCCGAGCGGTCCCCGCTCTACCGCGCCCTGCTCCTGCCGGGCGGCGGGGGCCCGCTCGGCGAGCGTCTGTACCGGGAGCTGCGCGCCCGCAGCCGGGCCGAGCGCGCGGCGGTGGGCGCGCCGCGCCCCGATCTGGTCGCCTCGGCGGTGGCCGCCACCTTCACCGCCGTGCTCGCGGACTGGCTGCACGGCGACCTCCCGGCGGACCTGGCGGAGCCGGCCGAGCTGGCGGAGCGGATCTGGCCGCTCCTCGTCGCCCTGCACCGGGCGGGGTAGGCCCACGCCCCGGCCGGGCGGCGCCGGTGGTCAGGTCTGCTCCGCGCCGAGGCCGGTCTCGCCCATGACCCGGGCGACCGTGTCCTCCAGGGAGTTTTCGGCGCCGACGACGCTCTCCCAGTCCCCGGGCAGCAGGTCGAGCGGCCGGTACCACTCCCGCATCTCCGCCTCGCCGTACTCGCCGGCATGGGGCTTGCCCGCGTGCCGGCGCAGGGTCTCCTCGAAGGGCACGTCGAGGTAGTAGAAGTGCGTGGGCCCCCGGTGGGCCCGGCGCAGGGCGTCGAGCATGGGGCCGTAGCGGTCCGCGTAGAGGATCCCCTCCACGATCACGTGGAAGCCGTGGTCCAGCGCGTAGCGGGCCACGCTGCCGATGAGCCCGATGTTCGCCGCGCCGGGGGTGTCCCGCTCGCGCAGGACGACACGCCGCAGATTGTCCTGGCCCACGAGTGCGACGCCCCGGCCGTGGCGGTCGCGGATCGCCTCGGCGACCGAGGACTTGCCCGCGGCGGAGTTGCCGCGCAGCACGATCAACCGGGTGTCCGGTGTGCCCGTCATCATCCGGCCCACGCTACCGGCCGGGCCGCCCGTGCGTGAGCCCCGCCGGACCAACCGGCGGGGCTCACGGTCACGGCCGGGCTCGTGAAGCGGCGCTAGAGGGCGACCACCCGCTCCGCCTGGGGGCCCTTCGGCCCCTGGGTGACCTCGTACTCGACCTTCGCGCCCTCGGCCAGCTCCTTGAAGCCGGTCGTCTGGATGGCGGAGAAGTGCACGAACACGTCGGGTCCGCCGTCGTCCTGCTGGATGAAGCCGAACCCCTTCTCAGAGTTGAACCACTTCACGGTGCCAGTTGCCATCTGTACTGATCCTTCACGACGTTCCACCGGCCGCACACGCGGCCGGACCCGATCCTGCCCATTGATCGGCCCGAGCACACGCCAAGCACCGCCAACCGGGGTGCTTCCGGCTATTCGAACTTTTCTCCGCCCCGTCCACGGAACGGGGGACCAGGCCCTGCGGGCAGGCGCTTCGAGGGGTTCGGATCAGGCGGCGGCGTCCGCGGCGGCGGGGCGCGGCCGCGGTGCTGGCGCGAGGGCTCGCCGAGGTCCGCGGACCCGGCAGCCCAGGCAGTCGGCGTGGCCGGCGTGCGCGACGGTGTCGCGGACCCGCCAGTCCCACTGGTCCGCGGGGCGGGGCCCGCTCGGCTTGCCCCAGCCGGCGAGGTGCAGCACCCACGTGGCGAGCCCCGCCAGGACGACGACCGCGAGCCCGATCCAGACGCCGGGGATCCACGAGGCGCACACGGCCGCTCCCGCGGCCGTGCAGCCCACCAACGCGAGTGCGGTGCCGGTCCAGCCGGCCACGGTGTGGCCGAGGTCTACGTGGCCGTGAGCGCTCATCGCTTCTCCCCTGGTTCAGTAGGCTCGGAAGGCGGTCTCTTACGGAGAAAGCCATTTATCTCACGAGCTAAGTAACTTAGATGCTAAGGAGTAATCGCGTGCAGGGCAAGCCCCGCCCCGCGGCCACGGTCCAGGAGGCGCTGGCGCGCATGGACCGGTACGTCGCCCTCGGCGTCATCGGGCAACAGGAGGTGGCGCAGCTGCTGGGGCTGAACGTCACCGACCTGACCTGCCTGGGCCACATCCTCGGCGCCGGGGACGACCCGCTCGGCGCGGGCGACCTCGCCGAGCTCACCAACCTCACGACCGGGGCCGTGACCGGGGTGCTCAACCGCCTGGAGCGCGCCGGATACGCACGCCGGCGGCCCGACCCCGCCGACCGGCGCCGGGTGCGGGTGGTTGCCGACCCCGAGGCCGCCGCCCGGGTCTTCGCCGTCTACGAGCCCTTCTACGCACGGCTCGGCGCGGTGTTCGCCGAGTACTCCCCGGACGAGGTCGCCGTCATCGCCGACTGGTTCGGGAGGGCGACGGCCGAGGTCACCGCCCATCTGGAATGGGTAAGGGCCTCGGAACTCGGGCCCGTGGCTCCTTAGCCCCGATGGTAAAATTTGTCTTTTCGCGATTTTCACGTCGCACTCTCGAACGTCTTGTACGTCTCACGGAAGGTTCTGCATGAAGAACCCGTCGGCTCATGGGCGCTTCGGCATCAAGGCCGGAGCCAAGGCAGGCCCCAGGGGCGGTGCGAAGGGCGGCGGCAAGACCCCCCGGACCCTCGGCCCCCAGGGCGAGTACTCCATGCCCCGTACGACCACGCCGGCGCTGGCGCCGGTGGAGTCCTTCGCGGAGCTCGGCCTGCCCCCTGAGCTGGTGAAGACGATGGCCGACCAGGGGCTGGCGAAGCCCTTCCCCATCCAGGCGGCAACCCTCCCCAACTCCCTCGCGGGCCGCGACATCCTCGGCCGCGGCCGCACCGGCTCCGGCAAGACGCTCGCGTTCGGCCTCGCCATGCTCGCCCGCACGGCGGGACAGCAGGCGGATCCGAAGCGGCCGCTCGCGCTGGTCCTCGTACCGACGCGGGAGCTGGCGCAGCAGGTGACGGAGGCCCTGGCCCCGTACGCGCAGGCCCTGAAGCTCCGCGTCGCCACGGTCGTCGGCGGCCTGTCGATCGGCAAGCAGTCGGGCGCGCTGCGCACCGGCGCCGAGATCGTGGTGGCCACCCCGGGGCGGCTCAGCGACCTGATCGGCCGGCGTGACGTCCACCTCGAGCGCGTGAAGATCGTGGTGCTCGACGAGGCCGACCAGATGTGCGACATGGGCTTCATGCCGCAGGTCACCGAGATCCTCGACCAGGTGCACCACGCCGGCCAGCGGATGCTGTTCTCGGCCACCCTGGACCGCAACGTCGACCAGCTGGTCCAGCGGTACCTGAAGGACCCGGTCGGGCACTCCGTGGACCCGCAGTCGGCGTCGGTGTCCACCATGGACCACCACGTGCTGCACATCCACGCCGCCGACAAGGTCTCGGCCGCGACCGAGATCGCGGCGCGCGAGGGCCGCGTCCTGATGTTCCTGGACACCAAGCACGGCGTCGACCAGTTCGTGAAGCACCTGCGGGCCATGGGCGTCAGGGCGGAGGGGCTGCACAGCGGCAAGTCGCAGCCGCAGCGCACCCGGACCCTGGGGCAGTTCAAGGACGGCCTCCTCAACGTCCTGGTCGCGACCAACGTCGCCGCGCGCGGCATCCACATCGAGGACCTCGACCTCGTGGTCAACGTGGACCCGCCCGCCGACAGCAAGGACTACCTGCACCGGGGCGGCCGCACGGCGCGTGCCGGCGAGTCGGGCAAGGTCGTCACCCTGGTCACCCCCAACCAGCGGCGCGACATGGTCCGGCTGATGGCCGATGCCAAGATCCGGCCCTCCATCACCCAGGTCCGCTCCGGCGAGGCGGCGCTGAGCCGGATCACCGGTGCGAAGGCCCCCTCCGGGGTCCCGCTGGCCGGCGCCGCCGCCACCGACGCCAAGGGCCGGCCCTCCGGCTCGGAGCTCGGCTTCCGCGGGATCGGGACCCGTCCCGGGCGGACCGGGAAGGGCAAGGAGTCCCGCAAGACCATCGAGGCACGGCAGGCCGCCGAGGCCCGCGCGGCGGCGCGGGTGCGGCGGGGCACGAAGTAGCCGCATCGGCCGCGGCCTCAGGCGGCGGTCACGGCCCGGCCGGGAACGGCTGGTGCCGGTCCCTTTCAGGGGACCGGCACTTCGCGGGTCACGTCGTACGGGACCCGCGCCGCGGCCTCACCAGGTGACGGCGGCCCGCCGCAGCAGCCGCTGGGCCGCCGCGTTGCGCACGCGCCGGGTACGGGCGGCGTCGGCGAGCAGCCGCAGGGCCTCCTCCGCGTGCAGTGACTGCGCGGCCGTGCGCTGACACCAGTCGGAGGCGGCGAGGAGCTCCGCCCCGGACCAGGACTCGCCGCCCGTGATGGCCTTCAGCAGGGTCCACTCCCACAGCCGGCGGGCTGCGAAGGCGTGGTCGCCTATGGCCGCGCCCATGGCCCGCGCCCAGGCGGGGAAGGTCTCGTCGCCCAGCAGCCGCGCCGCCCGGCGGTCCAGGTGCGTGACGACCGCGCTCTCGGCCATGACCGGATCCGGGTCGCGCAGCACGGCCTTCACGGCCTCGGCCTCCGCGGGCTCGCCGGACGCTGCGGCCAGGGATTCCAGGTGCCGGGCGTAGCGCCAGTGCTCGGGCGGCACGCTCGCCGCGGTCGTCCCCTCGGCTTCGTTCACCTGGCTGCCCCCTGCTGACGTATCCGGTACTGGCTTCTCCCCATACGGCCATTCCACACGACACCGGTGGACCGCCGGTGGTCAGGGTCTCCCGAGCGTTCCGCCGGTCCGCCCGTTCCGCGCCGTCGGACCCGGCATCCCGTCAGGGTCGTGCCAGCATCAGGGCTTCCGCGCCGACCGGCCGGTACCCGGCGGCCTGGAACGCGCGGATGCTGCGCGCGTTGCCCGCGGCCTGCTGGGACCAGAGCGGCGCCCCGTCCGGAACCAGGTGGCGGGCGGCGCGGGCCAGCTCCCGGCCGAGCCCACGGTGGCGAGCGTCCTCGGCCACCTCGACGGCCGTCTCCCAGCGGCCCGCGACGCCCCGGCCGAGTACCACCACTCCCCCGCCGGTGGGCGTCGCCCAGACCCGTACGCCGTCACGGCGCCCCCGGGCCCTGCGGACCCGGGGATGGTCGGGGTCGTCCACCTCCCGGAGCTCCAGGGCCGGATCTCCCGGCAGTGGGTCGGCGACGGTGAGCAGGTCGGTGGTGTCGTGTGCCCGGCCGGTGCGGTCCAGGAGCGCGCCGAGGAAGCGCGGGTTCATGGAGGCGGCGAGGCCGTCGCAGTCGATGGCGGCGAGGGTGGCCCGTATCCAGTCGGGATCCTCGTCCGTGAAGATCACGGAGTGCGCGGTGAAGGCGAGTACGCCCGCGTCGCGGGGGCTCGGCTGCGGGACGACGGTGGTGGAGCCGTCGGGCGCCGGGAAGCGTCCGGCGGCGGCTTCGTCCAGGATGTCGGCGAGACGCACGGGGATCACACCTGCCCGGAGCGGAGGGACTCGGCGGCACGGTGGCGCTGGAGGGACATGTCGGCACTCCTGATCAAGGGACTCCGACCATGATCACAGAGGGCGCGCCGGCAGCCGCCGGGAGGGGGCTGGAGAAACCGGAGCACCGTCCGCCGAAGCCCCGCGCCGGCAGCCGCCGGGAGGGGGCTGGCGGGACCGGAGCACCGTCCGCCGAAGCCTTTCGGGCGTAGATATCCGCAGGTCGCAGGGGATGGTCGGCGCGTCCGGCCTCAGACCCCGGTTTCGTGCGTCTCGTAGCCGCCGGAGCCCTGTTCGTTCTCGTGGCCCTGCTCCGGCAGCGGCGCGCCGGTCTCCAGGAGGGTTTTCAGGCTGGACGCGAGCATGGGCCAGGCCCGGCCGCACATGCCGATCAGGGTGCCGCCCGGTTCGAAGTCCTCGTGGAGGATGGTCAGCCGGGCGAGCGTATCGCCGACCGGCTCGATCTCGTACGTCACCTTCGTGCGCCGCTCGCGCGCCAGTCGGGCCCGCAGTTCCTCGTCGACGCCGGCGGAGTTCGCCCACCGGGGGGTGAAGGTGTGCCACGTGTAGGAGAGCCGCCGGTGCGGTACGCACTCCAGGACCACCTGCTCCGGATCGCTGGTCCGCACGCCGCGCTCCACCCAGTCCATGGTCGATCCCACCCGCCAGTCGGTCTCGAACTCGAGCCCCCAGTAGCGGCGGGTGAACGCGGGCTCGGTCAGGGCCTGCCACACCCGTTCGGGGTCGGCCTGGACGTACACGGTGTAGGTGAACTTCTCGCTCATCCCCCCATGCTGCGGGACCGCAGCCCTCGGACGGGGGATTGAGTCACCAGCGACAGCCCTCCGCCGGGAGTTCCGTGGGCGGGGTGCGGGGCGGCGCGGGGAGCGAGAGGCGGGTTCGGGCGGCGTCGACGGCGGCGAGTTCCCCGTGGCCGGCCGGGCCCCAGTCGCTGAGTTCGCGGACCTGCTCGGGCGTGGCCAGCAGTCGGGCGTACGCCGGATCGGGGGTCGGGGGCAGGGACGTGAGCCGTGCGGCGGTGCGCGGATGGGCTCCCCCGTCGGCGTGCCGGTAGCCGAGCGGGAGCTCGCGGGTGGTGGGTCCGGCCGTCGGGGGCGGGAGGTGGGCCGTGCCGGTGGCCCGGTCGACGAGCAGCAGGACGCGCCCGTCCGGGGCGAAGAGCCAGCCCGCGCGGCCCCGCGACGGCAGGGCGGCGGGCGCCGGGCCGGCGTGCCAGGTGCCGTGCTGCCGCACGCGCGGGCCGCGCAGAACGCCGAGCCGGTCCAGGGCGGTCGGCGCGGTGGGACGGCCGTCTTCCAGCAGGGCGGCGCCGCCGCCGTTGATCCGCGCCCGCAGCGCGGAGAGGGCTCGGCGGGCGTCGCCCGCGTCCATCAGGGAGGGCAGCTCGGCCGGCTCGACGAAGTCGATCCCGGTGACCTCCTGCGCGGGGAGGCGGACGGACTCGATCCGCTCCCGGGTCCAGGTGCCGCCGTCGAAGACGTGCAGGATCTCGCCGGGGAACCGCATCCCGGGCGGGATGCCGGGCGTGTCCGCCGGGATCCAGTCGACGGCGAGGCCGCGCGGGTACCGTCCTTCGACTCCGAGCTCTTCGTACATCTCGCGGGCGGCCGCCGCGGCCGGCGCCTCCCCCGCGTCCACGGCGCCGCCGGGCAGCATCCGGTCGGGGCGGTAGTCGACGCTCTGGACGAGGACGCGCCCGTCGGCGTCGGTGACCAGGACGACCGCGCCGGTCCAGAGTGCGGCGCGCGAGGCTCCGTACTCCTCCGGGGTCATCCACGTTCCCGGCTCCGGGCGGTCGGGGCGGTCCGGACGGCCTCGGTCGGATCCCTTGGGGTCCTGTCCTGATGCGGCCGGTCCCGACCCGCCCGCGTCCTCGGCCAGGTTCTCGTCGGTCAGCTGCGGCATCGGACTCCGTTCACCGTAGGGGTGTCCACCGTGGGTGGACCCGCCGCCTGTGCAACAGCCCGCACGTCTCCGGGGTTACGGAGATCACTCTTGCCGTCTTTGCCCCCGCTATGGCTCCTTATTACCTGGTTACACGGATCTTGCTACGGTCCGGGAGCGGACTGGCGGCCTGAAAACCTCCGGTCCGACCACGTCACCGGAGCGAGGAGACCCCGGCATGCGGCGCGGACCCCGTACGGGCACCAGGACGGCCACCGGCGAGCGGTGGACCGAGCCGGGCGTCCCGGGAGGGGCCGGATGCGGCGCCGCGGTCCTCGGATCCGGTGGGCTGTACGCCGCCCGGCCGCCGGCCGGCGAGGACGTCGCCGCGGGCACCACGGTGCGCGGCGTGCGGAATTGCCTCCACCACCCTTGAGGGTGAGGGCGTGCGGGGGTCTGCACGTTCGTGGGGCAGGGTGGGCGGATGGAGTTGCGCCGGGGACTGCGGGTGCCCTTGAACGTTGCCGCGCTGATCCTTGCCGTGTCGGCCTTGACGGCCGTGACGGCGGGGTGCGTGACCGTGCGGCCGGTCGGGCCGGGAGCGGGTTCGGGGTCGGACGCGCGGCCGGGGGCCGCCGAGGCGACGGGCGGGCCGACGGGAGTGTGGCCGGGCGTACGGGCCGCGCTGCCCGACCCGGTGTCCGAGGCCCAGCCGTTGGGGACGTTGCCCGGGGCCCCTTCGTCGACTCCCGCGCCCGGCCCGGGAGTCGGTACGGCCTCCGCCGAACCCGCCCCCGCCGCCCGCGAGCGGAGCAGGGCCGAGCCGGTCGCACCCCGGGGCGGGCCGGAGCGGCCCCGCCGGGCCAAGCCGGGACGGCCCGCCGCCGCTCCCCGGGTCCCGGCGCCGGCCGCGAAGGCCCGTGGGTCCCGGCCCGCGCCGAAGCGTACGTACGACATGGCGCCGCTGTGCGCGGCGGCGCGCGGGAGGGTGGACCCGGCCATCGTCGCGCTGTGTCACTGACCGCGCGGCGCTGCGGGGCGCGGGAGGCTCGATCGGCCGCGCGCGTCGAACCGGGCGAGCGGACCGGGACGTACCGGCTGGGTCTCGAGGACCTCGTCGTGGACGACGACGGCCGCAGCCTGATCTCCACGAAGGACTACGCGGTCGCCCTGGTCGACGAGGTCGAGCGCGACGCGCACGGGGGCAAGCGGTTCACGATCGGCTACTGACCCGGGCTCCCGGCACCGCTTAATTCGCTGGTCCGGCCGCGTGGCCCCTACGTACAGTGACGGGGCACGCCGTCGTCGAGCAGGAGCGGACCATGCGCACCCACTATCCCCGGACCCCGCACCTCCCGTGGTCCCCGGGCGCGAGCTCCGACGACGTGCGGACCACCCGGCTCGACGGGCTGGCCGGCCGGGAGGTCGTGGTCACCGAGAAACTGGACGGGGAGAACACCACCCTGTACGCCGACGGTCTCCACGCGCGCTCGCTCGACTCCGGCCACCACCCTTCGCGGGCGTGGGTCAAGGGTCTGCAGAGCCGCATCGGGGCGGGCATCCCGGCCGGTTGGCGGGTCTGCGGGGAAAACGTGTACGCCCGTCATTCCCTCGCGTACGAGCAACTCGACTCGTGGTTCTACGGGTTCTCCGTGTGGGACGGCGATCACTGTCTGGACTGGGACCGGACGGCGCGCTTCCTGCGCGACCTCGGCGTGCCGGGACCGCGGGTGCTCTGGCGGGGCGTCTTCGACGAGCGCGCGCTGCGCGCACTGAAGCTGGACACGGCGCGCCAGGAAGGCTACGTCGTGCGCACGGCGGCGGGCTTCGAGCGCGCCGACTTCGGCCGGTACGTGGCCAAGTGGGTGCGGGGCGGCCATGTCGCGACGGACACGCACTGGATGTACGAGCGGGTGGTGGCGAACGGCCTCGGACCGGCGGCCGCCCTGTGGGACGTACGGTCGGGCGCGGAGCCCGATGTGGCGGGCCTGCTCGGCGCTCTGGGGTTCGACGCGGTCGGGGAACCGGGCGCGGCGGGCGCAGCCGTAGCGGCGGCGAGCGAGGTCGCATCGGGGGGCGCGGCCGAGAAGGTGGGCGCCGAAGTGGCGGGCAGGATCGACGGGTTGGAGGCGCGCCGGTCAGGGGAGGACCGGCTGGCCGGAGTACTCGCGGGCGTCCTGCACGGCGCACCCCGGGCCCGGATCGCGGCGCGGCTCGCGACGGGGCCGCTCGGGATGGCGACGGCGCGGAGGGTCGCGGACCTGGTCGGTCTGTACCCGGCGTTGCGCAGGCCCTTCCCCTACCCGGACGCGGAGCGGCGGGCCGGCCTGGTCCGGATGGCGGAGGCAGCCGACCTGGGGGTTCTGCACGCGCTGGCGGGGGCGGCCCCGGCCGGCTCCGGGGCGCGGGCCGCCGAGGTGCGCGAGTACGTCGAGTGGTCCGCGCTGCACGCCGAGGAGGCGGGACTGCTCGGGCCGGCGCCGCTGGAACCCCTGCGAGCCGGGCTGCGCGACGCCCTCGCCGGCGCGCCGACATCCGACGGTGACGCGTCCGACCGCTGCTGGGCGCAGGCGCGCGAGGCCTACGGACTGGGGAAGTTGACGACCGCCGAGGAGGCGGTGGCGGCCACCTGGAGGTGGCGGGACGGCTCGTCCTACCCGCGCCTGGTACAGCTCTGCGGACCCTCCGGCAGCGGGAAGAGCACGTTCGCCCGGAACCTGCCCGGGGTGGAGGCGTACATCGCTCTGGACGACTTGCGCGCGGCGCGGGGTGCGCGTGCGGACCAGCGGGACAACGCGGACGTGCTCCGCGAGGGCTTGGACCGGCTGGACTCGGCGCTGGCCGCCGCCGCACCCCGCGGCGGCACGGTGGTCTGGGACGCCACTTCCCTGACCGGGCGGCAGCGCGGGCAGGCCGGAGCGGTCGCCCGGAGGCGCGACGCGCTGGTCACCCACGCCGTGGTCCTCGTCGGGGAGGCGGAGCTGCTGCGCCGCAATGCCGTGCGCGCCCATCCCGTACCGGCCGGGGTGCTGGAATCGCAGCTGCTCCGCTTCGCTCCGCCGTATCCCGGCGAGGCGCACCGCACCTGGTACATCGGGGCGGACGGAACCGTCGAGGACACGGCGGGCACGATCGGTACGACAGCGCCGACCGCGGGCACGACGGCGGCGGGGACGACCCGGGGCGGGGACCACTGATGCGCACCAGCGAGGAGCTCTACCACCAGGTCCGCTGGGACCCCCGTTTCGATCCGGCGCGCTTCACCCTCGGGCTGCTCCAGCGCGGCGCCGCACCGAAGCGGGTCCCGCTGCCGTCGTTCGTGCCCGGCGGCGACATCCCGTGGCACCGGGTGCTGTTCGTGGAGGCGGACGGCGTCCTGGTGTGGGACCGGGCCACCGGCGTCGACATCATCGACAGCGCCGCGGCCGGGCGGGTCCGCGACCCGAGACTGCTGCGGGCGCCCCTCTTCACCGCCCGGACACCGTACGCGTGGGACGCGGCGGCCGCCGGCGGCACGTGGCTGCCCGCGCCCGAGGCCGGATCCGCCGGCGCCGGTCCGGCGCGGGTCCGGCTGCTGACCTGGAACACGCTGTGGGACCGGTACGACGCCCCGCACATCGCCACCGCGCTGCGCAGACCGCTGCTGCTGGCCGACCTGGCGGCCGCCGACGCCGATGTGATCGCGCTCCAGGAGGTGGAGCGCGAGCTGCTCGGGATGCTGCTCGCCGAGCCGTGGGTGCGGGCCGGGTACACCGTCGCCGCCGATCCCGGTGGGCGGGAGGTCGCCGACAGCGGCCTGCTGGTGCTGAGCCGGCTCCCGGTGCGTGAGGCGGGCGTGCACGTCCTGGGCCCGCACAAGGCGGTCCTCGCGGTCACGGTGGACACCGCGGGCGGGCCGCTGGTGGTCGCCGTCACGCACCTGACGAGCGATCACACCGAGGGCGGGGCGCAGCGGCGTGCTGTCGAACTGACGCGGATAGCAGAGGGTTTGGCGGGGATCGAGGCGGCCGATGTGGCGCTGCTCGGCGACTTCAACGACGGCCGCTCGGGGGTCGGGGGGCCGGCGGCGGCGCTGGGGATGCGAGACGCGTGGAACGAGGTCCACGGGCCGGCCGACGCGACGCCGACCTTCGATCCGGTCGCCAATCCCCTGGCCGCGGTCGGATCGCTGTCGGGACGTGCGGCACGGCTGGACCGGATCCTGCTGCGGTCGGCGGCGGCCCGGGTGACGGGAGCCGGGCTGCGCGGCGACTCGCCCTCCCCGGAAGGCCTGTTCGTGTCCGACCACTACGGGGTCGAGGCCGCGCTGGACTTCGGCCCGGTGGACGCCGACGGACACGCGGCGACCCTGGACGTACGGTCCACGGCGCGGACGGCGGTGGCGTGGACACCGCCGCACGACGCGGCGGTTGAGGCGGTGCGCCGGGAGCTCGACCCGCAAGCGGAACGCTGGCCGGCGCACGTGAACCTGCTGTTCGGCTTCGTACCCGAGTCCTCCTTCGAGCAGGCCCTGCCGCTGCTGTCCCAAGTGGCCGCGCAAACGGCGCCGTTCACGGCGCGGCTGGAGGGCGTGCACAGCTTCGACGCGACCCTGTGGCTGGACCCGGCGGCGGCGGGCGACGCCCCGTGGCAGGAGCTGCGGCAGGCGCTGGCCCTGCGGTTCCCCGGGTGCCGGGGCCGGGCCGATGGCTTCACCCCGCACCTGACCCTGGGCCGCAGTGCGGACCCGCGCCGGGCGGAGCGGGAACTCACCGCGCGGCTCGGCGCCGGCCGATCGGCCCGCGTCGGCACGCTGACCGTCCTCTCGCGCCGCGGCGACGGGCCGATGCGGGTCAGGGCCACGGTGGAACTCGGCACGGGCGAGGTGAACCGGGCTCCGGAGCCCGCCGGGCAGGTCCGGCCCGTCGGGAAAGCGCCGCGGGGAGCGAGCGCGCGGCCCGCGGGTGCCGCCACGGACACGGCGGCCGCGGTCGTGGCGCGGATCGCGGCGGCGCTGCCGGAAGCGGTCGTGCACGTGGCCGGATCGCGGCGGATGGGCTGCGCCCTGCCGGAGGCGGACCTGGACCTGGTGGCGGCGGTGCCGGGGACCACCGGCATCGGTGAGGTACGGGCGCGGGTGGCCTCGGCGTTCCCGGAGGCGGAACGGCTCCGGGAGGTCACGGGCGCGCGGGTGCCGGGCCTGCGGCTGCGCGTGGCAGGACTGGACGTGGACCTGGTCGTGGTCGCCACCGGGCAGGTCCCGCCGCGCCGGGCGGTCGAGCGCCGCGCGGAGCTCGGCGAGCCGGCCGCGGTGGCACTGAGCGCGGTGAGCGACGCGGACGCGGTACGGGCCTTCGTGGGCCCGGAGCACGCCGCGTTCGCCCGGCTCGCGCGCGAGGCCAAGGCCTGGGCCCGCACCCGCGGCCTGGACTCGGCCCCCTTCGGCGGTCTGCCCGGCCTGGCCTGGGCGGTCCTCGCGGCCCGCACGGTCCGCACCGCGGGCGACCGCTCCCCCGGCCCACTGCTCCGCGAGTTCTTCGCCACCTGGGCCGCGTGGGACTGGCGCGCGCCGGTGGCCTTGGCGCCGGCACCGCACGCGGGCACCGCGACCGGGCCGGCACCGCAGGCGAAGGCCGGTCCACAGGCCGCCCCCGGTAGGGACCCCGGACCGGCCGGCGGGGCGGTTCACGGAGCGGCGGGGCTCGGCGGCGGGGCCGTCACCGTCCTCACGCCCTCCGCTCCGGTGCGTACGTGCACCGCCCAAGTCGGCGCCGGCATGCGTGACCTGCTGGGGCGCGAACTGTACGCCGCGTGGGAAGCCCTGGAGGACGGCGGCGGAGCGGACGCCCTCGCCGGCGCCCCGCCCCTTCACCGCCGGCACGCCGCCTGGGCCGTGGTCACGGTGACCGGGGCCCGTCCCACCGACTTCGAGGAGAATCTCGGACGGATGCGCGGCCGCCTCCGCGCCCTGCTCGGCGCGTTGTCCCAGGCGGGTTTCGAGGACGTGCACGCCTGGCCCCGCCCGTTCGAGCGGACCGCGACCCTGGCCCGCTTCGCGATCGGCCTCGGCGCCGATCCGCCGGACGCGCGGACCCTCACGGCCCTCACGGCCTCCTGGTCGGCGACGCTCCCGGGCACACAGGTGGCCGGGGCCGACTGCGGCGACGTTCCCGACCTGCCCTGACATCCGGCACCTCAGCGCCCGAAGTCCCGGCGCGGCCTTCACGATCCGCGCCCTCACCCTCCCCGCGCCACCCCTCCCATGCCGACAAGTAACGAACACATGGGCTGCCCGGAGCGCACGACGGACCCGACTCTCCGAACGTACCGAAGTTCCCGACCCACGCGCCGTCCCACCGCAGCGGGCACGGCGGGACGGAGCGGTCAGAGCCCTAGTAGAGTCCTGCGAAGTTTTTTCGTCAACACTTTTCACAAGGATTGAAGAAACTCCAAGTTCACAGGCTTGATGCGTGGTTGACACCTCAGTGGATCTTCAGTTCATGAACGCTCAAACCCTTGACGGCCTCCTCCCCGGGCAGTTCACTCACGCTTCGATCCCCCCGGGATCCACGACGTCAGGAGTCCCCCCGCATGCCCCTGCTCTCCGATCACCCGCCACGCCCCTCGCGGCTGACCGTCGCCACTCTCGCGGCCGCGCTGGTCGCGGCCCTCCTCGTGCTCCTCCCGAGCACCGCCGCCACCGCGGCGCCCACACTCCTCTCGCAGGGCAAGTCCGTCACCGTCTCCTCGATCGAGGGCGCCGGCACCCCCGGCTCCGCGGCCGTGGACGGCAACGACGGCACGCGCTGGTCGAGCCAGTTCGCCGATCCGCAGTGGATACAGGTCGACCTCGGCGCCCCCGCCCAGCTGAGCCAGGTCGTCCTGCGCTGGGAGGCGGCCGCCGCGAAGGCGTACCGCGTCGAGCTGTCCACGGACGGCACCAACTGGTCCACGGCCTACTCGACGGCCAACGGCACCGGCGGCGTCCAGACCCACGACATCACCGGCACCGCCCGCTACGTCCGCGTGTACGGCACCCAGCGCACCACCGGATACGGCTACTCGCTCTGGGAGTTCCAGGTGTACGGGACCACCGGCACCGGTCCGACCCTCCCCGGCGGCGGCGACCTCGGACCCAACGTGATCGTCTTCGATCCCTCCACGCCGAACATCCAGGCCAAGCTGGACCAGGTCTTCGCCCAGCAGGAGTCGGCCCAGTTCGGGTCCGGCCGCTACCAGTTCCTCTTCAAGCCGGGCACCTACAACGGCCTCAACGCCCAGATCGGCTTCTACACTTCCATCTCCGGCCTCGGACTGAACCCCGACGACACCACCATCAACGGCGACGTGACCGTCGACGCCGGCTGGTTCGGCGGCAACGCCACCCAGAACTTCTGGCGTTCGGCGGAGAACCTCGCCCTCAACCCGGTCAACGGCACCGACCGCTGGGCCGTCTCGCAGGCGGCTCCCTTCCGCCGGATGCACGTCAAGGGCGGCCTCAACCTCGCCCCGAACGGCTACGGCTGGGCCTCGGGCGGCTACATCGCCGACTCGAAGATCGACGGCCAGGTCGGCAACTACTCGCAGCAGCAGTGGTACACCCGGGACAGCTCCATCGGCAGCTGGTCCAACAGCGTCTGGAACCAGGTCTTCTCCGGCACCGTGGGAGCCCCCGCGCAGAGCTTCCCGGAGCCGCGCTACACCACGCTCGACACCACCCCGGTCTCCCGGGAGAAGCCTTTCCTCTACCTGGACGGATCCGAGTACAAGGTGTTCGTCCCGGCCAAGCGCGTGAACGCGCGCGGCACTTCGTGGGGCAACGGCACCCCGCAGGGCACCTCGATCCCGCTCAGCCAGTTCTACGTCGTCAAGCCGGGCACGAGCGCCGCGACGATGAACCAGGCACTGGCCCAGGGCCTGCACCTGCTCTTCACCCCGGGCGTCTACCACGTCGACCAGACCGTGCGGGTCAACCGCGCCGACACGGTCGTCCTGGGCCTCGGCCTCGCCACCCTCATCCCCGACAACGGGGTGACGGCCATGAAGGTCGCCGACGTCGACGGCGTGAAGCTCGCGGGGTTCCTGATCGACGCGGGCCAGGTCAACTCCCCCACCCTGCTGGAGGTCGGCCCGGCCGGCACCACGACGGACCACGCGGCGAACCCGACCACCGTCCAGGACGTCTTCATCCGGGTCGGCGGCGCCGGCGCGGGCAAGGCGACGGCAGGCATGGTGATCAACAACCACGACACGATCGTCGACCACACCTGGATCTGGCGCGCCGACCACGGCGACGGGGTGGGCTGGGAGACCAACCGCTCCGACTACGGGTTCCGCGTCAACGGTGACGACGTACTGGCCACCGGCCTGTTCGTCGAACACTTCAACAAGTACGACGTGGAATGGAACGGCGAGCGCGGCCGGACGATCTTCTTCCAGAACGAGAAGGCCTACGACGCCCCCAACCAGGCCGCCATCCAGAACGGTTCGATCAAGGGCTACGCGGCCTACAAGGTGGCCGACTCGGTCAACACCCACGAGGGCTGGGGCCTGGGCAGCTACTGCTACTACAACGTGGACCCGACGATCCGTCAGGACCACGGTTTCCAGGTCCCGGTGAAGCCCGGCGTGAGGTTCCACGACCTCCTCGTCGTCTCGCTGGGCGGCAACGGCCAGTACGAGCACGTCATCAACAGCACGGGTGCGCCGACGTCGGGGACGTCGACCGTCCCGTCCACCGTCGTCTCCTTCCCCTGATCTACCCCTGACCCCCGGATCGCGGGGCGGCCGCCGGCCGCCCCGCGTTTTCCGGGACACCCGAGAGAGCGCTCTCCCACCTCTCCGGGCCCTCAACAACCACCCGAACCCCCAAGAACACCAACCGAAGGAGCCGCAGCATCATGAATCTCCGACCGCGGGCCCTGTCCGCCTCACTGGTTTCGGCGGCCATCGCCGTGACCGCGGCCGCCGGCCTCGGCGCCACCGCGCTCACCGCGCAGGCCGCGCCCGACTCCGGAGCCGTCCACCTGGGCATGGACCACTCCGCCGCGGCCCCGCTCGCGTCGGGAGACGACCCCGACGGTGACGGCTACATCCCGGCCGTGCCGCAGGTGACCGGCGTGACCCCGTCCTGGAACAATCCGCCGGACCGCTACTTCCACGAGTTCCAGGCCAACTGCGCGGTCAGCAAGACCGCCCCGGACGACCCGATCGTCTACGCCGGCCGGCCGGGTGCCTCGCACGACCACACCTTCATGGGCAACACCACCACGAACGCCTTCAGCACCACCGCCTCGCTGAGCGGCGGCGGTACCGCGTGCAACGCGGTCGGCGACCTCTCCGGCTACTGGATGCCGACGCTCTACAACGGCAACCAGAAGGTCCTGCCCACCGGTCCGCAGGTCATCTACTACAAGACGGGCGTCACCGACTACACGAGCGTGCGCCCGTTCCCCAAGGGCCTGCGCTTCGTCGTCGGCAGCCCGACCCAGACCGCGGCCGAGTTCCGCGGCCACCGGGGCTGGGTCGAGGGCTGGGAGTGCGGTGACAGCTTCAAGAACACGGAGTTCCCGGCCCACTGCCCGTCAGGCACTCAGCTCAACATCCGCATGCAGTCGCCCAGTTGCTGGGACGGGAAGCACCTGGACACCCCTGACCACAAGGCGCACATGGCCTATCCGGTCGTGAAGCCGGGCAACAACGACAACGTCTGCCCGGCCGACCACCCGGTCGCGGTGCCGATGGTCGAGTTCAAGATGGCCTTCCCGGTCAGCGGCGACATGTCGCAGGTCAGGCTGTCGAGCGGATCCGGCCACTCCTTCCACTACGACTTCTTCAACGCGTGGGACGACCGGACGCTGAACGCCCTCGTCGAGCACTGCATCAAGGGCGGCCTCCAGTGCAACGCCCGCGGCTACGACGAGACCCACCCCGGCGCGGGCGCCGTGCTCGGCCCCGACTACCGCCTCCCGTAGGGGGATTGGCCGCACCCGCACCCTCCCCCGCACACCCGGTTCCGCACCCCGCCCTTCCCAGGACGGGAGCGGGTTCCCGAACGACGGCTGGGGCGGATGCGCGTGCACCGCGCAGCTCCCTGTTCCACTTCGGCCGTCTACGCCCGATCCCGGGACCCCACCTCCGCACATCCCGCGCGCCGCCCGTACCTCA
Organism: Streptomyces sp. NPDC060049; assembly: GCF_042736715.1. NCBI lineage: Bacteria > Bacillati > Actinomycetota > Actinomycetes > Kitasatosporales > Streptomycetaceae > Streptomyces > Streptomyces sp. NPDC060049. The sequence continues at coordinate 434,384 of NZ_JBHWVV010000007.1, forward strand.
CCCGGGCGGCGCGCGGTTTCGCATGTCCCGGCGCGCGGTCGGCGTCCGCCGACGGCCGGCGGGCTCAGACCTCCAGAACGATCTTCCCCGCGGTGTGTCCGGCCTGGCTGAGTTCGAAGGCGGCCGGCAGTTCGGCGAGCGGGAAGGTCTCGGCGACGGTGACGGTGAGCGCTCCGGCGTCGGCGAGCCGGCCCAGCTCGGCGAGGTCGGCGCCGATGGGCCGCACCCACATCCACTGGCCACCGGCGCCGAGGACGGTGTGGTCGGCGATGGAGGCGTGCCGGCCTCCTTCGGCCAGTACCGCGAGGGTGGTCTCGAGGACGTCGCCGACGAAGTCGGCGACGACGGTGACGCCGTCGGGAGCCAGCTCCCGGACCCGGCCGGCGAGGCCGTCCCCGTACTCGACGGGTTCGCAGCCGAGCTCGCGCAGCCGGTCGTGGTTGCGTGCGGAGGCGGTGCCGATGACACGGGCGCCGAGCGCGCGGGCGATCTGTACGCCGAGGCTGCCGACGCCGCCCGCGGCGCCGTGCACGAGGACGGTGTCGTCCTTGCCGGTGGCGAGGCGGGTGAGCACCTGGTAGGCGGTGAGGCCGGCCAGCGGCAGTCCCGCGGCCTGCTGCCAGCTCAGGGAGGCGGGCTTGGCCGCGAGGGCCCGCACGGGGACGGTCACGAACTCGGCGAAGGTGCCGCCGTGCACGTAGTCCTTGCGGGCGTAGGCGATGACCTCGTCACCTGCCGTGAACTCCGGGGCGTCGATGCCGGCGTACTCCACGGTGCCGGCCACGTCCCAGCCGGGTACGACGGGGTAGACGACGTCCATGAGCGCGTCGAGTCCGCCCGCCATGATCTTCCAGTCGACGGGGTTGACGGAGGCGCACCGCACCCGCACGAGCACTTCGCCGGGCCCGACCTTGGGCCGGGGCTGCCGGGTCTCGGAGAGCACCTCCACTCCGCCGTAGGTGTCGTAGGTCATCGCCCGCATGGTGCCCTCTTGGTCTTCGGACATGCGCCTCGCCTCTCCGTGAGCCGGTCAGATGTCCCCCTGCCCATCCCACCACGAAGAGCCGCGCCCGCCCCGGGAGGAGGTGCGGGCGCGGCGCGGCGGAAGGTTCCGGTCGGAGGGGGCGTACCGGCCCCAACCGGGTACTTGCCCGTCTCGCTTGGTCCCGACTTATTTTAGAACGTGAGTTAAGTCCTGTGAAAGGGTCGCGCCAAGGGGTCGCTCAAGGGTATGTTGCGATCGACGTCAGGGCGGAAGGAGCCACATGACCACGGGGCGCAGTGGACGTACGGTGCGGGACCTGCGAAGGGGCAACCGCAGCGCAGTGCTGCAGCAGTTGTACTTCGGCGGGCCGATGAGCCGGCAGGAGCTCGGTCCCGCCACCGGCCTGAGCTCCGGATCGGTCAGCAACGTGGTCGGCGAACTGGTCGCGGACGGACTCCTGGAGGAGGCCGGCGTCGTCGACTCCGACGGTGGCCGCCCCCGCACGCTGCTGCGGATCGCTCCGGACAGCGCGCACATGATCGGCGTCGACGTCGGCGAAACCAGGGTCAGGGTCGAGCTGTTCGACCTCACCCTCACCGAACTCGCACGCACCGAGCTCCCCTTGCAGCCGCGCGGCTGCTACGACGTCGGCCCGATCGTCGACCACGTACGGACCGGGATCGCCACCGTGCTCGCCGAGGCGGGGATCGGCCCGGACCGGCTCCTCGGCGTCGGGATCGGCGTACCGGGCATCGTGGACCGCGACGCGCCGGGCGGAACCGTCGTCCACGGGCAGACCATCGGCTGGGACGCCGTCCCCTTGGAGGCGCTGCTGCGGGAGACGGGAGCCGTGCCGCAGGAGGTCCCGTACATCATCGACAACGGGGCGCGCACGCTCGGCCAGGCGGAGATGTGGTTCGGCGCCGGACGCGGCGCGCGGGACGCCGTGGTCGTGCTCTTCGGTTCCGGCGTCGGCGCGAGTCTGATCACCGACGGCTCACCGGACGGCGGCGCCACCGAGGGAGCCCCGCTCGAATGGGGCCACCTGACGGTCCAGGTCCGCGGCCGGCGCTGCCGGTGCGGGGCGCTGGGCTGCCTGGAGGCGTACACGGGGGCCGAGTCGCTGCTGGAACGGTGGGCGGAGCTCGGGGGCGGCGTGGAGGCGGTCGCGGGGAACGAGGAGGACGCCCTGGCCGCGCTGCTGGCGGCGGCGGGCAGCGGCGACGCCGTCGCCCTGGACGTCCTGGACGAGACGGCCGAGTACCTGGGCGCGGGCCTGTCCGACGTGATCAACCTGTTCCACCCGGAGCGGATCCTGATCGGCGGCTGGGCGGGCCTGATGCTGGGCCCGCACATCCTCGAAGCGGTACGGGAACACGCGACGCGCTACTCGCTGCGCCACCCGGCCGCCCGGGTCACCATCGACATGGGCTCGCTGGGCCCGGACGCGGTCACGGTCGGCGCGGCCACCCTCCCCCTGGCGGCCTTCTTCGCCAGGGGCGGCCGCCGCACCCCGCCGGAAGCCCCGCAGGAGGCCCCGGGCTGGCAGACGGCCCTCGAGGTCCGCGGCGGGTCGGCGGCGAGCCGCAGGGGGTAGCCGCAGGGGATAGCCGCAGGGGGTAGCCGCCGAGCAGCGTAAAGGGGGCCGGACCCAGCCCAGCGGGACGGCCGGGCGGGGCAGGGAGCTCCGGACGCGGCGGCCGGGCCGGGGCACCGGCGGGCGGAGGCCGGGAGCCGGGACTCCGGACGCGGCGGCCCGGCCGTGGCACCGGCGGGCGGAGGCCGGGAGCCGGGACTCCGGACGCGGCGGCCCGGCCGTGGCACCGGCGGGCGGTGGGCGGGGG
>NZ_JBHWVV010000008.1:0-252819 GCF_042736715.1 Streptomyces sp. NPDC060049
ATCGGATTGGCCGCACCGGAGGCGAGGTCACCGAACTGCTTGGCGATCGACGGGGTGACGACCTTGCCGGACTCCCAGAAACCGCCCTCTTCGAGCGCGGCGTTCAAGAACTCCTCGGCCGCCTTCGCCCGGATCGGGGTCGGCGCGGCCGAACCGATGCCGGTACGGACCGTGCGGGTCTCGGGGTGCAGGGCGAGGCCGAAAGCGCAGACGGCGATGACCATCGCGTTGCGGGAGCCGACCTTGGAGTACTGCTGGGGGCCGTCCGCCTTCTTGACGTGGACGGTCTTGATGAGCTCGTCGGCGGCCAGCGCGTTGCGCTTGACGCCCGTGTAGAAGGCGTCGATCGGGATCAGGCGGGAGCCGCGTACGGACTCCACCTCGACCTCGGCACCCGCCGCGAGCAGCGCGGGGTGGGAGTCACCGGCCGGCGAGGCGCAACCGAGGTTGCCGCCGACGCCGCCGCGGTTGCGGATCTGCGGGGACGCGACCGTGTGCGAGGCGAGCGCGAGCCCCGGGAGCTCCGTGCGGAGGTTCTCCATGATCTGCGTGTACGGGACGGAGGCGCCCAGACGAACCACGTCCTCGCCGACCTCCCACTCCCGCAGCAGGCCGATGCGGTTCAGGTCCAGGAGGTACTCCGGCCGACGGTGGTCGAAGTTGATCTCGACCATCACATCGGTGCCACCCGCAATCGGCACAGCTGTGGGGAACTCGGCCTTAGCGGCGAGCGCCTCCTCCCAGCTGGCGGGGCGAAGGAAGTCCATGTACGGCTCTCTTCTTCTTCATCGGGTCGTTCACTTCAAGCCAGGAGGCCTAAGGACCCTCGACTGGTCGTTCACGTGCTGTTAACGCGGTGTGGACTCAGTACACCGGCCGCCCGTCCCCCGGGTGCAGTCACCGAAACCATGAAGGAGTTGGCTGGCGGCCTCCCTCGTCTTGTAGATTCGTATGAAAGGCAGGATGCGACGACCTGCCCGATTTCCAACGGCAACATTCGAGACAGATCGGCGGCGACATCATGCGGCTGCGCGCACTGCTGGAAACCGAGGCGCTGGGGCTGCGGCTGCTCGGCGGCGAGGAAGAACTCGACCGGACGGTCCGCGGGGTCATGACGACCGACCTGCGTGATCCCAGCCGATACCTCTCCGGAGGCGAACTCGTCCTCACTGGCCTGGCCTGGAGACGAAATTCAGCCGACTCCGAGCCATTCGTACGAATCCTCGCGAGCGCCGGCGTGGCGGGGCTCGCGGCCGGCGAGGCGGAGCTGGGCGACATTCCCGACGACCTCGTCACGGCGTGTCTGCGCAACCGGCTGCCGTTGTTCGCCGTGAACGAAGACGTTGCATTCGCCACGATCACCGAGTATGTGGTCCGGCAGGTCTCCGGCGAGCGCGCCGGCGACCTCGCCGCCGTCGTGGACCGCCACCGCCGCCTCATGACCTCGGGTCCGGCCGGAGGAGGCCCCGATGTGGTGCTCGATCTGCTCACCACCGACCTCGATCTCCGGGCCTGGGTGCTCTCGCCCACGGGCCGGCAGATCGCCGGAGCCGGGGAGCCGCTGGCGCCGGGCGTCTGCGCGGCACTGGCGAGCGAACACCTCGCGGCGGTCCGGACGGGCCGCAGGGGCCCGCACCGGATCTCCCTCCAGGGTATGACCTACTCCCTCTTCCCGATCAGGGGAGCCGGGCGGGGTCCGGGCGGCCCGGGAGCCCGTGACGTGCGCGAGAGCGTGCTCTCCGACTGGCTGCTGGCCGTCGAGGCCGACGCGGGCGACTGGCCGGCCGAGCGCCTCGACCTGCTCCAGGGCGTCACCCAGCTGATCGCCGTGGAGCGGGACCGCCGCGACGCGGCCCGCACCGTGCGCCGCCGCCTCGCCCAGGAGATCCTGGAGCTGGTCCAGACGGGCGCGCCGCCCGCCGAGATCGCCGCCCGCCTGCGGGTGGCCGCGCCGGTGCTCCTGCCGGGGCTGGGGGCCGCCCCGCACTGGCAGGTCGTCGTGGCGCGGGTGGACTGGGAGGGCGGCGACATCGCCGGCGGGCCCGTCGCCCAGTCGCTGCTCGAGGAGATCCTCGTGGACCCGTCCCTCTCCGGGCCGGAGCCCGCGGACCGGATCGCCGTCGCGCACGCCGGGGACGAGGCGATCGCCCTCGTACCGCTGCCGGCGCCGGCCGGGGAGCCCGGGGAGGAGAAGGGGCCCGACGCCGCCCTGCACGCCGAGACGCTGCTCACGGCCGTACGCGAGCCCCTGGCGGCCGGACTCGCCGACGACGGGCGGCTCACGCTGGGCGTCAGCGCCGCCGTCCACTCCGCCGAGGGGCTGCGCGGAGCGCTGGAGGAGGCCCGGCACGCCCGCCGCGTCGCGGCGGCGCGCCCCGGCCGGGTCTGCGCGGCCGGCCACCACGAGCTGGCGTCCCACGTCCTGCTGCTGCCGTTCGTCCCGGACGACGTGCGCCGCGCCTTCACGGCCCGGCTGCTGGACCCGCTGCGCGACTACGACCGCCGCCACCGGGCGGAACTCATTCCCACGCTGGAGGCCTTCCTCGACTGCGACGGCTCGTGGACCCGCTGCGCGACCCGGCTGCACCTGCACGTCAACACGCTGAGGTACCGCGTCGGGCGGATCGAGCAGTTGACGGGACGGGATCTTTCCCGGCTGGAGGACAAGCTCGACTTCTTCCTGGCACTGCGGATGAGCTGAGAAGATCCGCTTCCTGACCGGCCCCGAGAGCCGGTCGGGGCCGGGCGGGGGCGGGGTGGAGCCGCAGCGGTGCCGGCTGATGATCCGTCCGGACTTTGTGAAAGAGTTCACCCGACCCCTTGGCCGAACCCGCCGATCCGTGCTCTCATTTCGCCCCAGGGCTCAACGACGTGCTGCTTGGTTGCTTTGGGGAGGGCAATGTGGCGGATACCGCCATGTCCGGTGCCGGAACTACCGGGGGAGACGACCCCCTCCAGCGGGCGATATGGCGGCTGCGCTCGCGCGGCTGTTGGACCGACGCGGCGGCCCTGCTGACGCCGCACCTGTACGACGCCGGAGCCGCCGTACAGCGGACCGCGCTCCTGGTCGAGCGCTGCCTGTTCACCGGGCAGGGCTGGGCCGAGGCCGAGGACGCGCTGCGCGTGGCGGAGGCCGTGTCCCAGGACGACGGCGACCGGGGCGCCGCCGCGTGCGAGCGGGGCCACCTGGCGTACGCGGCGACCGTGCTGGGCGTACGGGACCGGGCCGACGAGGCCCGCTCCGCGCTCGGCCGGGCGGCGGCGCTGCTGACGCCGGGTTCCCGGACCCGCCCGCTGCTGGACTTCCGGCGGGGCCTGGTCGCCGAACACCTGGCGGACGCCCCGCAGTCGGCGCTGCCCGCGTACCAGCGGGCCCACGCGGGGGCACTGGCACACGGCGACACGCTCCTGCTGTCCTTCACGTGGCGGCACCTCGCCGCGCTGTCCCTGCGGGACGGGGAAGTCGCCGAGGCCCGCAAGGGCTTCGCGGAATCCCTCCGGATCCGCGAGGACCTGGGCTTCCTGGTGGGCACGGCCCCGGCGCTGGCCGCCCTGGCCGAAGCCGAACCGGAACCGGAGGCCGCCAGGCTGCGCGCGGAGGCACGCCGGCTGTTCCACCTCCTGGGTGGCATCCCCACCTGGCTGGCGGACCAACTCCACCCGGCCCCGGCGGCCTGAGCCCCTTCGACGCCGTCGAACGCCGGCGGGGCTGGATCCTCCAGCCCCGCCGGCGTTCGTCAGGCTCCCGCGAAGTGCTCCCGTACCAAGGACTCCACCACCGTCAGGTCACCGGCCGCCAGCGCGTCCAGCAACGACAGATGCTCCGCCGCGTCCGCGACGAGGTCCGCGCGGCGCGCCCGCGCGGCTCCCGGCAGGGGCCACTGGGAGCGCCGGTGGAGGTCGTCCGCCACCAGGAGCAACTGGCCGTTGCCCGCCAGGGCCAGCACCGCGCGGTGGAACGCCCGGTCCGCGTCCGCGTAGCCCGCCAGATCGCCCGAGACCGCGGCGTGCGCCGTCGCGGCCGCCGCCGGGCGCAGCGCGGCCCAGACCTCGGGGGCCACCGAGCGGGCGAGGCGCAGCATCACGGGGACTTCGAGCAGGGCCCGGACCTCGGCCAGGTCGGCCAGCTCCCGCGGCGTACGGGCCAGGACCCGGAAGCCGCGGTTCGGCAGGCATTCCACCGCTCCCTCCAGCGCCAGCTGGGCCATCGCCTCTCGCACGGGCGTCGCGGAGACCCCGAACCGCTCGCCGAGGGCCGGTCCGGAGTAGATCTCCCCGGGCGCCAACTCGCCCTCGAGGAGCGCGGCGCGCAGGGCGTCGAGGATCTGCCCGCGCACCGAATGGCGGGACACCTTCACCGTCTGCTGCGCCGGAACCCGGGCTCGGGCCGTATCACGCACTCGGTCCTCCTACGGGTCAAGACCTGACGAGAGGGTATCCCGAAGCCGCCGGAGTTCAGCTAAGGTAAGCCTTACCTGTTAACGATCGTGTGATTCGGTGGCCCCCATGACCGTCATGGCCGTCAGTCCCGTAGACGCCAACGCCCCGGCCGGCTCTCCCATGGCGTCGGCCTACGCACGGCTGGGCCGGGCCTACGACGGTCTGCGCGTCACCGAGCTCGCCCCGCACGAACCCTCCCCCCGCGGTGCGGGGTGGGTCGGCGCCGACGAGCTCGCCGCGGGCGGCGGGGCACTGGACGCGTTCCTGGCCTGGGACGACGCCCAGGTCCTGCGGGACCACGGCCGCCAGGCCCGGACCGACGTGGTCGCGGGGTTCGGGTTCCACCGGTACGCCTGGCCCGCCTGCCTGCTGATCACCACGCCCTGGTTCCTCGACCGGCGCGTGCCCCTGCTGCCCCCGGAATCCGTGTCCTTCCACCGGACCGAGGGCCGCATGGCCGTGCGCACCGGCTCCTTCGCCTGCCTGCCGGACGACCCGGCCGCCGCACTCCCCGGGGCCCGCGTCGTACCCGACGAGGAGGCACTGCGCCAGGAGGTACGCGTCGCGGTGGCCCGGCACCTCGAACCGGTCCTGGGCGGCTTCGGCCCGCGCATGCGGCGCGGGCGGCGCGCACTGTGGGGCATGGCGACCGACGAGGCCGTCGAGGGCCTCTGGTACGTCGGCCGGCTGCTCGGCGAGGCCGAGGAGCGGCGGGCCCTGCGCGAGCTGGAGCTGCTGCTCCCCGGCGCGACGCTCCCGTACACGGGCGGCGCGGGCTTCCGCACGCTCGAAGGCCCGGGCGGCCGGCAACTGCCCACCCGCGACCGGGTGAGCTGCTGCTTCTTCTACACGGTCCGTCCCGAGGACACCTGCGCCACCTGCCCCCGCACCTGCGACGCGGACCGCGTGGCACGGCTGACGTCGGGCTGACCCGGCGCCGCCTTCGGACCGTGCGGGCCGGTACCCGCTGAACCCACCCGTCCGACTGACCCGGAATCGAACTCAAACCACTGCGTACGAGCGTGAGTTCGAGCCGCAACGCCCTATCCGGCGGGCTCCGCCCCCCGATGGCGTCCTCTTGCCCCGAAACCCGCGTGTACGGCTCACCGCCTGCGCCACTATGGCGCCCGGAAAGCCGCACCGGCCCACAAGCCGAACAGACGCATACGCGAGTCAAGGGACATCCGCATGAGACTGACCGACATATCGCTGGACTGGCTGCTGCCCGGCAGCCTGCTGATCCTGGGCGTACTTGCGGCAGTGGCGGTACTGGCCCGGGGCAAGCGCGAAGGCGAGAAGGCCGCGGCGGCCGAGGACAGCTGGGAGCGCAGCGAGGAGCGGCGGCGGCGCAAGGAAGCCGTCTACGGGACCGCCTCCTACGTCCTGCTCTTCTGCTGCGCGGCGGTGGCCGCCGCGCTCTCCTTCCACGGGCTGGTCGGCTTCGGCCGGCAAAACCTCAACCTCTCCGGGGGCTGGGAGTACCTGGTCCCCTTCGGGCTCGACGGCGCCGCCATGTTCTGCTCGGTGCTCGCCGTCCGCGAGGCCAGCCACGGCGACGCGGCCCTCGGCTCGCGCATGCTGGTCTGGCTGTTCGCGGGCGCGGCCGCCTGGTTCAACTGGGTGCACGCCCCGCGCGGTATCGGTCACGACGGGGCCCCGCAGTTCTTCTCCGGCATGTCGCTCTCGGCGGCCGTGCTCTTCGACCGCGCCCTGAAGCAGACCCGCCGGGCCGCACTGCGCGAACAGGGCCTGATCCCGCGGCCGTTGCCGCAGATCCGGATGGTGCGCTGGCTGCGGGCCCCCCGGGAGACCTTCGGCGCGTGGTCGCTGATGCTGCTGGAAGGGGTGCGCACGCTCGACGAGGCCGTGGACGAGGTGCGCGAGGACAAGAAGGAGAAGGAGCAGGACCGGCACCGCAGGCGGGAGCAACACCGCCTGGACCGCGCGCACATCAAGGCGCTCGGCCGGCAGAACCGGGCGTTCGGGCGCGTGGCCCGCGCCCGCCAGGTCGACGTGCCGGGGCTGGCCCCCGGAGCGGGCTCCGCGCCGGTCGGCGCGGAGCCGGCCATAGCGGAAACGGGACAGCTGCCCCTACGACGAAGGCCCTCCCTCCAGGCCGTGAGCGCAACGGAATCCGCTGACACGGCCGGCGGCCCCCGGACGGTGGACCTCACCGCCGAGGACGACACCCAGACTCTTCCGCGGCTCGACTCGCTCGAGCGGAAACTGAAGGATCTGGAACAGCAGTTCGGCTGACCGGCTCGTGTGCGGGACCCGCCCGACCTCTCCGTCAGGCGGGCCCCGCCTCGTTCGCCCCTTCGAGCTCGAACCACACCACCTTGCCGCTGCCCCGTGCCAACGCGTCCACGCCCCAGGCGTCGGCCAGGGCCTGGACCAGCACCAGCCCCCTGCCGTGCGTACCGTCGTCGGCGGACGGTACGTACGGCCGGGGCCGGCGGGCCGCGTAGTCCCGGACCTCCACCCGCAGCCGGTCCGCGGCGATCGTCGCGGAGACCTCGGCACCCTGGTCGGTATGGACGAGGGCGTTGGTCACGAGTTCGGTGATCAGCAGCTCGGCCACGTCGGCCGCATCCGCCCTGCACCGGTGGCGCATCAACTCCCGTAACGCCCGGCGGACTTCTGCGACCGCCTTGAGATCGGCCCGCCGCACGCTACGGGTGATCCCCAGCGCGTCCACCGCTCCCCCGTCCTCGACGGACGGTTCACGCGGTACCGGCCGCCCCCTCTTCCACAGCTTTCCGGTCTTCGCCCCCACCCGCACGGCGATGTACCTCCCGAATGCACTCGACCCCGAATCGGCCCGCCTCTCGAACAGGCCTACGGGATGCATGCCCGCCGGGGGAATCCGCACGCATCCGGGCTCAGGGGCGGGGCACGTTGCGCAGGTTGGATCGCGCCATCTGGATCATCCGGCCGACCCCTCCGTCCAGCACGATCTTGCTGGCGGACAGCGCAAATCCGGTCACCATTTCCGCCCTGATGCGCGGCGGGATCGACAGCGCGTTGGGGTCGGTCACCACGTCCACCAGGGCGGGTCCCTTGTGCTTGAAAGCATCCTTCAAAGCCGCTGTGAGCTGCTTGGGCTTCTCCACCCGGACCCCGTACGCGCCCGCCGCGCGGGCGACCGCCGCGAAGTCGGGATTCTTGTTCGTCGTTCCGTACGAAGGCAGGCCGGAAACGAGCATCTCCAACTCGACCATTCCGAGCGATGAGTTGTTGAAGAGAACCACTTTGACGGGGAGGTCGTACTGCACCAGGGTGAGGAAATCTCCCATCAGCATGGAGAAACCACCGTCGCCCGACATCGACACCACTTGACGTCCGCGATCGGTGAACTGCGCCCCGATGGCCTGCGGAAGGGCGTTGGCCATGGAGCCGTGACTGAAGGAACCGATGATGCGGCGCTTGCCGTTCGGGGAAAGATAGCGCGCCGCCCACACGTTGCACATGCCCGTGTCGACGGTGAAGACGGCGTCCTCGTCGGCGAGTTCGTCGAGCACGGCGGCCACGTACTCGGGATGGATGGGCGTGTGCTTCTCCACCTTGCGCGTGTACGCCTTCACCACCCCCTCCAGCGCGTCCGCGTGCTTCTTCAGCATCCGGTCCAGGAACCGGCGGTCCGTCTTGGCCCTCACCCGGCTGTTCAGCGCCCGCAGGGTCTCCCGCACGTCGCCCCAGATCGCGAGGTCCAGCTTGGAACGGCGCCCGAGGTGCTCGGGCCTGATGTCCACCTGCACGATCTTCACGTCGTCGGGGAGGAAGGCGTTGTACGGGAAGTCGGTGCCGAGCAGGATCAGCAGATCGCATTCGTGGGTGGCCTCGTAGGCCGAGCCGTAGCCGAGCAGCCCGCTCATGCCGACGTCGTAGGGGTTGTCGTACTGGATCCATTCCTTGCCGCGCAGGGCGTGACCGACGGGGGCCTTGACGCGGCCGGCGAACTCCATCACCTCGGCGTGCGCCCCGGCGGTGCCGCTGCCGCAGAACAGCGTGACCTTGTCGGCCTCGTCGATCAGCCGGACCAGCTTCTCGATCTCCCCGTCGCCGGGCCGTACGGTCGGCCGCGCGGTGACGAGCGCGTGCTCGATGCTCTTGTCCGGAGCGGGCAGGGAGGCGATGTCGCCCGGCAGGGAGATCACCCCGACCCCGCTGCGGCCGATGGCGTGCTGGATGGCGCTCTGCAGGACCCGGGGCATCTGGTTCGGGTTGGAGATCAGCTCGCTGTAGTGGCTGCATTCGGTGAACAGCCGGTCGGGGTGGGTCTCCTGGAAGTACCCGAGGCCGATCTCACCGGAGGGGATGTGCGAGGCCAGCGCGAGGACCGGTGCCATCGATCGGTGGGCGTCGTAGAGGCCGTTGATGAGGTGGAGGTTGCCGGGACCGCAGGAGCCCGCGCAGGCGGCGAGCCGGCCGGTGATCTGGGCCTCGGCGCCGGCCGCGAAGGCGGCGGTCTCCTCGTGGCGGACCTGGATCCACTCGATGCCGCCCGTTCGGCGGATCGCGTCAACGACGGGGTTGAGGCTGTCGCCGACGACTCCGTACATCCGCCGCACGCCCGCGCGTACGAGGATGTCGACGAACTGCTCCGCCACGTTCTGCTTGGCCATGGAGGGGGCGCCCTTTCCGGTTCGGCTCTGCCGCGTGCGCCTCCCATCCACGCACGGTTCGCCCGCTCACGCCTCCCAGACCGCGGCGGCCGTCCGGTCGTCGGCGTACCCCTTGAGGCGGAGCTGGGTGTCCGCGAGGAAGGCCGCGAGGCCCGGCGGGTCCGTCTGCGACCAGCGGCCGGCGAGTTCCGCCGACAGGGGCTCCTCCTCCCGCATCGGGTCCGCGAAGCCGCCGGAGCACAGGAGCAGCGTGTCCCCCGGCCGGGCCACGGACGCGCGGAAGCGGAACCCGCCGGCATCCGCCGGCGGGACCTCCTCCAGGTCCCGCCACTGCCCCGCGCGGAGCCGGAACAGCCCGCCGGAGCCCGCGCCGAAGCAGACCCGGGTCCGGCACTGCGGATCGACGGGCAGCAGCAGGGCGCGCAGCCCCGCCGTGTACGCGTCCTCCTGGAGCCCCAGCTCGGCGGCGCGGGCACGCAGCCGCCCGTAGCCCCGGTCGGTGAGCCGCTGGAGACCCGAGCGCAGTGCCTCGCGGCGCCCGGCGCGAATGTCCTCGGCCAGCCGCTCCTGGCTCCGCCCGACGGCCCCCGCCACGGACCGGCACACCTCGGCGGCGGCCTCGGCGGCACCGGACGCGGCCCGGTCCCCGCCGGCGAGCACGACCAGGACCAGGGCGTCGGGGCCGCTGCCGAAGCGGGCGGTGAGCAGGAAGTCCCGCCGGGCCTCGCCGCGGAACCGGGCGGAGTCCCCGCGCAGGGAGGCGGCGCGCAGGGTGTAGCCGCCGTACTGGGCTCCCTCCAGCACGGTGTCGGGGATCAGCGCGTCGAGGCCGCCCGGATCGGCGGCGGGCAGCGCGACGGGTTCGGCGCAGTAGGTGGGGGGCCGGTCCCCCAGATGCGTGACCTCCGGCCGCGGCGGAAGGGGTCCCGCCGCCGGGTCCGCCGCAGGACCCTTCACCAAGCTCGTCGCCGGACCCTCCAGGGGGCCCGGGGCGGATCCGGTAGCGGCCCCGGCCCCCGGCTCGGAGCCGGCCGCGGAGTCCGGGCCGGAGTCCCAGCCGGAGTCCCAGCCGGATCCGGCGCCGGGGTGGGACCCGGGGTCGAAGCCGGGCCCGGGGCCCGCACCGGTCCCCGCCCCGGCCGGGGCCCGCTCCGGGGCCTGCTCCGCGGTCGGGGCGGCGACGGGCCCGTCGTCTCGTAGGCCCCACCCGGAGACCGGCGGTTGCTCCGGGTCCTCGTCCTCGGCGGGCAGCGCGGGCGGAACGGCGACGTCACCCAGCGCGTACCAGGTCTGCCCGCCCGCCCGGGGGTCCCGAGGGGGCGGCAGCAGCGAGTCGGTGTAGGCGGCCCGCGGCGCGGGCGCGGGACCGGGGCCGTCCTGCGGCGAAGGCCCGGGGCCCGGCTCCGGCGGCCGTGGGGCCGGTACCGCCGGTCTGGCCACCAGGACGGCCGCCGAACGGAAGCGGTGGTCCAACGTGTCCCGGGGGTCTGGGTCCGGGCCCGCGTCGGGGTCCTCGTAGTAGAGCTTCTGCCACCAGTCGTCCGCGCCCTGCTGACTCATGGCCCCCATTGTCGGGCTCCGGAGCGGCCGGAATACGGCGAACGCACGAAAAGGGGGGTCCATCGGACCGCCGTCCGATGGACCCCCCTCGTATTCGTCGGACGGCTCAGCGAATGTCGTACGCCCGCGCGACCGTCTGGGTGACGGTGGCGCCGTTCGTGTCGGTCAGTTCGACCTTGAGCGTGACCTGCTTGCCGGCGGCCCCGGCGTGGTCGACGGTCGCGGCCCACTGCCCGCCGCTCGCGCTCACCTTCGCCTCGGTCCAGTTCTCGCCGTCGTACGAGTACGACAGCTTGGCCGCCTTGAGCGCGCCGGGCGTGTAGCCCGCGTGCCCGCCGGCCCCGAGGGCGATCTTCTGACCGTCGGTCGCGGCCAGCGTCTTCATCCCGTCCAGCGGAGCCGAGATCCTCGGGAAGAGGATCGGCAGGGGCTGCGAGTACTGCGCGGTGTCCAGCTTCGAGCGGAAGGTCCAGGAGGTGAGGACCGCCTGTGAGCGCTGCCAGGTCCGGGCGGGCTGGCCGACCTTCTCGAGCTGCTGGGTCAGTTCGTACGTGGCCTCCCCGGCCGGGACCTCGAAGACCCCGGACGGGTAGCCGCTGTCGCCCAGCGATTCGCCGTCGCGCTTGAGCGAGACGTTGCCGAGGTCACCGAAGCCGCCCTGCTGGGCGTAGTGCCCGGTGTCGCCCCACATCGCGGAGGCGAAGCCGATCAGGTTGCCCTGCCGCTCGGCGGCCAGCAGTTCCCTGCCCTCGGTGTCGCGCGGCGCCACCGGGCCGACGACCCCGTCGTACCAGTTCTCGGCGCGCTTGGAGCCGGCCTCGTACGTGCGGTGCTGGTCGGTCATGAACTCGCCCCACGGGAAGCTGCTGGAGACCAGGTGCTCCCAGGCCGAGTCCCCCGCGGAGTAGAACTCCGTGCGCCTGCCCGGCACCGCGACGGTGTCGAGGCTGCCGAAGTAGACGGCGTTGCCGAGCGGCCGGTAGGCCCCGGTGATGTCGATGAAGTCGGCCGCGACGCCCATCGACTGGTAGGCCGCCTCGACGGTGGCGAGGTCGCGGTCGCGCACCCGGTAGGTGCGGTCGCCGTGGACCTGCCCCTTCTCGATCTGGGCGAGGTTGTAGACGTACGGGCTCTTCGCGTTGGCCTTCCAGCTCAGCGTGACCTTGCCCTGGGGGGCCTCGGCGAGCTTGGCCAGCAGGGCCCGGCCCTCGGCCGCCTCGATGGACATCGCCGGGAGCGAACCGCCCGCGTAGCCGGTGGAGCCCTGCCAGCGGCCGGGCGCCTCGCGGTAGGCGAGTACGGCCTTGGCGCCGGCCGCCTTCGCGTTGCCCGCGATCTCGTACAGCGCGGCGTCCTCCGTCTTGACCAGCACGATCGCGTCCTTGGCGGCGACGGCGGCGAGCTCCTCGGCCGTACCCGTGCCCGCATTGACGAGCGGCGCGCTGCCGGTGCCGTCGAGGTTGTCGCTGCCCGTGGAGGCCGTGAGCGGGTGCAGCACCGGGCCGCCGTCCGCCTTCAGTTCGGAGAGCAGCGGCGCGGCCGCCCGCCAGTAGCTGCCGAACTCGTACGCGCCGTCCTTCGCCTTGCCCTCGACGGAGGCGTAGTAACCGCGGATGGTGCGCCCGCCCATGGCGGTGCCCGCGTGCAGCCAGGCGTCGTCCCAGGTGCGGGCGAAGGCGAGGGTGGTGGCGCGCGCCTCGGTGGGCTTGTCCGTTCCGATGCTCAGCCTGGCCGCCTTGCGGGCGTCCAGCACGATCACCGTGTCCTTCTTGACCTCCGTCTGCGGACGGCCGAGGTAGGTGAGCGAGTCGGTCATCGTCGCGTTCTCGCCGGCGTCGGGGGTGGCGACGAAGGCCGAGAGGAAGTACGCGCCCGGGCGGACCCGGTAGACCTGGTCGGTGGAGCCGTCGTTGAAGCGGCGCTCACCGGAGGCGTCGTCGGTGCCGATGACGTCCAGGGAGGACGGGCCGGCGGCCGGCTTGCCCGCGCGGTCGACGAGCTTGACGCGCAGGGTGACCGTCTCGGGCTCCACGTAGAGCGAGAAGGGGGTCGAGACGCGCACGCCGTCGGCGGTGGCGACGACGCGGCCGGCGACGTCCCCGTACTGCGAGCGCTCCAGCTTCGCGGAGGGGTCCAGGGCGAGCGGCACCTTGACGGTGGCGCCGGCCGGGACGGTCACGGTGCGCTTCTCCAGGCGGGCGACCTGGCCGCGGACGGCGGAGCCGTCGTTGCCGGTGACCTTCTCGACGGAGAGGTTCAGCGTGACGGGCTCGGCGCCCAGGTTGGTGTACGGGACCTCGACGCTGGTGCGGTCGCCGCGGTCCTGCGGCCAGTTGTACGCGCCGCCCTGGAGCGAGGAGGCGCCGATCACCGTGGTGTTGACGGCCGCCTTGACGTCGAGCCGGCCGCCGCCGGTCTCCCGTACGTCGCCGGGGATCGCGGTGGCGGCGGATCCGACCAGTGCGGCCTTGATCTGCTGCGGGGTCCAGTCGGGGTGGCGCTGCTTGACGATGGCGGCGGCGCCCGCGACGTGCGGGGTGGCCATCGAGGTGCCGGACATGGACTGGTAGGCGTAGACCCCGCGGCCGCCCATGCTCGCGGCGGAGATCCCGACGCCGGGGGCGGCGATCTCGGGCTTGAGGGTGTGCTGCAGGCCGGCCGGGCCGCGGCTGGAGAAGGGGGCGGTCGTGTCGTCGCGGTCGACGGCGCCGACGGTCAGCACGCTGGGCGCGCAACCGGGCGACGAGACGGTGTTGTTGCCGGGGCCGGAGTTGCCGGCGGCGATGACGAAGAGGGTGTTGCCGCTCTTGGCCAGCGCCTCGGTGGCGGCGGCCATCGGGTCGTCGCAGGACAGCTGGGAGGGGTCGCCCAGGCTCATGGAGACCACGTCGGCCTTGCTGTCGACGGCCCACTGCATGCCCGCGATGATCCACGAGTCCAGGCCGTAGCCGGAGTCGTTGAGGACCTTGCCGCTGAGCAGCCGGGCGCCGGGGGCGACGCCCTTCTTCGCTCCGCCGCTCTCGGCGCCGGAGCCGCCGACGGTGGAGATGGTGTGGGTGCCGTGGCCCTGGCGGTCCTCGGCCGTGTCCGAGTCGGTGAAGTTCTTCGCTTCGGCGACCCGGCCCTTGAGGTCGGGGTGTTCCAGGTCGGTGCCGGTGTCGAGGACGGCGACCTTGGTGCCCGTACCGTCGAGGCCGGCGGCCCACGCGGCCGTCGCGTTCACCTGCCGGGTGGAACGCTCCAGGTTCGCCTGGACCTTGCCGTCCAGCCACAGCTTCTTCAGCGGAGGGGAGGCCGCGGACCGCGCGCCGCCGCTGGTCGCCGCCCCGGTGACGTCCGACCAGAAGTCGGCGGCCTTCTTTTTGTCGGCGGCGAGCGCGACGCCTCCGATGGATTCGAGGACGAGTGAGCGCTCGGCGCCGCGCGGGACCGGCGGGGCGCTGCGCGCCAGGCCCGCCGCGCCCTCGTAGACCGCGATGAGCGGGAGCTTCCCGGCGTGCGCGTCGTCGTAGCCCTGCCGGATCAGGCCGGTGACGTTGAAGAGTTCCTCGTCGACCTTGCCCGCGGCGAGCGCGGCGACCGCGCCCTCGGGGTAGACGTACAGGTCCTTGCCCGACTGGCGGGTCTGCACGAGCGGCTGCGAGCCGTCCGCGCGGGGCATCGCGGTGGCGGCGCTGCGCCCCGCGGCATCGGTGGAGACCAGGACGCGGTCGCCGGTGACGAGGGTCACCGTGACGGGCGCGGTGGGCTGCCGCGCCACCGCGCCGCTGCCGGTGAGGGGTCTCTTCGCCGTCCCCGACGCTCCGTCGCTCGGCTGTGCCGTGGACGGGCCCACGGCGCTGACGGCCAGGACGGCCGCGATGGCCGCTCCCAGTGCGGTACGCGATATCGGACGCATCGCTCTCCCCAGGTGAATTCCGGCCAAGTGCTGCATTGCGCGGCGAATCGCCGCGTAAATGGCTTCTGACCGGCGGATGTTGGTGCTGCGGTGGCGTCACCTTGGCAGAGAGGCGGGGGGTGCGGCGATGATGTCGGCGGCGGGTTTGCGCCGTGGCCGCTTCCCGCCAGGGACGCCGTGGAGAGGGTTGGGTGGACCGGATGCTGGGTGCGATAGGCCTCGACGAGGGACAGGAGTCGGCGTACCGCGCGCTGGTCGCGCTGGGGGCGGCGGAGATACCCGACCTCGCGCACCGGCTGACGCTGCCGGTGCCGCAGACCGAGCGGGCCCTGCGCCACTTGGAGCGCCAGGGGCTGGCGGCCCAGTCCTCCGCCCGGCCGGGCCGGTGGGTGGCGGCCCCGCCCGGGGTGGCGCTCGGCGCGCTGCTCACCCAGCAGCGTCACGAGCTGGAGCAGGCGGAGCTGGCGGCGGCGCTGCTGGCCGAGGAGTACCGGGCGGAGGCCTCCGAGCCGGCCGTGCACGACCTGGTGGAGGTGGTGACGGGCGCGAGCGCGGTGGCCCACCGCTTCCACCAGCTCCAGCTGGGCGCGGTGGAAGAGGTGTGCGCGCTGGTCGGCGGCCGGCCGCAGGTGGTGACGGGGACGGACAACGAGGCGGAGGAGCGGGCCTCGGTACGGGGCGTCGCCTACCGGGTGGTCATCGAGCGGGAGGTACTGGCCCTGCCGAGCGGGATCCGGGAGGCGACGACGGCGCTGGCGCGCGGTGAGCACATCCGGGTGACGGGACAGGTTCCGACCAAACTGGTCATCGCGGACCGGGCGCTGGCCATGGTGCCGCTGACGGCGCGCGGCGCCGAACCGGCCGCGCTGGTGGTGCACGCGTCGGGTCTGCTGGAATCGCTGATGGGCCTCTTCGAGGCGGTCTGGCGGGAGTCGCTGCCCCTGCGGCTGGGCTCCTCCGGCGCTCCGGAGGAGGGGGACGGCGGCCCGGACGCCACGGATCTCGAGATCCTTTCGCTCCTCCTTGCGGGCATGACGGACGCCAGCGTGGCGAAGCATCTGGAGCTGGGTCTGCGGACGGTGCAGCGACGGGTCAAGGGCCTGATGGAACTGTCCGGGGTCACGACCCGGCTCCAGTTGGGCTGGATCGCCTACGAACGGGGCTGGGTGGCCCGGTAGCCCCAGGTCAGGCACGCTGAGCAGATGGATCTGCCTCAGCTGCCCCAGGTCCTCCTCGTGGGGATGGTGCTGCTGCTCGGGGTGGTCGCCGTACTGGTCCCCGGCGCGCCGGGGACCCTGCTGGTCTGGGCCGGGCTGCTGTGGTGGGCGCTGCACGAGCGCTCGACGGTGGCGTGGGGGCTGCTCGTGGGGGCGACCGCGCTGCTGCTGGTGGTTCAGGTGGTGAAGTGGCTGCTGCCCCCTCGGCGGCTCCGGGGCGTGGGCGTAACCCGGAGGATGGTCGTCTCCGCGGGCACGGGAGCGGTACTGGGCTTCGTGCTGCTGCCGGTGATCGGGACGGTCCCGGGCTTCATGGGCGGGATCTACCTCTGCGAGCGGCGCCGGCTGGGCACCCACGGCGAGGCGTGGGCTTCGGTCCGTGCGGTGATGCGGGCGGTGGGGACGAGCGTGCTGGTGGAACTGTTCGCGTGCCCGCTGGTGGTGGGCGCGTGGGTGGGCACGCTGCTGTGGGCGTAGCCGTCCCGGCCGTCCTGCCGGGCCGTTCGGCGTAGGTCCACGGCCCGATGCGCCGGGCGGCGCGGGCTGGGATCGTCTCCCGCATGACGGACTTCAAGGGTTTCAGCGAGCCTGAACTGGCATACCTTCGCTCGCAGCACCTGGGGCGGCTGGCGACCGTCGACGCGGCCGGGCAGCCGCAGGCGAACCCGGTGGGGTTCTTCCCGCAGGACGACGGGACGGTCCTGGTGGGCGGGCGGGCGATGGGCACGACGAAGAAGTGGCGCAACCTCGCCGGGAACCCCCGGCTGTCCCTGGTCGTGGACGACCTGGTGAGCACCCGCCCGTGGAAGGTCCGGGGCATGGAGATCCGCGGCCGCGCCACCTTGGAGACCGGCCCGCACTCCCTGGGCCCCCACTTCGGCCCGGAAGTGATCCGCATCCACCCGACCCGGGTCCTCACCTGGGGCCTCGACACCTGAGGATCAGCCGCCGCACGGCGGCACGCCCGCGGCTTCCCCGGTCGGTGCCGGGGAGGCCGCGGGCGTGTGTTCGTCAGGCCCGGCCGGTGCGCTTGGCCGCGTAGTTCGCGCGGCCCTCCGCCGAGCGGAGCCGCCAGTCCCGCCTGAGCTCCGAGCGGAGCCTGGCGTCCGTCTTGGCGACGATCCGCTGGTTCTCCCGGAGCAGCTTGCGGTAGCTCTCCAGCCGCCGCTCGGGCAGCTCGCCGCCGGCCACCGCCGCGGTCACCGCGCACCCCGGCTCGGCCTCGTGCGCGCAGTCGTGGAAGCGGCACGCGCGGGCGTACTCCTCGATCTCCGAGAAGACCTGCCCGACGCCGGCCTCCGCGTCGAAGAGACCGACGCCCCGCAGCCCGGGGGTGTCGATCAGGACGCCGCCGCCCGGCAGTGCGAGGAGGTTGCGCGTCGTGGTCGTGTGGCGGCCCTTGCCATCGGCGTCGCGGGTCTCCTGGACCTCCATCACGTCCTCACCGAGCAGCGCGTTGGCCAGCGTGGACTTGCCCGCGCCGGAGATCCCGAGGAGCACGCTCGTACCGCCCCCGACGACCGCGGCGAGCACGTCCGTGCCCTCCCCGGTCATCGAGGACACGGTGAGGACCTGGACGCCGGGCGCCGTCGTCTCGACGTCCTCGACGAGGTGTCCGAGGGTGACCGGGTCCGGGACCAGGTCCGCCTTGGTCAGGACGACGAGCGGCTGCGCCCCCGATTCCCAGGCGAGCGCGAGGAACCGCTCGACGCGGCCGAGGTCCAGTTCCACGGCCAGTGACACCGCGATGATCGCGTGGTCGACGTTCGCGGCGAGGATCTGCCCCTCGGACCGCTGGGAGGAGGTCGACCGCACGAAGGCGGTCCGGCGCGGCAGGTACGTCTTCACGTAGCGCGGATTGCCGTGTGCTTCCAGTACCGCCCAGTCGCCGGTGCAGATGACCCGGAGCGGGTCGTGCGGGGTGACGAAGGCGGTGTCGGCGCGGACGGTGCCGTCCGCCGTCATGACGTCGCACTGGCCGCGGTCGACCCGTACCACCCGGCCGGGCACGAGGCCCTGCTCGGCGTACGGCGTGAACTCGGCCGCCCAGGCGTCGTCCCAACCGTAGGGGCTGAGGGCGTGCGAGAGCGAGGCCTGCGGGAAAGAAGAGAAAGACAAGGGAAACCCTTCACAGGGTGGCCCCGGCGGTGCGCGCTGCTACAGAACGCGAGAGGAGTGTGAGGTCAGCCGGAGACCACAGAAGTGACATTGATGGTCTTCTGAGTGCGGGCAGCGCCCTGCGCCATGACAGTCATCAATGAACTCACCTCCGGGTCGGCATACGTGCTGACGAGCGGTCCGCGCCGATCGGCGGGAACGGCCCCACCGTAACAAGCCCTCTCGGGCGCGCGCCAGTTCTTTTTGCGGGCCACGGGACGGCCGGTCTTGCCTGCGGTCGGCGGCGTCGGCGTACGCCCCCTGACGAAGCGTCCGGAGGGAATCACCGAAGAAGAACCGGACTTACCGCCGGTCAGGCGCGATCGTGGGGATCCGACTCCAAGTCGCGGAGCCCACTAAGCTGTTCTGCATGGAGAACCGCGGAACCGTAGATTCTGAGACGCTTTACGAGACGCGGAGCGTCTCCGTCGCGTCGCGTGACGAGTCGATCACCGAGTCGCCTTCCGACACCAGGAAGCGGATCCTGCGGGTGTCCATGGAACTGTTCGCGGTCCACGGCTTCCACGAGACCTCGCTGCGGGAGATCTCCGAACGGGTCGGCGTGACCAAGCCGGCGGTGCTCTACCACTTCCCCGGCAAGGCCGACATCCTCGGCGCCCTGGTCGAGCCGATGCTCCTCGACCTGGCGGCGGCCCTGGCCCGCGCCGCGGCGGCCGCCGGTCCGGACGCGTCCGGACCGGGCGGCTCCGAGCGGTCCGACCGGTCCGACCGGTCCGACCGGGCACGGTGGGCCGCGATCGAGGGGGTCCTCGACGTCTGGCTCGAACACCGCCACCTGCTCCGCCTGAACCTCCAGGACATGGCCCCGGCCACTCCCGGCCCGGCCTTCGCCCGCCTGCGCGACGCCATGCTCCGGGCGAACGCGCTCGTCGCGGGCGCGGATCCGGGGTTCGCGGAGCGGGTGCGCGCCGCCCAGGCCATCGCGATGCTCTGCGACCCGGTGGCGCTCTTCGCGGACGCCCCGGTCCCCGATCTGCGCGCGGCCGTCCTGGACGGCGTACGGCGGCTGCTGGACGGGCCCGCCCCGGCCGGCCGGCCGGCCGGGCGGCCCGTTCCCGGAGGCCGGCGCGGGCGGCCCGCCGCGATGAGCCCGGCCATGGTCGAGGCCGCCCGCCGGATGCACGCGGCGGGCAGCGGGGCGACCGCGATCGCCGCCGCCCTCGGCGTCTCCCGGGCCACGGTCTACCGGCACCTGCCGCCGGAGGAGGACGCAGGGTGACAGATGTCCGGTCGTTCGCGACCGGACCGCCGTGGCGCGCCTTCTCGCACGGTCACAGCCCCAAGGGCTGTCCCACGATCCCCGGCGGGCGCACGACGACAACTACGGCACCTCGCAGCGTTGTCGAATCGACCGGATGCGCCGAGCATGAGGACGCCCCCCCGCCCCGGGGGCACCTCCCAGCGGTAGCTGGGGGAGATGCACCGCATCTGACGCCGTGCGCCGATCCACCGGGGATACGGGACAGCCCTAGGCTGACGCCATGACTCCCCGACTCGACATGATCGGCATCGTCGTCTCCGACATGGCCGCCTCGCTCGCCTTCTACCGTCGTCTCGGCCTCGACGTCCCCGCCGGGGCCGAGTCCCAGCCGCACGTCGAGGCCGTCCTGCCGGGCGGGTTGCGGATCGGCTGGGACACCGAGGAGGTCATCCGCTCCTTCGACCCGGAGTGGAAGCGGCCCGCGGGCGACGGCCGGGTGGGGCTCGCGTTCCTGTGCGACTCCCCCGCCGAGGTGGACTCGCTGTACGCGGAGCTGACGGGCGCCGGACACAAGGGCCACCTGGAGCCGTGGGACGCCTTCTGGGGGCAGCGCTACGCCGTGGTCCTGGACCCGGACGGCTCCGGGGTCTCCCTCTTCGCGGCGGCCGCCCCGGCCGATCCCGCCTGACCGGCCGGATCCCGCCAACCGGCGACTGCGGCGACCCGGCCGCGGCCGGTGGTCAGTGCTTGCGCAGGCGCGAGTGGTAGTCCTCCGGCGGGAGGAACTTCGACCAGCGCTCGGGGAACTCCGAGGGCATGTCGTCGCCATCGTCGTCCTCCGACTCCCCCTCCGCCAGCGCCCGCCAGGCGGCCGCCCTCGCCACGAGCTGGGCGGCCTCCGCCTCGCGGACCCGCTCGTTCGCCTCGCGCGCCGCCGCCGTGGCCACCGAGGGCCAGACGCGGTCGATGGCGGCGTTGACGGCCGCGCCGACGAGTACCGCGAAGGCCGAGATGCCGATCCACAGCAGGACCGCGACGGGGGCCGCGAGCGATCCGTAGATCGTCGGGCCCTCCACGGTGTTGGTGAGGTAGATCCGCAGCAGGAACGAGCCGAACACCCACATGGCGAGCGCCACCAGCGCGCCCGGCACGTCCTCGATCCAGGGCGAGCGGACCGGGACGGACACGTGGTAGAGCGTCGTCAGGAAGACGATGGAGAGCAGGGTGACGACGGGCCAGTACAGGACCTCGATCACCTCCGTGCTCCACGGCACCAGCCGCACGACCGCGTCCGGGCCGACCACCATCAGCGGCAGCACGATGGCGCCGATCAGCAGGGCGATGACGTAGAGGAGGAAGGCGAGCAGCCGGGTCTTGACGATGCCGCGGTGGCCGTCGAGCCCGTACATGACGGTGATGGTGTCGATGAAGACGTTGACGGCGCGCGAGCCCGACCAGAGGGCGAAGGCGAACCCGAGGGAGATGAGGTCGGGGCGGCCCCGGTTGGTGACGTCGTCGAGCATCGGCTTGGCGATGTCGTTGACGCCCCGGTCCGACAGGACGGTGCCGACCGCCCGCAGGATGTTCTCCTCGATGCTGGCGACGGTCGTCCCGCCCGACCATCCGTCCACGTAGCCGAGCAGGCCCAGCAGGCCGAGGAAGAGCGGGGGCAGTGAGAGCAGCGTGAAGAAGGCCGCCTCGGCCGCGAGGCCGAGGATCCGGTACTCGATGCACGAGTTCACGGTGTCTTTGAGCAGCAGCCACGCCATCTTGCGCTTGGAGACGTTGCGGTAGAGGACGCGGGCCCGGTGGAGCCGTCCTGGAATCCGCTCGACTGTTTCTTTTGCTGGCTGCACGTCCTTACGGTATCCGCATGGCAGCCACCACCCACACAGTCACCAACCAGGCCCCGCCCCTCGTGGGCTACGACGTCTACGGCGGCGACCGGGCCCTGAGCGAGGGCGTCGAGCGGCACCTCGCGGACGCCCCGCCCGAACTCGCCGCGGAGGTAAGGCGGGAGCTCACGGACCTCGGGCTGTCGGCCGGGTCCCGCCAGGCACAGGACTGGGGGACCCAGGCGAACGAGAACCCGCCGAAGCTGCGGACTCACGACCGCTACGGGAACCGGATCGACGAGGTGGAGTTCCACCCTTCGTGGCACCGGCTGCTCGGGCACGCGGTGGGCTCCGGGCTCACCGACGCGTGGGGCCGGCCGTCGGGGCACCTGCGGCGCGCGGCCGGGTTCTTCGTGTGGTCGCAGGCGGAGTCGGGGCACGGATGCCCCGTCTCGATGACGCACGCGGCGGTACCGGCGCTGCGGACCGATCCCGAGCTCGCCGCCGAATGGGAGCCGCGGCTGACCTCGCACGTGTACGAGGAGGGGCTGCGGCCGGCCGGGCAGAAGGCCGGCGTGCTCTTCGGCATGGGGATGACCGAGAAGCAGGGCGGCAGCGACGTACGGGCGAACACGACGGCGGCGGTGCCGCTGGACGCGTCGGGCGAGTACCTGCTGACGGGCCACAAGTGGTTCTGTTCGGCGCCGATGTGCGACGGCTTCCTTGTGCTGGCGCAGGCGCCGGGCGGGCTGACGTGCTTCCTTGTGCCGCGGGTTCTCGCGGACGGGACGCGCAACGTCTTCGCGATCCAGAGGCTGAAGGACAAGCTGGGGAACCGGTCGAACGCTTCGAGCGAGGTGGAGTTCGACAGGACGTGGGCGCGCAGGGTGGGCGAGGAGGGCCGGGGCGTGCGGACCATCATCGAGATGGTCGCGGCGACCCGGCTGGACTGTGTGATCGGCTCGGCCTCGCTGATGCGGGCGGCGCTGACGCAGGCCGCTCACCACGCGGAGCACCGCTCCGCTTTCGGAGCGCCGCTCATCGATCAGCCGCTGATGCGCAACGTGCTCGCCGACCTCGCCCTGGAGTCCGAGGCGGCCACCACCCTCACCCTGCGCCTCGCCGCCGCGTACGACGCCGGCACCGACCAGGAGCGGGCCTTCCTGCGCATCGCGGTGCCCGTCGCGAAGTACTGGGTGACCAAGCGCTGTACGCCGATGGTGGCGGAGGCACTGGAGTGCCTGGGCGGCAACGGCTACGTCGAGGAGTCGGGACTGCCCAGGCTGCTACGCGAGTCCCCGCTGAACTCCATCTGGGAGGGATCGGGCAACGTCCAGGCCCTCGACGTGCTGCGCGCGCTCCAGCGCGAGCCGCAGGCGCTGAACGCCTTCCTCCAGGAAGTCGGGCAGGCACGCGGCGCCGATCACCGGCTGGATTCGGCCATCAAGGGCCTGCTGACCGAGCTCGCGGACCTGGAGGGCATCGAGGCGCGCGCCCGCCGGGTGGTGGAGCGGATGGCCCTGGTCCTGCAAGGTTCCCTGCTGGTCCGCTGGGCCCCGCCGGAGGTGGCCGACGCCTTCTGCGCCTCGCGCCTGGGCGGTGACTGGGGCGCGGCCTTCGGCACGCTGCCGCACAGCCTGGACCTGGGAGCGGTGGTGGAACGGGCCCGGATCGCCGGCTAGCGCAGGGCCCCAACCCTCCGGAAGCACAGCGGGCGAAGACCCGGGCCCGTTGACCTGGTCCAGGGATGGCGCCGCGCCGACTCGGCACCACCCCTGGACCGAAAGCCCCGAGGAAGGAGCTGTCACGCCGCTCGGCGGCGTCCGCACAGTTTCGTTCGGGCGACCGGGACTTGGCGAGAGTTGCATGACGTTGCAACCTTTGACTCGGAGCCGCCCGGCGGGCGTGCCGGACGCACCGCAGGGCGGCGCGCACGGGACGGGACCACCCGGAGGGCGGGATCCGTCGTACGGCTGTTCCACACGGGGAGGTTCCGGTGGCCCACACCACAGGCAGTGCGGTCGATGTGGCGCGCATCTCGGCCATGGACGCGCGGGACGCCGCACGCCTGCTCAAGGGCGTACGGGCGGCCGCGCTCGCCGGGGACCGGCCGCCGGCCGCGCCGCGGCCGGAGATCGCCGAGTCCTGGCGCCGGATGCTGGCGGGCGGGGTCCACCCGGACCGCGACACCCGCTCCCGGATGCTGTCCGCCGCCGAGACCGAGGAGCGGCGCCAGACTTCGCCGCTACGGGAACTGCTGCCGGTCCTGCGCGAGGGGCTGCTGCCCTCCCTGGACGAGGCCCTGCACATCATGGTCGTCGCCGACTCCGACGGCCGGCTGCTGTGGCGGGAGGGCCACACCTCGATCCTGCGCAAGGCGGACCGGCTCGGCTTCGCGGTCGGCGCCGACTGGGACGAGGCCGTGGTCGGCACCAACGGCGTGGGCACCGCGCTGGTGACCCGCAGACCGGTGCAGGTCTTCTCCGCGGAGCACTTCGTGTCCAGCCACCACGACTGGACCTGCGCGGGAGCCCCCGTGCGCGACCCGCGGGACGGGCAGCTGCTCGGGGTGGTCGACGTCAGCGGGCCGCTGGCGACCATGCACCCGGCGACCCTGACATGGGTGGCCTCGGTGGCCCGCCTCGCGGAGCGGGAGCTCCGGGTGCGCCACCTGGAGTCCTTGGAGCGGCTGCGGTCCGTGGCGGCCCCGCTGCTGGCACGGCTGCCCGGGCAGGCGCTGGCCGTCGACGCGCACGGCTGGACGGCGGCCGTCACCGGGCTCGCGCCGACGGAGCGGATCCCGCTGCCCAAGTCGTTCGGCCCGGGTCGGGTGTGGGTGCCGCAGCTGGGCGACTGTTTGGTGGAGCCGCTGCCGGGCGGCTGGCTGCTGAGCGTCTCGCAGACCCGTGCCGGCGCAGCGGCCGCCACCCGGGTCGTCCTGGACCTCGCCGGCCCCGGGGCCTGCCTCGCGACCGTCTACGGGGCCGCGGGCAGCTGGTCGCAGGAGCTGACCCCGCGCCACGCGGAGCTGTTGTTCCTGCTGGCGGAGTCGCCGAAGGGCCGCTCGGCCGCCGAGCTCGCCCTCGAACTCTTCGGCGACCCGACCCGCACGGTGACGGTCCGCGCGGAGATGTCCCGGGTGCGCCGCAACCTGGCGGGCGTGCTGGCCCACCGCCCGTACCGCTTCGCGCAGGACGTGGAGGTCGAGCTGGTGCGCCCCGCGGACCCGGCCGCCCTGCTGCCCCGTTCCACGGCTCCGGCGGTCGTCAGGGCCCGGCGGGGACGGACGGAGCCCTGAGGGAACCGCGGCCGGCGCGTGTGGTTCCCTGGCGTACATGAGCACCATCACGCTGACCACCTGGTCCCTGGAAATGACCTCTCCGTCCGATCTGGTCCCGGCGGCCGTCCCCGGCCCGGAGATCCGGATCGTGCGCTCGGAGGTCCCCTCCCCGGAGTTCAGCCGCTTCCTCTACGCCTCGGTGGGCGGCGACATCCACTGGACGGACCGGCTGTCGCTGACGCGCGCGCAGTGGATGGAGCAGCTGGGGCGGCCCGGCGTGGAGACGTGGGTGGCGTACGACCGGGGAACGCCGGCGGGATACGTGGAGTTCGATCCGCAGCCGGACGGCGTGGTGGAGATCATGTACTTCGGCCTCCTCCCGGACTTCCGGGGCCGGCGCATCGGCGGCCACCTGCTCACGGTGGGCATCGAGCGGGCCTGGTCGCTCGCCGAGCGCTGGCCGGAGCTGCCCCCGACGCGGCGCGTCTGGCTCCACACGTGCAGCCAGGACGGCCCGACCGCGATGGACAACTACCTGCGGCGCGGCTTCAAGGTCT
Organism: Streptomyces sp. NPDC060049; assembly: GCF_042736715.1. Lineage (NCBI taxonomy): Bacteria > Bacillati > Actinomycetota > Actinomycetes > Kitasatosporales > Streptomycetaceae > Streptomyces > Streptomyces sp. NPDC060049. Next base: position 24,792 of record NZ_JBHWVV010000008.1, read on the forward strand.
TCAAGGAGGAGTCGGAGCCGAAGGAGTCCGCCCCGACCCCCGGCCCCTGGCCCGGCGCGTAACGGCCGACCCGCTCGAAGGCCCGTACGGCCCCGCGCGAGGACCCGTACCGGCCCCCGGACAGCCATGGGGTCGGCGGGTCCAGCGGGGTCCCCGAGGTGACGCCCGTCACGGGCATCTCGTGATGCGAGACGACTTCGTCCGCATCATGGACAGTAGTGGACTCCTCCAATCGCCACATGCCACGCTTCCGCCATGAACGGAGCTGGAATTGCCTTGGTGAGTCGGCGGCACGTCGACCTCGGCCGCATGTCCAGCGCCATCTGTCCGGCGCGCTGACGGAAATCGGCACCGCCGCGACAGCGCTCCGCGCCGCTGCCGCCGCGGACGCGCGAACACCGCCCGCCGTACCCGCACACCGCAGTCCCCTGTAGGCCGTACACCGCCCTGACCGGCGGCGATCAGCCACATCCGCTCCGTGCCAGGGGTCCCGCCGCCACTCCCCCTGCCCTTGCCTTGAGCCGTTGAAGAAGGACGTACCGTCATGGCCGCCACCCCCGAAACGCCCGCAGCCGCCGCACCCGCTGCCGCCGCCGCGCGCCGTAAGACCGGCCGCCACCGCGGTGAGGGTCAGTGGGCCGTCGGACACCACACGCCCCTCAACGGCAACGAGCAGTTCAAAAAGGACGACGACGGTCTCAATGTGCGGACACGCATCGAGAACATCTACTCCAAGGCGGGCTTCGACTCGATCGACCCCAACGACCTGCGCGGCCGTATGCGCTGGTGGGGCCTGTACACCCAGCGCAAGCCCGGGATCGACGGCGGCAAGACCGCGATCCTGGAGCCGGAGGAGCTGGACGACAAGTACTTCATGCTGCGCGTCCGCATCGACGGCGGCCGGCTGACCACCGAGCAGCTGCGCGTCATAGGCGAGATCTCCCAGGAGTTCGCGCGCGGAACCGCCGACCTCACGGACCGGCAGAACGTGCAGTACCACTGGATCCGCATCGAGGACGTCCCGGAGATCTGGCGCCGCCTGGAGGCCGTCGGCCTCTCGACCACCGAGGCCTGCGGTGACACGCCCCGCGTGATCCTCGGTTCGCCCGTCGCCGGCATCGCGCGCGACGAGATCATCGACGGCTCCCCGGCCATCGACGAGATCTACCGCCGCATCGTGGGCAACCCGGACTTCTCCAACCTGCCCCGCAAGTTCAAGTCCGCGGTCTCCGGCTCGCCGCTGCTCGACGTGGCGCACGAGATCAACGACATCGCCTTCGTGGGCGTGAACCACCCCGAGCACGGTCCGGGCTTCGACGTCTGGGTCGGCGGCGGTCTCTCCACCAACCCCAAGCTCGGCGTGCGCCTGGGCACCTGGGTCTCGCTGGAGGAGGTCCCCGACGTCTACGAGGGCGTCATCTCGATCTTCCGCGACTACGGATACCGCCGGCTGCGCACCCGCGCCCGGCTGAAGTTCCTCGTCGCCGACTGGGGCCCCGCCAAGTTCCGCCAGGTCCTGGAGGACGAGTACCTGGGGCGCAAGCTCACCGACGGCCCCGCGCCCGAGCAGCCCAGCGGCCAGTGGCGCGACCACGTAGGCGTCCACCAGCAGCAGGACGGCCGCTTCTACGTCGGCTTCGCGCCCCGGGTGGGCCGGGTCGACGGCGCCACCCTGACCAAGATCGCGGACGTGGCCGAGCGGCACGGCTCCGGCCGGCTGCGCACCACCGCCGAGCAGAAGATGATCGTGCTCGACGTGGAGGCCGACAAGGTCGACTCGGTCGTCGCGGCCCTGGAGTCGCTGGACCTGCGGGTCAAGCCGTCCCCGTTCCGCCGCGGAACGATGGCCTGCACCGGCATCGAGTTCTGCAAGCTGGCCATCGTCGAGACGAAGGCGCGCGGCGCCTCGCTGATCGACGAGCTGGAGCGCCGCCTGCCGGAGTTCGCCGAACCGCTCACCATCAACATCAACGGCTGCCCGAACGCCTGCGCCCGTATCCAGGTGGCGGACATCGGTCTCAAGGGGCAGCTGGTCCTGGACGACGACGGCAACCAGGTCGAGGGCTACCAGGTCCACCTCGGCGGCGCGCTCGGCCTGGAAGCCGGATTCGGCCGCAAGGTCCGCGGCCTCAAGGTCACCTCGGCCGGTCTGCCCGACTACGTCGAGCGGGTCGTCACGCGCTTCCAGGAGCAGCGCGAGGGCGGCGAGCGCTTCGCCGCCTGGGTGACCCGTGCGAAGGACGAGGACCTCTCGTGAGCGAGCGCGCGGCACCGTTCTACTGCCCGTACTGCGGCGACGAGGACCTGTTCCCGAACGAGACGGGCCACGGCGCCTGGGAATGCAGGGCCTGCAATCGAGCCTTCCAGCTGAAGTACCTCGGGCTGCTGGCCCGGGGCGTTCAGTCCAATGACGCTGGAGGGGACGAGATATGACCACCATTCAGGATTCCGGTCTCAAGGCCGGCAGCCTCAAGGCGCTGGCCGAGCAGGCGGGCCGGGACCTCGAGGACGCCTCCCCGCTGGAGATCCTCACCTGGGCGGCCGAGACCTTCGGCAAGAAGTTCGCCGTGACCTCCTCCATGGAGGACGCGGTCGTCGCGCACCTCGCCTCCCGCGCCTTCCCCGGCGTGGACGTGGTCTTCCTCGACACGGGCTACCACTTCGAGGAGACCATCGGCACCCGCGACGCGGTCGAGGCCGTGATGAACGTCAACGTCATCACGCTCACCCCGCGCCGGAGCGTCGCCGAGCAAGACGCCGAGTACGGCCCGAAGCTGCACGACCGCGACCCCGACCTGTGCTGCGCGCTGCGCAAGGTCAAGCCCCTCGAAGAGGGCCTGACGGCGTACGACGCGTGGGCGACGGGCCTGCGCCGCGACGAGTCCCCGACCCGGGCGAACACCCCGGTGGTCGGCTGGGACGAGAAGCGGCAGAAGGTCAAGGTCTCGCCGATCGCCCGCTGGACCCAGGACGACGTGGACGCGTACGTCCTGGAGCACGGCGTCCTGACCAACCCGCTGTTGATGGACGGTTACGCCTCCGTCGGCTGCGCCCCCTGCACCCGCCGGGTGGCCGAGGGCGAGGACGCCCGTGCCGGCCGCTGGGCCGGACGCGGCAAGACCGAGTGCGGACTGCACGGCTGATGACGGCCGGCAGCGCGACCACCGAACGTACGGAACCGACGGAGACGAAGCAGATGAGCGTGAGCGACCAGGGCGCCACCGTGTGGCTGACCGGGCTGCCGAGCGCGGGCAAGACCACCATCGCCTACGCGCTGGCCGAGCGGCTGCGCGCCGAGGGCCACCGCGTGGAGGTCCTCGACGGCGACGAGATCCGGGAGTTCCTCTCCGCCGGTCTCGGTTTCAGCCGCGAGGACCGGCACACCAACGTGCAGCGGATCGGCTTCGTCGCCGAACTCCTCGCGTCCAACGGCGTCAAGGCGCTCGTCCCGGTGATCGCGCCGTTCGCGGACAGCCGGGAGGCCGTCCGCAAGCGGCACGCCGCCGAGGGCACCTCGTACCTGGAGGTCCACGTGGCCACCCCGGTCGAGGTGTGCTCCGAGCGTGACGTGAAGGGCCTGTACGCCAAGCAGGCGGCGGGCGAGATCTCCGGTCTGACCGGGGTCGACGACCCGTACGAGGCTCCGGACTCCCCGGACCTGCGTATCGAGTCGCACACGCAGTCCGTGCGGGAGTCGGCTTCGGCCCTGCACGCGCTGCTCACCGAGAGGGGTCTGGCATGACGACGACCGTCGCACACGTCCACGAAGGGACGGACGCGCCCTACGCGCTGTCGCACCTCGACGCCCTCGAGTCGGAAGCCGTTCACATCTTCCGCGAGGTCGCGGGCGAGTTCGAGAAGCCGGTGATCCTCTTCTCCGGCGGCAAGGACTCGATCGTCATGCTGCACCTGGCGCTGAAGGCGTTCGCGCCGGCACCGGTGCCCTTCACCCTGCTGCACGTGGACACCGGCCACAACTTCCCCGAGGTCCTGGACTACCGGGACCGCGCGGTCGCCCGGCACGGCCTGCGCCTGCACGTGGCCTCCGTCCAGGAGTACATCGACGCCGGCAAGCTGCGCGAGCGCCCCGACGGGGTCCGCAACCCGCTGCAGACGGTCCCCCTCACGGAGGCGATCCAGAGCCTGAAGTTCGACGCCGTCTTCGGCGGCGGCCGCCGCGACGAGGAGAAGGCCCGCGCCAAGGAGCGCGTCTTCTCCCTGCGCGACGAGTTCTCCCAGTGGGACCCGCGCCGCCAGCGCCCCGAGCTGTGGCAGCTCTACAACGGCCGCCACGCGCCGGGCGAGCACGTGCGCGTCTTCCCGCTGTCGAACTGGACCGAGCTGGACGTGTGGCAGTACATCGCCCGCGAGTCCATCGAGCTGCCGGAGATCTACTTCGCCCACGAGCGCGACGTCTTCAAGCGCAACGGCATGTGGCTGACGGCCGGCGAGTGGGGCGGTCCCAAGCAGGACGAGACCACCGAGACCCGGCTGATCCGCTACCGCACCGTCGGTGACATGTCCTGCACCGGTGCCGTCGACTCCGACGCCACCACGCTGGACGCCGTGATCACCGAGATCGCCGCTTCCCGGCTCACCGAGCGGGGCGCGACCCGCGCCGACGACAAGATGTCCGAGGCCGCGATGGAAGACCGCAAGCGCGAAGGGTACTTCTAGAAATGACCTCCACCACCGAGCAGTTCGCCGATGTTTCGGCGACCACCCTGCTGCGCTTCGCCACCGCCGGCTCCGTCGACGACGGCAAGTCCACGCTCGTCGGGCGCCTGCTGCACGACTCCAAGTCGGTCCTGACGGACCAGCTCGAAGCCGTCGAGGCCGTCTCCGCCCAGCGCGGCCAGGACACCCCCGACCTGGCGCTGCTCACCGACGGCCTGCGGGCCGAGCGGGAGCAGGGCATCACCATCGACGTCGCGTACCGCTACTTCGCCACGGCCCGGCGCCGGTTCATCCTCGCCGACACCCCGGGGCACGTGCAGTACACCCGGAACATGGTCACCGGCGCCTCCACGGCCGACCTGGCCGTGGTCCTGGTCGACGCCCGCAACGGCGTGATCGAGCAGACCCGCCGTCACGCGGCCGTCGCCGCACTGCTGCGGGTCCCGCACGTGGTGCTGGCCGTCAACAAGATGGACCTGGTGGCCTACGAGGAGTCCGTCTTCGCGAAGATCGCCGAGGAGTTCACCGCGTACGCCTCCGACCTGGGCGTCCCGGAGATCACCGCGATCCCGATCTCGGCACTGGCCGGGGACAACGTGGTCGAGCCCTCCGCCAACATGGACTGGTACGGCGGCCCCACGGTCCTGGAGCACCTGGAGACCGTCCCGGTCAGCCACGACCTCACCGCCTGCCCGGCGCGCTTCCCGGTGCAGTACGTGATCCGTCCGCAGACCGCCGAGCACCCCGACTACCGCGGCTACGCCGGCCAGATCGCCTCCGGCGTGCTGCGGGTCGGCGAGGCCGTCACCGTGCTGCCGTCGGGCCGCACCTCGGTCATCGAGGGCATCGACGCGCTCGGCGAGAGCGTCGACATCGCCTGGGCCCCGCAGTCGGTGACGGTGCGCCTGAAGGACGACATCGACATCTCGCGCGGCGACCTGATCGCGCCGTCCGCGAGCGCTCCCGCCACCACGCAGGACGTCGAGGCGACGGTCTGCCACGTGGCGGACCAGCCCCTGGCCGTCGGCGCCCGGGTGCTGATCAAGCACACGACGCGCACGGTCAAGGCGATCGTCAAGGAGATCCCCTCGCGGCTGACCCTCGACGACCTGTCCCAGCACCCGAACCCCGGGCAGCTCGTGGCCAACGACATCGGCCGGGTCGTCGTCCGGACCGCCGAGCCGCTCGCGCTCGACACGTACGCCGCCTCGCGCCGCACCGGGTCCTTCCTGCTGATCGACCCGGCGGACGGCACGACCCTGGCGGCCGGCATGGTCGGCGAGTCCTTCGCCTCCACGGCCGAGACGACCGTCCAGGCCGATGAGGAAGGGTGGGACTTCTGATCATGCCCACCGACATGTACTCCACCTTCGCGAAGGAGGGCGGCCGAGTGGGCAGCGGCGCGCTCGGCAGCGGCCAGGGAGGGGTGGGGCGATGTGCGTGATGACGTACGCGCACCGCATGCGCGCCCACACCCCCCACGAGCCGTACCTGCCCCCGCTCCGTAAACGAAGACGTGCGTCGTGACACGACGCTACGAGAGGAAGCCCTCCCGTGCCTGCCATCGGTACCACCCGTTCTGCGCTTTCCCGTAATGGCCTTCGCCGCGGCATCGCCGCCGCTGCCGCCCTCCCGCTCCTGATCGGCGCGCTCGCCTCCTGCGGCTACGGCTCCGAGGCCTCGAAGGACGACGCTTCCGCGAAGAACGCCGCGGCCGACTCCGGCAAGAAGCTGTCGGCCTCCGAGGTCCGCATCGGCTACTTCCCGAACCTGACGCACGCCACCGCGCTGGTCGGTCTCCAGGAAGGCCTGATCGCCAAGGAGCTCGGCGCCACCACGATCAAGCCGCAGTCCTTCAACGCCGGCCCGTCCGAGATCGAAGCCCTCAACGGCGGCTCTCTCGACATCGGTTTCATCGGCCCCTCGCCGTCGATCAACGGCTACGTCAAGTCCAAGGGCTCCAACCTGCGGATCATCTCGGGTTCGGCCTCCGGGGGCGTCAAGCTGGTCGTGAACCCGGACAAGATCAAGACCCTGGACGACCTCAAGGGCAAGAAGATCGCCACCCCGCAGAAGGGGAACACGCAGGACGTCGCGTTCCTCAACTGGATCTCCTCGCGGGGCTGGTCGGTCGACCCGGAGTCCGGCAAGGGTGACGTCTCCGTGGTCCGTACGGACAACAAGGTCACCCCGGACGCCTTCAAGCAGGGCTCGATCGACGGCGCCTGGGTGCCGGAGCCCACGGCCTCCAAGCTGGTCTCCGACGGCGGCGCCGTCCTCCTCGACGAGACCTCCCTGTGGCCCGACAAGAAGTTCGTGATCACGAACATCATCGTGTCGCAGAAGTTCCTCAAGGAGCACCCGGACGTGGTCGAGGCCGTGCTCAAGGGCACGGTGAAGACCAACGAGTGGATCAACGCCAACCCGGACAAGGCGAAGGCCTCGGCGAACGCGAAGCTCGCGGCGGACAGCGGCAAGCCGCTCGACGCGAAGATCATCGACCCGGCGTGGACCAGCATCCTCGTCACCGACGACCCGCTCGCGAGCACGCTCAAGACGGAGTCCGAATGGGCGGTCAAGGCCAGGCTCATCGAGGAGCCCGACCTTGCCGGCATCTACGACCTGACGCTCCTGAACAAGGTGCTCAAGGCGGCCGGCAAGCCCGAGGTCTCCGACGCCGGTCTCGGCACCAAGTAACCAGTCCCCGTCCCGAATCCCCCAGGAGGTGACGACCATGGCCACCACGCTTGCCAAGGCTGCCGAGGGCACCGTAGCGGAGCAGACGCACGCCGCCCGTATCGAGCGCGTCTCGAAGTCCTTCTCCGGCCCGGCCGGATCGCAGCTCGTCCTGGACGACATCAGCCTCGATGTCGCTCCCGGAGAGTTCGTCACCATCCTGGGTGCCTCGGGGTGTGGAAAGTCCACCCTGCTCAACCTGGTCGCGGGGCTCGACAAGCCGACCGCCGGCGCCATCGAGACGCCCGGTGGGCGGCCGGCCCTGATGTTCCAGGAGCACGCCCTCTTCCCGTGGCTCACCGCGGGCAAGAACATCGAACTCGCCCTGCGCCTGCGCGGGGTGGCCAAGGCGGAGCGCAGGCCGGAGGCCGAGCGGCTGCTGGAGCTGGTCCGCCTCGGCGGCGCCTACGGCAAGCGCGTCCACGAGCTGTCGGGCGGCATGCGCCAGCGCGTGGCCCTGGCCCGGGCGCTCGCCCAGGACAGCCAGCTCCTATTGATGGACGAGCCGTTCGCGGCGCTCGACGCCATCACCCGGGACGTCCTGCACGGCGAGCTCACCCGCATCTGGGAGGAGACGAACCTGTCCGTCCTGTTCGTGACGCACAACGTCCGCGAGGCCGTACGGCTCGCGCAGCGTGTGGTCCTGCTGTCCTCACGGCCCGGCCGGGTCGCGAAGGAGTGGACCGTGGGCATCCCGCAGCCGCGCCGCATCGAGGACGCGGACGTCGCGGAGCTGTCCCTTGAGATCACCGAACACCTGCGTGGGGAGATCCGCCGCCATGGCCAGCACTGACATCAAGCCCAAGGGCAAGGACGGCGGCACCGACGATCTCGCCGGCCTGGAGGCGGGACTCGACGCCCTCGACGCCGTCCAGACCCACCGCACGCCGCTCCGTGAAGTCCTCGTCAAGAAGATCCTTCCGCCGGTCGTCGCCGTCGGCCTGGTCCTCGTCGTCTGGCAGGTCCTCGTCGCGGCGAAGGTCACCGACGAGACGAAGCTCCCCGCGCTGTCCTCCGTCTGGGACAGCCTGGCCGACATGTGGCTCAAGGGCACCCTGCTGGAGGTCGTCTGGACCAGCGTCTCGCGCGGTCTGCTCGGCTTCCTGCTGGCGCTGGCCATCGGCACGCCGCTCGGCCTGCTGGTCGCCCGGGTGAAGTTCGTCCGCGCCGCGATCGGCCCGATCCTCCAGGGGCTGCAGTCGCTGCCCTCGGTCGCCTGGGTACCGCCGGCCGTGCTCTGGTTCGGGCTCAACGACACGATGATGTACACCGTCATCCTGCTGGGCGCCGTCCCGTCCATCGCCAACGGCCTCGTCTCCGGCATCGACCAGATCCCGCCGCTGTTCCTGCGGGCCGGACGCACCCTGGGCGCCACCGGCCTGCGCGGAGCTCGGCACGTCGTCATGCCCGCTGCCCTGCCCGGCTACCTCGCCGGCCTGAAGCAGGGCTGGGCCTTCTCCTGGCGCTCCCTGATGGCCGCCGAGATCATCGCCAGCTCGCCCGACCTCGGCCTCGGTCTCGGCCAGCTGCTGGAGAACGGCCGCAACAACATCGACCTGCCGGGCGTGTTCCTCGCGATCATCCTGATCCTGGTCGTCGGCATCGCGATCGACCTCCTGATCTTCAGTCCCGTCGAGCGGTGGGTGCTGCGCACCCGCGGCCTGCTGGTCAAGAGCTAGTCCCGTGTTCTCCGTACAAGGCCCCAGCCACAGCGGGCAGCTCGCCGTCACCGGTCGGGCCGGTCTGAACGGTCAGGCCGGTCAGGCCGGTCAGGCCGGCGGTCCGCCGGCGCTGCTGGTCATCGCCCACGGCAGCCGCGACCCGCGGCACGCGGCGACCGTGCACGCCCTCACCCGGCGGGTGCGGGCGCTGCGGCCGGGACTGCGCGTGGAGACGGCCTTCCTCGACTTCGACGGCCCGACCGTCGGCCAGTCCATGGCCGCCCTCCACCTGGCGGGCGTACGGGAGATCGTGGCGCTCCCACTGCTCCTGACGCGGGCGTTCCACGCGAAGTCCGACATCCCGGCGGTGCTCGCCGGGGCCGCGTCCCACCTGCCGGACCTCGCGGTCCGGACCGCGGACGTGCTCGGCCCGTCCCCGCTGCTGCTGGCGAACCTCGAACGCCGCCTGTGGGAGGCCGGACTCACCCCGGCGGACCGCGCCACCACCGGTGTGGTGCTCGCGTCCGCCGGCTCCTCGGACCCGGAGGCGATCGCAGTGATCGCTGAAACCGCGCGGGAGTGGCGGCGCACCGGTTGGTGTGCCGTGCGGCCTGCGTTCGCCTCCGCTGTTCTCCCCCGTACGGAAGACGCCGTACGGGCCCTGCGCGCGGAGGGTGTCCGGCGGATCGCGGTGGCGTCGTACGTCATCGCCCCCGGCCGACTGCCGGACCGCATCGCGGCGGGCGCCGAAGCCGCGGGCGCCGACGTGGTGGCCTCGGTCCTGGGTCCCTCCCCGGAGTTGGCCCGCCTGCTGCTGCGCCGCTACGAGGCCGCCGCCGTCGCGCCCGCCCGTGTCCCGGCCCTGACGGCCTGACGCCCGGGCCGGGGTCCGAGACGGCCTAAACCCGTGCCTCGGCCTCGTCGGCCAGCGCCGTCAGGTCCTCGACGGACATCGCGCCCGGCGGGAGCCCCTCCCGGGCGAAGATGTTCGCCGCGTGCCGCAGCGTGTCGTTGACCGGCGTCGCGACCCCGTGCAGCCGCCCGAGCAGGACGATCTCCCCGTTGAGGTAGTCCGCCTCCACCGAGCCCGTCCCCCGCGCCAGGCTCTGCCAGGACGAGCCGCCCCGCACCCCCGCCGGCTGCTCCACCTTGCCGTCGCGGGCCGCCGACTGCTCGGCGTCGGAGGCGTAGGGGATCCCGGCGGCCGCGAAGGCCGCCTTCGCCTCGCGGACCGCCCGCAGCATCAGCGCCGCCTTCGCCGGGTCCGGCTCGGGCCCGGTCGTCGCCTGGATCGCGTTGCCGAGGTTGCCCAGCAGCTTCGCGTGCTTCCACCGCATGACGTCCTCGACGACCGGCGCCTCGAATCCGGACTTCTCCAGGTCGGCCGCGATCCGCCGGGCCCGCGCGTCAACGCCCCCCGCCGCCCTTCCGAGGTGCAGGATCCCGGTCAACGGCGCGCACAGCGCGGAAACCACCCCCGGCTCCAGGAACGTCGCCGGCAGCCACACGCAGACCCCGTACACGCGCGCGAAGCGCCGTAGGGCGAGGCGTTCGCTCTCGACGCCGTTCTGCGCGCACAGCACCGGCAGCCGCTGGGCCGCCGTCCCGCCGCCCGCGACCTCCGCGTCGCCCCAGGCGTCGAGCGCGGCGAGCGCGTCCTGGGTCTTGACCGTCAGCAACAGCACGTCGTCCGGCCGCAGTTCGCCGAGCTCGGCCGGTCCGTCGACGACGGGCAGCCGGTGCACGCGCTCCCCGTCCGCCGTGGTGAGCCGCAGCCCGTCCGCCCTGAGGGCCTGCGCGTGGGCGCCGCGCGCGACCAGGACGACCTCGCCGCCCGTCTCCGCCAGCCGTCCGCCGATGGTCGCGCCGATCGCCCCGGCGCCGATGATGATGTAACGCATCCCCCGAGCCTGGCACATCGGCGCCACCGGGCTACTGTCGGGCCATGCCCGGACACGCGGACGACACGTTCCTCCTCGGCGGGGACCTTCCCGTACGCCGCCTCGGTCTCGGTACCGGCGGACTGGTCGGCGCCGGCTACTGGGGCCCGCGGGCGGGCCGCGCCGAGGCTCGCGCACTGCTGCGCGCCGCCGTCGAGGGCGGCGTCACCCTGATCGACACCGCCGACAACTACGGCCCCCACCTGGCCGAGGAGCTGGTCGCCGAGGCCCTCCACCCGTACGGGGAGCGGCTGGTGGTCTCCACCAAGGGCGGCGTGGTGCGCACCGGGCCGGACCAGTGGCACGCCGCGGGCCGGCCCGAGGAGCTGCGGGCCATGTGCGAGGCGAGCCTGCGCAGGCTCCGCCTGGAGCGGATCGACCTCTACCAGCTGCACCGCTTCGACCCCGCCGTCCCGGTGGCGGACCAGCTGGGCACGCTGGCCGAGCTCCGGGCGGAGGGCAAGATCCGCCACATCGGGCTGAACACGGTGACGGCGGACCGGCTGCGCGAGGCCCTGGCCCTCGTCCCGGTGGCCTCCGTCCAGAACCCGTACAACCTGCTGGACCGCTCCTCGGCGGAGCTCCTCTCCCTGTGCGAGGCCCGCGGGATCGCCTTCCTGCCGTACTACCCGCTGGGCAGCGGCGCCCTGACCCGCGAGGGCGCGGCCGCGCTGACGGCGGTCGCCGCCGAACACGGCGCGTCCACCGGCCAGATCGCCCTGGCCTGGCTCCTGCGCCACTCCCCCGTCCTGTGCCCCACGCCGGGAACGGGCTCCCCCGACCACTTGGCGGAGAACCTGGACGCGGCGGCCGTACGGCTGACCGCGCGCGAGGTGGCCCTGCTGGACGCCCTGACGGACTGAGCCGTCCGTTCCCGGTCCTGTTCCCGGTCCCGTGCGCGTCAGTCCCGCGTGAGCTCGACCAGCTTGGCGACCGTGTTCCAGTTGCGGGTGGTCACGTCGAGACCCTTGACCACGGCCGGTCTCGCGAGGGCCTCGGCCAGCTTCGAGCGGCCCAGGCCGTCCGGTGCGTAGAGGTAGACGACACGGTCCCCGACGCGGTACTCCTCCGGGAGGTACGCGGCCGCGTCGATCGACGCGAAGCGGGACCCGGCCGGCTGCTCGGAGCAGAAGGTGACGTGGAGCTGCTTGCCCTCCAGCTCGGCGGCCGGGAAGGGGCAGGCGTCGGCCACGGCCTTCAGGTGGGCGCCGTCGACCACCAGGCAGGCGACCCGGAAGCCGAAGTGGGCTTCGATGGCGGCCTCCAGCTCGCGGGCCAGGGCCACCGGGGTCTTCTTCGTGGCGCTGCTGAAGACGGCGTTGCCGCTCTGCAGGTACGTCTGCGCGTCCTCGTGGCCGAGGCCTTGCAGGACCTGGCGCAGTTCGGCCATCGGGACCTTCTTGTTCCCGCCGACGTTGATGCCCCGCAGCAGTACCGCGTACTTCCGATTGGTCATGCCCGAACGATAGGACCGTCCACTGACAATCCGGCCGGGGCTACGGGGGCGGCCGGCGCGGGCAGTTCCGCCTCGATGAGGTCGGCCGCCTGCCGCGTGCCGCCCTCGGCGGCCATCTGCGCGCGGACGGACCGCGCCCGGGCGGCCACCTGCGGGTCGGCGACCAGGGTGAGGACGGCCTCGCGCAGGGTCGCGGCGTCGGCTTCGGCCATGGGGACGTGCCGGGCGACGCCGAGGGCGGCCAGCATGTCGGCGTTGCCGAACTGGTCGACGGCTTGCGGGACCGCGACCATCGGGGTGCCGGTGGCCAGCCCCTCCTGGCTGCCGCCCGCTCCCGCGTGGGTGATGAAGGCGTCGGCCCGGCGCAGGATGTCCAGCTGGGGAACCCAGCGGTGGACCTCGACGTTGGCGGGGACCGCGCCGATCTCGGCCTCGCCGGTGAACTTGCCGATCTGGAGCACGACGTGCCAGTCGGGCAGGTCCCCGAAGGCCTCGACGCAGGCGCGGTAGAAGGCCGGCCGGTGGGTGAAGGTGGAGCCGAGCGAGACCAGCAGGATCTTCTTCCCCGCCGCGGCCGCCGGGGGCGTCCAGGTGCCCTGGGTGGCGCCGCGGTCGCCCTGGCAGGCGCCGACGAAGGCGTACACGCTCTCGTCGACCCGGTCGGCGTTCGGCTGCAGGGCGCGCGGGATGAGTACGACGCTGCGGCGCGGGCGGCCGACGAAGCGGTCGCTGTCCTCGTCGATGCCGTTCTCGTCGAGCCAGGCCCGGAAGCGGGCGTAGTACGCGCGCCCGCGCTCGGAGGCGCGCAGTGCGGCGGTCATCGGCGCGGCGACCTCCTCCTCGTAGCCCGTCCAGGCGACCAGGTTCGGGGAGAGGGAGACGGCGGGGACCTTCCAGCGGTGGGCGAGGACGATCGCCGGGTAGGCGGTGATGTCGTGGAGGACGAGGTCCGGCTCGTCGCCCTCGAAGGCCGCCGCGAGCTGCGGGAGGGCTTGGACGGCGTCGTCGAGGAAGGGCTCGATGTTGTCGATGAGCTCGGTGCCCCAGGCCTCGGGGTCCTCCTCGGTGGGCAGGGTGGAGTTCCAGATCACGGGGGTGGCGCCGGTCTCGGCGACCTTGTCCGCGTAGGAGGCGGGGATGGCGTAGCTGACGCGGTGGCCGCGCGCGACGAGTTCGCGGATCACTTCGATGCCCGGGTTGACGTGGCCGGCGGCGGCGATGGAGAACATGGCGATGTGGGCGGGCTTCGCGGTGGAGGTCATGACTCGAAGATAACGAGACGATACGTCTCGTGCAACCGAAATCGAGACGCGGGACCCGGAGCCGGGCCGGATCCGGGCCGGGGCCGGGTGCGCGTCCGGACCGGGCGCGAGCGGCCGGGTGCGAGAATCGGCCGGTCAGAGCACTTGAGGACCCACCGGTCCCCGGGCGGGCGCAACGGACGGACGGCGGAGCACGGCATGGACGAGGCACGGGCCAGGGAAGCACTGACGGCGGCGGGCCTCACCGGCCGGACCGGACCGCCCGAGCTGCTGGCCCTCGGCGAGAACGCCGTCTTCGCGCTCGGCGGCGACGGACTGGTCGCCAAGGTCGGCCGCGAGGCGGAACTGCTCCCGCGCGCGGAGCGGGAGCTCGCCGTGGCGGGCTGGTTCGAGGCGTGCGGGATCCCCGCGGTCCGCGCGGCCGAGCCGAGGCCCCGGCTGGTGGACGGGCACCCGGTGACGCTGTGGCACCGGCTCCCCGACGCGGTCCGCCCGGCCGGACCGCAGGACCTCGCGGGCCTGCTGCGGCGGATCCACGCCCTGCCCGCACCGCCCTTCGCGTTGCCCCCGCGGGATCTGCTGGGCGGCGTCGAGCGCTGGCTGCGGCTGGCGGGCGGGGCGATCGACCCGGCGGACGCGGCGTACCTGCGGGCCCGCCGCGACGGGTACGCCGATCAGGTGGCATCCCTCACCCCGCACCTCGCGCCGGGCCCGATCCACGGCGACGCGCTGCCGCGCAACGTCCACGTGGGCCCGGACGGGCCGGTCGTGGTCGATCTGGAGACCGTCTCCTCGGACCTGCGCGAGCACGACCTGGTGGTGATGGCGCTCTCCCGCGACCGGTACGGGCTGCCCGCCGAGTCCTACGAGGCCTTCGCGACGACGTACGGCTGGGACGTGCGCGAGTGGGAGGGCTGCGCGGTCCTGCGCGGCGCCCGCGAGACGGCCAGCTGCGCCTGGGTCTCCCAGCACGCCCCCGCCAACCCCAAGGCCCTGGCCGAATTCCGCCGCCGGGTCGACTCCCTGCGCGAGGGCGACACGGAAACCCGATGGCATCCGTTCTAGCGGTGCCGTATCGATCTCCGCATATGAAAGTGCCCCTCACGATCCATCAGGCGCGGCTCGGCCCCGCACAGTTCAAGGTGATCCGACCGGCCCGGCCGCCGGCCCGCGCGGCCCTGGCGGACGGGCGCTGGTACCTGCACGCCCAGGTCGACCAGGGGGCCGCTCAGCTCATCGCCGGCCTGTGGGCGCTCGCCGCCACCTCGCCGCGCTCCCTGGTCCACGTCCCGCTGCGGCGCGCCCACCCCGACACGGAAGGACCCGGGCTCGACCTCGTCCTCCTTCACCACTCGCTCCAGTTCGCACCCTCGCGCTGGAAGGAGCTGCGGGCACGGCTGGGCCCGGGCCGGCCGCAGACGGCGCGGCTCCCCGGACAGGCCCGCGCCGATCCCGCGGTCGACCCCCGGCCGCAGCGACACCACAAGGAGAACCGGGACAGGTTCCACCAGCGCGTCCACGCCGGGACGCTGTTCATGACGGGGAGCGCCGCGCTGTTCGCCGACACCGCGTGGCTCTTCGCCGATGTCGCCCACCGGGCTCCCGGCTACGTCCTCGCCCACCCCGATCACCAGCACTACTGCACGCGGCTGCGCCCGGGCGACGGCGCGCTCGCCACCGGCAGCGGACTGCACGTCGTCTACCGCGACCAGTGGCCGGACCGACCGCCGCCGCCCTCGTGCATCAGAGCGGGGCGGAGCCGGTGCGGGCCTGCCATTCGCGGCCGATCCCGCGGAGCAGTGCCGGGTAGACCCCCAGGTACCGGAAGGGTTTGATGCCCGCCATGTAGACGGCTCCCAGCAGGCCGTTGGGTTTCACCAGGACGGCCATCCGGCCGTGGTAGCCGCCGTCCCCGTCCGGGACCCAGCCGATGTGCATGACCCCGTGCACGGTCCGGTTGGCCGTCTCCGCCGCCCACTCGTCGTGCGTCTGGTAGACGGACGTGAAGGGGAACGCGGAGCCGCGCCGACGTCATGGAACTGACCCGGGACTGGCTGCTGCGGTAGCCGAAAGCCCGAGCCGTACCCGTAGGCCATGGCTACGGCTACGGCTACGGCCGTAGCGTCAGACCCTGTACGGCACCACGGGCCAGGCCCGCTCGACTATCGCCTCGGGGTCCGAGGTGCGCCGCAGGTAGCTCTGCAGGGACGCCGCCTGCTCGGCCGCCGCGCGGATCTGGAGGTCGTGCAGGTCCGCCAGCGCGACCGTCCCTATCGCCGCGTGAGTCGCCCCCATCCGCCGCGCCGCGCGCGCCGCCGCCAGCGCGTCCGCGCCCGCGTCGTGCGCCGCGTCGAGGGTCACGCCGTAGTGCTCGCAGAGGGCTTGGAGGTTCCGGCGGCCCTTGCGGTAGCGGTCCGCGTGCTTGTCCAGGACCAGGGGGTCGATGACCGGCGCGGGCCTGCCCCGCCAGCGCTCGCCCAGCGGCTGGACGCCGTGCCGCCGGCACTCGCGGTCCAGGAGGGTCAGGTCGTACCGGGCGTTCATCACCACCAGCGGCGTTCCCGAGCGCAGCGCTTCGAAGAGCGTCCGGGTGATCTCCTCGATCGCGGGGCCGGCCGCCATCCCCTCGGAGCGCGCGCGGTCCGTGGAGATGCCGTGGATGGCCGAGGCCTGCTCGGGGATGGGAACCCCCGGATCGACGAGCCAGGTCCGCTCCCGCGCCACCTGCCCGTCCGGCCCGACCGCCACGACCGCCGCCGTCACGATGCGGTCCGATTCGATGTCGGTCCCCGTGGTCTCCAGGTCGAAGGCCACCATCGGCCCGCCGTGCCAGTCCCCCATCACGCGCCCCCCGTCCATGCCCCGTACCTCCGGTCAACGGGTTTCAGCCTGCCACGCGGCACTGACAGTCACGACACCGGCCGGGAGTCCTGCCAGATCGACTCGAATTCCTCACGGTACGTCGGGAACAGACCGTGGTCCGCGTCACGCTCGCGCGAAGGACCGCGACCGCCGCCCCGCAGGACCAGGACGGGCGCCTCCATGCCCCGCGCCCGGCGCAGGTACGACTGCACGACCGCGATGCCCGAGGCCTCGCCCTCCACCAGGTACGCCGTGAAGCGCGGCGTCTCGTCGAAGACGTGGATCTCGAAGCCCGACGCGTCGCGCAGACCCGCCCGCACCCGCCGCACGTGCAGGATGTTCATTTCCACGGAGCGGCTCAGCTCGCCCTTGCGCAGCCCCAGTTCCCGCTCGCGCCGCTTGACCGCGCTGCTCGCCGGGTTCAGGAACAGCAGCCGCACCGGGCAGCCGGCCTCGGCGAGGCGTACGAGTCTTCGGCCGGAGAAGTTCTGGACGAGCAGGTTGAGCCCGATGCCGATGGCGTCGAGCCGCCGCGCGCCGCCGAACAGGTCTTCCGCCGGGAGCTGGCGCTGTAGGCGCACCCGGTCCGGGTGGACGGAGATGACGTCCGCGTACCGGTCGCCGACCAGGTCCTCGACGGCGTCGATCGGCAGCCGGTCCGCCGAAGGCGAGCCCGCGCCGCCGCCCAACACCTCCAGCAGCCGCGCCGACGCCCGCTCGGCCTGTTCCAGGACCGCCCGGGACAGGGCGCGGTTGCGCGAGACGACGTTGCGCGTGACCTCCAGCTCGTCGAGCGCCTGTTCGATCTCGCGCCGGTCGTCGAAGTACGGCTCGAAGCAGGGCCAGTGCTGGACCATGAGTTCGCGCAGCTGCGGCAGGGTCAGGAAGCTGAGCACGTTGTCGTCGGCGGAGTCCAGCAGGTAGCCCTTGCGCCGGCTGACCTCCCGTACGGCGACCGCGCGCTGCACCCATTCCTGGCCGGCGGGCCCGGCGGCCGCGACGACCCAGTCGTCGCCGCCGTGCACCGGCTCGTAGATCGGCCGGAGCACCGCACCCACCACCGACCGCAGCCGCTGTTCGATCAGGTTCAGCCAGATGTACGCACGGCCCGCGCGCTGGGCCCGGGTGCGGACCTCGCTCCAGGCGTCCGCGCCCCAGTCCAGCTCGGCCCCGGCTCCGGCCGGCGCCCTCCCGGCCTCCGGCGGGGCCAGCGACACCGCTCCGGCGGGCATCCCGCCGGGCGCCTGGCCCGCGGCGTCCGCCGGGCCGCCCTCGTGACCGCTGTCACCAGGGGGCAGCTCCAGACCTCCCGAGCTCACCCGTGCACCGCCTCCTGCGTCTGGACGCCCGTCTGAAGTGATCACGGAAGGGTACTCCGCGCGCACGGCCCCCTGCAGCCCGATGGGACCCCGTGCTGCCCGAGGGCCGCACACCGGCCGTCCGTTGACTCATTATCCGATGCGCCCATCATCGGATTCGTCCTATGTACCCGTGGTCCGCCAACCCTCCTATCAGCTTTCCGGTCACCCGGTAGGACCCTCCCAAGTCCCCGCGCGAGACCCCTCTTTCGGGGAAGATCTGCCAATGACGTGGTCCACCCCGGATCAGCCCGAACATCCGCCCAACACCCACGGGAAGAGTCGTTTTTCATGCAAGTCTGGCCGGGACAGGCATACCCGCTCGGTGCCACGTACGACGGCGCCGGCACCAACTTCGCGGTCTATTCGGAGGCCGCCCGACGCATCGAGCTGTGCCTGCTGCACGACGACGGTTCGGAGACCGCGGTCGAACTGCGCGAGACCGACGCGTTCGTCCGGCACGCCTACCTGCCCGGCGTGATGCCCGGGCAGCGCTACGGATTCCGCGTGCACGGCCCCTACGAACCGGAGCGCGGACGCCGCTGCAACGCGGCGAAGCTGCTCCTGGACCCGTACGCGCGGGCCGTGGCGGGCAGCGTCGACTGGGGCGAGGAGGTGTACGGCTACCACTTCGGCCGGCCCGACTCCCGCAACGACCTCGACTCGGCGCCCAAGAGCATGAGCTCGGTCGTGGTCAACCCGTACTTCGACTGGGCCAACGACCGGCCGCCGCGCCACGAGTACCACCGCACCGTGCTCTACGAGGCCCACGTGAAGGGCCTGACCATGCGCCATCCGGACCTCCCCGAGGAGCTGCGCGGCACCTACGGGGCTCTCGCGCACCCCGCGGTCATCGGGCACCTGACCAAGCTCGGGGTGACGGCGCTGGAGCTGATGCCGGTCCATCAGTTCGTCAACGACCACCGCCTGGTGGACGACGGTCTCAGCAACTACTGGGGCTACAACACCATCGGCTTCTTCGCCCCGCACAACGGCTACGCCTCGGGCGACCGGGGCCAACAGGTGCTGGAGTTCAAGTCGGCCGTCCGCGCCCTGCACGAGGCCGGGATCGAGGTGATCCTCGACGTGGTCTACAACCACACCGCCGAGGGCAACCACCTGGGCCCGACGCTGTCCTTCCGGGGCCTGGACAACGCCTCGTACTACCGGCTCGCGGACGACCCCCGGCACTACATGGACACCACCGGCACCGGGAACTCGCTGCTGATGCGCTCCCCGCACGTCCTCCAGCTGATCATGGACTCGCTGCGCTACTGGGTCACCGAGATGCACGTGGACGGCTTCCGCTTCGACCTGGCGGCCACCTTGGCCCGCCAGTTCCACGAGGTGGACCGGCTGTCCTCGTTCTTCGACCTCGTCCAGCAGGACCCGGTGGTCAGCCAGGTCAAGCTGATCGCGGAGCCGTGGGACCTGGGCGAGGGCGGCTACCAGGTGGGCAACTTCCCGCCGCTGTGGACCGAGTGGAACGGCAAGTACCGCGACACCGTACGGGACCTCTGGCGCGGGCAGCCGCGCACGCTCGCGGAGTTCGCGGGACGGCTGACCGGCTCCTCCGACCTCTACCAGGACGACGGGCGGCGGCCGCTGGCCTCCATCAACTTCACCACCTGCCACGACGGGTTCACCCTCAACGACCTGGTCTCTTACGACGAGAAGCACAACGAGGCCAACCGCGAGGGCAACCGGGACGGCGAGACGCACAACCGGTCGTGGAACTGCGGGGTGGAGGGGCCGACGGAGGACCCGGCGGTCAACGAGCTGCGCGAACGCCAGATGCGCAACTTCACGGCCACGCTGATGCTTTCGCAGGGCGTACCGATGATCAGTCACGGGGACGAGTTCGCCCGTACCCAGGGAGGCAACAACAACGCCTACTGCCAGGACAACGAGGTGGCGTGGGTGGCCTGGCCCGAACCGGGCAAACCAGCGCCCGCGCAGCTGGAGTTCACCCGGATGATGGTGCGCCTGCGGCGCGAGCACCCGGTGTTCCGAAGGCGCCGGTTCTTCCACGGCCGGCCGGTGGAGGGGACGCACGACGAGCTGTCCGACATCGCGTGGTTCACCCCGCACGGCGAGGAGATGCGGGCCCGTGACTGGCAGGCGCAGAGCGCGCGGGCGCTGACGGTGTTCCTGAACGGGGAGGCGATCTCGGAGCCCGGCACCCGCGGCGAGCGGATCACCGACGACTCGTTCCTGCTGATGTTCAACGCGGGGGCCGACCCGCAGGACTTCACGATCCCGGCCGGACACGGCGCGCAGTGGCGCCTGGTCGTGGACACGGCGCGGGCGGACGTGCTGCCACCCGGAACCGGGCCGCAGTACGCGGCCG
Organism: Streptomyces sp. NPDC060049; assembly: GCF_042736715.1. Classification (NCBI taxonomy): domain Bacteria; kingdom Bacillati; phylum Actinomycetota; class Actinomycetes; order Kitasatosporales; family Streptomycetaceae; genus Streptomyces; species Streptomyces sp. NPDC060049. The sequence goes on from NZ_JBHWVV010000008.1 coordinate 45,094, forward strand.
GGGACCGGGTGGCCCTGACGGGACGGTGCCTCGTGGTGCTTCAGCGACCGGCGTAGGCGCCGGCCTGCGCGGGGTCGGCCGCAGCGGGTGCCCCGGGGGTGTGCGCCCGGGCACCCGGCACCCGCGTGACGAGGGCCAGGGCCAGGCTCAGCGCGGCGGCCCCCACGGCCACCGCGAAGGCAGCGGCGGGCCCGTACCACTCGGCGAGCCGCCCGGAGACGGCGAGCGAGGCGGCCTGTCCGGCGACGAGCGAGCTCGCGGCGAAGGCCATGGACTCCGCGAGTCGGCACGGCTCCACCGACCGCTCGGTGAGCGCGAAGGCGGTGATCAGGTGCGGGGCATAGGCGGCCCCGAGGACGGTGACGACCGCGTACAGCGGCCAGAGGGAGTCGGTGAAGAGCAGCGGCACGGAGAGCACCAGCGCGGCGGCCGTGGCCACCCGCCAGCGCAGCCGCAGCCCGAAGCGGGCGGGCAGCACGCCGAGCGAGAGCCCGACGACGGCGCTGACGACGCCCATGGCGGCGTACACGATGCCGGCCTGGCCGGGGACACCCAACTGCGCGGTGAGGGCGGCGATTCCGGCCTGGCAGGCGCCGAACATGGCGCCTTGGAGGGCGAGGGAGCCCCGTACGGCGTAGACCACGGCCGGCGGGCGGACCTGGGCCCGGTCCTTGACCGCGCGCAGCCGCGCGGAGGCCCCGGCCGTGACGGCGGCGGTCGGGTGCAGCGCGAAGAGGGTGGCGAAGACGGCGACGAGGGCGGCCGCGCCGCCGAGTGCGACGGCCGGGTGCAGCGCGAGGGTGGCCAGGCCGACGAGGGCCGGCCCGATGACGAAGGAAACCTCGTCGAGGGTGCCTTCGAGCGAGTGGATGGCGCCCACGACGCCCTCGTCGGCCCCGGCCCGGTGGGCCAGGGCCACGGAGCGGGTGCGTGCGAGGGGTCCGATCAGCGGTACGGAGGCGCCCGTGACGGCTCCGATCGCGGCCAGCGGGACGGTGGCGAGGCCCGAAAGGGCCCCTGCCACCAGAGCGGCGGTCGCGACGGCGTTGAGCGCGGCGGCGGCCAGGACGACGGGACGCTGTCCGTGGCGGTCCGCGAGCCGGCCCAGGACCGGCCCGAAGACCACCTGTCCCGCGGAGAGGGTGCCGCCGACCATGCCGGCGGTGGCGAGGGATCCGCTGGTCTCGGCGACCAGCAGAACGCTTCCGAACTGCGACATCGCGACGGGCAGTCGGGCGAGGAAGGACACGAGCGGGAGAAGGGGCCCGGTCAGGGCGATGACCTTGCGATAGGTGGTGACGGTTCCGAACACTTGAGCAACGCTAACCCGGTGCAGTCACTCGGATGCATTGGGTAATGGCACGGAATCCCGCATCCTGGGTACGTACGTTCTCATGAGCCAGCCGTCCGCACGCACGCACACGGAATCCGACGTTCCGTCGGCCGCCACCCCGGCGTCGACCTACCGCCTCCAGCTGCGCCCCGACTTCACCTTCGCCGACGCGCGGGCGTCGGTGCCGTACCTCGCCTCGCTCGGCGTCTCCCACCTCCACCTCTCCCCCGTACTGGAGGCGGTGCCCGGCTCGACGCACGGGTACGACGTCACCGACCACTCCCGGGTGCGGGCGGAGCTCGGCGGGGAGGCCGGCCTGCGGTCCCTGGCCGCCACCGCCCGCGCGCACGGGCTCGGGCTGGTGCTCGACATCGTGCCGAACCACATGGCGGTGCCCTCGCCGTTGCGGCTGAACCGGCAGCTGTGGGAGGTGCTGCGCGACGGACCCGACTCCCCCCGCGCGCGCTGGTTCGACATCGACTGGGAGGCGGGCGGCGGGCAGGTGCTGCTGCCGCTGCTGCCCGGGCCCGCCGAGGCCGCCGATTTCAAGGCCGACGGGGACGTGCTGCGCCACGGGGAGCTGGAGTTCCCGCTGCGGGCCGGTACCGCCTCACTGGAGCCGGCCGGGCTGCTGGCCGCCCAGTTCTACCGCCCCGCCTGGTGGCGGGAGGCCCGCACGGACCTCAACTACCGCCGCTTCTTCACGATTTCCGAGTTGATCGGCGTCCGGGGGGAGGATCCGCAGGTGTTCGCGGCCACGCACGCGAAGATCCTGGAGCTGGTCCGCGACGGCGTCGTCGAGGGGCTGCGCATCGACCACGTGGACGGCCTCGCGGACCCCGGCGCGTACCTGGAGCGACTGCGGAGTGCGACCGGACCGGGCTGCTGGATCGTGGTCGAGAAGATCCTCGCCCGCGACGAACGGCTGCCCGCCGCCTGGCCGGTGGCGGGTACGACGGGCTACGACGCGCTGCGCCACGTGGACGGCCTCTTCGTCGATCCGGCGGGCGCGGAGGAACTGGCCCGCCGCTACCGGGACTCCACCGGGGCGGCCGACTGGCAGGAGACGGCGGAGCGCTCCACGCGGGAGGTGCTGACCGTGGACCTGGCGGCGGAGCTGGCGGTTCTGGAGCGCCGCGCGGGCCCCGGGGCGGCGCGTGCGGCGCGCGAACTGCTCGTCGCCTACCCGGCGTACCGACCGTACCCGGGCGCCGACGGATTCGCGGAGGTCGCCGGGGCGAGCGCCGAGGACGTCGCCGCCGTACGGGAACTCTGCGAGCAGGACGGCGTGTTCGCCGCGCGATTCGCGCAGACCTCGGCGGCCCTGCGCGCGAAGTCCCTGGAGGACCGGGCGTTCTACCGCTGGGCCCCGCTCCTGTCGGCCACGGAGGTCGGCGGCGATCCGGGCCGTCCGGCGGTCTCCCCGGAGGAGTTCCACGCGTACTGCGCGCACCTGGACCGCGACTGGCCTGCCTCCGGGACGGTCCTGTCCACGCACGACACCAAGCGCAGCGCCGATGTCCGGGCCCGCATCGCGGTGTTGTCCCAGGCGCCGGAGCTCGCGGACGAGGAGGGCGCGGCGGCGGGTCCGGATCCGCAGCTGGCCTGGGTGGCCCGGCAGAGCGCCTTCGGCCTGGGCTCCGTACCCGACCGGACGGAGCGGCTGACCGGGGCCCTGCTCAAGGCCGTCCGCGAGGCGGCCCTGCACACGAGCTGGACGGAGCGGGACGAGCGGTACGAGGCGGGCGTCGCGGGGTACGTACCCGATCTGCGGGAGGACCCGCCCGAGGTGGCGGCGGCGGCCCGGGACAACGTCCTGGCCATGACGGCTCTGCACCTGACGATGCCGGGCGTCCCGGAGGTCTACCAGGGCTGCGAGAGCGAGTACCGGGCCCTGGTCGACCCGGACAACCGCCGGCCGGCCGAACCGGACGCCCGCCCGGAGCCGGGCACCCTCGCGGCGCGGAAGCTCGCCCTGACCTCGGCGCTGCTGCGCCTGCGCCGCGACCGACCGGAGCTCTTCACCGGCTACGCCCCGCTCCCTGCCCGGGGCCCGGCGGCGGAGCACTGTGTGGCGTACGCGCGCTCCGCGGACCTGGTGGTGGTGGTCACCCGGCTGTCCCTGCGCCTCGCGGCGGCGGGCGGCTGGCGCGCCACCACCCTGCCGCTGCCCCCGGGCCACTGGACCTCCCTCGACACCACGGGCCCGTCCTTCACCGGCGAGGTCCCGCTGGCCGGGCTGCTGGCGGCGGCCCCGGTGGCGGTACTGGTCCGCCGGGCGTAGCACGGGCGCGGGCCCGAGGAGGCCGGACAGACGGGAAGGCGGCGCCCCCGTACGAAACGGGGACGCCGCCTTCTCGTCCGTCTGCCGGCCCGCGGGCCCGGTGTCTAGCGCAGGTACTCCGGCAGGTTCGCTCCGACCACGCGGTGGAACGCCCGCAGCCGGTCGCTCTGCTCGTCCATCAGGCCGAGGAGGTCGTAGGACTCCGCCGCGGCGACGATCGAGCGGTTGGCGAACAGCTCCTCATAGAGGATCCAGGTCGCACCGCGGATGACGTCGACACAGGCCTCCGCGACGTCTTCCTGCTCACCCGTGGCGAGGATGCCCAGCAGGGTGATGAGCTGCTTGCGGAAGACGGGCCCGGGATCGCCCGCCAGTGCGGCGACAGCGATGGCGGCCGTCGCCACGGCCGGTTCCATCAGGTTCGACTGGATGAAGGCGTGATTGTCGGCCCAGTCGTGTCCCTGTCCCGACGGCGGTTCCCCCTCCAGGGTCTTGATCAGGTCCCCGGGAATGTGGTCGGCGCGATAGCCGCACCCGCACTCCATGGCGGCCCAGTCGTGCAGTCCCGCCTCGATGCGGACCAGTTCTACCGCGTTCACTCACCCTCCCAGATCCGGCCCAGGCTCCACGGGGCCTTGAGGCCGTCCTTCAGGAACCAGACGTGCTTGATCCCCGGGATGAACTGGGCGCTACTAGGGTAGTCGACCTGGCACTTCGTACAGACCGGCTTGAGCTCCGTCATGAACTTGCCCGCGTCGTCGAGCACCACGTGGTAGGCATTGGTGAACATGACCTTCGTCGCGTCCCCTCCCAGTGCCCGCACCACGTTGCCTTCCGCGCAGTAAGACGCGTCCTCGGGGCTCATGGCCTCCTTCGAAGCCCTGGTCCCGCCCGAACTCGCCAGGCCGATCTGACCGGTCTCGGTGTGCACGCCGCCCACGTAGGAGCGGCCCTTGGTGGCCTTGGTGTAGCCGGAGTCGACCGCGCCCTTCAGAGCGAACTCCTCCACCATCCCGTCGGCCTTGCTCAGCTGTCCCGACACGGTCCACCCCGGACCGGGCGCGTGCACGATCGAGGGCGGCGGTGTGAGGCTCCCGACCTTCCCCCATCCCCTGTCCGAGATCTTGGAGGCGGGGAAGACCAGCTTCTCCAGCCTGGGGACGGTCTTGACCGCCGCCCTGGCTCCGGCGTTCGCGGCGCCCATCGCCATCCCCGAGCCCGGGGTGAACGGCATGAGCCACTTGGAGACCGTGTAGCCGATCCGGTAGGGCACGGTGTTGGTCGGCTGCCCGCCCAGGTTCCTGAGCGTCTGCTTGCCGTAGTCCTGCCGTCCGCCCTCGCGGTCGGCCCTCAGTCGGCTGGCGGTCGCACCGTCCCCGGTGAAGACGGCGAAGACCTCGGTCGCCTCCGCGACCCAGTCGACGGCCCCGTGGTAGGCGCCCTTGAGTGCGTCCTGGGCGCCCTTGAGGAGGCCGCCCCAGCTCCACAGGCCCGTCGGGTCCAGGCGGGCCACCGGGCTGTTGTTCGCGTAGGCGTACCCGTTCATCTGGAGCGGGTCGGTGATGTCGTTGACCGGGTCGACGCTGATGAAGCGGCCGGTCGTGGGGTCGTACTCACGGGCGCCGATGTGGGTCAGCCCGGTGTTGGTGTCGTCGACCCCGGTGCCGAGGAAGCCGCGGCTGCCGGGCCAGTTCGACGCGACGGCGCCGCGCTGGTTTCCGTACGGGTCGCTCTTGCGCCGGGTGATCTTCTGCCCGGGGCTCTGCTCGACCGTGACCGTGGCCGTGTTGTGGTGGTCCGTCAGCAGCACGTTGAGCTTGTGGCCGGTGGCCTTGCCCTCGGTGGTGCGGACGGTCGTCGGCCCGCCGGGGCTGGTGTAGTAGCGGGACGCGCTGACGGCCTGGCCGGCCTTGTCCACGGTGATCTCGGCTTCGCCGAGGTAGAGGGTGCGGGAGCTGCCCGTCTCCTCGATCAGCCGCTTGCCCGCGGCGTCGTAGAGGTAGCTGGTGGTGTTGTCGGCGAACGTCCACTGCTGGGCGGCGGCGTTCGTGGCACAGGTGAAGATGTGCAGGTCGTTGCCGTCGGCCGGGTTGTCGTTGGGGACGGTGACGCAGCCGTTGGCCGCCGCGTTGTAGAGGGTCTTGTCTCCGGTGCGGTAGGTGAACTTCTGCTTGGCGCTGCCGTCACAGGTGGCGAGGCGGGCGTACAGCCCGTCCGCCGTGAGGCACTTGTCCAGTGCGCGGACGGTGTCGCCGGTCAGGCGCCACTGCTGCGCGCGGGTTTCGTTGCACGGCCAGAGCTGCACGGCCGTGCCGTCCGCGGTGGAACCGTCGGCGACGTCGAGGCACTTGCCCGCGAGGCCGGTGACCGCCACGGCGCCGACGCCGGGGCTGGTGGCCGAGGTGAGCTTGTTGCGGCGGTCCCAGGTCAGGGCCTGTGTGTCGGCGCCGATGGTGCGGCGGGTCGTGTTGCCCGCGCTGTCGTAGCCGTAGCTCGACTGGGACTGGGTGGTGGAACCGGCCTTCCTGACGGTCGAAACCGTCTTGTTCAGCGTGTGCGGCTGGGTGGTGACCGGCGGCTGGGCCCCGTTGCCGGGGACCGTGACGCCGTAGGTGTAGGTCGTCTCGTCGTCGAGCGCCGCGTTCGTCAGGTCGTGGTCGACGAGCTTGGTGCGGTTGCCGACGGAGTCGAAGGAGTACGACTTCCAGTAGCCGTCCCCGTCCGGGCCCGGGGTGACGTCGGCGAGCGACGGGCCCGCGCAGTCGGCGGTCTTCCCCGTCCAGGCCTGGGTCAGCTGGCCCATCGGGTCGTAGGCGAAGCACTGGCGGTCGGTGCGGCCGCCGGGCTGGGTGTCGGTGATCGAGGTCGGGTTGCCGGCCGCGTCGTAGCCGTAGGACAGGGCCGAGATCCGGTTGGGGCTCGCGGTCTCCCGGTCGGTGATGGTGTCGGTGATCCGGCCGTTGTTGCGGTCGTAGAGGTTGGTGGTCCACACCCGCTCCGGGGCCTTGCCCGAAGCCGTGCGCATGACCTGGCCGTACGGGCTGTAGACCGTCTCGGCCGTGTACCAGGACAGGCCCGACATGGTCTGGGGCAGACCGTCGGAGTTGTAGCGGGTGATCAGCTTCTCGGCCGCGAGGCCGCCCGGGGTGGCCGGCAGGGTCGTGGACTGCACCTTGCCGGTCGGGGTGTAGCCGACGCCGTACGCGTAGGTGCCCGCGAGCCCCTTGGCGGCCGGGACGTCCGGGATCGTGATCTTCGTGCCCGTGACCCGGTACTCGGTGTCGTAGCCGGTCGCCTCACTGACGAAGGCCTTGCCGTCGTAGTAGCGGGTGGACGCGACGGGCTGGCCCTTTGCGCCGGGCAGGGTGTCGAACGTCCAGGACGCCACCAGGGGGCCGTCCGCGGCGTCGTCGCGCAGCGCGGTCTTGCGGCCCAGGACGTCGTAGGTGACGTACTGGGCGCGGCCCGAGGAGTCCTTGAACCAGGCCTGCCGGTCCAGGTTGTCGTAGCCGATGCTGCCCTTGCCCAGATCGGGGTCGTCCGAGGAGGTCATGCGGCCGCGGGCGTCGTAGGCGTAGGTCCAGTTGTTGCCCGCCGGGTCGGTGACCTTGGCCAGCTTGCCGCGCACGTCGTAGGCGTACGCGGTGTCGGACCAGGTGGTCAGGTCGGTCGCCGTGTAGTTCTGGATCAGGGTGGTGCGGCCCAGCGCGTCCGTCCAGGTCTTGACGGCGCGGCTGCCCTTGAGCGGGGCGGTGCCGTCCGCCGACATGCCGGTGCGGCTGAGGGTGAAGTCGCCCTGGTACCAGTTGGTGGTGGAGTTCTGTGCCACGCCCTCGTGGAGCGTGGTGCTGCGGACCGCGCGGCCGAGGCCGTCGTAAGCGGTCCTGGTGGAGTTCGGGACCTGGTAGACGGTCTCCGGGACGAAGATCTTCCCGTCCGGCTCGCCCTCGGCGTGGTAGCCGTTGTTGCTCTGGCGGGTGGAGCCGTTCGCGTTGTACAGCGTGTCCGAGACCAGGCGGCCGCCGCCGATGGCCTGCGTCTGCGTCTGGCGGGGGCGCAGCAGACCGTCGTAGATCGCGGTCGACCGGGCGTAGGTGCCGTTGTCCTGGAGGGTCCGGGTCGTCACGACCGGGGCCTCGTGCTCGGCGAACTGGTACTCGAAGGTGGCGGCGGCCTTGTCGGTGCCGGGCTTCTGGGAAGGGTCCCAGACGGCCGTGTTGCGACCGAGGTTGTCGTAGGCCGAGCTGCTCTTGCGGCCGTTGGTGTCGGTCTGCTCGAGGACCGAGCCGCGGCCGGGGTCGGTCTTGGTCGTGGCCGTGTGGCCGGCCGCGTTGATGATCTTCGTGCTGAACGGCACGCCCGTGGCCGGGGTGAAGACGACGGAGGAGGTGTTGCCCGCCGCGTCGTAGGACTTGACGACGCGGCCCAGCGCGTCGAACTCGTCGCGCGCGGAGGTGACCCATCCGGTGCCCGCGCCGTCGAGGGTGTCGACCTGCCGGGCCAGGCCCTTGACGGGCGCGGTTCCGAAGGCGTCGAGCGCGTCGTAGGAGGTGCGGCTGTCGGCCAGGACGGTCGCGGTGGCGCTCTGCGAGCAGTCGCCCGCGGTGGCCCGGATCCGCTGCGGCAGGCCGATCAGGTTCTTCGCCGTGTTGTGCACGTAGGACGTGGTGGTGCAGGACGGGTCGGAGGTCGCCCAACCGGTGCCCGTCGACTCCAGCACCGCGTTCTGGCTCGTGAGCAGCAGCCCGTACGTGGTGTCGTACGTCTTCTCGCTGCGCAGGATCCGGGTCCGTCCCTGGCTGACGGCGCGGATGCCGTCCGAGCGGGACGTGCCGGTACGGAAGCCCTCCAGCGGGGTGGTGCCCTCGCGCGGCCGCGAGACCGTCCGCTGGCTCCACGGCCAGTCCAGCCGCCGGGACACGACGCTGCCGCCGGCCTTGTCGTAGGTGATGCTCTCGGCGGTCCGGCCCACGTACTGGGGCAGGTCCTCACCGAGGGTCTCGACGCCGGCCGAGTCCTTGACGAACACCTTGGCGCGGCCCGCGTCCCCGGACATCCCGCGGAAGAAGCGGCTCCGGGTCTGCGACTGCTCGGTGGCGTCGTCCTTGCCCGTGTCGGCCGTGACGCCGGTCCGGGTCACCACGCTCGCGTAGCCCCGCCACTGGTTGTAGGTGCGCAGTTCGGGCTTGGTGAACTCGTCGGTGTCCTTGGCCCAGGCGGCGTCGCCCTCGTAGGTGTAGCTGGTGGTGACGTCGGGCTGGCGCGCGACGCGGTCCTTCTCGACGACGTTCTCGACGACGTACTTGTTGAACCACTCCAGCGGCGGCGTCTCGGCCTCCGCGTCGGCGGACCAGTGGACCGGATAGCAGCGGGTGGTGTTCTCCTCCGGTTTCGGGTGCGAGCCGCCCACCGCGCAGGGGGCCGAGTAGTCGACGTAGACCTCGCCGCCGTACTCGTTGCGGATGGTCTCCACGCGCAGGCGGTCGAAGTCCGGGGTGGCGTCGGTGGCGCTCTTCGCGACGCGGTTGGGCATGTCCTGGACGTTGGCGAGGAAGGACACCGGCGGGAGCGGAGTGCCCTCCTGGTTGCCGTTCGCGTCCTTGGTGGTGCCGTAACCGGTGTGGATGAGCGACTCGAGCCACAGCGGCGGGTGCGTGTCCGTGCGCTGGCGCGGGAAGGACTGGGTCAGGTTCCAGCGGTCCACGAGGGAGAGCGCGGTCGAGCCCTCGGTGCGCTGGCCGTAGGTCGTGACGGCGGTCAGCCGCTTACGGCTCCAGAAGGTCGGCGCGGCGACGTAGCAGTTCTTGGCGTCGGCCTTGCAGTGGAGCGTGGAGGGGGTGTCCCACCAGGGCTGCTTGTCCGCGTAGTTCTTCGACTCGAACTCGGTGTCCGAGCACTTCGCGGAGCCTTCCTTCACGCAGCGCTCGTCGACGGTGAACTCGACCTTGCCGGCGGGGGCGCCGCTCAGGTTGGCCGTCCGCAGACCGTAGGTGATCTGGGTCGGGTGGCCACCGCGGACGTAGGAGACCTTCTCCTTCGTCTTCTCGTTCTTGGCGTAGTGGTTGGTCTCCTTCGCCCAGTCGACGATCATCGCGTTGCCGTGGAGGTCCTCGACGTAGTCGAGGTTCCAGCGCCAGGCCTGGGTGCAGGAGGAGTCGGCGTAGGCGGTCGCGTGGCAGGGCTCGCCCGGGTGGTTGCCGAACACCGGGACGGTGAAGACCGAGTTCGTCACCGCGCGGGTGCCCGCGCCGTCCACGTCGTGGCGGCCGAAGAAGTAGCGGGTGCCGTCACGGGTGGTGACGATCCAGTACTCGCCGTCCTTCGCGCCGTTGGCGACGGCCGTGTCCGTCTTGCGCTCGACCTTGGAGCCGTCGTCGGAGGCGGGGATCCACTGCCCGGTCGCGGGGTCGAGGACCAGTTCGGTGGTGTTGCCGCCGAGGGACATCACCACGCTCTCGCCGGCCCAGCAGAGGTCGGACTTCTTCTTGTCCGTGGAGTTGTCGTTGTTGGGCTTGCTCGGCGTGGCCTTGCGGTCCTCGGAGCAGGGGCGGTAGCGGCGCTCCACGAAGCCCGGGTGGTAGTCCCAGCCGTCACCGATCCAGGAAGCCTGGCCGTTGGCGACGGAGGTCTTGCCGTCCACGGACTGCGAGGAGTACGAGAACGCGATCTTGGGAGCGGGACCGGCCGGCGGGGCGGGGGTCGCGAGCGGGTAGCTCCAGGTGAAACCGCCGCTGCTGCCGCCCGCCGCCCAGGAGCCGGAGGGGCTCAGCGAGGTGGCCTTGTAGGTGCCGCCCGCGCCCGACGCGGAGTCGGAGGCGGCCAGCACCATCGGGCCGCCGCCGACCGCCATGGTCCGCATGCCCTGACCCGGCGTCGCGGCCGGGTCGACGGTGGCGCGGACGGTGCCGGTGTTCGGGTCGTTCGTGCTCGGCACGTCCTTCCCGGTGGTGCACTCGGGCAGGTCGGGGGTGGTCAGGAAGCACTCCGGGAGCTGCTTGAGCTTCAGCCGGGTCGACCACTCGGTGCCGTAGAGGTCCTCGAACTTCTTGTAGTCCAGCTGGACGTCGACCGGGGTCGAACCGCCCGCCGGCGGCACCACCTTGATGATCGCGCCGTCCACGTCGGCCGCCTCGGTCACCGCGCGCGCCTCGACCGACACCGACCAGGTGCCGGACGGGTCCGGCGGCGTCGGGTTCGTCTCCGTCGGCGAGGCCTTGCCTATGCTCACCGGCAGCGTGCCGGCCTGCACCAGCTGGCCTCCGGCGCCCGCCGCGAGCGCCACGTCGGCCGAACCCGCCGCCGGAGGCGTCACCTTCGTGGGCTCGTACTCCGCGGGCGGGGCGACGGGCGCCCCGGACCAGCCCTCCAACTTGGCGGCCTCGACCTTGTCGAGCTTCGCCTTCACGCTCTGTTCGAGCCCGGGCAGTTCGACCCCGCTGCGACTTCCGGGCGGTGCCGCCCAAGCCGTCGCGGGCAGCAGGCCTACCACCAACAGCACCGAGAGCGTGACTCCGGTGCGCTTCGCCAGGCGACCGCGCAAGGCGATCGCTCTCCCGTTTCCGGGCAGGCGGAATCTACTCGCCGAGAACGGCGACACGTTACCCCCCAAAACCTCTGCCCGCGGAATCCCACGCAGGGCAGGGAACTGACACATCGACAACGATCATTGTCCGGGACGCCGAAAGGACTCAGCCACCACACAAGTGCCTTATGAGGCAGATCACTCGACTCACCGGACGAGGCCGGCCCCACCGGGTGCAGGGCCTTGGCCAGGGGTTTCCGGTCGGGTGGGCGCGCAAGTGGGGGACGTCCGGAGCAGTAGCGGGCGTGCGCGGCGGGCATGGCATTCCCTGTGACCCTCATCCGCGACATGTGCTACCCGACCCCCCGCGAACTCGCCCTGGCCGCCCGCGCGCTGGCGAACGAGCATCCCGGCGCGGTCCGCCTGCGCCAGGCCGGCACCTCCCGCGCCGGAGAGCCGCTCTGGCTGCTCTCCGTCGGCACCGGCCACCCGCGCGACGTGCTCGTCGTCGCCGGGGCGCACGCCAACGAACCCGTCGGCGGGGCCACCGCCCTCGCGCTCGCCCGGCGCCTCGTCCGCAAACCCGCCGACGGCGCCGACTGGCACTTCCTGCTCTGTGCCGATCCGGACGGCGCGGCCCTGCACCGCACGCCCCACCCGTACTCCCTGCTCGACTACCACCGCACCTTCTTCCGGCCCCCCGGCCCCGAACAGCCCGAGTGGGCCCCGTCCTTACTGGCCCCCGACCGTCTGCCCCCCGAGACGCTCGCCCTGACCGCCCTCATCGACGAGCTCCGCCCCGTCCTGCAGGTGTCCCTCCACGGCACCGACCTCGGCGGCTCGTGGATCCAGCTCACCCGGGACATACCGGGCCTCGCCGAACCCTTCGGCACATCGGCCGCCGAGCTGCGCATCCCGGTCGAGACCAGCGCCTGCGACGCCTCGGGCTGGCCCTCCCCCGGTGCGGGGATCTTCGTGATGCCCGAGCCCGGGACCGCTGCCGCCGGCGCCTTCCCCCCCGAGGACACCCGGCTCAGCACCTGGCACCACGCCGGGACCACGGCGATCGTCGAGGTCCCCATGTGGGCCTCGGACCTGGTGGACGACCCGGCACCGCACCCCGACCCGCGCGGCGCCCTGTGCCTGCTGGCCGTGCGCCTCACCGCCGACGCGGCGCGGGTCTCGGCGCTGCGGGAGGGCGCCGCCCACGGTACGGACCCGGGCGCCTCGGCCCTGCTGCGCGCGGTGGACTGGACGCTCGCGCTGATCCCCCGGATCACCGCCGAGTGGACGGGCGTCCAGGCTCCCGCCGAGGCCACGGCGGCCTACATCGGGAGCATCGACGCCTTCGGCCGCCGCCTCTCGCTGCGCCCCGCGGCGATGCTGCTGCGGGTCCTGCGCGCCCAGGGCCATCCGGCGGCGCCCGTGCTGGACCGGCTCGTCGCGCAGTGGTGCGAGGAGTTCGCGGCCCGCTTCCAGGCGCGCTGGGTCCCGGTGGCCACGCAGGTGGAGCACCAGTCCCGGATCGTCCTGGCGGCCTACGACCGGCTCGTGGCGGCCGGCCGCTAGGCCGGCGGGCCGGAGCCAGGGGCCGGAGCCAGGGGCCGGAGCCAGGGGCCGGAGCCAGGGGCCGGAGCCGGGGGGCCGGAGCCGGGGGTTACCGCGTCGGCAGGGCGTAGCGGATCTTCGGCCGTCCGGTCGCGCCGAGCCGGTCGTAGAAGCGGATCGCGCCTTCGTTCCAGTCGGGCGTCTGCCACTCGACGTGGCCGAGTCCGAGCGTCCGGGCGAGGCCCCGCACGCCGTCCATCAGGGCGGCCCCGAGGCCGTGGCCGCGGGCTTCCGCGGCGAGGTAGAGGCAGTCCATGTGGAGGTAGTGGCGGGCGTCCCAGAAGGAGAACTCGGCGGAGCAGGCGGCGTACCCGGCTACGCCGCCGTCCGGGATCTCGGCCAGCAGCACCCAGATCCTGGCGTCGTCGGCGAACAGCCGGGGGCCGAGCCGGGCGGCGAGGGGCTCGGCCGGGCGGGGCTCCGACTTCTCGTACTCCATGTGCTCGCGCATGAGACCGACCAGGCGGGGCAGGTCCTCGGGGCGTGCGGACCGTACGACGGGGGCGGCGGGGTTGTGTTCCATGGACGCCATCCTCCGCGGCGGCGTCACGTGCCGTACGTCCGGGTCGCTCCGGCCGTGCCGGCCGTCCTCCCGGACTACTCCCGGACTACTCCCGGCCCGCTCCCGGCCCGCTCTCTGCCGGACCCCGGCCCGGGCCTCAGCTCGCCGACAGCCGGAACGTCATCCGTCCGAAGCCGATCTGGTCCCCGTCCCTCACGACCGCCGAGCCGGTGACCCGGCGCCCGTTGACCGTGGTCCCGTTGGTCGAGCCGAGGTCCGTCACCACCCACACCCCGTCCCGCATCCTCAGCTCCGCGTGCGCCCGCGAGACCGTCTCGTGGCTGAGGCGCAGGCCGCTGCCCGGGTCGCGGCCGATCAGCAGCGGCTCGGCCCTCGGGTGCGGGAGGAGCAGTTTCGGCAGCTTCTCGGCGGCCCAGGCCCGCCGCACGCCCACCGATACGGCCGAGGCCCGCCCCACCCAGCCGAACAGCCGCCGGGTCCAGGGGCTTTCGGCGCCCTCCCGGCCCTGCAGGTCCGCGGTGAGCACCGCGAGGTCCTCGGAACGGCGGGCGACGAGGGCGAGCTCCATGCGGCGCAGGAAGGTGTCGTGCGACAGCTTCCCGAGTGCTGCCCCCTCCCTGAGCTGGCCCAGCGCCCGGTCGCGCTCGGCATCGGACAGCCGCGGAGCGGGGTAGGCGGGAAACTCGAAACTCGACGTCACCGGGTGATTGTCGGCCCGTCAGGGGCAGAGTGTCCAGAACTCCCGCGCCGAGCCGGAGATGATGGACCGGTCACGCAGGTTGGGATACCGCCGCAAGACGAGGGGACCGTCCGTGCAGTTCGAGGTGTGGGCACCGCTGACAGGCCGGGTCGCGCTGTGGCTCGACGGGGCCGCGTACGAGATGACGCCCGATCCGGAGCGGGCCGGCTGGTGGGTCGCCGAGGCCCCGGCCGCCGACGGCTCCCGGTACGGGTTCCTGCTGGGCGGCGGCCCGGACGACGATCCGCAGGGCACCGTACGCCCCGATCCGCGCGGGCGCCGGCTGCCCGAGGGCCCCGACCGCCTCTCGGCGGTCGTCGACTTCGCCGCGCTCACGCCCGCGGAGCCGGCCGCGCCGCCGCGCGTGCCGTTGCAGGACGCCGTCCTGTACGAGCTGCACATCGGCACGTTCACCCCCGAGGGCACCTTCGACGCGGCCGCCGCCCGCCTCGGCCACCTGACCGGGCTCGGCGTCACCCACGTCGAGCTGATGCCGGTCTGTCCCTTCCCCGGACGGCACGGCTGGGGGTACGACGGGGTCGCGCCGTGGGCCGTGCACGAGCCGTACGGGGGTCCGGCCGGGCTGGCCCGCTTCGTGGAGGCGGCGCACGCCGCCGGGCTCGGCGTCGTGCTCGACGTGGTCCACAACCACCTCGGCCCCTCCGGCAACCACCTCCCCGCCTTCGGCCCGTACTTCACCGACACCCACCACACCCCCTGGGGCGCGGCGGTGAACCTGGACGCGCCCGGCTCCGACGAGGTGCGCGCGTACCTCCTCGGCAGCGCGCTCGCCTGGCTGCGCGACTACCGGATCGACGGCCTGCGCCTGGACGCCGTGCACGCGCTCGTCGACGGGCGGGCGCTGTCCTTCCTGGAGGAACTGGCGGCCGCGGTGGACGAGCTGGCCGCCGAGAGCGGCCGGCCGCTGTTCGTGATCGCCGAGTCCGACCAGTGCGATCCGCGCACCACGGCCCCCCGCACCGCCGGCGGCACCGGCTTGCACGCGCAGTGGAACGACGACTTCCACCACGCCCTGCACTGCGTGCTGACGGGCGAGTCCCAGGCGTACTACGCGGACTTCGCGGCCGCCCCGCTCGCCGCCCTCACCAAGACCATGACCCGGGCCTTCTTCCACGACGGGACCTGGTCCTCCTTCCGCGGCCGCCACCACGGCCGCCCGCTGGACCGCGGCCGCACCCCCGCCCACCGGTTCCTCGGCTACACCCAGACCCACGACCAGATCGGCAACCGGGCCCAGGGCGACCGCCTCTGCGCTTCCCTCTCTCCCGGGCTGCTGGCGTGCGCGGCCGCTGTGGCGCTGACCGGGCCGTTCGTGCCGATGCTGTTCATGGGCGAGGAGTGGGGGGCGGGCACGCCCTGGCAGTACTTCACCGACCACCCCGACCCGGAGCTGGCGGAGGCCGTACGGGCGGGCCGGCGGCGGGAGTTCGCGGAGCACGGCTGGAAGCCCGAGGAGATCCCCGATCCGCAGGACCCCGCCACCCGGGACCGCTCCTGCCTGGACTGGGCCGAGCCCGAGCGGGAGCCCCACGCCCGCCTGCTGGACTGGTACCGCACGCTGATCACGCTCCGCCGCACCCACCCGGACCTGCGCGATCCGGATCTGGCATCGGTGCGGACCGCCCACGACGAGGAGCGGCGCTGGCTGACCTTCCGCCGGGGCGACGTCCGCGTGGTCGTGAACTTCTCCTCCGAGCCGACGACCATCGCGCTGGGCCGCAACGGCGTGCGGGTACTGGCCTCCTGGATGCCGGTGGACCGTCCGGACGCCGAGGGGCGGGTCCACGTGCCGGCCGAGTCGGTGGTGGTCCTGGGACCGTAGCGGCGCCGCGCCCGCCCGCCGCTCCGGCGGGCGGGCTCGTACGGCCTATGCGACGATCGCCAGCTCCCGCGAGGCGTTGTTGAAGCTGCGGCAGCCGCTCTCGGTGATCGTGACGATGTCCTCGATGCGGACGCCGAAGCGCCCCGGGAGGTAGATCCCCGGCTCCACGGAGAAGCACATGCCGGGGACGAGCAGCCGCTCCTCCCCCTCGACCATGTACGGCGGCTCGTGCGTGGTGACTCCGATGCCGTGTCCCGTGCGGTGGATGAACCGCTCTCCGTAGCCGAACTCGGTGATCACGGCGCGGGCCGCCCGGTCCACGTCCTGGCAGGCGGCGCCGGCCCGGGCCGCCGCCACGCCCGCCAGCTGGGCCTCGCGGACGATGTCGTGGACGCGCTGCTCCTCGTCCGTGGGCTCGCCGACGTGGACGGTCCGGGAGATGTCCGATCCGTAGCCGTGCTTGAGGCCGCCGAAGTCCAGGACCACCATGTCGCCGTGCTCGATGACGCGGTCACCGGCCTCGTGGTGCGGATTGGCCCCGTTGGGTCCGGATCCGACGACGGTGAAGTCGACCTGGGAGTGGCCGTGGACGCGCAGCAGCGCGGCCAGGTCGGCGGCGACGTCACTCTCCCGGCGGCCCGCGAAGGGCACGTGCAGGATCTGCGCGTACGCGGCGTCCGCGGCCTCGCCGGCCGCCGCGAGCCGGGCGAGCTCGCGCTCGTCCTTGACCGCGCGCAGCATCGGCAGCGCGTCGGTCAGCGACGCGTACGACGTGGTCGGCAACTCCCGCTGGAGGCCCAGCAGGTGCAGGGCCCAGGTGTTGTCGCTGACCCCGAAGCGGCCCGTGACGTCCAGCAGCGGGGCGGCGACGGCGTACGGGTCCTTCCCGTCGGCCCAGTCCCGCAGGGTCAGCGCGCCCGCGCCGGGCGCCCTCGCCGCGTCGGGGGCTTCGAGCGCGGGGACGACGAGCACGGGGTCCTGCCCGGCGGCGAGCACGAGCAGGGTCAGCCGCTCGGTGTCGACGGGGCGGTAACCGGTGAGGTGGGCGAGGTCGGGCCCGGGCGCGATCAGCAGGCCGGCCAGGCCCGCGTCGGCGGCGGACCGCGCGGCGGCGTCCATCCGCGCGGCGTAGTCGGCGGCCGTGAAGGGATCGGCGTCGTGGGCGGCGTCATGTGCGGAGTCGTGGTCCATACGGGGATCCTGCCGTGAGCCGCCCGCCGAGGGCGGTGGCCGCGCCGGTCGGGCGTGGCGGGGGGCGGGGCGGGGCGGGGGGCGCCGGTCCCGGTGGTGGGGCGGCTTCCCGCCCGCGACCTGCCGTCGCGCGACAAAGGCGTCGCGGGAGCACCCCGCTGATCGGCTATGCTGTGCTTGCACGTCGAACGGGTGGTCCGCCACCCTTCGTGGTGGGTGTAGCTCAGTTGGTAGAGCACCTGGTTGTGGTCCAGGTGGCCGCGGGTTCAAGTCCCGTCACTCACCCTATTGATCCCATGGGGCGTATGAGGTTCTCCTCGTACGCCCCATGGGATTTCTTCGTTTGCGAAGGCCTCGGGCCGGGACCGGCCCGAGGCCTCGACCCGGTCCGGCCGGGTCGAGGGCCGCCGGGCGGCGGACGACCGCGTCAGACGGTCTTGATCGCCGGGTCGGAGACCCCGGCCGCGCCCGTCTCGACGTGGCCGGCGAAACGGCGCAGGAAGGTGGTGTCCGCGTCGGAGACGACCTTGACGTCGTACCAGCGGGCCGTGGCGGACAGGCCCACCGTGCAGGCCGCCGTGCCGCCCGCCGCGACCCGCAGGGTCTGGGCGGCGCCTCCGTAGGCGTTGGTCACCGTGAGGTTGACCGCCGCCGTGCCCGCGTTGGTCAGGGTCAGCCCGAGGTTGCCGGTGGCCGCGTCGTGGCGGGCCGTGACCTCGGGGCCGGCCTTCTTCGCCGGGCCCTTCCAGGTCCGCAGGAATCCGTTCGGGCCCCAGACCGTGAGGTTGACCTGGTTGCCGGTGGAGCCGCTCGTGCTCCAGGTGTCCGACAGGGTCTTTCCCGCCTCGACCGTGTAGGGCCACGGGCCGTCCGTACGGTTGCCCGAGGTGCTGTGGAAGTGGGCGCCGAGGGAGGGGCCGGAGGAGAAGGTCAGGGTGAACTTGCCGGTGGAGACGGTGGCCCGGCCGTCCACGTACGGCTGGTACCCGAGCGCGCGGGTCGGCTTCCCGCCCGCCTCCTGCCGGGGCAGGGTGCCCGTGGACGGCGGGGTCGGGTGGTAGGACGGGTGGCGGTCCTTATCCGGCGGGAGGTAGCCGGCCGTGGAGGGCAGCGGGGCGGGCGCGGCGTCGGCGCGGGTGAAGTCGAAGGCCGAGGTCAGGTCACCGCAGACGGCGCGGCGCCACGGCGAGATGTTGGGCTCCCGCACGCCGAAGCGCTGCTCCATGAAGCGGATCACCGAGGTGTGGTCGAAGGTCTCGGAGCAGACGTAGCCGCCCTTGCTCCAGGGGGAGACCACGATCATCGGGACGCGCGGGCCGAGCCCGTAGGGTCCGGCAGCGTAGCCGCCGCCCCCGCCGTACAGGTCCTTGGCCACGTCCGCCGTGGACAGGCCCCAGGCCGAGGACGCGGGCGGGTACGGCGGGACCACGTGGTCGAAGAAGCCGTCGTTCTCGTCGTAGGTGATGAACAGGGCCGTCTTCGCCCACACCGCCGGGTTCGCCGTCAGCGAGTCCAGGACCTGGGAGATGTACCAGGCGCCGAAGTTCGTCGGCCAGTTCGAGTGCTCGCTGAACGCCTCCGGGGCGGCGATCCAGGAGATCTGCGGGAGGGTGCCGTTCACCACGTCCGCGCGCAGTTTGTCGAAGTACCCCCCGCCCGCCTTGACGTCGGTGCCGGTGCGGGCCTTCTCGTACAGGGCGCTGCCGGGCTGGGCGTTGCGGTAGGTGTTGAAGTACAGCAGCGAGTTGTCGCCGTAGTTCCCGCGGAAGGCGTCGTTGATCCATCCCCAGGAGCCGGCCGCGTTCAGGCCGTCGCCGATGTCCTGGTAGACCTTCCAGGAGACCCCGGCCGACTCCAGGCGCTCGGGGTAGGTCTTCCAGCCGTAGCCCGCTTCCTGATTGCCGAGGACGGGGCCGCCGCCCACCCCGTCGTTGCCCGTGTGACCCGTCCACATGTAGTAGCGGTTGGGGTCGGTGGCGCCGATGAAGGAGCAGTGGTAGGCGTCGCACACGGTGAAGGCGTCCGCGAGGGCGTAGTGGAACGGGATGTCGTTCCGCGTCATGTACGACATGGTCGTGGCCGTCTTGGCCGGAACCCACTTGTCGTACTTGCCGTTGTTGTAGGCCTGGTGGCCGCCGGCCCAGTCGTGGTTCAGGCCCTCCAGGAACTGCATCCCGAGATCCTCGATCTGCGGGTTGAAGGGCAGGATGTCCTTCGTGCCGTTGGACTGGTGGAAGACGGACTTGCCGTTGTCCTGGAGGACCGGTCGCGGGTCGCCGAAGCCCCGGACCCCCTTCATGGCGCCGAAGTAGTGGTCGAAGGACCGGTTCTCCTGCATGAGGACGACGATGTGCTCGATGTCCTGGATGGTTCCGGTGCTGCCCTGCGCCGAGATGGCGGCGGCGCGGGCGATGCTCTCGTTCAGCATCGTGATCGCGGCGGTACCGCCGGCGATCTGCAGGAACCGGCGGCGGTTGAGTTCTGCCATGGCGTGACGACCTCTGCGGGTGAGACGGTGAGGGGGGTGTCGAGGGGCGCCCCAAGAACAGCGGCCCCGGGGTACCGGTCGGCGTTGCTTTCGTGACAGTGAGCCGTACACCTGGAGAACGGAAGCCCTCGTACGCCGGTTTACGTCCCACGGACGTCTTTGCGCCACATCCGGCAACGGGCGTACCTCCCCGCCTCACCCGACCCGCCCGGGACCTCCTCACCCGCCCCCCCGGGACCTCCTCGCCCTCACCCCCTGACGGTCCGGGACCTCCTCGCACTCACCCCCTGGCGGCCCGGCCGCCGCGCGTCGCCCAGCGCCCGCCAGGTGTAGCGCGTCGCGGGGCCCCCGGCGAGCGACAGCTCCCCGGGGGCCGGGCACACCGTTGCGGCCACCGGCCTTGTGAACCGGTGGCCGTCATTCCATGGACCACACGGCGGGCCGTGGCGCTGGTGGAGGGTCAGCCTTCCTTCGGAGTGAGCCTCAGGGAGATGGAGTTGATGCAGTACCGCTGGTCCGTGGGGGTCGGGTAGCCCTCGCCCTCGAAGACGTGGCCGAGGTGGGAGCCGCACTTCGCGCAGAGCACCTCGGTGCGGACCATGCCGTGCGAGATGTCGGACTTCAGCTCGACGGCGTCGGAGTCCTTCGGGTCGTAGAAGGACGGCCAGCCGCAGTGCGACTCGAACTTCTCGGTGGAGCGGAACAGTTCGCCGCCGCAGCCGCGGCAGGAGTAGACGCCCTCCGTCTTGGTGTCGGTGTACTCACCGCGGAAGGCGGGTTCGGTGCCGGCGAGGCGCAGCACCTGGTACTCGGACGGGGTCAGTTCCGCCTGCCACTGCTCGTCCGTCTTCTCTACCTCGTACGTCATGACTCTTCGCGCTCCCTGAGAACCGTCAGCTGGACAGGCGGGCGAGGATCTGGGGCCCCAGGTCCGTGACGTCGCCGGCCCCCATCGTGAGAACGAGATCGCCGGGCTTGGCCATTCCCGCGACGACGTCGGCGACGGCGCCCTTGTCGTGCTCGGGGGTGATGTCGGCGCCGGCCGCCCGGGCGGCGTCGATGATGATCGCGCTGGTCACGCCGGGGACCGGATCCTCGCGGGCGGGGTAGATGTCGAGGACCACGGAGGCGTCCGCGAGGGCGAGGGCCCGGCCCATCTCCTCGCCGAGCTCCTGGGTGCGGGAGAAGAGGTGCGGCTGGAAGACGACCAGGATGCGGGAGTCGCCGGCGGCGCCGCGGATGGCCTCCAGGTCGGCGGTCATCTCCGTCGGGTGGTGCGCGTAGGAGTCGATGACCTGCACGCCGGCCGCCTCGCCCTTGAGCTGGAGGCGGCGCTTGACCCCGGTGTACTTGCCGAGCGCGGAGGCCAGGTTGTGCGCCGGGATGCCGAGCGCGACACCGGCGGCGAGGGCCGCGACGGCGTTGTGCGCGTAGTGGCGGCCGGGCACCGAGACGGTGAAGGTGAGCATCCGGCCGTCGACGACGACCGTGACCTCGCTGGTCAGCCCGCGCGGGGTGATCTTCGTGATCCGGACGTTGGCCCCGGGCTCCTCGCCGTAGGTGACCACCTTCAGCCCGTCGTTCCCGCGGACCCGGCGGGCGATCTCGGCTGCGCCGGCCTGGCCGTGGGCGATGACCAGCGTGCCGCCGTCGGGGACCTTGCCGACGAAGGTCTCGAAGGACTCGTAGATCTCTTCCATCGACGCGTAGTTCGCGTGGTGGTCGAGCTCGGCGTTGAGGATGATCGCGACCTGCGGTGTGTACGTGTGGAAGCTGCGGTCGCTCTCGTCCGCCTCGGCAACGAAGATGTCGCCCTCGCCGTGATGGGCGTTGGAGCCGGGGGCGTCCAGGTCGCCGCCGATGGCGTACGAGGGGTCCAGGCCCAGTGCCGTGAGGGAGACGGCCAGCATGGAGGTGGTGGTGGTCTTGCCGTGGGTGCCGGCGACGGCGATGGGCCGCAGGCCCTCCATCAGGCCGGCCAGGGCGTCGGAGCGGTGCACGACCGGGATGCCGAGCTCGGCGGCGCGGGCCAGCTCGGGGTTGTCGGCGCGGATGGCGCTGGAGACGACCACGCAGGTGGCGTCGTCGGCGAGGTGGCCGGCGGCGTGCCCGATGTGGACCGTGGCGCCGTGGGCGCGCAGCGCCTGGGCGGTCTCGGAGTCACGGGCGTCGCTGCCGGCCACCCGCGCGCCGCGCTGGGCGAGGATCTTCGCGATGCCGGACATGCCGGCGCCGCCGATGCCGATGAAGTGGGGCCGTTCCATGGCGGTCGGCAGGCCGGGCTTCATTCAGGTAGCTCCAGGATCGAGGGCGTGCGGTCCGCTGGGTCCCGTCCGCTCAGCACGGAGGGTTCAGCGGACTCCACCCTATTCCTTGTGGGCGAAGAGCTTGAGCACCGGAACGCCGACCTTGTGGCGGGCCCGGGAGGCCCAGTCCCGGTGGAAGAACTCCTCGACGTAGTGCGGGGCGGTCAGGACGATCACCTCGTCGGCGCCGGTCTCGTCCACCACGGCCTTGAGCTTGTCGAGGGGGTGGTCCTCGATGATCTGTCCGACGGCCTTGGCGCCCTTGGCGCGCAGGGACGCCAGGGAGTGTTCGAGCGCCCGTTCGGCGGGGCCGCGGGCGGCCTCGCCCTCCGGTTCGTCGCCCTCGCGGATCGCCTCGGGAAGCTCACCGAGCGCGACGTCGTCGATGGCGCGCAGCAGCCGGTCCCGGTCGCCGCGGGGTTGCATGAGGACGACGAAGGAGACCGGCTCGTCGCCGTGGAGGGTGGTGACGAAGTCCACGTCGACGGGGGTCAGCGGCTGCTCGATCATCAATACGCTCGTGAACACGGACGCCCTCTCCTTCGTGGGCCGAGGCCGGCCGGCCGACCCCTGCGGAAACCATCCTGCCCCGCTCTCGCACGGAGCCCTGCCGAGACATCCTGCCCAGTTATGTGCCCAGCGGACGCTAAGCGGAACGCGAAATTCCGCTCCGCTTCAGATCCGACGGTAACGCGTGAAGAGAAACCCGGCCTCTTCCAGCAGACAGGCCGGCACCAGCCGGTGCGGAACCGCGACGCCGGGCCCGCCGGAGATCCGCTGGGCGCCACCCGCCGTGAGCGTCGGCGAGATCGTCAGGCACAGCTCGTCCAGTGCGTCGGCGGCCACGAACTGGCCCAGCAGCCGGGGTCCGCCCTCGGTGAGCTGGCGGCGCAGCCCCCGGTCCGCGAGCTCCCGTACGACGCGCGCCGGGTCCACGCCCGCGCCCTCGCCGGCCACCACGACCTCGGCCCCGGCCTTGGCGGCCTCGGCCACCCGGCCGGCGGGGGCTGCGGCTCCGGTGAGCAGCAGGGTCGGCACCAGCGGTGAGGTGAACAGCGGAGCCCCGAAGTCGAGCTCCAGGCTCGCCGTGACCACCGCGATGGCGGCGGCGGGGCCCTGACCTGCGGCGCTGCGGCGGGCCGCGAAGGCCTCCCGGGCCCGCGCGGGGCGGTAGCCCTCCTGGCGAACCGTTTCCGCACCGACGACCACCACATCGGCCAGCGCCCGCAGGGTGCCGAAGATCCGCATGTCGGTCTCGCCGGAGATGGGCTGCGAGCGCCCGTCGTGCTGGGCCGCGCCGTCCAGGGTGGACACCATGTTGGCCCGCAGCCAGTGGCCGTCCGGGCCGAGGGAGGGGTACGCGTACGCCTCGGCGAGCTCGTCCAGCGACCACTCCCGGTCGGTCTGGTCTTCTGCTGTCTGATCGGTCACAGGGAACAGGCGTCGCATCGGTGCAGTGTGCCACGCCCCGTAGAGTTAAGAGCTGTGTCAACATCACTCTCGCCCTCAGCGTCAGCCTCCGGGCAGCCCCCGATAGCCGACGTGGGCCCCCAGGCCCTCTGCGCCCGCGAGCCGCGGGTGCCCGCCGAGCGGCTCGTGGCCGAGATGGTGCCGCCCCCGCGTTTCGACTCGGTGCGCTTCGACACCTACGAACCGGACCCGGCCCAGCCGAGCCAGTCCGAGGCCGTCACCGTCCTCGCCGACTTCGCCGCGGGCCTCGGCGGCGCCCACGCCAGTGGCGCCGGCAAGCGCCGCTGGTTCGCGAGGACCCCGAAGAACACCGCCCCCGCCGCCCCGCGGGGGATCTACCTCGACGGCGGATACGGTGTCGGCAAGACCCACCTGCTCGCCTCGCTCTGGCACGCCACCCCGGCCGAGCCGGCGCTCAAGGCCTTCGGCACCTTCGTGGAGCTGACCAACCTCGTCGGCGCGCTCGGCTTCCAGCAGACCGTGCAGACCCTGGGCGGACACCGCCTCCTGTGCATCGACGAATTCGAGCTCGACGACCCGGGCGACACCGTGCTGGTGTCCTCGCTCCTGCGCCGCCTGGTCGAGCAGGGCGTGGCACTGGCCGCCACCTCCAACACCCTGCCCGGCAAGCTCGGTGAGGGCCGTTTCGCCGCCGCCGACTTCCTCCGGGAAATCCAGGGCCTCTCCGCGCACTTCAGGCCGCTGCGCATCGACGGCCAGGACTACCGCCACCGCGGGCTCCCCGAGGCCCCGTCCCCCTTCACGGACGAGCAGGTGACCAAGGCCGCCTACGCGACCCCCGGCGCCAGCCTCGACGACTTCCCCGGCCTGCTCGAGCACCTCGCCCGGGTCCACCCCAGCCGCTACGGGGCCCTGACCGACGGCATAGCGGCCGTGTGCCTCACCGACGTCGGCCCGGTCCCCGACCAGTCGACCGCACTGCGCCTGGTCGTCCTCGCGGACCGCCTGTACGACCGCGAGATACCGGTACTGGCCTCCGGGGTGCCCTTCGACAAGCTCTTCAGTGAAGAGATGCTGAACGGCGGCTACCGCAAGAAGTACTTCCGGGCCATCTCGCGGCTCACCGCGCTGGCACGCGACGCGAAGCCCCTGGTGTCCCAGTAGGTTTGGAGGCGTCGGCCCGTTCCACGGGCCGGCCGTCTCCACTTCTGCGAAGGGATCCACCATGGCTGCCACACGCAACGCACACGCCGTCTGGGAAGGCGACCTGTTCGAAGGCAAGGGCGTCGTCACGCTCGACTCGTCCGGCCTCGGCAGCTACCCCGTCTCCTGGCCCGCCCGGACCGACGAGGAGGCGAACGGGCGGACCAGCCCGGAGGAGCTCATCGCCGCCGCGCACTCCAGCTGCTTCAACATGGCCTTCTCCAACGGCCTCGCCAAAGCGGGCAACCCGCCGGCCAAGCTGACCACCTCGGCCGCCGTCACCTTCGTCCCGGGCAAGGGCATCACCGGGATCCACCTCACCGTCGAGGGCGAGGTGCCGGGCCTGGACAACGACGCGTTCGTCGCCGCCGCCGAGGACGCCAAGCAGAACTGCCCGGTCAGCCAGGCCCTGACCGGCACGACGATCACGCTCAGCGCGAAGCTGGCCTGACCGTTCCCGCATCCCCGCCGGATGCCCGGCGCGGCCGTATCGGCCGCTCCGGGCTCCCGCGGGGCCGGGACCGGCGCCTGGAGCCCGTCGTCGAAGCGGCGCCGGGCCAGGGGCCGCTTCGGCGACAGGCTCCGGGCGCGGTCGGGCACGATCGCACGGGGAGCGACCGCACCCGGTGGTGGGGTGTACGTCCCTCCGGGCGCGCGCGGCGGCGCGGCGGCCCGGGCCCGGCTGGGCGCCCGTGGTACCACGGCTCGGACGTACGTCCTGACCCACCCCCGGGAGTTGCCGATGCCGCCGATGCCCCTCAGCAGGCGCAGCCTGCTCGCCGCCGGCTCCGTCGCCTTCACCGGCGCGCTCGGCGCGCTCTTCGCCGCCGCCGGGCCGGGCACCGGGGCGGGCACCGGGGCGGGCACCAGGACGGGCGCCGCCACCCGCGGCTACGGCCCGCTCGTGGCCGACCCCGCCGGGCTGCTGGACCTCCCGGCCGGGTTCGCGTACCGCGTGCTCTCGCGGGCCGGCGACCCGCTGCGCTCCGGTGAGGGCACCGTTCCGGGCAACTGCGACGGCATGGCCGCCTTCGGCGCCGGAGGCGGCCGCGTCCGGCTGGTCCGCAACCACGAGAACCGGACCACCGCGGCCCTGCGCGTACCGCCCGTCGAGGGGCTCACCTACGACCCGCACGCTCTCGGCGGCTGCACCCTCCTCGACCTCGACCCCGCGGGCCGCGTCACCGGCGAGCGCGTCGCCCTCGCCGGTACGGCCGTCAACTGCGCGGGCGGCCGGACTCCCTGGAACACATGGCTGTCCTGCGAGGAGACCGAGGACCGGGCGGGCACCGCCGGCTACGCCCGCGACCACGGCTACGTCTTCGAAGTCGACCCCGCCGACCCCCGCCGCTCCGGCGCGGTCCCGCTCACCGCGATGGGCCGCTTCGCACACGAGGCCGTCGCCGTCGACCCGTACCTCGGGGTGGTCTACGAGACCGAGGACGCCTTCGTCGAACCCTTCGGACTCTTCTACCGGTTCCTGCCCGCCCGCCCGCTCGGCGGCCCCGGCTCCCTGCGCGCGGGCGGCACGCTGGAGGCGCTACGCGTCCCCGGACTGGCGAACCTGGCAGTGGTGGACGAGCCCGGGGCCCGGTTCCCGGTGGAGTGGGTGCCCGTCCCGGACCCGTCGGCGGCCGGGACCCCGATCCGGCTCCAGGACTTCGGCCCCGGCGGGATCACCCACGCGCAGAAGCTGGAGGGCTGCTACTGGGGCGGCGACGGCGTGTACTTCGTCTCCAGCTACTCACGCACCGCCGAGGGCTCCCCCGCCGACCACCACGGCCAGGTCTGGTTCTACGACCCGCTGCACGCGAGCCTCCGTCTGGACGTGCTGTTCGGCCCGGCCGCCGACATCCGGCTTCCCGGCGACTCCCCCGACAACATCTGCCTGGCCCCGGACGGCGGCCTGCTGGTGTGCGAGGACGGCGGCGGCGCGCAATACGTCTTCGGGGTGACCCGCGGCGGCGAGGTCTACCCGATGGCCCGCAACGCCGACGACATCGGCAAGCCCGGGGCGCCGGAGTGGGGCGAGTTCGCGGGCGTCACCTTCTCACCGGACGCCCGCACGATGTACGTCAACGCCTACACGCCCGGAACCACCTTCGCCGTGACGGGCCCCTGGCAGTGACCTGAAGGGTGCCCCGCCCCGCCCTACGGCCCGGTCGGCCTGATCTTTCGACACCTCGCGGTCCCCTCCGATCTGTTGGAGGATCGAAGGGGACCGACGGGATCGAGGTAGGTAGCGGTGGCCAAGAAGGAGAGCACGAAGCCGACGGGGCCCACGGGGCCTGCCAGGGCCGCGAAGCCGTCCGGGGCGGCCGGGACCGCGAAGCCCGCCAGGGCGGCGAAGCCCACGAAGGCCCCGGAGTCGCCCGGACCGACCAAGGCCGCCGCGGCGGCGGCCCCCGCGAAGGCGGGGAAGAAGGCGGCCGAGGCCAAGAAGGCGGGAGAGGCCGGCACGGCCGCGGAGGCCGCCGCCGGGAAGGGCCGTAAGGCCGCCGAGTCCGCGGCCGGTCAGGGTTCCGGCGCGCTGGGCCCGTTGCTCCGCGTCCCCGCCGGCGAGCACGTCGACCTCGCCCGCCTCGACCCCCGTGCCACCCCGGCCGGTCCCGCCGGCAAGGCGGCCGGCGTGGCGGCCACCGCCGGGATGGCCGAGCGGCTCGCCTCCCTCCAGGAGCGGCTCTACGCCGCCAGCACCGCCGGCGACCGCCGCCGCGTCCTCCTCGTCCTCCAGGGCATGGACACCAGCGGCAAGGGCGGCACGCTCAAGCACGTGATCGGCCAGTTCAACCCCTCAGGCTGCCGGATCAAGGCCTTCAAGGCGCCTACGGCCGAGGAGCGGAACCACCCCTTCCTCTGGCGCGTCACGAAGGCGCTCCCCCAGCCCGGCGAGATCGGCATCTTCGACCGTTCGCACTACGAGGACGTCCTCATCGCCCGCGTCCGCGACCTGGTGCCGCGCAGTCGGCTGGGCCGGCGCTACGCGCAGATCAACCGGTTCGAGAAGTCCCTCGCCGACGACGGCGTGAGCGTGGTGAAGGTCTTCCTCCACATCAGCTACGAGGAGCAGCGCGCGCGGCTCCTGGAGCGGCTCGACAATCCGGACAAGCACTGGAAGTTCAGCCCGGGCGACATCGAGGAGCGCGCCGCGTGGCCCGCGTACCAACGGGCGTACGAGCTGGCCCTGGAGCGCTGTTCCTCGGACGCCGCGCCCTGGTACGTCGTCCCCGCGGACCGCAAGTGGTACCGCAACTGGGCGATCAGCAAACTGCTGCTGGAGCATTTGGAGGCCCTCGCGCCGCGGTACCCCGAGGCCGACTTCGACGTCGAGGAGTGCCGCGCACGCCTACTTGCCACATAGTCATATATTTTGCCCATGTGACCATCTCACTGCGCAGAACGGCCGCCGTCGCGGCCCTGGCAGCTCTCAGCACCGCCCTCACCGCCTGCGGGGGCGGCGCCGGTACGCCGGACACCGGCGGCCGGGCGCGCATGGGAGCCCCGGCCTCCACGCCCGCCCCGGCGACCGGGCAGAGCGGCTCCCCCGACGCGGCCGGCGCCTCCGCTGCCCCCGGCGCCTCCGCCACCCCGCAGCCCGGCTCCCCCCAAGCCGGCGCACCCGGCAAGGCTCCGACGATCGCGCCCGGCCCGAACGGCCTGACCCCCGTCTTCGACCGGGCGAAGCAGCGGACGGACAAGACCGTGGCACTGACCTTCGACGCCGACATGACCTCCGACCAGGGGCCGCGCGCGGCGAACGGGGAGCACTTCGACAACCCGCAGCTGATCTCCACGCTGCGCACGCTCAAGGTGCCCTCGACGGTCTTCATGACCGGCCGCTGGGCCGAGGAGTACCCGGACCAGGCCAAGTCCATCGGCACCGATCCGAACTTCGAGATCGCGAACCACTCGTACAGCCACCACGCCTTCACCTCCCCCTGCTACGGGCTCCCGGCCCTCGACGAGGCCGCCGCCCGAGCCGATGTGGACCGGGCCTTCGAGTCCTTCCGCAAGGCGGGAGCGGTCAACACCGTCCCTTACTTCCGCTTCCCCGGCGGCTGCTACGACGACCGGGCGCTGCGGGCGATCTCCACGGCCAAGGTCACGGCCGTCCAGTGGGACGTGGTCAGCGGGGACGCCTTCGCGAAGGATCCCGACGCGGTGGCCGAACAGGTCCTGGCCGGGGTGAAACCCGGATCGGTCGTCGTCATGCACTGCACGCGCAGCGCCGCCCCGGTCACCGAGGAAGCCATCCGGAAGATCGTCCCGGAGCTGCGCAAGCGCGGCTTCCGGTTCGTCAAGGTCTCCGAGCTCGTCGGGAAGTAGCAGCGCGGGCGAGCGCCGGGCGGACGACGGGGCGGACCGCGCCGCGGGCTCAGCCCGAGCAGGCGGTGCGCTGGGCCTCCTGCCATTCGCACACCGGGCACAGCACCACGCCCGGTGTCGCGGTCCCGTACTCGGTGGCCTCGCCGCACTGTACGCAGTCGGCGTACGGCGGCCCGGCCACCCGCCCGGCGGGCGCCGCGGGGGCGGGGCAGTAGCCGGTGTCCTGCTCGATCGGGTCCATGGGTACCAGCCTACTCAGCCCGGCCGACCGCTCCCGGGGGCGCCGGTCGGCCGGGACCCCTGCGCGGTCGCCCCGATGGCGCGGACTGGCAGAATCGGCCGGATGAGCACCGAGGACACGCAAGCGCACACCGACGTACCCGCGGTCGGGGCGGACAGCCCGTTCCGGCCGGAGCGGATCGCCCGCGACGAGGCGCCGCAGTTCGTGCTGCCGCTGGTGGTGCGGATCGAGAAGGCCGGGCCGCCGGCGCGGACGGACGCCCTGGAGACGGCGGCCCGCGCGGTGCTGGTGCTGCTGACGGACGAGCGGTCGGCCGGCGGGGGCGAGTGGGCCGAGGCCGTGCGGGACTGGCAGGACGCGCGGATCCGCAAGGTGGTCCGCCGGGCGCGCGGGGCGGAGTGGCGCAAGGCCGAAGCGCTGCCGGGCGTCACGGTGCGGGGTGAGGTGGCGCAGGTACGGGTCTTCCCGCCGGTCCCGCTCGACGGCTGGCCCAAGGAGCTGGCCAAGCTCCAGGTGTCGGGCACCGACCTGGACGACCCGCGGCCGGTCGCCGCGGCCGGCGCCGGACTGCCGGTCCTGTGGCTCAACCCGGATCTGGACATGTCCGCCGGCAAGGCCATGGCCCAGGCCGGGCACGCCGCGCAGCTGGCCTGGTGGGAGCTGACCGGTGCGGAGCGCGCCGCCTGGCGGGAGTCCGGTTTCCTGCTGGCCGTACGGACGGCCGCGCGCGAGCGGTGGACGGAGCTGTCCGGGAGCGGGCTGCCCGTGGTGCGCGACGCCGGGTTCACGGAGATCGCGCCGGGCTCGTGCACCGTGGTCGCGGACCACCCCGCCCTGCGCACGCGGCTCTAGGTCTGCCCCGCCGGCCCACCCGCCCCACCCGCCCCCGCTCCCGGCCGCTGCCCGGAGGCCGGGAACCTCAAATGTTGCTCTGAACGTCCCTCTGCGCGGTTGGCCCGACTCCGGCGGGGCCATGACATCGACACACGGACGACGAGCGGGGGCGAGGGGACATGGAGCCCATGGCACACCTGGGGGTGGGCATCGGCTGGCGGCCGGAGATCGCGCGAGCGGTGGAGGGCCTGCCGGGGCTGGACTGGGTCGAGGTGGTGGCCGAGAACATCTGCCCCGGCCATCTGCCGGAGTCGCTGCTGCGGCTGCTCGACCGCGGGGTCCGCGTCGTGCCGCACGGGGTCTCGCTGGGACTCGGCGGCGCGGAGCGGCCGGACCCGGCGAAGCTGGCCGCGCTCGCCGAGCGGGCGCAGGCGCTGGGGGCGCCGATCGTCACCGAGCACATCGCCTTCGTACGGGCCGGCGCGCTGGGGGCGTCGCCGGCGCTGGAGGCCGGGCACCTGCTGCCCGTGGCGCGGACCCGGGACGCCCTCGACGTGCTGTGCGAGAACGTGCGGATCGCGCAGGACGCCCTGCCGGTGCCGCTCGCGCTGGAGAACATCGCCGCGCTGCTGTCGTGGCCCGGGGAGGAGCTCACGGAGGGACAGTTCCTGACGGAGCTGGTGGAGCGTACGGGCGTGCGACTGCTGATCGACGTGGCCAACCTGCACACCAACCGCGTGAACCGGGGGGAGGACCCGGCCGCCGTACTGGACGGGATCCCGCTGGAGGCTCTGGCGTACGTGCACGTCGCCGGAGGTGTGGAGCGGGACGGGGTGTGGCACGACACGCACGCCCATCCCGTGCCGGGGGTGGTGCTGGACGTCCTCGCGGAACTCCGGGCCCGGGTGGATCCGCCCGGGGTGCTGCTGGAGCGGGACGACGACTTCCCGCCGGAGGCGGAGCTGGCCGGCGAGCTGACCGCGATCCGGGGCGTTCTCGCCGGCCCCGCCGCGCCCGCCGCCGGACCGGCCCCCCGTCGTTCTCCGGGCTCGACCCGGACGCGTGCCCCGGGCGCCGCAGGTGCGGCGGGACCGGACGGTGTCGAAGGGAGCGAGAAGGCCCGGACGCGGGTCGGGCTCGGGCAGGCCGCGCTGCTGTCGGCGCTGGTGGCCGGTACGCCCGTGCCCGAGGGGTTCGACCGGCAGCGCGTCCGGGTGCAGGCCCGGGCGCTCGCGGCCAAGCGGGCCGGGGTCGTCGCCCGGCTGGCCCCCGAACTCCCGGCGATCCTGGGCGGGGAGAAGCCGTACCGCGAGGCCTTCCTCGGCTACGCCCGGCAGCGGCCCATGGCCTCGGGCTACCGGCGTGACGCGCTGGACTTCGCCGAACACCTGCTGATCCGGGACCTGCCCGCCGATCCCGCCGCCCGCCGCCGGCTCACGCTCTGGTGGCAGGACCGGGCCGGGGTGCGGCCGCCGCGCCGCGTCGTGCGCTGGGCCCGTGCGCTGGTGGGGAGAGCGGCATGACCTTCTTCGACTTCCTCGCCGTCGCCGTCTGGATCGGCGTCATCGTCTCCACCGTCCGCCTCCTGCGCGCCCTGCGGCGCTCGCAGCCCTCCACCCTCGGCCCCGCCCCGCGGCTGCACGACCTGTCCGAGGCCGCCTTCATGGCGGGCGGGCCCGGCGCCGTGGTGGACGCCGCGCTCGTCGCACTGCTCTGCGACGGCCGGATGGTGGTCGGCGGACCGGGCATCGTCCAGCTGCGGCCCGGGGTGCGGGCGGCGGATCCCGCCGAGCGGGCCGTGCTCCAGGCCCACCAGGGCGCGCCGTCCGGCTGGCTCTACCAGATCCGCTACTGCGCCATGCGGGATCCGGCCGTCCAGGAGACCGGCGACGCGCTGGCCGCCCGCGGACTGATCGCGGCGCCCGGCAGCCGGCACGGCCGGCTGCGCTGGGGGGTGGCCCAGGCGGTGGTCTGCGGGGTGGTGCTGGCCCTGTCGATCCCGCTCTCCTTCGTCGCCTTCGCGCTCGGGGACGGCTCCGTGCGGGTGCCGTTCGTCATCGAGGTGTTTCCCGTCCTGCTGGGCGGAATCGTCATGGGCATCGCCGGCGCCGCGCGCGCCCGGCAGCGGATCACGCCGGCGGGGACGGCCGCCCTGCGCGACATCCGCGCCCACTACCGGGCCGACCAGAGCCCGTACGTCCAGACCTCGCTGTTCGGGCTGGCCGGGCTGCGGGATCCGTACCTGCGCGAACAGCTGGTTCCGGCGGCCCGCGGGACCCGGCTGGCGGCGGCCCAGTCCCGTACGGGCTCCAGCGGCTCGCAGGCCTCCTGGGGGACCGGGGCCGAGCTGCTCCCGGTCGTCTGGTGCGCGGGATCCGACGGCGGCGGCTCGGGCGGATCAGGCGGGTCGGGCTGCGGATCGGGGTCGAGCTGCGGCGGGTCCTCGGGGTCGGGCTGCGGGTCGTCCGGAAGCAGCTGCGGGTCGTCCGGCAGCAGCGGTTCGAGCTGCTCCAGCGGTTCGAGTTGCGGCAGTTCGTCCAGTTCCAGCTGCGGCAGCAGTTCCTGACCCCCCATCACGGGTCCGTCACGACCCGCTCACGCTTCGGAAGCCCTGCGGGGGCCGCGTGCGGTCGAGGACCGCGAGGTGCGGGCGGCGCTCGCCTACGGCAGGCGGGGGCTGATCCCCCGGCAGCGGGGGCATTGACGGCGACACCGGCCGGCGGTCCTGTACAGGAGGCCCCTCGCCGGATCTCATCGGACCATCCGATGAGATGAGGGTCCGTCATGCACAGGACGATCCCCGCGCGCCGCGCCACACTGGTCCTCGCGCTGACCGGCTCCCTGGCGTTACTGCCCGCCCCGCCGGCCGCCCAGGCCCTGCCCGGCGCCCAAGCCCCGCCCGCCGTACGGGCCCTGCCCACCGCCCCCGCGGCCGTCGGCACCGCGATCGCCGAGGCCGCCGGAGCCGAGCTCGCCGCCCGGCGCGCGGCGGCCGCCGCCACGGCGGTCCCGGGCAGCCGGATCGCGGGCTACGGGCTGGACTTCGGACCCTGTGCGGCCGTCGAGGGGCTCGATCCGGACGCGCGGTGTGCCACGCTCCGGGTTCCGCTCGACTACGCGCGGCCCCACGGGACGCAGGTCGGGATCACCGTCAGCCGGGTCGCCGCCTCCGGAGCGGGCGGGGCCGCGCGCCAGGGGGCGCTCGTGTACAACCCCGGCGGGCCCGGCGGGAACGGGATGTTCTTCCCGCTCGTGGCCGGCCTGCCGGAGTGGCGGCGCGTCGCCGCCGCCTACGACCTCGTCGGCTACGCCCCGCGCGGAGTCGGCCGCTCGGGGCCCCCGCTGTCCTGTGAGGACCCGGCGCGGTACGCCGGCGCCCCCTCGCAGGCCCCGCCCGTGGAGCCGGACGCCGCGTACAAGCAACGGCGCGTCGCCGAGGCCCGGGACTACGCCCGTGGCTGCGGGCGGCGGTCCGGCGCCGCTCTCGCCTCCTACACGACCCTGAACAACGTCCGGGACCTCCACGTGCTGCGCGCCGCGCTCGGCGAGCCGAAGCTGAGCTTCATGGGGGCCTCGTACGGCACATACCTGGGCGCCGTCTACGCCACGCTCTACCCGGGCCGCGTCCGCCGGATGGTCTTCGACTCGGCCGTCGACCCCGATCCGCGGCACGTCTGGTACCGCGACAACCTCGCCCAGGCGGCCGGTTTCGAACGCCGCTGGGCCGACTTCCGGGCCTGGGTGGCCCGCCACCACTCCGTCTACGGGCTCGGCAACACTCCCGGCGCCGTCCGGGCGGCCTACGAGAGGGTCCGCGCCGCACTCGCCCGCGAACCGGCGGGCGGGGTGGTCGGCACCGGGCAGTTGCACTCCGCGTACCTGCGGGCCGCGTACTACGACGAGGTCTGGCCGGGCCGCGCGGCCGCCCTGGCTGCCTTCCTTCGCGGCGATCCGGGTCCGCTCGTCGAGATCGCCGCCCCGGATCCGACGACGGCCGCCGAGGGCGAGAACGCGGCGGCCGTCTACACGGCGACGCTGTGCAACGACGCCCCGTGGCCCGGCGACTGGGAGACCTGGGACCGCGACAACGGCGAACTGGCCCGCACGGCCCCCTTCGAGACCTGGGCCAACGCCTTCCTGAACCTGCCCTGCGCCTTCTGGCCGGTGCACGAGCGGCAGCGCCCGGTGGACGTGGGTTCCGGGGTGGCCGGCGCGCTCCCCGGCACGCTGATCGTCGCGGCCGAGCGGGACGGCGCGACCCCGTATCCGGGCGCCCTGGAGCTCCAGCGGCGGCTGGGGCCGCGGGCGGGGCTGGTGACCGAGGAAGGGGCCGGCAACCACGGGGTGGCCGGCGGACGCAATGACTGCGTCGACGCCCACGTGGAGCGGTACTTGCTGACGGGTGAGACCCCCGGCCGGCATGTCGTCTGTGCGCCGCATCCGGAGCCCGCACCGGTGTCGCTGGACGACCGGGCAGCGACGGCCCCGGGGCACCCCAGGGCACTGCTGCCGCCAGTCGTCTGAACTTCCGGGCGGGATCTCCGGCTGCGTCGATTCGGGGGCAGGGCCTCCCGATCCACCGGAGGCCGCGGGTCAGCGGTCCTCCGGTCCTTCCCCCCAGGGGAGGTCTCAGGCGAGCCCGGCCACCAGATCGGCGACGGACTTGCGGCGCCCGGTGTAGAAGGGCACCTCTTCGCGGACGTGCATGCGGGCCTCGGAAGCGCGCAGGTGGCGCATGAGGTCGACGATGCGGTACAGCTCGTCGGCCTCGAAGGCCAGCAGCCACTCGTAGTCGCCGAGCGAGAAGGAGGCGACGGTGTTGGCGCGCACGTCGGGGTAGCCGCGGGCCATCATGCCGTGGTCCTTGAGCATGCGCCGACGGTCCTCGTCGGGCAGCAGGTACCAGTCGTAACTGCGCACGAAGGGGTAGACGCTGACGTAGTCGCGCGGAGTCTCGTCGGCCAGGAAGGCCGGGATGTGCGACTTGTTGAACTCGGCCGGACGGTGCAGGGCCATGTTCGACCAGACCGGCTCCAGGGCGCGGCCCAGCTTGGTGCGGCGGAACAGGTTGTAGGCGCTCTGCAGCTCGTCGGAGGTCTCCGCGTGCCACCAGATCATGATGTCCGCGTCGGCGCGCAGGCCGGAGACGTCATAGGTGCCTCGGACGGTGATGTCCTTGGCGGCCAGCTGGTCGAACAGTTCCTGGACCTCGTCGGCGAAGCCGGCGCGGTTCTCGGGCAGGACGTCCTTCAGCTTGAAGACGGACCACAGGGTGTAGCGGATGACCTCGTTGAGGTCCTTCGCCTTCTTCCCCGCGTTGGGAATCTTCTCTGGTGCAGTCATGTGTCTATTGTCCCGTGCGCTGATCAGTGGTCGGTGCCAGGGGTGCCCCACGGGTGCCCAACGTGGCGATCACCACGTCCGCCGCCTCGCGGGCGCTCGCGATGCAGGCCGGGATCCCGACCCCGTCGTACAGCGCGCCGCACACCGCGAGTCCCGGGAGGGCCGCCACGGCGGCACGGATGCGCGCCACCCGGCCGAGGTGGCCGACGGGGTACTGGGGCAGGCCGCCGTCCCAGCGCGTGACGGTGGAGGCGACCGGGCGGGCGGCCGCGGCGAGGCCCACGGCCTCGCCGAGGTCGGCGCGGGAGACGTCGACGAGCTCCTCGTCGGAGCGGCCGAGGTCGACCTCGTCGCCGTGCCGGCCGACGGACGTGCGCAGCAGGAACAGCTCCGGATCCGCCCCGGCCCAGGCCCACTTGTTGCTGGAGAAGGTCGACGCCTTGATCGTGCGGCCGTCCACGGGCGGTACGAGGAAGCCGCTCGCGCCGCCCTCGGTGATCGGGGCCGGCAGGTCGCAGCGCCGGAAGGCCATCGTGACCAGGGCCATGGAGGCGTACTCGACGCCGCGCAGTTCGGCGGCCGCCGCGGGCGCGGACCCGTCCAGCAGGCGGGCGGCGGGCCCGGCCGGGGTGGCCAGGACCACACCGTCGGCGTCGATGGCCTCCGGGCCGTCGGGGGTTGCGGCGACCACGCGCCAGCCGGTGGCCGTACGGGTCAGCTCGCGCGCCGGGGTGTCGGTGAGGAGGCGGGCTCCGGCTGCCCGGCAGGCCTCGGCGACGGCGAGCGGGAGCCGCCCGATGCCGCCGTCGATGCCGGTGAAGACGGGGCCGGCCTGCGCGGTCGCGGCAGCCCGGCGCTGCAGTTCGCGTACGCCCTCGCCCAGCGAGGCGTGCGTGCGGGCGGCTTCGAAGAGCTGGGGGACGGCGGCCCGCATCGAGATGCGGTAGGCGTTGCCGGCGTAGACCCCGCCGAGCAGGGGTTCCACGAGCCGGTCGACGACCTCGTGGCCGAGGCGGGCCGCGACGTACTCGCCGACGGCCACGTCCTCGCCGATCTCGGCGGGCGCCAGCGCGGTTTCGGCACCGATCCGGGCCAGGCCCTCGGCGGAGAGCACTCCGGAGGCGGCGAGCGGGGCCAGGTCACCGGGGACGCCCATGACGTGGCCGCGCGGCATGGGCCGCAGCTCGCCGCGGGTCCACAGGTGGGCGGTCGCGGTGGCGGGCGGCTGCAGGGCGTCGCCGAGGCCAACGGCACGGGCCAGTTCGAGGGCTTCGGGACGTCGGGCGAGCACGGATTCGGCGCCGAGGTCCACGCGCAGCCCGGCCAGCTCGCCCGCGAACAGCTTGCCGCCGAGGCGCGGTCCGGCCTCCAGGAGGGTGACGCGGACGCCGTCGCGGAGCAGCCGGTGGGCCGCGGCGAGTCCGGCGATACCGCCGCCGATGACGACGACGTGACCGGCGGGGGCCGACCCGTCCGTACGCATGTCCGCTTCGTGCATGGACACATCGTCTCAGACCGCTCACCGGGCGATCACCGAGGCCTGACCGTGACCGCTTCGGGATCACCTCGGGACCGCGCGTACGAAACCCGCGGCGGGAGCCCGTACGTCACAACGTCGACACCAGCGCGGCGGTCGGTCCGCGCATCCGGCGATTCCTCGGGGGTACCTGGCGATGCACACCCAGCACAGAAGGTCGGGCCGGTTCGGACGGCGTACCGCGACGGCCCTGGCAGCGATCTCCCTGACGGGGGCGCTCGCGCTCACCGGCTGCGCCGGCGGTGGCGGCGACAAGGCGGCGGACACGGCGGCGGAGGGGGCGGCTCCCCGGCAGCAGGAGGCCGCCGGGAAGGGCGCGGCGGCGGCTCCGGCCGCGTCGGGCGCACCCGCGCCGCCCTCGGACAAGAACCAGCCGCAGGCCCCCGTGCGCACGCAGGTCATCCGCACGGCGACGCTGGGCGTGGAGACGGAGGACGCCCAGAAGGCGACGGCCGGGGCCCGGACGGCGGCGGAGAAGGCGGGCGGCTACGTCGGCAACGAGACGACCAAGCGCGGCTCCGACGGGGCGATGACCTCGACGGTGACCCTGCGGGTGCCGGGCGAGCGCTTCGACGCGGTGCTGGCCGCGATGGAGGGCAGCGGGAAACTGCTCGACCGCAAGGTCGAGGCGCAGGACGTGACGCAGAAGGTCGCGGACGTCGACAGCCGGGTCACGTCGCAGCAGGCGAGCGTGGCGCGGGTGCGCGAGATGATGGAGAAGGCCTCGGGTCTGGGCGACGTGGTCATGCTGGAGGGCGAGCTCAGCAAGCGCCAGTCCGATCTGGAGTCGCTGCTCGCGCAGCAGACGGCGCTGAAGGACCAGACCTCGCTCGGCACGATCACGCTGACGTTCTCCGAGCCGGCGAAGCCGGCGCGGGAGCCGGAGGAGAAGGCGGAGCCCGGCTTCCTCGACGCCCTGGCCGGCGGCTGGAACGTCTTCGCCTCGCTGGTGCGGTTCCTGCTGATGGCGATCGCCGCGGCCTCCCCCTTCCTGTTGACGGGCGCGGCGCTGCTGCTCGGCTACCGGCGGTACCGCACGTGGCGGCCGGCGAAGCCGAAGACGGGCCTGCCGTCGCAGCGGGCCGCGGCGCGGACCGGGCCGGTGCGCGGGACGCCCCCGGCAGGCCCTGCGGCGAAGCCGACGGATGCCGCGGACGCGGCGGATCCGGCGAGCCCCCGGGCTGACGTGCGGGACTGACCACCCGTCCGCACGTAGCGTGGGCCCGCAGGCATCGGCGGCGGGGAAGGACGGTACGGGCGATGGGGAGTTCCAGGGAACGGCTGGTGGTGGTCGGCGGTGACGCGGCGGGCATGTCCGCCGCGTCACAGGCCCGCCGGCTCAAGGGGCCGGCGGAGCTGGCGGTCACCGCCTTCGAGCGCGGGCACTTCACCTCCTATTCCGCGTGCGGGATCCCGTACTGGATCGGCGGCCTGGTCGGCGGCCCGGACGAGCTGATCGCCCGGACGCCCGACGAGCACCGTGCCCGGGACATCGACCTGCGGATGCGGACGGAGGTCGTGGAGCTGGACCTCCAGGGGCAGCGGGTGCGCGCCCGGGACCTCGAATCGGGCGCCGAGTCCTGGACGGGCTACGACAAGCTCGTCCTGGCCACCGGCGCCCGCCCGGTCCGCCCGAGGCTGCCCGGTATAGGGGCTCACGGGGTGCACGGCGTGCAGACCCTGGACGACGGGCAGCGCCTGGTGGCCGCCTTGGACCGCGAGGAGGGTCCGGAGCGGACGCGCAGCCGCCGGGCGGTCGTGGTCGGCGCGGGCTACATCGGCGTGGAGATGGCGGAGGCACTGGTCAACCGGGGCTTCGAGGTCACCGTGCTGCACCGGGGCGAGCAGCCCATGTCCACGCTGGACCCGGACATGGGCGCCCTGGTGCACCGTGCGATGAACGGCATGGGGATCCGTACGGTGGCCGGCGCCGAGGTGACGGAGATCCTGCACGACGAGGAGGGCCGGGTGTACGCGGTCGCGGCGGCGTCGGGTGACCGGTACCCCGCGGACGTCGTCGTCCTCGGCATCGGCGTCGAGCCGCGCACGGCGCTGGCGCGCGCGGCGGGACTGCCGCTGGGCGGGTCGGGCGGCCTGCTGACGGATCTGTCGATGCGGGTGCGCGGGCACGAGAACGTGTGGGCGGGCGGCGACTGCGTGGAGGTCTGGGACCTCGTGGCGGGCCGCATGCGGCACATCCCGCTGGGTACGCACGCCAACAAGCACGGCCAGGTCATCGGCTCGGGCGTGGGAGGCGGCTACGCGACGTTCCCGGGCGTGGTGGGTACGGCCGTGAGCAAGGTCTGCGACCTGGAGATCGCGCGTACGGGGCTGCGGGAGCGGGACGCGCTGGAGGCGGGGCTGCGGTTCGTGACGGCCACGATCACCTCGACCAACACGGCGGGGTACTACCCGGGGGCGGCCGAGATGACGGTGAAGATGCTGGCGGAGCGGCGGACGGGGCGGCTGCTGGGCGTCCAGATCGTCGGGGGCGCGGGTTCCGCGAAGCGGGTGGACGTGGCGGCGGTGGCTCTGACGGCCGGTATGACGGTGGACCAGGTGGTGTCCCTGGACCTGGGCTACGCGCCGCCGTTCTCCCCCGTGTGGGACCCGATCCTGGTGGCGGCCCGCAAGGCCGTCTCCGCGGTGCGGGGGGCCGGATAGGGAGCGCCCGCCGGGCCGCGCCCGGACCCGGCGGCCCGGGCGGCCGGGTCCGGGCCGCCCGGGGGGTGTCTAGACGGCCGTCCGCGTGTGGACGTAGTCGACCAGGCGGGTCAGGGCGTCCGGGTCCGTCGTCGGGAGGACGCCGTGGCCCAGGTTGAAGATGTGGCCCTCCAGGCCGGCCGCCGCGGTGAGGACCTCGTCGGTCTTCGTCCGTACGGCCTCCTCCGTGGAGAAGAGCACGGCCGGGTCCAGGTTGCCCTGGAGCGCCTTGCCGGGGCCGACCCGCTTGACGGCCTCGCTGAGCGGGACCCGGTAGTCGACGCCCATGACGTCCGCGCCGGCCTCGCCCATGAGGCCGAGGAGCTCGCCCGTGCCCACGCCGAAGTGGATGCGCGGGACCCCGTACGAGGCGACGGACTCCAGGACCTTCGCCGAAGCGGGCATCACCGACCGGCGGTAGTCCGCCGGGGCGAGGGCGCCGACCCAGGAGTCGAAGAGCTGGACGGCGGAGACGCCCGCCTCGATCTGGACCT
Source organism: Streptomyces sp. NPDC060049 (assembly GCF_042736715.1). NCBI lineage: Bacteria > Bacillati > Actinomycetota > Actinomycetes > Kitasatosporales > Streptomycetaceae > Streptomyces > Streptomyces sp. NPDC060049. The sequence goes on from NZ_JBHWVV010000008.1 coordinate 85,043, forward strand.
TGAGGAAGGCCGAGGTGATCTCGGCGAGGCGGTCCAGCAGGTCGGCCCACAGCTCCGGGTCCCCGTACATGAGGGCCTTGGTGTGCTCGTGGTTCTTGGACGGGCCGCCCTCGACGAGGTAGCTCGCGAGGGTGAAGGGCGCGCCGGCGAAACCGATCAACGGCGTGGAGCCCAGTTCACCCGTGAGCATGCCGATCGCCTCGGTGACGTACGAGACGTCCTCAGGGGTGAGGTCGCGCAACTGTGCGAGGTCCTCGCGGCGGCGGATCGGCTGGGCGACGACCGGGCCGATGCCCGGTTTGATGTCCAGGTCGATGCCGATGGCCTTCAGCGGGACCACGATGTCGGAGAAGAAGATCGCCGCGTCCACGTTGTGGCGGCGGACCGGCTGCAGCGTGATCTCCGTGACCAGGTCGGGCCGCATGCAGGATTCCAGCATCTGCGTGCCCTCGCGCAGCTTGCGGTACTCGGGGAGGGAGCGACCCGCCTGGCGCATGAACCACACCGGGGTGTGCGGCACCGGCTCCCGCCGGCACGCCTTGAGGAAGGCGGAATCGTACGTCTGGCTCGGCGTGCCCGTGGGGCGGGTGTTGGCGCTCACGACTCAAATCTTCGCACGTATGAAGAAGTGCCCGGCCCGGCGCGGGTGTCCCTGCGCCGTACGGCCGCTCGTTCCGCCTAGTCTTCCCCGCATGGCTGCGGCTCAGGGACGATTTTCAGATGGCGCTGACGGTGTGGACAGCGCGAAGGAGAGCTCCGTCCCGCTCCCGTTCCGGCGGGCGGTCGACGGCTTGAAGAAGGCGAGGCTGCGGCAGGGGATCGAGATCGACCCCACCAAGCCGCCGCAGAGACTGGCCCCGCACGCCTACGCGCTGGAGGCGGCGGTCGTGGACGGGGACGAGGACCTGGCCGACGGCCGGCTCATCCTCCTGCACGACCCGGCCGGCCACGACGCCTGGCAGGGCACCTTCCGGCTGGTGACGCTCGTACGGGCGGAACTGGAGCAGGAGATGGCGGTGGACCCGCTGCTCCCGGAGGTGTGCTGGTCCTGGCTGACGGGGGCGCTCGACGCCCGCGGGCTGACGTACGGGGAGCCGAGCGGGACCGTGACCATGGCCGCCTCGCACTACTTCGGCGGGCTGGGCGAGCGCCGGCCGGCGACCCAGATCGAGATCAGGGCCTCGTGGACGCCGCGCGAGGGGGTGGGCGGGGTGCCTGACACCTCCGCACACCTGGCGGCGTGGTGCGAACTGCTGTGCCAGATCGCGGGACTGCCTCCGGTCGGGCCGACGGAGACGGCGACGGGTGTGGTGTCGCTGCCCCAGCGGCGGGGCCCGCACCATCCGCAGGGATAGCACGCCGGAGGCCGCCGCGCGGCCTCCCACCAGCCCTGTCCGGCCGTGAACGCGCGGGGCGGGGACCTTCGGGCCGAGGCCCGGAGAGGGGCCGCGGAGCGGCCGGACGGAACTGACGGCACCCCTGATCAGGCGCTGAAACCCCGAGCGGGGTGTCGGAACGGGGCGTCCCTTGCGGGCTTCTGATCACCCTATGATCGATCGTGCGTCCGAATTGCCCGAATTGTTACTCACCAAATCGTGATCATTCCCTAAAGCCGGGCGGGTGACGTGCCGAAGGAGTCAGTGACCATCCGCACGGTTCGCACCGGCTTCCTTCCCCGAGCCGGCCGTCCCGCCACTCCCCCAGGAGGCCTAGGTGTCCGTTCTTCTCGAGCAGCCCGCAAGCCTGGTCGCCTACCGCCCGAACAAGCCGACGGCCATGGTCGTCGTGGCCGACCCGCGCGTGCGTTCCACCGTGACCCGCCATTTGTGGGCCCTCGGAGTACGTGACGTGATCGAGGCGTCGTCCATCGCGGAGGCCCGCCCCCGCGTCGGCAGCCCGCGCGACATCTGCGTGGCCGACGTACACCTGCCCGACGGTTCCGGTCTCACCCTGCTCTCCGAGACCCGCGCCGCCGGTTGGCCGAACGGCCTGGCCCTGTCCGCCGCCGACGACATCGGCGCCGTGCGCAACGCCCTCGCGGGCGGAGTGAAGGGCTACGTCGTCACCGGCACCCGGACCAACATCGGGCTCCCGTCCCGGCCCGGCGCCGCCCCCATCGGCGCCGCCGCGGCCCGTATGCACCGCCGCCCCCCGGGTGCCCCGAGCCACCCGGGCGGCTACCGAGAGCTCTCCGGCCGCGAGGTAGAGGTCCTGCGCCTCGTCGCGGAGGGCCAGTCCAACAAGGCCATCGGAGTCTCGATGGGCCTGTCCGCCCTGACCGTCAAGTCCCACCTCGCACGGATCGCCCGCAAGCTGGGCACCGGCGACCGGGCCGGGATGGTCGCCGTCGCCCTGCGCACCGGGATCATCCACTGAACCCGCCGATACCACCCGCAATACCCCGGGCCAGCAACCGGGGAATCCGGGGAAAGGCACGACCTTCCCCTTCGCGCCCGTCGCCGGATCGTTCCGGCGACGGGCGCGTTGCATCCACGGATACCCTTGAGCGGTGACCGACGCCCAAGAAACCGCAGCAGGCCTGCGCACCACCACCGGGGGCGGCCCCCCGGACGACGAGGTTTCGTCCGAAGGGCTGCCCGTCCCCTTGCTGGAACCGCGCGAGGGCATCCCCCCGGTGGTCGCCGACGCCGAAGCTCTCGCCGAGGTGGTCGCGGCCTTCGCCGCGGGCACCGGCCCCGTCGCCGTGGACGCCGAACGCGCCTCCGGCTACCGCTACGGGCAGCGCGCGTACCTCGTACAGCTGCGCCGCGAGGGCGCGGGCTCCGCGCTCATCGACCCGGTGGGCTGCCCCGACCTCTCCTCCCTGGGCGAGGCCCTGTCCGGCACCGAGTGGATCCTGCACGCCGCCACCCAGGACCTTCCGTGCCTGCGCGAAATAGGCATGACCCCCACCTCCCTCTTCGACACCGAGCTCGCCGGACGCCTCGCCGGCTTCCCCCGGGTCGGACTCGGCGCGATGGTCGAGGGCGTCCTCGGCTACGTGCTGGAGAAGGGCCACTCCGCCGTCGACTGGTCCACCCGGCCGCTCCCCGAGCCGTGGCTGCGCTACGCCGCGCTCGACGTGGAGCTGCTCGTGGACCTGCGCGACGCGCTGGAGAAGGAGCTGGACCGGCAGGGCAAGCTGGAATGGGCCCGCCAGGAGTTCGACGCCATCGCCGCCGCCCCGCCGGCGCCGCCACGCAAGGACCCGTGGCGCCGTACGTCCGGCATGCACAAGGTGCGCCGGCGCCGGCAGATGGCCGTCGTACGGGAGCTGTGGGAGTCGCGCGACCGGATCGCTCAGCGGCGTGACGTGTCGCCGGGCAAGGTCCTGGGTGACGCGGCGATCGTCGAGGCCGCGCTCGCCATGCCGCTGAACGCCCAGGCCCTCTCCGCCCTGCCGGGCTACGGGCAGCGCATGGGCCGCCGCCAGCTGGACCAGTGGATGGCCGCCGTGGACCGGGCGAGGGGCCTGCCCGAGCACGAGCTGCCGCTGCCGGGCGCGACCCCGGCGGGTCCCCCGCCGCCGCGCTCCTGGGCGGACAAGGACCCGGAGGCCGCCGCGCGTCTGGCGGCGGCCCGGACGGCCGTCTCGGCGCTGGCGGAGGGGCTGAACCTGCCCCAGGAGAACCTGATCGCCCCCGACACCGTCCGCCGGCTGTGCTGGGAGCCGCCGCAGCGGCTGGAGGCCGACGCGGTGGCCGAGGCGCTGGCCGGCTACGGGGCCCGCCCGTGGCAGATCGAACAGGTGTCGGCGGCGCTGGTCGCGGCGCTGGCCACGACCCCGCCCCCGCCCGAGGCCGAGGCCGAGGCCGAGCCCGGGGCCACGACCGACTGACGCGCCGCGCGTTTCGCGGTGGAGCCCTCCGGACCTTACGGCCGGGGGGCTCTGCCGTGCCCCGGTTCCGCTACAGCCCCACACCTCTTTTGAACACGCTCAAAGAGCAGTACGTTTTGAACGTGATCAAACATGGGTGGGGTTACGAGGCGTGGGTGGCCGACTTCGAGGCCGAGCGCGAGCGACGGGCGGAGCGGGGCGATCCGGACTGGAGCGGGGGCGCCACGCTCCCTCCGGAGCTGGTCCGAAGCCTGCAGCGGTTCCAGTTGGGAGAGGGCGGGGACGGTGCCGAGCTGGTCGGCAAGGCCGACCGGGCGGGCGATCCGGTCTACGCGCGGGCCGTACGGCTCTTCGTGGCGGAGGAGCAGAACCACGCGCGGATGATGGCGCTGCTGCTGCACGCCGAGGGCGGGGGGACCCTGTCCGCCCACTGGAGCGATACCGCCTTCGTCGGACTGCGCAGACTGCTGGGGCTGCGGGTGGAACTGCTGGTGCTGATGGTCGCGGAGGCGGTGGCCCTGCGGTACTACCGGGCGGTGCGGGACGGTGCCGCCGATCCACTGGCCTCGGAAGTCGCGCGCCGGATCCTCGCCGACGAGGAGCGCCACGTCCCCTTCCACTGCCTGCGCCTGCGCGAGGCGCTGGCGCCCCTGCCCGCCCCCGTCCGCCGGGCGGCGGCCCTGGCCTGGCGGGCCCTGCTCGCCGGCGCGGCCGCGATGGTCGCCGTGGACCACGGCCCGGCCCTGCGCACCCTGGGCGTCCGCCGCCGGCCTTCGTGGCGGACACGGTCCGCGCCTCGTCCCCCATGGCGGCCGCCATGAGCGCCGACGCCCGGGCCGTACCCGTACCCGCCCCGGCGCCGTTTCCCGCAGGCGCCCGGACCCGTCGGCACGGGGGCGGCGGAGTGTGACCTTCGCCGCTCCTCCCAGGGGGGCTGTGCATGCCGGTTACCGGCAAGTAGCATGGAGAGGTGAGCGGGCGCTCAGCAATGGGCACGCCCCCGCGCAGCAGTGCACACCCGCACCTGGAGGAGAGCCAACGTGCCTCGTACCGTCAGGGACGTCGTCTTCGTCGACGGCGTCCGCACCCCGTTCGGCAAGGCGGGCCCGAAGGGCATCTACAACGAGACCCGCGCCGACGATCTCGTCGTCAAGGCGATCCGGGAGCTGCTGCGCCGCAACCCGGACCTGGACCCCGCGAAGATCGACGAGGTGGCCATCGCCGCCACCACGCAGATCGGTGACCAGGGTCTGACCCTCGGCCGCACCGCCGGAATCCTCGCCGGGCTCCCGCAGTCCGTCCCCGGGTACTCCATCGACCGCATGTGCGCCGGCGCGCTCACCGCCGTGACCGCCGTCGCGGGCGGAGTGGCCTTCGGTGCGTACGACGTCGCCCTCGCCGGCGGTGTCGAGCACATGGGCCGCCACCCCATGGGCGAGGGCGTCGACCCGAACCCGCGCTTCGTCTCCGAGAAGCTGGTCGACGAGTCCGCCCTGTTCATGGGCATGACCGCCGAGAACCTGCACGACCGGTACCCGACGATCACCAAGCTCCGCGCCGACGAGTACGCCGTGCGCTCGCAGGAGAAGGCCGCCAAGGCGTACGCCGACGGCAAGATCCAGCAGGACCTGGTCCCGATCTCGGTGCGCAACAACAACGAGGCGGCGGGCGAGACGGGCTGGGGCCTGGTCACCACCGACGAGCCGATGCGTCCGGGGACCACCCTGGAGAACCTGGCGAACCTCAAGACCCCCTTCCGTACCCACGGCAAGGTCACCGCGGGCAACGCCGCCGGTCTCAACGACGGTGCCACCGCCGCGATCATCGCGTCCGAGGACTTCGCCCGCGAGAACAACCTCCCGGTCAAGATGCGCCTCGTCTCGTACTCCTTCGCGGGTGTCGAGCCGGAGGTCATGGGCTACGGCCCGATCCCGGCCACCGAGAAGGCCCTCGCGCAGGCCGGTCTGACGATCGACGACATCGGCCTCTTCGAGGTCAACGAGGCGTTCGCGGTCCAGGTCCTCGCGTTCCTGGAGCACTACGGCATCGCCGACGACGACGCCCGCGTCAACCAGTACGGCGGGGCCATCGCCTTCGGCCACCCGCTCGCCTCCTCCGGCGTCCGCCTGATGACTCAGCTGGCCCGCCAGTTCGAGGAGCAGCCGGAGGTCCGCTACGGCCTGACCACCATGTGCGTCGGCTTCGGCATGGGCGCCACGGTCGTCTGGGAGAACCCGAACTTCACCGCCGAGGGAGACAGCAAGTGAGCACCACCACTGAACTCCTGAAGGGCGCGGCCGAGCTGTTCCCGGACGAGGTCGTCACGCGCGCGCTCGTCCGCCACCTGGACCTGCCCTTCGGCGCCGGGCGCTTCGCGCTCGTCACGCTGGACAACGGCCTGGACCACACCAAGCCGACCACCTTCGGCCCGCAGTCCCTCGCCAACCTGAACGCGGCGATCGACCAGGTCGAGCAGGAGGCCCTCGCGGGCTCCATCGTCGGTGCGGGCCTGACCGGCAAGCCGTTCATCTTCGCGGTCGGCGCCGACCTCAAGGGCGTCGAGCTGCTGAAGAAGCACGACGAGGCGCTCGCCATCGGCAAGGGCGGCCACGACGTCTTCAAGCGCCTCGCCGCGCTGGCCGTCCCCACCTTCGCCTACTACAACGGCGCCGCGATGGGCGGCGGTGTCGAGGTCGGTCTGCACTGCACCTACCGCACCGTCTCCAAGGCCATCCCGGCCTTCTCCCTGCCCGAGGTCTTCCTCGGCCTGGTTCCCGGCTGGGGCGGCTGCGCCCTGCTGCCGAACCTCATCGGCGCGGACCGCGCGGTCTCGGTGATCATCGAGAACTCGCTGAACCAGAACCGGCAGCTCAAGGGCAAGCAGGTCTTCGAGCTCGGCATCGCGGACGCGCTGTTCGAGGGTGCGGACTTCCTGGAGCAGTCGCTCCTGTGGACGGCCCGCGTGCTCAAGGGCGAGACCGAGGTCGTACGCGCCGAGGTCGACCGCGGCGAGGCCTGGGACGCGGCGGTCGCCCGCGGCCGCTTCATCGCCGACTCCAAGGTGCACGGTGCGGCCCCGGCCGCCTACCGCGCGCTGGAGATCATCGAGGCGGCCAAGGACGGCGACCTGCAGAAGGGCTTCGACGCCGAGGACACGGCCCTGGCCGACCTCATCATGGGCGGCGAACTGCGCTCCGGCATCTACGCCTTCAACCTGGTCCAGAAGCGTGCCAAGCGCCCGGCCGGCGCTCCGGACAAGTCCCTGGCGCGCCCGGTCACCAAGGTCGGCGTCGTCGGCGCGGGCCTGATGGCCTCGCAGCTGGCGCTGCTGTTCCTGCGCCGCCTGGAGGTGCCGGTGGTCCTCACCGACATCGACCAGGAGCGCGTGGACAAGGGTGTGGGCTACGTCCACGCCGAGATCCAGAAGCTGCTCGGCAAGGGCCGCATCAACCAGGACAAGGCCAACCGCCTGACCGCCCTGGTGACGGGCGTCCTGGACAAGGCCGAGGGCTTCGCGGACGCGGACTTCATCATCGAGGCCGTGTTCGAGGAGATGTCCGTCAAGCAGAAGGTGTTCGCGGAGGTCGAGGCGGTCGCCCCGGCGCACGCGATCCTCGCCACCAACACCTCCTCGCTGTCGGTCTCCGAGATGGCCTCGAAGCTCCAGCACCCCGAGCGCGTGGTCGGCTTCCACTTCTTCAACCCGGTCGCGATCCTCCCGCTGCTGGAGATCGTCCGCGGTGAGCAGACCGACGACGCCTCGCTGGCCACGGCCTTCGGTGTCGCACGGAAGCTGAAGAAGACCGCGGTCCTCACCAAGGACGCCCCGGCGTTCGTCGTGAACCGCATCCTGACCCGCTTCATGGGCGAGATCCAGAACGTCATCGACGAGGGCACCCCGGTGGTCACCGCCGAGAAGGCCATCGAGCCGCTCGGCCTGCCGATGTCCCCGCTGGTGCTCCTCGAGCTCGTCGGCCCGGCGATCGGCCTGCACGTCTCCGAGACCCTGAACCGCGCCTTCCCGGAGCGCTTCACCGTCTCGCCGAACCTGGCTGCCGTCGTCAAGGCCGGCAAGCGCGGCTTCTACGTCTACGACTCCGGCAAGCCGGAGCTGGACCCCGAGGTCGCCGCCCTCCTCGTCCAGGGCGACGCCGTCCTGACCGAGGAGCAGGTCCGCGACCGCGTCCTGGACGCGGTGGCGCAGGAGATCGGCCTGATGCTGGAGGAGGGTGTCGTGGCCGAGGCCCAGGACATCGACCTCTGCCTCATCACGGGCGCCGGCTGGCCCTTCCACCTGGGCGGCATCACGCCGTACCTGGACCGCGAGGGCGTCTCCGAGCGGGTCAACGGCAAGAAGTTCCTGGCCCCGGGCCTGGCGAGCGTTCCCGTCTGATCCTTCGGCGCCCGATCCCGGCGCATCCGACTGCCCGTCCGTGGAACCTCCACGGACGGGCAGTCGTTCTTTCGTGAAAGAATGTGCACCGAAGAGTGTTCGTCTTGTGTACGGCCTCGCGGTGAGAAGAACAAGGCGGGAAGCGTTCGGTGGCTCAGTTCAACATCTCGCGCCGGACCATGCTCCTCGGCGGCGGAGCCACCGGTGTCGCCCTGACCGGGGCCCTGCTCACCGGGCGGCTGTCCGGAGCCGCCCGCGACCGGGACCTCCCCGAGCCTCCTTCCTCCCCCGTCGTCGGCGTGTTCGACACGAGCGCCGACCAGCAACTGCTCGCGCCCACCCCGCTGATGAACACCACCGTGGTGCAGTCCTTCGCCTTCGACGACACCCGCGGCGACCTGTACGCGGTACAGATCGTCCAGGGCGGACTGTGGCTGGACGACGAGCCGGACCGGCTGACGAGCGCCGAGCGCTCCCTCAACGGAGACCTGTGCGTCACCCGGGTCCCCGTGAGCGGCAACGGCAAGACGGAGTACATGTACCTGCGCGGCTTCGGGCACGGCGTGTCGATCGGGATCGAACCGAGCCGGTCCGGTGTGTGGCTGTGGACCGAGTCGGACGCCGACCCCAAGACGGGCTACGGCCGCGCCGTGGCCCGGGTGCCGTTCAAGGCGGGCAGCACCCTCGACAGCGACGACCCCTCCGTCCGTCACCACCGCCCCGTCCCCGGGTCCGTCGCGAACCAGCCCGTCCTCGACCTGGTGGGCGACCGGGTCATGGTGTCGTACTGGACCACGGACAAGCCCGCCCAGCAGTGGTACTCCGTGTACCGCAGGGACGAGTTCCTGGCCGGGCGCTACCAGGAGCTGCACGCGGTACGGCAGGTGGGCCGCAAGACCTCGGAGACCTTCCAGGGCTGCACCCTCTTCGGCGACCACGTCTACCAGCTCGCCGGTACCGCCTACACCGGCGCGGACGGCCGCAACCCGCCCTCCTCCAAGGGCAACGCGCGGCTGAGCGCGATCGACCTGAGGACCGGGGAGCCGTCCGGACGGGCGCGGGTGTACGCCGCGAGCGGCCTTCCGCACCGGGAACCCGAGGGCCTCGCCGTCCAGGTGACCGACCAGCCCCGCCTGTGCGCGGGCTTCGCCGTCGGCGACTCCGGGGACCGGACCCTCACGGTGCACGCGTTCATCCAGGCGTGACCCCGCACGCCCCGACGGTCACACGGTCCGGCCCCTACCGGCCGTCGCCGGCCGGCAGCGGGCGGCGGGAGGAGACCTCGATGGTCAGGTTGCCGGCCTTCGTCGCGTACAGGTGCGCCACCGTCTCCAGGCCGGTCGCGTCGAGCGGACCGACGACGACGCCCTGGCGCGTCTGGTCCAGGACGGCCGCGGCGCGCACGCCGCCGAACCGGACCTCCTTGCCCACGCCCTGGTAGCAGACGTAGAGGTACATGTCCCACAGGCCGGGGGTGATGGGGTGGTAGCCGTCGGCCCCGGAGAGGTCGAGGCGGGCTTCGAAGCCCGCTCCCCCGCGCTCCATCTTGGTGGCGGCGTTCAGCTTCGGCGAGGGGGTGCTGTACACCCGGAAGCGGTGCTCGGCCCCGGTCCCGCGCTCGCGCAGGACCACCTTGACGCCCGGTGCCCGGGTGGGGAGCTGCTCGATGTAGCCGTGGCCCCCGAGGTTGAGCGTGGTGCCGGACCAGCTCAGCCTGTTGAGCCGGTGCTTGGCCCGCAGGGTGTGGGTCACTTCGAAGAACTCGTCGGGCAGGCCGACCTCGGGGTCCCGGAAGAAGGGGAACCGGCGGAAGACCCGGCCCCCCTCGATGAGGAGCTCGGCCTTCTCCCGGTCGAGTTCGAAGGCGATCAGCCGCTCGGCCTCGGCGAACCGGCCCTGCCGGATCAGCTCCAGGCGGACCGAGAGCGGGCGGGGCAGCTTCAGGAACACCGCGGGGGTGGCGTACACCTCCAGCAGGTCACGGCATTCGGACATCACGCGCCAGCGCAACTCGGGGTCTTCGCAAGCGCGGTAGGCGGCCCCGGTGGCCTTGGCGAGTTCCACCTCGAAGTGGCGCGCCATCAGGTGGTCGCGGGCGGGGCCCGGCTGGACGCGTTCGGCGACCACGGCGATCATCTGCCGGGTGAGTGCCATCCGCTCGGTCAGCGAGCCCGCGTACCGGGACGTGTTGACCCCGGCGACGCGCTTGGCCTGCTTGACGCAGACCGTGTCGGCGACGACGGCGATCCGGTCCGCGTAGAGGTAGGCCAGCGCGGTGAAGACCTGGTCCTCGCCGAGGCGCCAGTCGGCGGGGAAGCGCAGGAAACAGCGGTCGGCCAGGGTGCGGCGGAACAGCTTGTCGGCGCTCAGCGACCAGTACACCCGGGAGGTGTAGACGTCGGCGTCCGCGGAGTCGCGGACGAACATGGAGGATCCGACCTTCTGCCCGTCGAGCCCCTCCACCTTGCCGAGCACGACGTCCGCGTCGTTCTCGTCGGCGCTGCGCACCATCTGCCGGAGGGCGCCCGGCGCGAGCTGGTCGGTGCCGCTGAGGAAGAAGAGGTGGCGGCCGGTGGACTGCTCGATGCCGAAGTTGCGGCCCTCGGCGGGGGAATCGGCCGGTGCCAGTGCGGCGAACCGGACCAGCGCCGGGTGCTGGGCGGCCCATTGCCGCAGGGTCTCCCGCGTGCCGTCCTCGGATCCGCGGTCGAAGGCGAGCACCTCGACGCGCAGTCCGTCCTCGCACTGGGCCAGCACCGAGTCGAGGCAGGCACCGACCTGGTTCACGCAGTTCAGCGCGTCGACGATGACACTGACGTCGGGCTGTTCCTTGGGGTAGAGGGAGGGGGCGGCGTTCACGGCACTGGTCACCAGACTTCGTTGCGTACGGGGGTGGTACGAGGGCCCGGCGGTCAGCCGGCGAGCGAAGCCGCGGGCCAGGGCAGCGGTCCGCGGACCTTCGGCTGGGTCCACGGCTGGTGACCCGTCGTGCCGACGCCGTTGAACCCGGGCGGGGTCAGCAGGCCGGGAGTGGCGGAGAGGTCACCGATGTAGACGACGACCCGGCCTTCCGCCTGCTCCCCCGAGGGCGACCGCACGGTGTACAGGAAGTGGTCGTAGCCCATCGCCCCGGGCGCGGCCTGGAAGGCGAGCGCTCCTTCGGCGGTGACGCTCACCATGCCCGCGGACGGCTGGCTGTGCCCGATCAGGACGATGCCCTGCGGCAGTCCGTGGCGGACCTCGATCAGCGCGGGGGCGTGCGCGTGCTGCGGGGGGATGTTCAGGGTGCGGCCCGGTGCGAACAGGCCCCGGATCCGGACTCCCTCGTGGGCGAGCGGGTCGGCGCGCAGCAGCTTGCGGGGGTCCTGGCCGGGAATCGCGGCGCCGATCTCGGGCCGCAGCGCGGGCGCGGTGGTCCCGGGGCGGACGCGCAGGGTCAGCACGGCGGTCTCCGCGGCGCCGGCCTGGGCGCGTACCCGGTACCAGCGCTGCGCGGGCGAGTACTCGGCTCCCGAGACGGCGAGTACGTCCGCGGCCTCGGCTATGGAGTCCTCGGCGAGGTAGCCGTAGGCGTGCCGGGCGGCGGGGCCGGCCTGCACGGTCAGCGCGAGGCTGACGGTCTGGCCGGGCGCCACGGAGGTGCGCGGATGCGCCTCGCTGTGCAGCGTGGCACGTGCCGCGTTGTCCGGGACGCCGGGTTCCTGGATCCGGACCACGGTCAGCAGGTACGTCATCTCTCCACTCCGATCCGCGCCGCCTCGGGTACCGGTGCCACCCGCTCCTTGGTCAGGCGGTTGGCCGTTTCGGCGTCCAGCCAGCCGATCTCCTCGGTGGTGAACTCCTGCCGGTCGAGTCCCCGCACCCAGTGGCCGGGGACCAGGCCCTGGTCGCGCAGCGCCCGGGCGACGAACCGGGCGCACTCGACCGCTCCGTCGGCCCGCATGTGGGTGTCGTCGTGGCCCTTGAGGTTGGCGACCGGGTTCTCGTGGGGCTTGAGGTAGGCGAACAGTTCGCGGGTGACGTCCCGGCCCAGGTCGTCCCACCACTCCAGGCTCTGGTCGTAGAGGTCGATGAGCGCGGTGGACGTCTCCTCCGCGACCTCTCGCATGGCCATGGGGTAGGTGGTGAGGAAGCGGAGCAGATTGTTGCTGTTGTCGTACTTCCGTCGCTCGTGGGTGAGTACGAGGATCGGATGGGCCTGCGCCCGACGGGCCAGGTTCACCATCTGGCGCAGGTACTCCTGGTACTCCTCGAAGGGCTCGGTGTGCAGGCCCTTCTCCGGCTCCCAGTCCACGGCGCCGAAGCAGATCAGGACGTAGTCGCCCGGGCTGACCCTGTCGAGGATCCACTGGTAGCGGCCGCGTTCGTAGAAGCTCTTCGAACTGGCCCGGGCCCGCGCGCAGTTGACTATCTCCAGGTCCGGTGTGAGGAACAGACCCAGCGTCTGTCCCCAGCCCGCCATCGGAAGGAAGTCCACCGAGCGCGTCACGACGGTGGAGTCACCGGTCACGAACATCCGCCTGCGCGGGGCCTCATGCCCGTACATCGCCGTCATCGCGCTCAGATCTCGTCGTCGGACTTCGCGAACGCGTCCGCGAGGTCGCCCTCCGGGACCACCACCGTCTTGAAGGGGTCCAGCCGGCGGACGTCGATGACGTGACCGGTGAACTGCGAGATGAGGACGTCGACGGAGGTGCGGGCGACGGACTCGGAGGTCAGCAGCGAGTCCGCGGGCTCCTGGCCGAACGCCTTGGTGCGCATCGGGGTGCGGGTCCGCTCGGGGTTGACGCAGTTGACGCGGATGCCGTCGACGGCCCACTCGTCGGCCAGTGCCTGGGTCAGGTTGACCGTGGCGGCCTTGGCGGAGGAGTAGAGGCTGTAGCCGGCCCGGCCGCGGGTGTAGCTGCTGGAGGTGTACAGGAGCAGCTGGCCGCCGGTCTTGGCGAGGTACTGGTGGCTGGCGCGCGCGATGTGGACCGGCGCGAGGTAGTTGACGAGCGTCGCCGTCTCGATGGTCTCGTGGTCGGTCTCGGCGAGCTTGCCGGTGCGCAGCACGCCCGCGGTGTTGACGACGTAGTCGATCCGCCCGGCGCTGTCGTAGGCCTCGGCCAGGGCCTTCTCCACGTGGGCGGGGTCTTCGACGTACGTGCCGGTGCCGGAGCGGCTGAAGCGGAAGACGGTGGCGCCGTAGGACTCGGCGAAGTCGGCGACGTCGGCGCCTATGCCGTAGCTGGCGCCGAAGACGACAAGGCTCTTGCCGGCCAGGGCGGCGCGGTAGGTCTCGTCGTCACCGTGCGCGGGGGCCGCCTGGTGGGCGAGCTGGAAGAACTTGTCGGCGATGAAGATGTCGACCGGGTGGGTCACCTTCATGTTGTGCTCCTCGCCCTCGACCACGTGGATCGGTACGTCGGGGAGGTAGCGCAGGACGACGGAGCAGTCGTCGGTGGCTTCGAAGTTCGGGTCGGCGGCGGCCACGGAGTAGGCGCGGCGGATGGTCGACAGCAGGAAGCCCTGGGGCGTCTGGCCGCGGCGCAGCCGGGAGCGGTCCGGGATCTCGGTGATGAACTCGCCGTCGTCGCCGTGGGTGCGGGTGACGATGATGGTGTCGGCGGACGGGATGGCCACGTCCACGGCCTCGTACCTGTCCAGGGCCACCACGCAGTCGTCGATGACGCGCTGGGAGAGCAGCGGGCGGACCGCGTCGTGGAAGAGGAGCTTGGGGTCCGGGTCGCCCTCGGCGAGGGTGGCGGTGATGGCGTCGATGGCCCGGCAGGTCGTCTCGTTGCGCGTGGAACCGCCCGCGATGACCCCGGTCACCTTGTCGAGGCCCGCCGCCGCGACGATGCGCTCGACCTCCTCGACGTGGTCGGGGTGCATGACGACGAGGATCTCGTCGACCGAGCCGTTGTCCTGGAAGATCGTGAGCGTGTGCTCGAGGATCGTCCGGCCGGCGATCTTGACGAGCTGCTTGGGGATGGCGAGACCGACCCTTTGACCGGTACCGCCGGCGAGAACCACGGCGATGGTACGGGCGTTGCGGGACAAGTCGACTCCTCGAGGATTGAACGCGGGGCTTGCGGGCTGCCGGTGCGGCCGGCGGGAGCCGGGCGGCGGCGGGGAGCGTGGGCTCAGAAGTACTGCTGCATGGACTGCGGCTGCTGTCTGATCACTCGGATCGGCATGGTTTCGTCGTGCCTCACGGTGCGGCCCCGGGTGAACGGGTTCGCCAGGATCGGCTCCGCGATCTCCCCGGACGGGAATTCCGTGATGCCCTGCGCGAAGAGCGCGTTGACCGCGTCGTTGAAGCGGACCATCGAGTCCCCGTCGCCGAGCAGGTAGCGCTTGAGGATGGCGCGGTGGTCGGCGAGCCGGTCCCCGCCCGCCATGTCCGCGGCGTCCACGCACTGGAGCAGTTCGTCGCAGGCCGGGCCGAGGATGTACGCCGCCGAAGCCGCCGGGTTGAGCTGCTTGAAGAGCTCGGGGTCCATGCCGGAGGGGTTGGAGACCGCGTACGGCTTCTCGCTCTGCACGAAGTCCGAGACGACGCTGGAGATGTCGCTGATCATCAGGTCGGACTCGTTGTAGCAGCTGTACAGGGAGGGCAGCTGGCCGGTGACGACCTGGTGCCGGTCGCCTCCGCGGGAACGCCAGAAGGTGTCGTGCCACTCGCTCTGCAGGGCGTCCCAGCCCTCCTTCGGCGGCTTGGCGAGGGCGGCACGGTCCTTGTCCCAGACGCCGTACACACCGACGACGGTCCAGGCCTTGAGCTTGCCCATGCGGGCTTCGAGCTCGGAGAGCTTCTTGTCCCCCCGGGCCAGGGACTTGCCCGCGTTGGTGCCGGCGAGCTTGTCGCGGCGGGCGTTGTCGGCCTCGAGCATCTCGACGATCTTGCGGTGGGCGCGCGTGGCCTCGGCGGAGCGCTTGCCCGTCAGCGGGTGCGGCTTGTAGATGATCCGGACCGGATCGGTCTGGTTCAGCAGCATCCGGATGATCTTCACGCCCATCAGGACGAGAGAGGTGTGGTAGGGGTCGGCCGTCCAGCCTTCCCAGGTGGGCGCGTACATGATGGTGGTCATGTGCTCCGGCGGGCGGGGCCCGACGGTCTCGACCGCGTGGAGCTGTGGGCGGCCCACGCGCACGACGGCCGAGGAGGGGATGGTGCCGCGCAGTCGCTGGTAGCGGTCCTCGCCGGCCTCGCCGGCGGTCCATATCTCGTCGTAGACCTTGCTGACGCGGTTGGAGCTGGCGAGCTTGTCGCTGTCGCCGTGTCCGATGAAGACGTGCTTGGCCTCCGCGATGCGCAGCATGTGCACGTTCTTGCCGGCGTTGGCGGGGTAGAGGATCACCCGCGCGTCGGGAAGTTCGAGCAGGCTGAGGTCGTCGGCCTTGGGTATGCAGACCACCGGCAGCGGGGTGTAGGCGAGGAAGCGCAGCGTCGTGACCTCGCGGAGCACGATGAGCGGGCGGCGGCCGAGGCGCGCGAGGGTGTCCAGCCACATGTTGACCTGGTACGCGGAGTCGCGCGCGCCGGCCGCGTAGCTGAAGTAGAGGACCACCTCGGGCTGGTACTTGGCGACCTGCTCGTTGAGGATCTTGAAGGTACGCTCGTGGCTCGGGACCTTGCGGCACGCGCTGACGGTCGGCAGCAGCATGAGCATGCCGACCACCGCGATGGTGACGGAGAGGGCGACGCCGAGGACGCTGAAACCGACGATGTCCGTGTACTCGGTGACGAGCGCGCCGACGATGACTCCGGTGTCCAGGTACAGCAGCTTGCGTTCGTAGCTCTTGAACGCGCGCTCCGGCGGCGGTTCGGGCATGTTGAGCTTGCTCAGGTCGAGGTTGCGCACACGGACCGGCAGCGCGCGGCGGCGCTTGATGAACATGCAGAGGAACGTGTAGGCGAGGCGCAGCGCGTGCACCGCGACGAAACCGAGGAAGACGACGATGAATTCCTCGCCGCCGACGCCGGTTATGCCGCGCAGTACGACCAGGACGGCCAGTTCGCGCACCATGACGCGAATGCTGAGGCCCCACTTGAGCTTGCCGAGGAACTTGATGAGGTCCGGCTCGTGCTTGTGGAGGTAGATGTCCGAAAAGTAACTGCCTGCGAGCGCTGCGGTGAAAACCCAGAACATACCGAGCACGGCCGCGACGAGCATGCCCAGATAGCTGCCCAGCAGCAGGAGGAGAACGAGAACGTTCCGGTCCTTGCTGATCTCCGCATGGCGAATCAGCGCGGCAATCACGCTTCGACCTCTTCCCTCTGAGGCTGAGGCCGCATCAACCAACGGGTCCGGACGTCGCGATGACGTCCGGAAGGCTTCCCCGTGACGACATCAAGCCTTCACCCGACCTTTACCTGGAGTGGCGATCGTACCCCTCAATCAGGTAACAGGTAAGTAACGCATAAAACGCCGAGCAGTTCTAAGCGCCGTGCGGAGTCCGCCCGTCCGCCTCCGCTACCTGCATAGATCAAGCCAGGGCTCGAATTCCAGCCCGGGGCCGTCGGCCACCTGGCGGGCCACCGCGAGGCGGGCGCCGGACCCGATTGTGAGGACGATCACCGTGCCGTCGTGCTTCCGAACGGCCACGGGAGGCATCAGGGTCCGCTGGGCGGTGGAAATCCACCAAACGCCGCTGTCGGGGCGTCCGTCCACATACGCCCCGATCGCGCACTTGCCCTGCTCGTCCTCGACGGCCAGCACCGTGCAGCTCCAGCCGTCGATGTGGACGCCCGCCGCACCGTGCACCATGCCGCGCGCCGCCGGGCCGTTCAGGCTCAGCGGCCCGTACGCGCCGAGCGGCCACTGGCACAGCTCGCCGTTCTCGGCGTACCGGTACCTGAGCGCCCCGCTCTCGGGCGCCGCGGCGAGACTCCCCGCGAGGGCGTGGACGTTCGGGCTGAAATCCACCGCCCACTTCGCGTCCGGGCCGCGGTACCAGCGGACGAGGCCCGGCTTGTCCTCGTGGCGTGCGTAGAGCTCGACCTTGCCGTCCGGATTCCGCAGCGCGACCATCTCGTCGGCGACCCTGGCGCCCCTGAGCAGGCCCCAGCTCGACCAGACCCCGTCACGCCTCCTGCGGCAGGTGTTCACGTGGTGCCCGTCGTTGCGGACGAAGACGTGCAGCGTCCCGTCGGCGTCGTAGGCGGCGACGGGCACGCCGATGAAACGCCCGCGCAGCGGCTCGGCGCGGTGCGGGTTCATGTGGTGGTACCAGGGGCCCGGCGGCCGGCCCGACTGGTACTGGGTCACGTGTCCGACGTCGATGTTCCACTCGCCCCCGGCGGGCCCCGTCCGGCGCAGGGCCATCAGCTCCACGTAGCCGTCGGGATCCTGCAGGACCGTCAGGGCGGGCAGCATGCCGGGGGCCTCCAGCAGCTGGGGCCCCGCCCAGTTCCCGTCCGCGCCCTCGGTCCACCGTGCGACCGCCCCCGGCACCGGCAGATAGGCGGAGACCCTGCCGTCGGTGCCGCACACCGCCCAGGCCGCGGGCGCCGGGTACCGCGAGCGCGAGGCCGGGGCCGGCCACGCCCCGTGGTCCAGGATCCGGCAGTCGGTGAAGACGGGGCGCCCGGTCTCGGCCTGGTACTCCTCGACCGCGTCGAGCACCGCCATCGCCAGGGCGCTCTCCCGCTCCCCCTCGGCGCCCTCCTCCCGCAGGGCCAGCGGGTCGCAGGTCAGTACCCGGTCCGGCGCCGCGGCGCGCAGTTCCCGCGCCAGCGCCCGGACCGGATCGTCGGCGGGCAGGACCCGCGGGGCGCCTTCCACGGAGCGGCCGCGGCCGGCGGCCTCCTCCGCGGCGAGGTTGAACTCGGCCCGCTCCTGAGCGGTACCCGCCTCCAGGCAGAGCACGGTGACCGGCCCGGAACCGGACTCCTCGCGCAGGAACACGGCGGCCGTGCCCGGCCCGGGGGTGACGATGAGGATCCGGCTGCTGTCCGCCGTCGCCGCGAGCGGCCCCGTGGGCTGCGGCTCGGTGCCGCGGCGGTCACCTCTTCGACGACCGGCCGAGTACCCCATGGATCCCGCTCCTTTTCCTTGCCCGCCGCGTGTTTCCGCACGTGGTCGGCGCCCACGATAAGGGCACTCCCGTTCGACGTGCACGTTTGCCTATAGTGGCCCCGGTAACGCGCCGCGCGGGCGACTCCAGAACCCGGCTCGAGGTCCGCCGCACACGCACATCCGGCCGCTCGCGCCTCCCCACATGCTGGCGCTCGCATCCTACGACCGCCTACCACCGGGATCAGAGGACTTCTACGGCATGACTCAGGCAACCGACGCACCGCCGCGCTCCCGCAAGGCCCCGCGCAGAAGCAGCCGTAAGAAGCGGGTGTTCCGCGTCGTCTCACTCGTTCTGCTCGCCCTGCTCCTCATAGCCGGCGGCGCCGGCTGGTGGGCGTACAGCCACCTCAACGGCAACATCGACAGCGTCGACCTGGACCAGGCGATCGGTGTCGACAACCGGCCGGCGAAGGTCGTCGCCGGTGCGCAGAACATCCTCGTACTGGGCTCCGACTCGCGCGCCGGGGCCAACGGTGAACTCGATCACGGCGACGTCAGCGGCGCCCGCTCGGACACCGCGATGCTCGTGCACGTACCCGAGGGCCGCAAGAAGGCCACCGCGGTGAGCATCCCGCGCGACACCCTCGTCACCCGGCCGGAGTGCAAGGACGGCGACGGCAAGACCGTCAAGACGGCGAACCGCGTCATGTTCAACTCCGTCTACTCCATCGCCGGCCCCGCCTGTGTCGTCAAGACCGTCGAGCAGATGTCGGGCATCCGTGTCGACCACTTCGTCGAGGTGGACTTCGCCGGCTTCAAGGGCCTGGTGGACGCGCTCGGCGGAGTGAGCGTCACCCTCGAGAAGCCGATCAACGGCGGGTCGGGCGGCCTGAAGCTGGACGCGGGGACGCACCGCCTGGACGGCACCGACTCCCTGAAGTTCGTCCGCACCCGCCACGGCTACGGCGACGGCAGCGACCTCGGGCGCATAGGCCTGCAGCAGAAGTTCATGATGGCGATGCTGTCCGAGATCAAGCGGCAGGACACCTTCGGCAACCCGACGCGGCTCTACAAGCTCGCCGACGCCGGCACGAAGTCGCTGACCACCGACTCCGAACTCGGCTCCCTCAAGGGCCTGTCGGACTTCGCCCAGAGCATGAAGGGCGTGGATCCCGACACCATGGAGACGATCATGATGCCGGTCGCCTACGACAAGGTGGACATCAACCGCGTCGTCGCGGCGGAGCCGCAGGCCGGCCAGCTGTGGGAAGCCCTGCGCAACGACAAGACGATCCCCGCCTCGGCGAAGAAGTCCCCCGCCACGGGCGGCTGACGGGCCCCGCGCGCACGAAGCCGGCTGTACGGGTGACCCGTACGGCCGGCTTCCGGCTTTCACACCTAGTACTTCGCGTCCGCGCCGGCCTTGCCGAGGCGGCTGTTGCGGCGTCCGTACGCGAAGTAGACGACGATGCCGATCGCCATCCAGATCCCGAAGCGGATCCAGGTCTCGGCCGGCAGGTTGAGCATGAGCCAGAGCGAGGCCAGGATCGACAGGATCGGAATCAGCGGCACCCACGGGGTGCGGAAGGCCCGGTGCAGGTCGGGGCGGGTCCGGCGCAGGATGATCACGCCGAGGGCGACGAGCACGAAGGCGAACAGGGTGCCGATGTTCACCAGCTCCGCGAGCTTCTCGAGGCTGGTGAAGCCCGCGAGGACGGCGATGACCACACCGAGCAGGATGGTCGCCCGGTAGGGGGTGCGGTACTTGGGGTGGGTGACCGAGAAGAAGCGCGGCAGCAGTCCGTCACGGCTCATCGCGAAGAACACCCGGGTCTGGCCGAGGAGCAGGATCATGCTCACGGTGATCAGGCCGACGGCCGCCCCGAGGCTGATGGCACCGGCGAAGAAGGGCTGGTCCACCGATTTGAAGGCTTCGGCGAGCGGGGCGCTCGCCGACATCTTCGTGTAGTGCTGCATGCCCGTGACCACCAGCGTCACCGCGACGTAGAGCAGCGTGCAGATCACCAGGGAGCCGAGAATGCCGCGCGGCATGTCCCGCTGCGGGTTCTTGGTCTCCTCGGCCGCGGTGGCCACGACGTCGAAGCCGATGAAGGCGAAGAAGATGAGCGAGGCAGCGGTGAAGATGCCCATGACGCCGAAGTTGGTGGGCGCGTATCCGAAGAGCAGCTGGATCAGTGGCGCGTGCAGACCGTTGCCCGCCTCCTGTGGCTGGGCCGGGGGGATGAACGGCGAGTAGTTGTCGGCCTTGATGAAGAACAGGCCCGCGATGATGACCAGCAGCACCACGGCGACCTTGATGGCGACCACGATCGCGGTGATCCGCGCCGAGAGTTTCGTCCCGACGACCAAAATCGCGGTCAGCGCCAGGATCAGCAGGAAGGCCAGCAGGTCGAAGGTCCCTCCCGCGTCGGGCCCGGACAGCGCGACGGGCAGGTCCCAGCCGAGGTTGGTGTGCATGAGGTGGCGCACGTACCCGGACCAGCCGACCGCCACGACGGCGGTGCCGAGCGCGAATTCGAGCACCAGGTCCCATCCGATGATCCAGGCGGGCAGCTCACCGATCGAGGCGTACGAGAACGTGTACGCCGAGCCGGCCACCGGCACGGTGGACGCGAACTCGGCGTAACAGAGCGCCGCGAGGGCGCAGACGACGCCCGCTGCCACGAAGGCGAGGGCGGTGGCGGGTCCGGCGTTGTTCCGGGCCGCGATGCCCGTGAGGACGAAGATGCCGGTGCCGATGATGACACCCACACCGAAAACCGTCAGGTCCTTGGCGGAGAGCGACTTGCGGAGCGCGTGTTCCGGCTCCTCCGTGTCGCGGATGGACTGCTCCACCGACTTGGTGCGGAAGGGGCTGTGCATATCCCTACTCACCGACGCACCTCCGAAACAGGTGTGCACGCACGCGAACGGGCCGGGAGGCCCACTCCTCAAGAGTGATCTCCCGGCCCGTGCCGTGCAACCGCGCGGCGATCTAGTGCGCGGTACCCGTCCTAGTCGACGGCGGCCGCCGGCTCGCTGTCGTAGCGCCTGTCCAGCTTGGCCACCAGGCCGGTGACCTGCCGCGCGATGTCCGGGGCGGTCAGACCGATCTCGGCCATGACCTCCTTGCGCGTGGCGTGGTCCAGGAAGCGCTGCGGAATGCCGAAGTCGCGCAGCGGTACGTCGACGCCCGCGTCCCGCAGGGCCTGCGCGATGGCGGAGCCCACGCCGCCGGCGCGGCTGTTGTCCTCGACGGTGACGACCACGCGGTGGCGGTCCGCGAGCGGCGCCAGGGCCTCGTCCACCGGCTTGACCCAGCGGGGGTCGACCACGGTCGTCGAGATGCCCTGCCGGTCGAGGAGGTCGGCGATCTCCAGGCACATCGGGGCGAGCGCGCCGACCGATACGAGCAGTACGTCCGGCCGGGTGACCTCGTCGCCCGGACGGCGCAGCACGTCCATGCCGCCGACCTTGCCGACGGCCGGAACGGCCGGGCCGACGACGCCCTTGGAGAAGCGCACCACGGTCGGCGCGTCCTTCACCAGGACGGCCTCGTTCAGCTGGGCCCGCAGCTGCTCCGCGTCGCGCGGGGCGGCCAGGCGCAGTCCGGGGACGACCTGGAGGATGGACATGTCCCACATGCCGTTGTGGGAGGCTCCGTCGGTGCCGGTGACACCGGCCCGGTCCAGGACGAAGGTGACTCCGCACTTGTGCAGGGCCACGTCCATCAGGACCTGGTCGAACGCGCGGTTGAGGAAGGTGGCGTACACCGCGAAGACCGGGTGGGCTCCGCCGGTCGCCAGGCCCGCCGCCGAGGTGGCGCCGTGCTGCTCGGCGATGCCGACGTCGAAGATCCGGTCCGGGTAGGCGTCGGCGAACTTCTTCAGGCCGACGGGCTGGAGCATGGCCGCGGTGATGGCGACGATGTCCTTGCGCTCCTTGCCGAGCTTGACCATCTCGTCGGCGAAGACCGAAGTCCAGCTGGCGGCGTCGGTGCTGACGGGGAGCCCGGTGTCGGGGTGGATGACGCCGACCGCGTGGAAGCGGTCCGCCTCGTCCTGGACGGCCGGCTCGTAGCCGCGGCCCTTCTGGGTGAGGCAGTGGACGATGACCGGTCCGCTGAAACGCTTGGCGCGCTGCAGGGCGGACTCCAGGGCCTCGATGTCGTGGCCGTCGATGGGCCCGATGTACTTCAGGCCCAGGTCCTCGAACATGCCCTGCGGGGCGATGAAGTCCTTGAGGCCCTTCTTGGCGCCGTGCAGGGTCTCGTAGAGCGGCTTCCCGACGACCGGGGTGCGTTCCAGCAGGTCCTTGCCGCGGGCCAGGAAGCGCTCGTAGCCGTCCGTGGTGCGCAGGGTGGCCAGGTGGTTGGCGAGGCCGCCGATGGTGGGGCCGTAGGAGCGCTCGTTGTCGTTGACGACGATGACGAGCGGGCGGTCCTTGGCGGCGGCGATGTTGTTCAGCGCCTCCCAGGCCATGCCGCCGGTCAGGGCTCCGTCACCGATGACCGCGGCGACGTGGTGGTCCTCGCGGCCGAGCACCTCGTTGGCCTTGGCGATGCCGTCGGCCCAGCCCAGCACGGTGGAGGCGTGCGAGTTCTCGATCACGTCGTGGGCGGACTCGGCGCGCGAGGGGTAGCCCGACAGGCCGCCCTTGGAGCGCAGGCTCCCGAAGTCCTGGCGGCCGGTGAGCAGCTTGTGGACGTAGGCCTGGTGGCCGGTGTCGAAGAGGACCTTGTCCTTGGGCGAGTCGAAGACCCGGTGAAGGGCGATCGTCAGCTCGACCACACCGAGGTTGGGGCCGAGGTGCCCGCCGGTCTTGGAGACGGCGTCGACGAGGAAGGACCTGATCTCGGCGGCGAGCTGTTCGAGCTCCTCCTGGCTGAGCCGGTCCAGATCGCGCGGTCCCTTGATGCGGGTCAGCAGCACCCGTGCCTCCTTGCAGTTGCCAGCTGGTCCGTCGAGTCTAATGTTCCGCTCGCGGCGGGCATCATCGGGCGGTACCGGTCGGGGTCACAGCTTTGTCATACCTGTACGCACCTGCGCGAAGCCACACCCGTCAAACGGGCGCACACCCGTACAGATATACGCAAATATCTACGCACAGGTGCCCGGCACCACTCGTAGTGGCACCGGGCACTGTGACGGTTCTTACCGCCGCGTCACTCGCGGACCGCTGAATCAGGCACGTCCGGCCGTCTTCTGCGTCTTGCGGGTGACCGAGTCGATCACCACGGTGGCGAGCAGTACCGCACCGGTGATCATGTACTGGATCGGCGTCGCGATTCCCTCCAGGGCCAGACCGTACTGGATGGACGTGATGACCATGACGCCGAGGAGGGCGTTCCAGGTCCGGCCGCGGCCGCCGAAGAGGCTGGTGCCGCCGATGACGGCCGCCGCGATCACGTTCATCAGCAGGTCGCCGGAGCCGGCGCTCTGGTTAGCCGCCGCGATCTTGGAGGCCCAGAAGAGGCCGCCGATCGCCGCGAAGGTGCCGGAGATCGCGAACACCGTGATCCGGACCCGGTTGACGTTGATGCCGGCGCGCCGGGAGGCCTCGACACTGCCGCCGAGCGCGAAGACCTGACGACCGAAGGTCGTGCGCCGCAGCACGAAGTCCGAGACGACCAGGGCCAGCAGGAAGAGCACCACCGCGAGCGGCAGTCCCTTGTACTGGTTGAACACGACGGCGGGACCGAAGGTGAACACCGCGAGGAGCGCGGTGCGCAGCAGGATGTCGCCGAGCGGGCGGGAGGGGACGCCCGCGGCCGCGCGGCGCCGCGCGTCGAAGAACGTGCCGAGGAAGTACCCCGCCACGGTGAGGCCGGCGAGCCCGTAGCCGACGGCCACGTCCGAGAAGAAGTACGTGGTCAGCTGCCCGACCACGCCGTCGGAGTCGAGGTTGATCGTGCCGTTGCTGCCGAGGATCTGCAGCATCGCGCCGGACCAGAAGAGCAGGCCCGAAAGGGTGACGGCGAAGGCCGGAGCGCCGATCCTGGCGAAGAAGAAGCCGTGGATGGAGCCGATCAGGGCGCCTCCGGCGACCGCCGCGACGAGGGACAGCCATTCGTTGACGCCGTGGGTGACCGCGAGGACCGCGACGATCGCGCCCGAGACACCGCTGACCGAGCCGACCGAGAGGTCGATCTCGCCGAGCAGCAGCACGAAGATGATGCCGACCGCCATCATGCCGGTGGCCGTCATCGTGATCGCGATGTTGGTGAGGTTCTCGGGGCCGAGGAAGTTCGAGTTCAGGCCCTGGAAGATGCTCCAGATGATGATCAGGCCGAGGACGACGGGCACGGAGCCCAGGTCGCCGGCCTTGAGCTTGCGGCCGAACTCGTTCATGTATCCGGCGAGGCCCTGCTCGCGCACGAGCAGCCGGGGGTCCACGGCCGGGATCGCGTCGTGCGCGGCGGCCGGGTTGACCGGGTCGATGTGCCGCGTCCGGCCTGCGGGGCCCTTGCCCAGCGGACCGGCGGCATGCTTATGGGTGCTCACTTGCGGGCCTCCCCCGTACGGGCCGCCCGGCGGGTCACGGCGTTGTCCGTGGCCCCGGTGATGGCGGAGATGATCTCTTCCTGCGAGGTGTTCTTCACGGAGAAGACGCCGTTGTTGCGGCCCAGCCGCAGTACGGCCACCTTGTCGGCCACGGCCTTCACATCGGCCATGTTGTGGCTGATGAGGATGACGGCGTGGCCGCGCTCGCGCAGCCGCTCCACCAGGTCGAGCACCTGTGCGGTCTGCTCGACGCCGAGGGCGGCGGTGGGCTCGTCGAGGATGACGAGCTGGGGCTCGCCCAGCATGGAGCGGGCGATCGCCACGGTCTGGCGCTGGCCGCCCGAGAGCGAGGCGATGGGGATGCGGACGCTGGGGATCCGGATGGACAGGGTGGTCAGGAGCTCGCGGGCGCGCCGCTCCATCTCCACCTCGTCGAGGACGCCGCGCCGCTTGAGCTCGCGGCCGAGGAAGAGGTTGCCGACGACATCGATGTTGTCGCACAGCGCGAGGTCCTGGTAGACCGTCGCAATGCCCAGGTTCTGGGCGTCGTGGGGCTTGGTGATCGAGACCGGGCGGCCCTCCCATTCGATGACACCGTCATCGATGGGGTGCACGCCGGCGATCGTCTTGACCAGCGTGGACTTGCCGGCGCCGTTGTCGCCGACGAGGGCGACCACCTCGCCGGAGTGGATCTCGAGTTCTACGTCGGTCAGGGCCTGAACGGCGCCGAACCGCTTCGAGACCCCTCGCAACGCCAGTACGGGCGCAGCGGACACATGAACCATCTCCTTGCCGCCTGACCGGCGGGGATGTCGTGCAAAAGAAGCAGGACCACGGGGATATCTGATGAGGTGAAACGTTTCTGTCCGGCGCCCCGCCAGTGGCGGGATGGAGGCGGGGGCGCCGGACAGGCATGGGGCCGGCTCGCGGGGCGAGCGGCGGGGGCCTTACTTCAGGCCGAGGGTGGCGCAGGCGGCCGCGTACTTGTCGGTGCAGATCTCGTCGGCCGAGTAGACGTTGTCCCGGATGACCGTGTCCTTGATGTTCGCCTTGGTCAGCGAGACGACGGGGATCAGCAGGGACGGAACGCCCTTGGCGGAGGGGCTGTCCACCTTGGAGGTGGTGATGACCTCGAGCCGGTCGCCCTTCGCGAGGGCGACGGCCATCTTTGCGGCGGCCTCGGCCTCGGGGGCGTACGGCTTGTAGACGCTCATGAACTGCTCACCGGCGACGATGCGCTGCACACCGGCGAGTTCGGCGTCCTGACCGGTGACCGGGGGAAGCGTGGACACACCGGCCGCCTTGAGGGCGGTGATGATGCCGCCGGCCATGCCGTCGTTGGCGGAGTAGACGCCGACGACCTTGTCCTTGCCGAGCGCCGAGAGAGCGGCCGCCATGTTGGTGTTGGCGTTCTCCGGCTTCCACTCGACGGTGTCGTACTCCTTGCCGATGTTCACCTTGCCGTCGAGGACGGAGTGCGCACCGGACTTGAAGAGCTTGGCGTTCGGGTCGGTGACCGAGCCGTTCATCATGACGATCTGGCCGTCCTTGGCCTTGTCGCCCAGGGCCTCCAGGAGCGCCTTGCCCTGGACCTTGCCGACCTCTTCGTTGTCGAAGGAGGTGTAGGCGTCGATCGGGCCCTCGGCCAGACGGTCGTAGGCCACGACCGGGATGCCGGCCTCCTTGGCCTTCTTGACCGAGCCCGCGATGGCCTTGGAGTCCACGGCGTCGATGATCAGGACGTTCACCTTGTTGGTGATCATCGTGTCGACCTGCGAGTTCTGCGTGGTCGCGTCCTGCTTGGCGTTGGCGTAGACGACCTCGCCCTTGCCCGCGGTGAGGTCGGCGACGGCCTTCTCGATGAGCGGCTTGTCGAACTTCTCGTAACGAGCGGTCTGGTTCTCCGGCAGGAGCAGGCCGACCTTGATCGCGTTGCCCTTGACGGTGGCGGTAGAGCCCTTGCTGTCGCCGGACTCCTTCGCACTGCCGCAAGCGGCGAGCGAGACGGCCATGGCGCTGGCGGCGACGGCTACGGCGGCTCTGCGCATACGCGTGTTCATTACTTGAACCTCCCTGACGAGGCCGCAACACTGCGGCCGAGGTGGATGTGAGTCAACCCCGGCCGCGAGTTTGCCGTCAAGGAGTGAATCCTTAACGAGATGACAACGGTGCCATCCGTTATCTAACTGAAGACAAGACGGCCGGCGCTCGCACCCCACTGCCCTCTTCCGCCAAAAGCGTCGAATCACCCATTTCACTGAGCACGAGGGCGAGCGCTCCCAGCACCTCGGCGCGGCCGCCCAGCGACCCGGTCAGGACCGACAACTGCCTGGCCGCGCTGGGGATGGCGTACCTGCCCACGGACTCGCGTATGGGGGCCAGCACCAGTTCGCCGGCGTCCGCCAGCGAACCGCCCAGGACCACCCGGCTCGGGTTCAGGAGGTTGCACAGGCTGGCCACGCCACTGCCGATGTGGCGGCCCACGTCGGTGATCACCCGGCGGCAGCCGGGGTCGCCCTCCCGGGCGAGCTCCACCACCCGCTCCATCGTCAACTCCGGTCCGTGGCTGCTCTGCAGGAGCGGCAGGACGTACCGGGCGGCGGCGAAGGTCTCCAGGCAGCCGCGGTTGCCGCAGCGGCAGACCGGGCCCGACTCGTCCAGCGTGATGTGCCCGATCTCGCCGGCCGTGCCGCCGGGTCCGCGGTAGATCTGGCCGTTGATCACCAGCCCCGCGCCGACACCACTGGCGACCTTGATGTAGGCCAGGTCCTTCACCCCGCGCCCGCTCCCCCACACGAGCTCCCCCAGCGCCCCGAGGTTCGCGTCGTTGTCGACGTACACGGGCACGCCGAGGCGGCGCGAGAGCTCCTGGCGCGGGTTGATCCCGGCCCAGCCCGGCAGGATCGCGGTGGACCCGAGGGTGCCCGACTCCACGTCGATGGGGCCCGGTACGCCGAGGCCGACGCCGATGACCTTGTCGCGGCCGACCCCTATGCCCTCGATGAGCCGTCCGACCAGGGCTTCCGCCCGGTCGAAGCCGTCCACCCAGGAGGCGTCCACGTCCAGTGGCTCGGACTCCTCTGCCAGTACCTGGTGCGCCAGGTTGCCGACGGCCACCCGCAGGTGGGTGTGGCCGAAGTCGACGCCGATCACGATGCCCGCGTCACCGCTGAGCGAGACGCTGCGCGCGCGCCGGCCGCCCGCGGAGGTGTCCGTGACCTCGACGGTCCCGGCCTCCCTGAGCTCGCGCACGATGTTGGAGACCGTGGCCGCCGACAGCCCCGTGCTCCGGGCGATCTCGGCCTGGGTCAGAGAACCCGCGAGCCGCACCGCCCGTACGACGCGCTCCAGATTCGCGCGATGCAGTGAAGACTGCGATCCGGGAGTCTGCACGACTCATCCACTCCTGCCCATAAGCGACGGCAAGCCGTCGCCCCCCGGCCGGGACCGTAGCGGCTGCGTGCTCCGAGACCCCGGCGTCTCTCCAACTTGTGAACCTTAAGTCGAGCCTTTGCGCCTCGAGACGTCAAGGGGCCGACGCAGCACGAATCGGCCACTATGGGTCATAAGTATGAGAGAAACATCCATCAGTGGCGTGCTACGGTCGCTGAGGCGTCGTTCTTCTACGGTCTTTTACGGCCGGATCGGGCGCCCCCTGTCATGACAGCGCGACGCGAGGAGGTGTTCGGGATGAGTCCCGATCGAAGTCCTTGCAGCGCTCTCTCCGGCTGACCGCCCACGGGCGGGTCGGCCTTTCCCGAGCGTGTACGGCCGCGGCTCCGTGCCGCCCCCGTGCGTTTCTGCATTCACCTTCGTGATTCCTTCCGCATGACCTGACGGTTCCGTCAGGCCTGCGTCACCCATGCCCACCGGCGTGCCCCGTGGCCGTACGTGCCCCTTCGCGCCGCCCCATGATCACTCCACGTGACCGTTCGGCTTCGTGCTGTCCGGCACCACGGAGGGAGTTTTTCGTCATGACCATGCTCACCCCTCGTACCCCCACGAAGCTCGCACCGCCGGGCTCGGCACGCCGCGAGCGCAAGGCCGCCGAGCTGGAGGCCCGCACCCGGGCCTCCGGCGAGCGGCTCGCCGCGTCCAGCGCCCGCTCCAGCGTCCAGGTCCTGCAGGAAGTGGACGCTTCGCGCAACGGCCTCACGCACACCGAGGCCGCACTGCGCCTGGAGCACCACGGCGCGAACGTCATCGCCCACGACCGGGCCCCGCGCTGGTGGTTCCAGCTCGCGAAGGCCTACTGGAACCCGTTCATCGGGGTCCTGATCTTCCTGGCCGCCGTCATGTACTGGCAGGACCCGGCCGACCCCGGCGTCATCATCCTCTCGGTGATGGTCGGGATCAGCGGACTGCTGCGCTTCTGGCAGGAATTCCGCTCGGGCCGCGCCGCCGACGCGCTCCAGAAGCTCGTCACCACCACCTGCGCCGTGCAGCGCCGGGCGGGCAGCGGCTCCGGACCGACCACCTTCGAAGTCCCGATGGACCAGGTGGTCCCCGGCGACATGGTCAAGCTGGCCGCCGGCGACCTGATCCCGGCCGACCTGCGGCTCATCACGTCCAAGGACCTGATGGTCAGCCAGGCCGCCCTGTCCGGCGAGTCCCTGCCGGTCGCCAAGGCCGACACCCGGACCGAGGACTTCGGGCAGTTCGAGACCACCGACCCGGTCGAGGCCGACAACCTCTGCCTGATGGGCACTTCGGTCACCTCCGGCACCGCCACCGGAGTCGTCGTCGCCACGGGCGCCGACACCTACTTCGGCTCGATGGCCGGCTCACTGTCCGGCGAGCGCCCGCAGACCAACTTCGACACCGGCGTGCGCAAGGTCAGCTTCCTGCTGATCCGCTTCATGCTGGTGATGGTCCCCGTCGTCTTCATGATCAACGGCTTCACCAAGGGCGACTGGAACGCGGCCTTCCTCCTCGGCATCGCCGTGGCGGTGGGCCTGACGCCCGAGATGCTGCCGATGGTGGTCTCCGCCAACCTGGCGCGCGGCGCGGTCGCCATGTCCAAGCGCAAGGTCGTCGTCAAGCGGCTCAACGCGATCCAGAACCTGGGCGCCATGGACGTGCTCTGCACGGACAAGACCGGCACCCTCACCGAGGACCGGATCGTCCTGGACCGCTACCTGGACGTGCACGGGAACGACGACAACGAGGTCCTGGAGTACGGCTACCTCAACTCGCACTTCCAGACCGGCCTGAAGAACCTGATGGACCAGGCGGTCATCGACCGCGTGGGCGAGGCCGAGGAGGTTGTCGTCGATGCCCGGTTCAAGATGGTCGACGAGATCCCCTTCGACTTCGCCCGCCGCAGGATGTCCGTGGTCCTGAACCGCAACAGCATCGTGGGCGACCTCGGCCGCCCCGAACACGTCATGATCACCAAGGGCGCGGTCGAGGAGGTCCTCGATCTCTGCAGCCACATGAGGGACCGCGGGCAGCGGGTCGAACTGACCGAGCAGCTGCGCTGGCACGTCACCCGCATCGCCGAGGACAACAACCGTCGGGGCCTGCGCGTCCTCGCCGTGGCCACCCGCACCATGGACGCCCCGCGCGACACCTACACCGTCGCCGACGAGGACCGGCTGACCCTGGTCGGCTTCCTCGCCTTCCTCGACCCGCCGAAGGCCGACGCCGCCGAGGCCCTGCAGGGCCTCGCCGACAAGGGCATCGCGGTCAAGGTCGTCACCGGCGACAACGAGCTGGTGGCGGCCCGGGTCTGCGCCGACGTCGGCATCGACGTGGGCCATGTGGTCTCGGGCGGCGAGCTCGACGCCCTGGACGACGCGGCGCTGCGCGCGCTGGCCGCCCGTACGACGGTCTTCGCCAAGGTCAACCCGGTCCAGAAGGCACGGATCGTCCGGGCCCTGCAGGCCGACGGCCACACGGTCGGCTTCCTCGGGGACGGCATCAACGACGCCGCCGCGCTGCACGACGCCGACGTCGGCATCTCCGTCGACACCGCCGTCGACATCGCGAAGGAGTCGGCGGACATCATCCTGCTGGAGAAGGACCTGACCGTCCTGGAGCAGGGCGTGATCCAAGGCCGGACCACCTTCGGCAACACGATCAAGTACATCAAGATGACGGCCAGCTCGAACTTCGGCAACGTCTTCTCGGTGCTGGTGGCGAGCGCCTTCATCCCCTTCCAGCCGATGCTGGCGATCATGCTGCTGGTCCAGAACCTCGTCTACGACATCGCGCAGCTGGCCACGCCGTGGGACCGGATGGACGAGGAGTACCTGCGCAAGCCCCGCAACTGGGACGCCAAGGGCATCGGCCGGTTCATGGTCTGCATCGGTCCCATCAGCTCGATCTTCGACATCGCCATGTTCGTGATCATGTGGAACGTGTTCGCCGCCAACAGCGAGGCGAGCCAGGCGCTCTTCCAGTCCGGCTGGTTCATCGAGGGACTGCTCTCGCAGACCCTGATCGTCCACATGATCCGTACCCGCAAGATCCCCTTCATCCAGTCCCGCGCCTCCTGGCCGGTGATGGTGATGACCGTCCTCGCGGTGCTGACCGGGCTCTACCTGCCCTTCTCGCCGCTGGCCGAGTCGCTGGGCTTCGTGGCCCTGCCGGCGAGCTACTTCCCGTGGCTGATCGGCGTGCTGCTCGCCTACTGCACGCTCACGCAGCTGCTGAAGACCGTGTACATCCGCAAGTTCGGCACCTGGCTGTAAGAGGCCGCACGCGACAGAAGGAGGGAGGCGGGCCATGGGCCTCACCGAATGGGAGATGGCCGGGCACCTGGCCGCGGCGCTCGGGTTCGGGGCGGCGATCGGCCTGGAACGGCAGTGGAGGGCCCGGATGGCGGGCCTGCGGACCAACGCCCTGGTGGCGGGCGGCGCCGCGCTGTTCGTGCTGCTCTCGCAGTACGGCTTCATGAGCGAGGTCTCGCAGGTCCAGTACGACGGCTCGCGGGTCGCCGCCCAGATCGTCTCGGGGATCGGCTTCCTCGGCGCCGGCGTGATCATGCGCGACGGGCTGAGCGTACGGGGCCTGAACACGGCCGCCACCCTGTGGTGCTCGGCGGCCGTGGGCTGCCTCGCCGGCACCGGGATGTTCGTCCTGGCGGCCTTCGGCACGGCGGGCGTGGTGGGAGCGAACCTCCTGCTGCGCCCGCTGGGCCGGCGCATGGACCGCGACCCGGGGGGCGGTGCCGAGGTGGCCACCGACTTCCACTTCGAGGCCGTGTGCCTGGAGGCGGAGGAGGCCCACATCCGCCACCGGCTGGTCGACGCGCTGGGCCGGCCCGGCTACCAGCTGCGCTCGATCCGCAGCCAGGACGGCCCGACGGCCGGCCTGGTGACGGTGTCCGCACTGCTGACCGCCGAGGGCGAGGGGGGCCGGATGCTGGAGGAAGCGGTCAGCAACCTCTCCCTCGACCCCTCCGTCTCGGCGGTCAGCTGGTCGGTCGTGCCCGACCGGTCCGCGTCCGCTACTTGAGGGTGGCGGACGTCAGGCCGGCCTGGATCTGACGCTGGAAGGACAGGTAGACCACCAGCATCGGGATCATCGCGATGGTCACACCGGCGAACAGCACCGGCAGGTCCGTCTCGTAGCCCATCTGGTACTGCAACTGGATCAGGCCCTGGGTGAGCATGTAGCGCTCGGGGTCCGATCCGGTCTGCGGCTGCATCAGCACGGAGGGCAGGATGTACTGGTTCCACTGCCCGAGGACATTGAAGATCCCGACGCTGATCAGGCCGGGCTTGGCCATCGGCAGCATCACCTGGAAGAAGATCCGGGTGTGCGAGGCCCCGTCGATCACCGCCGCCTCGTGCACGGCCGTCGGCAGCGTCCGGAAGAACGAGTGCATGAAGAAGACGGTGAAGGGCATCGAGTACGCCACGTACACGAGGATCAGGCCCTGGTACGAGTTGAGCATGTCCAGCCGCTTCACCATGAAGAACAGCGGGACGAGCGCCAGGAAGACCGGGAACATGGCCCCGCTGACGAAGAAGTAGTAGATCAGCCGGTTGCCCGTGAACGGGTAGCGGGCCAGGACGTACGCGGCCATCGAGCCGAGCAGCATCGTCAGCGGTACCGAGAACACCATCACGATCAGCGTGTTGGCGAAGTAGTTCCCGATGCCCTTGGTCCAGGCGCGGCCGAACGCGTCGAACTCCCAGTGGGCCGGCCAGCTCAGGGCCGAGCCGCCGATCTGCGCGTCGGTCTTGAAGGAGCCGAGCACCAGCCAGATCAGGGGCAGGATGATCAGTATCCCCCACACGGCGAGGAAGCCGTGCGAGAAGACGTTGAGGACCATGCCCTCGGAGCCGCCCTTGCCCCGGCCGCGGGTCTGCCCGGTGCCGGCGGCGCGCTTCTCGGCTGCCGCCTCGCCCGGTGCTTTGATCACTGTGGTCATCGTGGTCTCCCGCTAGAACTCGACGTGCTCGCGGCGAGTGGCCCGCAGCGTGATGGCGGAGAGGATCAGGGTGAGGACGAGCATCACGACCCCCATGGCGCAGGCGTATCCGGCCTGGCCGAAGTACAGGAAGTTACGCATCAGCACCGTCGCCATGACCTCGCTGTGGTGGTCCGGTCCGCCGCCGAACTGGCCCGAGGTCATGGTCGACACGAGGACGAACATGTCCATCGCGGCGATGCCCAGATAGACCGCGGAGGTCTGTACAGAATCCCACAGCAGGGGCAGCGTGACCTTGAAGAAGGTCTGGGCGCGCCCCGCGCCGTCGAGGAGCGCGGCCTCGTAGATGTCCTTGGGGACCGACTGCATGGCGGCCGAGAAGAGGACGAGGTAGAAGCCGACCCCGTGCCAGACGACGACGAGCAGCAGGCACCAGAGGACGAAGTTGGGCTCGTTGAGCCATTCGATCGGGTGGGACGGGTCGACCAGTCCCAGTTTTACGAGGAATCCATTCAGCAGGCCGCCCTGGTCGCTGCGGTACACGGCTCCGAAGAGCACCGCGAGGATGGCGAGGGAGAGGACCTGCGGGAAGAAGTAGATCACCTTGTAGAGGGCTGAACCCGCCACCCCCTGGACCCCGCCGGCCCCGCTGCGCCCTCCGGCGTTCAGCATGAAGGCGAAGAACAGGGAGATCAGGATGGTGACCGCCGGGACGAACACCAAGAGCAGCAGGTTGTGCAGCAGCGCGCCGCGGAAGACCTCGTCCTTCAGCAGGGCCGAGTAGTTGTCCAGACCGACGAAGTCGAAAGTCGGTGACTGACCCGTCCAGTTGGTGAAGGAGTAGCCGAACGTCTGGATGTACGGCCAGATGACAAAGGTCAGATACAGCGCGAGGGGCAGGATGAGGAAGCCGGCGATGAAGCCGCCCCGCCCTTTGCTGTTTGCTACGTGGCTCATGGTGTCCGTCCCTGGTGTGTCCGGGTGACCGGTGGACGCTGGTGTCAGCTGCGCTTGTTGTTCTTGGCGTTCGGGTCCTTGGTCGCCTTGTCTACCGCAGCCTGGGCCCGCTTGATCCATTCCTTGGGCTGGATGCGCTTGGCCATCAGCTCATTGGACGCGTTCTCCAGCTCGGTGCCCATCTCGCTGTACCAGTCCGCGTAACGGTAGTTGAAGGTGTTGTCCCCGGCCGCCTTGAGCGCGGCGACGGCCGACTGCGTGCCCGGGCGGAGCTTGACCGCCGGGTCCACGCCGTCCTTGAGGACGGTGAGGGAGTTGGCCTGCTGGGCGAAGAGGGTCGACCACTCGCGCGACAGCATCGAGCGGAGGAACTCCAGGCCGCCGGCCTTGTTGGCGGCCTTCTCCGGGACGATGAAGGGCTCGCCGGCGCCGGCGCGGATGGCCTCGAAGGGCAGCTTGCTCCCGGGCAGCACCGGCATCGGCAGGAACTGCATGTCGAAGTCGTCCGGGGTCTGCTTGAGCTGCTCGTTCTCCAGCCAGGAGCCGGAGGTGATGAAGGCGGCCTTGTACTGGTTCCACTGGGTCTGGGACTCGGTGTGCGTCAGGCCGTTGGTGCCCGGCAGCAGCAGGTCCTTCTCGACGATCTCGTAGATCGCCTCGACCGCCTCGAGCGCGACCGGGTTGTCCGCGAAGGCGTTCGGCTCCAGGTTGTCGATCGCCTTCATGGCATCCAGGCCGCCCTTCTTGGCGATCAGGTCCATGATGGCGACGTTGATGTAGTACGGGTACTTGCCCTGGTGGGCCAGGCCGCCGATGCCGGCTTCCTTGGCCTTCTTGCAGATCTCCATGAACTCGGGCCAGGTCTTCGGCGGGGTCCAGCCCTTCTCCTTGAAGAGCTTGCCCGAGTACCACAGGCCCCAGACGGTGTAGACGTACTGCAGCGCGACGAACTTGCCGCCGACCATGCCGCCTTCGACGGTCCCCGGCATCAGCGTGTCCCGGACCGTCTTGGCCGGGTCGTCGGGCGAGGGGGCGTCGAGCACCGCGGTGAGGTCGGCGAGCTGGTTGCCCTTGGCGAGCACGTCCAGCTTGATCTGCTGGGCGCCGGAGTCGTCGACGACGTCCGGCGGGTTGCCGCCGTTGAAGCGCGGCTGCAGCTTGGAGGTGATCTCCTGGGTGGAGAGGTGGGAGGTGGTGGTGCCCCACTTCTTGTCGAACGCCGCCTCCCAGGCCTTGGCGTAGTCGTCGCCGTAGCCGCCCTTGAAGACGACCACGTCGAGCTTGCTGCCCTTGGAGACGCCGAACGGGTTTTCCTTGGACGTGGCCGTCTTGGCCTCGTTGCCCTTGGTCGTCTCCTCGGAGCCGGAGGCGCACGCGGACAGGAAGCTCATCGTCGGTACGGCGATGAGGCCGAGTGCCGCGGAGCGCTTGATCAGGTCGCGGCGGCCGAGGCCCTCACCGTTGCTGTTCTCGCCGTGGGCGGAGGTGGATCCCATGTTCAAGTCCTCGCCTTCGTCAGGAGTGTGAAGGAGGAAGGAAGTGTGGCTGTTGCCGCACGTGCGGACATCACCGCAGGTCCCCGCCGTCCCCCCGTCCGGGGCCGCTCGTTTCGCGGCGATCCGGACGGGCACAGGTATAGTCCACTTCCGCTCCTGTGAGCAAGATCATGTGCCGGTATGGGCCCCGGCTTTTCCGAGTTGAGACCTCACCGTCACCTGACTTGGCCGTCGGAGCCGCCCGCAGAAACGGAAGGACCGTACCTCCTTTAACGGAGGTACGGCCCTTTGGTGCCGATATGCGCTCAGCCGCGGATGAGGTTGCGGAGCACGTACTGCATGATGCCGCCGTTGCGGTAGTAGTCCGCCTCACCGGGGGTGTCGATGCGGACGACCGCGTCGAACTCCACGCCGGTGTCGGTGGTCACCTTGACGGTGCGCGGGGTGGTGCCGTTGTTCAGCTCCTCCACACCGGTGAAGGAGAAGGTCTCCTCGCCGGTGAGGCCCAGGGAGGCCGCCGTGGCGCCCTCGGGGAACTGCAGGGGCAGGACGCCCATGCCGATCAGGTTCGAGCGGTGGATGCGCTCGTAGGACTCCGCGATGACGGCCTTGACGCCGAGCAGCGCCGTGCCCTTGGCCGCCCAGTCGCGGGACGAGCCGGAGCCGTACTCCTTGCCCGCCAGGATGACCAGCGGGATGCCGGCGGCCTGGTAGTTCTGCGAGGCGTCGTAGATGAAGGCGACGGGCGCGCCCTCGACGGTGAAGTCGCGGGTGAAGCCGCCCTCGGTGCCCGCCGCGATCTGGTTGCGGAGGCGAATGTTGGCGAAGGTACCGCGGATCATGACCTCGTGGTTGCCGCGGCGGGAACCGTACGAGTTGAAGTCGCGGCGCTCGACGCCGTGCTCCGTGAGGTACTTGCCGGCCGGGGTGTCGGCCTTGATCGCACCGGCCGGGGAGATGTGGTCGGTGGTGACCGAGTCGCCCAGCTTCGCCAGCACGCGGGCGCCGGCGATGTCGGAGACCGGGGTGGTCTCCATCGTCATGCCCTCGAAGTAGGGGGGCTTGCGGACGTAGGTGGACTGCGGGTCCCACTCGAAGGTGTTGCCCGTCGGGATCGACAGCGCCTGCCACTGGGCGTCGCCCGCGAAGACGTCCTGGTAGGACTTGTTGAACATGTCCTCGCCGATGGCGTTCGCCACGACGTCGTTGACCTCGGCCTCGGAGGGCCAGATGTCCTTCAGGAAGACCGGCTTGCCCTCGGTGTCGATGCCGATGGCGTCGTTGGTGATGTCCACCTTCATGGAGCCCGCGATGGCGTACGCGACGACCAGCGGCGGGGAGGCCAGGTAGTTCATCTTGACGTCGGGGTTGATGCGGCCCTCGAAGTTGCGGTTGCCCGAGAGCACCGAGGTGACCGCGAGGTCGGCCTCGTTGATCGCCTTCGAGATCTCCTCCTCCAGCGGACCGGAGTTGCCGATGCAGGTGGTGCAGCCGTACCCGACGAGGTTGAAGCCCATCTTGTCCAGGTACGGGGTCAGTCCGGCCTTGTCGAAGTAGTCGGTGACTACCTTGGAGCCCGGGGCCAGCGTGGTCTTGACCCACGGCTTGCGGGTCAGGCCCTTCTCGACCGCCTTCTTCGCCACGAGCGCCGCGGCGACCATGACGTAGGGGTTCGAGGTGTTGGTGCACGAGGTGATCGCGGCGACCGTGACGGCGCCGTGGTCGATCTCGAAGGAGGTGCCGTCGGCCAGGGTCACCGGGGTGGGCTTGGTGGGCACACCGTTCGCGGTGGCCGGCGAGTCGGACGCCGGGAAGGACTCCTTGCCGGCCTCCTCGTCGTCGTTGACGTAGTTGCGCACGTCCTGGGCGAACTGCTGCGAGGCGTTGGCGAGGACGATGCGGTCCTGCGGGCGCTTCGGGCCGGCGATGGAGGGGACGACCGTGGAGAGGTCGAGCTCCAGCTTCTCGGAGAAGTCCGGCTCGGCGGCCGGGTCCAGCCACAGGCCCTGGGCCTTGGCGTACGCCTCGACGAGCGCGACCTGCTGGGCGTCGCGGCCGGTCAGGCGCAGGTACTTCAGCGTCTCGTCGTCGATCGGGAAGATCGCGGCGGTGGAACCGAACTCCGGCGACATGTTGCCGATGGTGGCGCGGTTCGCCAGCGAGGTGGCGGAGACGCCCTCACCGTAGAACTCGACGAACTTGCCGACGACGCCGTGCTTGCGGAGCATCTCGGTGATGGTCAGCACGAGGTCGGTGGCGGTGGTGCCGGTGGGCAGCTCGCCGGTCAGCTTGAAGCCCACGACGCGCGGGATCAGCATGGAGACCGGCTGGCCGAGCATCGCGGCCTCGGCCTCGATGCCGCCGACGCCCCAGCCCAGTACGCCCAGGCCGTTGACCATCGTGGTGTGCGAGTCGGTGCCGACGAGGGTGTCGGGGTACGCCTGGCCGCCCCGGACCATGACCGTGCGGGCGAGGTGCTCGATGTTGACCTGGTGGACGATGCCGGTGCCCGGGGGGACGACCTTGAACTCGTCGAAGGCGGTCTGGCCCCAGCGCAGGAACTGGTAGCGCTCCTTGTTGCGGCCGTACTCCAGCTCCACGTTCTGGGCGAACGCCTCGTTGGTGCCGAACTTGTCGGCGATGACCGAGTGGTCGATGACCAGCTCGGCCGGCGCCAGCGGGTTGATCTTGGACGGGTCGCCGCCGAGGGCCTTCACGGCCTCGCGCATGGTGGCGAGGTCCACGACGCAGGGAACGCCGGTGAAGTCCTGCATGATCACGCGGGCCGGCGTGAACTGGATCTCCTCGCTGGGCTGGGCCTGCGAGTCCCAGTTGCCGAGCGACCGGATGTGGTCGGCGGTGATGTTCGCGCCGTCCTCGGTACGGAGCAGGTTCTCCAGCAGGACCTTCAGGCTGTAGGGAAGGCGGGCGGAGCCCTCGACCTTGTCCAGCTTGAAGATCTCGTACGACTCGTCGCCCACCTGCAGCGTGCTGCGGGCGTCGAAGCTGTTCGCCGACACGACAGTCTCCTTCATGCATGAATTCGCGCGTATTACCGCAATCCTGCCGCGAGGCACTCTGGCCAATCCGCTAAGGTGAGGCTAAGTTAGGTAACCCTTACCAGCGGGGCGGCTGCGGTACGTCAGGGCAGATATCTCGATGTCGAGATAACTCTAGTACATGAGAGGTGGCCGGGACGAGGCACGCACCCACAACCCCGCCGGTACCGTCAGCCTGCCAGGCGATTGCGCATGTCCGGATTCGATCAGCTTGACCAGGGACGAAACCGCCGATTCGGCGATCCGCTCCGGGTTGAAGGTGACGGTGGTCACGGAGGGTTCGTTCTCGGCGTACGCCGGGTCCTCGCTGGCGCAGACCAGCAGCAGCCCGTCCTCCCCCGGCCGGGCGCCGGACGTCCCGCCGGGGACACGTCCGGGGATACGGATGCCATGGCGCGCGGCGGCGGCCAGCACCTGCCGGCCGCCCGGGTCGTATACGCAGTAGACGGCGTCGGGCCTGTCCGGCCCCGCGAACGCGGAGTCGAAGGCATGCCCGGCCGCG
Source organism: Streptomyces sp. NPDC060049 (assembly GCF_042736715.1). Taxonomy (NCBI): domain Bacteria; kingdom Bacillati; phylum Actinomycetota; class Actinomycetes; order Kitasatosporales; family Streptomycetaceae; genus Streptomyces; species Streptomyces sp. NPDC060049. Next base: position 124,181 of record NZ_JBHWVV010000008.1, read on the forward strand.
TCGTTGGGGTCGAAGGGGACCACGAGCGGAGCCCGGCCGTGCCCGGCGCACCAGTGTTCATAGGCTGACGTGACGGCCCCGGTGTAGAACTCCCGGCCGTAGCCCGCGTGCAGCGCGATCCGCCGGGCGCCGGAGGCCTCGAGGTGGTCCAGTACCTCGCGGGTGGTGGCGGTGTGGTCGTTGTCCACCCACACGTCCCCCGGCCGGGCATCGACCGGCGGCCCGTCGAAGACCACCGGCAGACCGCGCGCCCGCAGCGCGCGCAGCACCGGGTCGTCGGCCGGACTGTCGAGCAGCAGCATCCCGTCGACCGCCAGGGTGTGCCACAGCGGCTCGGCGCCCCGGTCGGCGGGCAGCGTGGTCAGGGCGTAGCCGTGGGCGTGCGCCGCCGAGGTGGCGGCGATGAGCATCCGGGAGAAGTAGGCGATCCGCGCGAAGTCCCAGGCGAACCCCGCGTACGTGGTCACGGCGATGCCGAGGCTGCGGCTGTGCGGGCCGCGCCGGGCCCCGTAGCCGAGGGCGCCGGCCACCTCGCGCACCCGGCGGCGGGTGGACTCGCCGACGCGTCCGGTGCCGTTGAGCGCGTGCGAGACGGTCGCGGTGGAGACCTCGGCGGCGCGCGCGATGTCGGCGAGGGTCGGACCGGGCACGGGCGCGGGCGGGGGCATCGGGACGGGCGCGGGCGCGTGAAGGGGGGCGGGCACGGCGCCATCGTACGGATTTCGTCGCCGGAGGCGGGTTCCGGTTAAGCCCTTAATCAAACAGCGTCCTGGCCACACCAACGTTTGGAGTGGGCATGCAGTCTTCTTCTTCCTCCCCTCTGTCCCCCCTGTCTCCCCTGTCCCGCCGGGGGCTTCTCGCCGCCGCCGGGGCCGCCGGTGCGGCGGGCCTGCTGGGTGCGGGGCCCGCCGCGGCCGCCTCCGCCGCCCCTTCCGGCGGGCGGGGTTCGGCCGCCCTGGTGGTCCGCAACGCCTCGGTGTTCACCGGGACCGCTCGCCGGGGGCCCGTGTCGGCGGTCGCGGTCAGCCGGGACGGGAAGATCCTGGCCACCGGGACCGATGCGGCGCTGCGCCGGTACGTGGGCCGGGACACCGAGGTGGTCGACGCCCGCGGCAACACGGTGATGAGCGGGATCCACGACGGCCACGTCCACCCGCTCGGCGCCGGGGAGCGCTCGCTGTCCCCCTCCCTGGACGGCGCGGAGACCACCCCGCAGGAGCTCCGGGAGATCCTGACCGGCTTCCTCGCCGACACCGGCGGCGCGGCCGCCGAACCCGACGGCTGGCTGGTGGTGGAGGACTGGAACCCGGTCGGACTGCTCCCCGTGGGCACCACCGCGCACCACTCGATGCTGGACGCGCTCCCCACCCGGCGGCCGGTCGTCCTGGTCGGCGGCGACGGGCACAACCTGTGGGCCAACCAGCGGGCCCTGGACATCGCCGGGGTCACGGCGGCCACGCCCGACCCGGTCGGCGGCAAGGTGGTCAAGGACGCGGACGGGCAGCCGACGGGCGTCTTCAAGGACGACGCGCAGGGGCTGGTGAAGCGGTTCGTACCGGAGCGCACCCGGGCCGAACTGGTCGCGGCGTGCGCCGAGGTGTTGGAGCTGGCGGCGGCCTGCGGGGTCACGACGATGATGGACGCCCTGGTGGGACGGCGCGAGCTGGAGCTGTACCAGGCGCTCTCGGCGGCGGGCAGGCTGCCTCAGCGGATCGTTCCCGCGATCCGGCTGGACGCGGAGCAGGCCGAGGACCCGGCGGGCTCGCTCGCGTACGCGCGGGGCCTGCGGCGGGAGTTCGAGGGAGTGCGGGGGCTCCGGTTCGGGATGATCAAGGTGTTCCTGGACGGGGTCATCGAGTACCCCGCGCAGACGGCCGCCCTGCTGGAGCCCTACCTCGACGGGAACGGCGCACCGACCGCGAACCGGGGCGAGCTCTACACCGCGGCGGCGCAGTACGGCCGGCTCAGCGCCGCCTTCAACCGGGCGGGCTGGCAGATGCACGCCCACGGGCTCGGAGACCGGGCGGTACGCACCGCTCTGGACGGATACGCGTACGCCCGGCGGGTGACGGGACACCGGGACGCCCGCAACGCGGTGGCCCACCTGCAGCTCGTGGACCCGGCGGACCTGCGGCGCTTCGCGCAGCTGGGCGTCGCGGCGTGCCTGCAGCTCCAGTGGGCGGCGAAGGACACCTGGACGATGGAGGCGCTGCTCCCCTACATCGGGCCCGAGCGGCACCGGTGGATGTACCCGGCCCGCAGCCTGGAGAAGGCGGGCGCGCGGCTGACCGGCGGCTCCGACTGGCCCGTGGACGCCCTGCAGGTGTGGAACCAGCTGCGTACGGCGATCGACCGGCAGGGCGCCTCCGGGGCGGGCGAGCTGTACCGGGAGCTCGAGGGGCTGAGCCGGGACTCGGCGTTGCGCATGCACACTTCGGGAACGGCCTGGCAGCTTCGCCAGGAGGAGCTGACCGGCACCGTGGAGGCGGGCAAGGCGGCGGACCTGGTGGTGCTGGACCGGGATGTGACGCGCTGTCCGGTGGCCGACATCAGCGGGACGGGGGTACGGATGACCCTGGTCGGCGGCCGTGTGGTGCACGACGCGGATTCGGCGTCGGGGCGGACGGCTTCGGCGCGGGTGGCCCGCGCCGCGGCCGCGGGCCCGCGCCCGGCCTCGTACGCGGCGGTCCACGGCGCCGGCCGGGGCCGCCACCACGCCTGCGGTCACTGAGGCAACCGGCGCCGCTTGGTACCCTTTGCGGGCATCTGCCCCGCTCGGCCCCTCTGCCATCAGGCGCGGCGGTTGCCCTCTTTGTCCGTAGTGGGGCGGCGGTTGCCCTCTTTGTCCGCAGAAGGGCAGCGGTTGCCCTTTTTGTCCGCAGAGGGGCGGGGCGCCGCCCGCCCGGCCGCCCGGAGGGCTCGCCGCGCGCCGCGCGCCCGCCGGCCCCACCATGGGACCTGACGCCTGGTAACACCCGTCTGCCACACCCGGCGCGGGCGGAATCTCATATCTGAGATACGGTGCAGACATGGCAGACGACTACCTCGTACGCATCGGCAAGCTCATCCGTGACGCCCGGCAGCACCGGGGCTGGACACAGAGTCAGCTCGCCGACGCACTCGGCACCAGCCAGAGTGCCGTCAACCGGATCGAGCGCGGCAACCAGAACATCAGCCTTGAGATGATCGCCCGCATCGGGGAAGCCCTCGACAGCGAAATCGTCTCTCTGGGCTACGCCGGTCCGATGCACCTGCGCGTGGTCGGCGGTCGCCGTCTGTCCGGCGCCATCGACGTCAAGACGAGCAAGAACGCCTGCGTCGCACTGCTGTGCGCCTCGCTCCTCAACAAGGGGCGCACGGTGCTGAGGCGGGTCGCCCGCATCGAGGAGGTCTACCGCCTCCTGGAGGTCCTGAACTCCATCGGTGTCCGCACCCGCTGGATCAACGACGGCGTCGACCTGGAACTCGTACCGCCGGCCCGCCTCGACATGGACGCCATGGACGCGGACGCGGCCCGCCGGACCCGGAGCATCATCATGTTCCTGGGCCCCCTGCTCCACCGGATGGACCACTTCAAGCTGCCCTACGCCGGCGGCTGCGACCTCGGCACCCGCACCATCGAGCCGCACATGATCGCCCTGCGCCGCTTCGGCCTGGACATCACCGCGACCGAGGGCATCTACCACGCCCAGGTCGAGGCCGGGGTCTCCCCCGAGCGCCCGATCGTGCTGACCGAGCGCGGGGACACCGTCACCGAGAACGCGCTGCTGGCCGCCGCCCGGCACAACGGGACCACGGTCATCCGCAACGCCTCCTCCAACTACATGGTCCAGGACCTGTGCTTCTTCCTGGAGGCCCTCGGCGTCCGCGTGGACGGTGTCGGCACCACGACCCTGACGGTCCACGGCATCCCGAACATCGACGTGGACGTGGACTACTCCCCCTCCGAGGACCCGGTCGAGGCGATGAGCCTGCTGGCCGCGGCCGTGGTCACCGAGTCCGAGCTGACCATCCGCCGGGTCCCGATCGAGTTCATGGAGATCGAGCTCGCGGTCCTGGAGGAGATGGGACTCGACCACGACCGCTCACCGGAGTACACCGCGGACAACGGCCGCACCCGCCTGGTGGACCTCACCGTCCGCCCGTCGAAGCTCGAAGCGCCGATCGACAAGATCCACCCCATGCCCTTCCCCGGGCTGAACATCGACAACGTCCCGTTCTTCGCCGCCATCGCGGCCGTGGCCCAGGGTCAGACCCTGATCCACGACTGGGTGTACGACAACCGGGCCATCTACCTGACGGACCTCAACCGTCTCGGCGGCCGCCTCCAGCTCCTGGACCCGCACCGCGTCCTGGTCGAGGGGCCCACCCGCTGGCGCGCGGCGGAGATGATGTGCCCGCCGGCCCTGCGCCCGGCGGTGGTCGTCCTCCTGGCGATGATGGCGGCCGAGGGCACCTCGGTCCTGCGCAACGTCTACGTCATCAACCGCGGCTACGAGGAACTGGCGGAACGCCTCAACTCGGTGGGCGCGCAGATCGAGATCTTCCGGGACATCTAGGAAGCCGGACCCAATGCGTTGAAGCAGGCATTACGCCCCCCTCAGAAGTGGCCGCCGACCTGCGGAGATACCTTCCGACACCCATCGATACCTTCCAGCAGTTTCCATCCCCTTGTGCAGCAACTATGCAAGGAGATGACCCGGCGATTGACGCAGTGTCATTTGGTGCGAGACCCCGCCATCCCCTAACAGAGGATGACGGGGTCTCAGTCATTTCAGGGTTATTTGTTCTAAAAGTGCAGGCATCCCGCCGGTTTGCCGAGCATCACCTGAACTCTCCGAGCCAGCAAGGGCTTTCCGGGTTCTGAGATCCATTGGCCAAGGGCCGCCACCCGCGTGCTCCCAGCGGTACCTTCGCGTCAGAAGCGTTAACGGATCGGGGTGGTGGATGTGAGCGGGTACATCGAGGAGCAAGAGCGGATCGGGCAGCGGGTCCGGCGACAGCGGCTCTCCGTCGGGATGACCCAAGCCGACCTCGCCGCCGCCCTCGGCCGGACGCAGGGATGGGTGTCCAAGCTGGAGAAGGGCCGGATCGAGCTGGACCGGGCCGGGCTGATCAACGCGGTGGCCGCCGCCCTGCACTGCCATCCCAACACCCTGATCGATCGCCCGTACACGGGCGGTGGCGCCGAGACCAAGTGGCAGGTGTCCGCGGCCTCCATCCTGCGGGAGTTGCGCCGCTATGACCTCGCCCCCGTCTTCGACGGCACCCCGCGCCCGTCCGAGTTGCTGTGGCACGACATGAAGCGTCTGCTTCGCCTGCGCGACGCCGCTGCGAACGGCGCCGTGTTGATCGAGCTGCCGGACATGCTGCGGGAGGCCCGCGCCCTCGCCGAGGTCTCCACCGGACATGAGCGCGAAGAGGCGTTCGCGATCTACGCGGTGGCGTGCAAGTTCGCCCACACCGCCGCCCACGCCCTCGGACATCCCGAGCTGGTCGCCATGGCCTGCGAACGCGCTACATGGTCGGCGCAGCTCTCCGGCGACCCGGTGATGCCCGCGATGGCCCTGTGGATGCGGATGTGGGACACCTGGGCTTCCGCCGACTGGGACGACGCCCTCGCCCTCGGGGACAAGGCCCTCGCCGGCATCGAGGCGGAGTACGAATCCGGTGACCCGCTCGCCCTGCGCATGTGGGGCGCCCTCCACCTGCGGTCCGCGATCTCCTGTGCCCGGGGCGGGAACGCGGCCGGGGCTGACGAGCGCCTCGCTCTGGCCCGTACAGCAGGTGAGCGGGTCAACGCCTACGTCGGTCCCGAGATCCACGATCGGCACTCCGTCACCTTTTCTCTCGGCAACGTCATCATCCACAGCGTCAGCGCTGCCTTGGAAATGAGCGACCAGACGAAGGCACTCCGCCTGAACCGCGAGGCGGACCCGGCGCACATCGCGGTCCTGCCGAACTCCCGTCTCGGTCACCACCACATGGACCTCGCCCGCGCGTGGCTGTGGGACGGCAACCGCGACCAGGCCCTGACCGAGCTGGAGACGGCCGAGCACATCGCCCCGCAACTGGTCCGCAATCACCCCGTCGCACGGGCGACTCTGCGGAAGATCGTCTACGCCGAGAGGGTTGCCACGCGCCAGCGGCTGCGGGGCATGACCGGACGTTTTTCGCTGGACTGATCTGCGGGTATTCCACGGAATCATATTCCTGCGTAGCGGGGCGCATACGTTCCGCTACATGAGCTCTACGCGTCGCACTGACCATGACCGCGTACGCCAGCAGGCGGACGACCCCGATCCCCGCTGGCCCCTGCGCGGTGACCTCGCCTACGACACCGCCACCTCCCGTACGGGCGTGGTCATTGAAGTCCCCGAGGACACGGGGATCACCTTCTACCGACTCACGCCCGAAGGCGGCGGCGAGGAGGAGTGGAACGCCTCCGTCGACACGCTGATGCCCTCCGAAGACGTCCCCAGCGACGCGGCCGGACAGCAGCCCGAGTACGCTCCCTGGGCCGACAGCCCGGACCCGAACCTCACCCGCCCCCTCGGCGATCCGGACGCGGTGTACCTCGGGCAGTCCCTCGCCAAGCCCGACATGACCACCACCACGGACAACTACGAGCAGGGGCGGCTGCTCGGACTCCATCTCGACAACTGGGACAAGCTCAGGTTCGCCGACAAGCACACCGGCCGGCGCAGGCTGTGCCTGAATCTCGGCCCGGGGACGCGGTACATCATCCTCGGCACCATCGACGCTCAGGCCGTGTGCCGGTCCGTACACCCCGTGGACTACGCGCACCGCTGCCCCCATACCAACGACTACCGCTCCTACGCGGCCAGCGGCCGACCCGTCCGCATCCTCCGTATACGCCTCGAACCCGGCGACGGCTACCTGGCCCCCACCGAGTACCTGCTGCACGATGGTTCGACCGAGGGCCAGTTCCAGCCCTCGGCCGCCGCGTTCTGGCTCGGCCGGTGGCCCCGCGGCATCCTGCCGTCCCTCATCTGACCTCGCCCGAGAGGACACCGTGAACCAGGACCTCGCCGACGAACTGCACCGCCGTGCCGACGCCGACCGGGCCGCCCGCCAGCGCTGGCAGCAAACCCGCGAGACCCACGTCGTGTTGTCCTCGTCGATCTCGGGGATGCTGCCCACGCTACCGGTCGCACGGTGATCCCCGGGACGTCGCGTTCGGCGAGTTCACCGTGGTCGACGTGCCGCTGGGCATGGAGCGCGGCCCCGGGGAGTTCCGCGTGACCTTCCACGAGGACGGCAGCATCGCCGGCCTGTGGTTCCTCGGGCCCGGGGTGCCGGTCTCGTAGGACGGCGGCGCCGCTCAGCCGGGATAGCCGGCCCGCCAGGGCTCGTAGTACGGGTTGTCCTCGCACCGGTCCATGATCTCGACCTTCCTCTCCTTGTCCACCGGGCAGACGGCCACGATGAACGAGCGGGCGATGCCGCCCGGGAAGGCCACCTCGACCTGGGAGGCGTACTTGTGGGTGTCGCCGATGGTCCGGTTGACGTCCACCCCGCCCGGGGCGTCGATGTAGTAGTTCCAGCCGCTCTTCCAGGACTTGTAGAGGTCGTGGTCGTAGGTCGTGGAGACGTACGGGGAGGCCTGGTTGGCCAGGACGTAGCTCTCGATGTCGTACTGGCCGTTCAGGGTGTCCTTGGGGAGGAAGCCCTCCTCGAAGACCACCGACGGCGGGCGGCCGTCGGAGCGGTAGAGCTGCTTGCAGTTGATGCGCCACGACGGGGAGGGGGTGATGCGCTCCACCTCGACGCGCTCGTCGGCGGCGGCGTAGAGGTGGTCGTGGACCCGGGGGCAGGAGTTCGCCGGGGCGGCGGCGCGCGACGGGGCGGCGGGCGCGGAGGCCGAGGCCGAGGCCGGGGGCAGCAGCGCGGCGGCGAGGGCGGTCGCGAGCACGGCGGCGCGGCGCCGCAGGGCATAAGTGATCATGCGCCCACCCTCGCGCCCCCGCCCCGCCCGGGGAGGCATCCTCACCCGATGGTGAGCGTGTCGCCGTGGGCCCGACTGCCCTGAGATCGCGGCGAGTTGATGGAGGAACGATCCTTCGGCGAAGCCCCGCGGAGCCCGCTCCCGCACACCCGCCGGCCCCGCTCCCGCACCCCCGCCCGCCTCATCCCCTCACCCCCGCCCGCCCCGCTCCCCCGCGGACCGCTCCGCGGGGCACCGGACACGCGTTCGCCGTACACGCGGCCCCGGTCGGCGTATGCTGCGGCGGATCAGCGGGGCGGCCATGGGGGGCACATGTTTCAGCGGAGCGGACACCGGCGCGGCGTTCTCGCGACGGCGGCGATGGCGGGAGCGCTCGTCCTGACTCTCGCCGGCTGCGAGGGCGCGGACGCGGACGCGTCGAAGAGTGCCGACAAGCCGGCTCCGGCGCCCTCGCCGAGCGCGTCCGCCGCACCGCCCGCGATGCCCGCGCTCGTCGGCACGAAGTCCGCCGAGGCCGAGGCCCTCGTCGGACCGCTCGTCACCAAGCCGGTCGAGGTCCGCAGCGCCTACTCCGACGTCCCGCTGGCCGGCGACCACGCCCAGTGGGCGGTCTGCTTCCAGACCCCCGCGGCCGGGAGCCCGCTGCCGGGCGACACCGCCGTAGAGATCTCGCTGACCGCTCCCGGCAACCCGTGCCCGGAGCGGGCCGGAGCCGCCCTGCGCCCCGCCAAGACCCCCGGTCCCACCCAGACGCCCGCTCCCGCCAAGACCCCGGCACCCGCCGCGACCCAGGGCAAGACGAAGCCCGGCCCTGCGTCCTCGCCGACCCCGGCACCGGGCCCCAAGGACGTCAGCTACAAGAACTGCGCCGAGGCCAAGGCCGCCGGCGTCACCCCCATCAAGCGCGGCCAGCCCGGCTACGGCAAGCACCTCGACCGCGACAACGACGGCATCGCCTGCGACAAGTGACCCGGCCGGCGGCAGCGTCGGTATTCGGCCGTATGCCGTGACGGGCCTCGTCCCCGGGCGGCGGCGGCCCGCAGAATCGGACCCGTCGGACGAGGCTGAGGACGGGGACATGGCAGAAGAGACAACACGGGCGGGCGACCGCGCCGGTACGCGAACGCCCCTGCTCGCGGGTGCCCCGCTGCTCGGCTCGCTCGCCGACCTGAAGTCGGACTCGCTCGGTACGTACCTGCGGGCGATGCGCGAGCACGGCGACGTCGTCCGGATCACCGCCGGCCCGCCCGGGCTGCGCGCCGAGCTGCACTGCGTGTTCTCGGCGGAGGGCGTCCAGCAGGTACTGGCCACGCAGGCGGCCAACTTCCGCAAGGACAACGCCGTCTACCAGGAGGTCCGGGACTCCTTCGGCAACGGCCTGCTGACCAGCCAGGACGAGGACTACCTGCGCCAGCGGCGGCTGGTCCAGCCGCTGTTCACCAAGCGCCGGGTGGACGGGTACGCCCACGCCGTCGCGGACGAGACCGCCTCGACCCTGGCCGCCTGGGAGAAGACCGCCGACGGAACCCTCGACGTCGCCGACGAGATGATGGCCCTCGCACTGCGCGCGGTCTCCCGGATCCTCTTCGGCACCGATGTGGACGCCACCGCCGACGTCGTGCACCGCTGTTTTCCGGTCATCACCGAATACGCGCTGCGCCGCGGCTACTCCCCGCTCAACATCCCCCGCAGCTGGCCCACGCCCGACAACAGGCGGGCGGCCGCCGCCCTGGACGAGCTGTACGGGGTGTGCGACGCGATCATCGCCGAGCGCCGGGGCGGCGCAGCCGGCGGGGGCGAGGACCTGCTGTCCCTGCTCGCCGCCGCCTCGAGCACGGACGACGGGGAGTTCGACGCCGCCGAACTGCGCGAGCAGGTCCTGATCTTCCTGCTCGCCGGACACGAGACCACCGCCACCTCGCTGGCCTTCTCCCTCCACCTGCTCGGCCGCCACCCCGGCATCCAGAGCCGGGCCCGCGCCGAGATCGCCGCCGTCCTGGGCGACCGTACGCCCGGGGCCGCCGACCTCGACCGCCTCCCGTACCTCACGCAGGTGCTCAAGGAGGCCATGAGGCTCTACCCGGCGGCCCCCACCATCGGCCGCAGCTCGGTCGCCGCGGCCGAGGTCGACGGGCACACGATCCCGGCGGGCGCCGACGTGATCCTGGCGCCCTGGGTGACCCACCGCCACCCGCGCTACTGGCCGGACCCGGAGCGCTTCGACCCCGACCGGTTCACGCCGGAAGCGGAGGCGGCCCGGCCGCGCTACGCCTGGTTCCCCTTCGGCGGGGGCCCGCGCGCCTGCATCGGGCAGCACTTCTCGATGCTGGAGTCGGTGATCGCGCTGGCGATGATCCTGCGCGCCTACGAGTTCGAGGCGGTGGACGCCGAGGTCCCCGTCAGCGCGGGTATCACCCTGCAGACCCGGGGTCCGGCGCGCTGCCGGGTCCGGCGCGTGGACGCGTAACGCGCCGGCGCCCCGAGCCGGTGCGGCACGTCGCCGGGGAGCGGCTCAGACCGCCGTCGGGGTGTGGTTGCCCTGGAGCCGGGCGAGGTCCGAGGGGCGGACCTGGATGACGAAGAGCGCGATGAGGGCCGAGAGCAGGGTGAAGGCGGCCGCCGCCACGAACGCCGCGCCCACGCCCGAGGTGAGGACCTGGTCGCTCCACGGCTTCGGGAACTGCTTGGTACGGGCGAAGAAGGCCTTCTGTTCGGGGGTCGCCGTGCGCAGGAAGGATCCCACCTGGTCCTTGGCCTCGTTGCGGCTGGCCGTGCCGAAGACGGTGACCAGGATGGACAGGCCGAGCGAACCGCCCACCTGCTGCGTGGCGTTCAGCAGGCCGGAGGCCGCGCCCGACTCGCGGTCGGAGACGTTCGAGAGGGCCATCAGCGTCAGGGACACGAACTGCATGCCCATGCCGGCGCTGAACAGCAGCATCGGGCCCAGGATGCTGCCCAGGTACGTCGAGTGGATGTCGGTCTGCGTGAGCCAGGCCAGTCCGGCGGCCGAGAGGAGGGAGCCCGTCACCATGAACGGCTTCGGCCCGAACTTGGGCAGGAGCTGGGAGGTGAGCCCAGCCGTCACCGCGATCATCGCGCTGACCGGCAGGAAGGCGAGTCCGGCCTGCAGGGGGCTCATGCCCAGCACGTTCTGCACGAAGAGGGTCAGGAAGAAGAACATGCCGAAGATCGCGCAGGCGAAGAAGAGCATGATGGCGTACGTTCCGGCCCGGTTGCGGTCGGCGAACATGTGCAGCGGGGTGATCGGCTGTGGCGAGCGCCGCTCGTTGAGGATGAAGAGGGTCAGCAGCACCACGGCCGCCCCGAACGAGGCGAGTGTCAGCGGGTCCCGCCAGCCCTCCTGGGACGCGCGGATGAATCCGTAGACGAGCGTGACCATGCCGACGGTGGAGAGCAGGGCTCCGGCGAAGTCGAAGTGCCCGGGATGGCGTTCGGACTCGCGGATGACCTTCGGGGTGGCCACCGCGATCAGCAGGGCGATCGGCACGTTGACGAAGAGCACCCAGCGCCAGTTCAGCCACTCGACGAGCATGCCGCCGGCCAGCAGTCCGATCGCGCCGCCGCCCGCCGAGACGCCGGCGAAGACCCCGAAGGCCCGGGTGCGTTCCGGTCCTTCGCGGAAGTTCGTGGTGATCAGCGCGAGCGCGGTCGGTGAGGCGATGGCGCCGCCGACGCCCTGGAGGGCCCGGGCCGCCAGCAACTGACCCTCGTTCTGGGCGAATCCGCCCAGGAGCGAGGCGAGGCCGAAGAGCAGGACACCGAAGATGAAGACGCGCCTGCGCCCGAGGATGTCGCCGGTCCGCCCGCCGAGGAGCAGCAGGCCGCCGAAGGTGAGGGTGTAGGCGTTGACGACCCAGGACAGGCTCTCGGTGGAGAAGTCGAGCGCGGTCTGGATGTGCGGCAGCGCGATGTTCACGATGGTGATGTCGAGAACGACCATGAGCTGGCACGAAGCGATCACCAGCAGAGCGGGAAGGTGACCGCCTCCGTTGCCTTGGACCTTGCCGTCGGTCCCGGTACTGGTACTGCTCGGCGAAGCGTTCGGGTCCACTTTTCCGACGCTAAACCCGTACCCCGGGGGTCACCACTCGAACAGCCTAGGCGATGTGGCATATGCTATGTGCTATTTCACATGCCACACTGCTTCCATGGATCGCATGGATGACTTCCTCAGGCTCTCCGCGAGCACCGCCCGGTTCACCTACGGCGCCCCGCGCGCCTTCGCGTTCGGCGACGAAGGCCGGCTCCTCTGGTTCCTCCGCTCCACCGGGCCCACGGACCCCCTCGACGGCCTCTGGGTCCTGGACACCGCCACAGGCACCGAGACCCGGCTCGCCGACCCCCGCGAACTGTCCCCCGAGCCCGCGCCCCTCCCCGTCGCCGAGCGCCGGCTGCGCGAGCGCACCCGGCTCGTCGCCGCGGGCATCGGCTCGTACGCGCTCTCGGGCGACGGCCGCCACGCGGTGTTCGCGCTCCACGGGCGGCTGTACGCGGTCACCCGCGACGCGGAGGCCGGACAGCCCGCGCAGCCCAAGGAAGTCCCCGCCGCCGGGCCGGTCTTCGACCCCCGCCCGAACGCCGACGGCTCGCGCGTCGCGTACGTGGCCGACGACGCCCTGTACACCGCCCCCGGCGGCCGGATCAGCCCCGACGACGGAGCCCGCTGGGGGATCTCCGAATTCGCCGCCGCCGAGGAGCTCGGCCGCGACCGGGGGCACTGGTGGTCCCCCGGCGGGCAGAGCCTGCTCGCCGCCCGGGTCGACGAATCCGCCCTCCAGCGGCGCTGGTTCGCCGACCCGGCCCGTCCGGAACGGCCGGCCGAGGACTTCGCCTACCCCGAGGCCGGCGGCCCCAACGCGGAGGTGGAACTGTGGGTGTTCGGGCCGGACGGGCACGCGCCCGTCCGCCTCGGCTGGGACGCCGGCACCTATCCGTACGTCTCCGACGCCGACTGGGAATCGGACTCCGAGATCCTGCTCACCGTGCAGGACCGGCTCCAGCAGAACGTCGTGCTGCTCACGGCCGACCCGGCCACCGGGCGCACCAGGGAACTGTCGCGCACCACGCACCCGCAGTGGGTGGACCCGATGCTCGTCGGCACCCCGGCGCGCCTCGCCGACGGGCGGATGCTCACCTGCGCCGACACCCCCGGCGGCGCCGCCCGCGCGCTCGCGCTGGACGGCGTACTCCTCACCGGGGACGGCATCCAGGTCCGCAAGGTGGCCGGCGTCCACGGAAACCGGCTGCTGATCGAGGCCGGCCTGCGGGACCCCTCCGAGCAGCAGGTGCTGCTCCTGGATCCGGACACGGGAGGGCTGAGCCCGCTCGCGGACGGACCCGGGGTGCACTCCGTGCAGGCGTCCGCCGGCGCGCTGCTGCTGACCTCCGCCGACGCGGAGGGGATCCGGCGCGTCCTGCGGACCGCCGACGGGCGCGAGTTCGTCCCCGGCGATCTGTCGCAGCCGCTGCCGTACCGGGTGACCCCGGTTTTGGAACGGGTGACGGAGCACGCGATCCCCACCGCCCTGGTGCTGCCGCGCGGGCACGTTCCCGGCACCCGGCTGCCCGTGCTGCTGGACAGTTACGGCGGCCCCGGCATGCAGGACGTCAGCGCCGAGCCGCGCCGCTGGCAGCACCGCCAGTGGTGGGCCGATCAGGGCTTCGCCGTGATCACCATCGACAACCGAGGCACCTCCTACGTCTCGCCCGCGTTCACGCACGCCATGTACCGGGGCTTCTCCGACGTCACCCTCGACGACCAGGTCGCCGCCCTGCACGCGCTCGGGGAACGCCACGGCGACCTCGACCTGTCGCGAGTCGCCATCCGCGGCTGGTCCTACGGCGGTTACCTCTCCGCGCTCGCGGTGCTGCGCCGCCCGGACGTCTTCCACGCGGCCGCCGCCGGCGCCGCGCCGACCGACTTCCGCCACTACGACACGGCGTACACCGAGCGCTACCTGGGTCTGCCTCAGGAGCACCCGGAGGTCTACGAGCGGGACTGCCTGATCCCGGACGCGGCGGGGCTGTCGCGGCCGTTGCTGCTGGTCACGGGCCTGGCCGACGACAACGTCCACCCGTCGCACACCCTGCGCCTGTCGCAGGCCCTCTTCGACGCGGGCCGCCCGCACCAGCTGCTCGCGCTGCCGGGCGTCACGCACATGACTCCCGGCGGGGTCCGGGAGAAGGTCATGGCCCTGGAACTGGAGTTCTTCCGCAAGGAGCTGGGCCTGGCCTGAGGTCCGGCGGACGGCGGAAGGCCCCGGAGCCGATGGTCATCCGGCTCCGGGGCCCTCCTCTTCCCCGGGTTCCCCGTCAGTCGCCCGGGCTTCTGCGCCTACACCAGATGACAGGCCACCTCTCGGGAGGCCACGGTCCGCAGCAGCGGACGTTCGGTGCGGCAAATCTCCTGCGCCATGGGGCACCTGGGGTGGAAGGTGCAGCCCGGAGGCGGGGCGGCCGGGCTCGGCGGGTCGCCGAGCAGCACGATCCGCTCGCGCCGCCGCTCCGCCGCCGGGTCGGGCAGCGGTACGGCGGACAGCAGCGCCCGCGTGTACGGGTGCTGGGGGTTCTCGTAGAGCGACTTCTTGTCGCCCATCTCCACGATCCGGCCGAGGTACATGACGGCCACCCGGTCGCTGACCCGTTTCACGACGGACAGGTCGTGCGCGATGAACACGTAGGCCAGGTCCAGCTCGGCCCGCAGCCGCTCCATCAGGTTGACGATCTGCGCCTGGACGGAGACGTCGAGCGCGGAGACCGGCTCGTCGGCGATGATCAGGCGCGGGCTGGTGGCGAGCGCCCGGGCGATGCCGATGCGCTGCGCCTGGCCGCCGGAGAACTCGTGCGGATAGCGGTCGATGTGCTCGGGGATCAGCCCGACGAGCTCCATCAGCTCGGCGGCCCTGCGGCGGGCGTCCGCCGCGCCCGACCCCTGCACCAGCAGCGGGTCGGAGATGATCCGGGCCACCGTCTGGCGGGGATTGAGGGAGGAGTGCGGGTCCTGGAAGACCATCTGGACGTGCCGGCGCAGCGGGCGCAGGGCGCCCTGGGAGAGCCGGCTGATGTCCTTCCCGTCGAACTCGACGCTGCCGGAGGTCGGTTCCAGCAGCCGGACCAGCATCCGGCCGGTGGTCGACTTGCCGCAGCCCGACTCCCCCACCAGGCCCAGGGTCTGGCCGGCCGACAGGTCGAAGGAGACCCCGTCGACGGCGCGCACGGGCGCCCCCCGCCGCCCGGACACGCTCCGCTTGCCGGGGAAGGCCATCGTGAGGTCGCGCACGCGCAGGAGCGGACGGGTCTGCGCGTCGCGGGCCGCCGGGACGGCGGCGGGCGCCGGAGCGGTGTTCTTCGCCGTGCTCATCGGGACACCTCCCGGACGGCGCCCGTGAAGTGGCAGGCCGCCTCGCGGGCGGTGCCACCGTAGGGCGCGAGGGCCGGCCGCACGCTGGTACAGCGTTCGCGCTCCTCGTCGGAGGCCGCGGCGGCCACCGCGCACCGCGGCGCGAAGGCGCACCCCGGGGCCGGGGCCAGCAGTGAGGGCGGGGAGCCCGGGATGGCCCGCAGCGGCTCTTCGTCGCTGTCGTCGAGCCGGGGCAGCGAGTCGAGCAGCCCCCGGGTGTACGGGTGAGCCGGGTCGGCGAACAGATCGTCCACCGGTGCCTGTTCGGCGGCCCGGCCGCCGTACATGACCAGGACCTCGTGGGCCACCCTGGCCACCACGCCCAGGTCGTGGGTGATCATCACGACGCCGAGGCCGCGTTCCTGCTGGAGCCGGGCGATCAGCTCCAGGATCTGCGCCTGCACGGTGACGTCGAGGGCGGTGGTGGGCTCGTCGGCGATGAGCAGTTCGGGCTCGCAGGCCAGCGCCATGGCGATCATCGCCCGCTGGCGCATGCCACCGGAGAACTGGTGCGGATACTCCCCCGCCCGGCGGGCGGGCTCCGGGATGCCGACCTCGCCGAGCATGTCGACGGCGCGCCTCTTCGCGGCGGCCCGCCCGGACCTGAAGTGGACCCGGAAGTGCTCGGCGATCTGCTCGCCGATCGTGTAGTAGGGGTGCAGGCTGGACAGCGGATCCTGGAAGATCATGGCCATCTTGCGGCCGCGCAGCTTGGACAGCTGCTTTTCGGACAGGCCGGTCAGCTCCTGTCCGGCCAGCGCGATGGACCCGCCGATCTCGGCGCCCCGGTGCAGGCCCATGACGGCGAGGGAGGTGACGGACTTGCCCGACCCCGACTCGCCGACGATGCCGAGGGTGCGGCCGGCCTCGACGGTGAAGCCGAGGGAGTCGACGGCCCGTACGGAGCCCCGCGGTGTGGTGAAGGTGACGCGCAGGTCCCGTACTTCGAGGAGCGGCGGCCCGGGGACCGGCGCCCCTGGGGGCGGCTGGGGAGCGGGGGTCATCAATACCTCACCCTCGGGTCGATGACGGCGTACAGGAGGTCGACGGCGAGGTTCGCGACGACGATGAAGAAGGCGGCCAGCAGCGTGACCCCGAGGACGACGGGCTGGTCCGAGTTGACGAGCGCCCCGTAGAACAGCCGCCCGATGCCCGGGAGTCCGAAGATGGACTCGGTGATGACGGCTCCGGCGAGGAGGCCGCCGAGGTCCATGCCGAAGATGGTGAGGATCGGGGTCATGCCGGAGCGCAGCCCGTGCTTGACCACGACCGTGCGCTCGGGCATGCCCTTGGCGCGGGCGGTGCGGATGTACGGCTCGGCCATCGCCTCGATCATCGAACCGCGGCTCTGGCGGGCGTACATGGCCGCGTAGAGCAGGGCGAGCGCCGTCCAGGGGAGCAGCAGGTTGCTCGCCCAGGCGAGCGGGTTGTCGGTGAAGGCCTGGTACGTGGGGTAGGGCAGGAGCCCGGCCACGCGGATGACCCCGTAGATGAGCATCACCGAGGTGAAGTAGACGGGCAGGGAAGCCGCGGCGACCGCGCCGACCATGAGCACCTTGTCGGTGGCGGAGTCCTTGCGCAGGGCCGCGGTGACGCCCGCGCCGAGGCCGAGGACCAGCCAGAGGGCCGCGGCTCCGACGGCGAGGGAGGCGGAGACCGGGAGGCGGTCCATCAGCAGGTCCCACACGGGCAGGGAGTTCTCGTACGAGTAGCCCAGGCAGGGGAAGTCGCACTGGACGGCGTACTGGCCGGTGCCGAGGGTGCGTCCGGTGAAGATGCCGGTGAGGAAGTCGCCGAACTGCCGCCACAGCGGCCGGTCGAGGCCGAGGTACGCGCGTACGTCGGCCAGTCGCTCGGTGCTGCAGGTCTTTCCGCAGGCGGCCGCGGCCGGGTCGGAGGGGAGCACGTAGAAGATGAGGAAGGTGACGGCGGCGATCGCCAGGAGGACGCCCGCGAGGGCGAACAGCCGGCGCACGAGGTAGAGGATCACGTCCGGGCGCCCCTCGGGTCGAGGATGTCGCGCAGGGCGTCGCCGAGCAGGGTGAAGGCGAGGACGGCGAAGAAGAGGAAGAGGCTCGGGATGACGAAGTACATGGGGTCGGTCTCGTAGTAGGCCACGGACTCGGCGATCATCTGGCCCCAGGAGGGGGTGGGCGGGCGGACGCCGACGCCGAGGTAGCTGAGGGCGGCCTCGGTGCTGATCATGCCGGGGATGAGCAGGGTGGTGTAGGCGATGACCGGTCCGGAGACGCCCGGAAGGATCTCGCGGGTCAGGATCCGCCAGGCGCTCGCGCCGCCGACGCGGGCGGCGTCCACGTATTCGCGGTGTTTGAGGGAGAAGGTCTGGCCGCGCACGACCCGGGCGACGCCGGGCCAGCCGAAGACGCCGATGACGGCGGTGATGAGGACGATGCGGTTGACGTCCTTGGCCGCCGACAGCACCGCGATCATGAAGATGAGGCTGGGGAAGGACATGGTCAGGTCCATGAGGCGGGACAGGACGGCGTCGGTGCGGCCGCCGAAGTAGCCGGCGGCTATGCCGGCGGCCGTGCCGGTCACCACGACGATCGCCGTGGCGGCGAAGGCGATGAGGAGCGATACCTGGGCGCCGTGGACGACGCGGGCGAACAGGTCGCGGCCGGTGACGGGTTCGACGCCGAGCCAGTGCTCGGGGCTGATCCCGCCGAGGGAGCCCAGGGGCTGACCCCCGAGGTACGGGTCGATGGCGGACTTGTCGAACTCGTCCGGGGACCAGCCGCCCAGCGCGCCCAGCCAGGGGGCGGTGGCGGCCATCAGGACGAAGAGCAGGACGACGCAGAGGCTGACGCGGACGGCGGGGCGGCGGCGGAGCTCCCGCCGGGCGAGCTGCCAGGGGCTGCTGCCCGGGGGGACGGCCCCGGCCGGTGCGCCGTCCGGGGCCGGCGGACGGGCGGTGCCCGGTCCGGCGGCGCCCGGTGCGGTGGTGGTCATGGTGTCAGTGGCCCCCGCGTCCTCAACCCTGGCTCTTCGACGGGTCCTTGAGGCCGATGGTGGCGTAGTCGATCTGGCCGACCCAGACGGGGTGGCCGAACGCGCCCGCGATGTTGGTGCCGACGAGCAGCGGCTTGCGCTCCAGCAGGATCGGGACGGCCGGGGACTTCTTCATGATCTCGGCGTCGAGGTCGATCCAGGCCTGGTTGGCCTGCTTGGCGTCCGCCATGGCGTTGATCTCGTCGATCCGCTTCATCGTGGCGTCGTCGCGGAACTGGGCGTTGTTGCCCTGGTTGCCCTTCTCCTTGATGGTGCGCCCGTCGAAGACGAAGGGGATCCAGGTGGAGCCGGAGGGGTAGTCGGGGCACCAGCCGGTGAGCGACATGTCGGGGGTGGTGGAGAGGTCGCCGACGACGTCGTAGTAGGCGCCCGGGTCGACGGTGTCGATGACGACCTCGACGCCCGCACGGGCCAGGCCCTGCTGGAGGGCCTCCGCCTTGCCCTTGTCGCCGGTGGAGACGGCGAGCGAGACCTTCAGGGTCTCCTTGCCGGCGGCCTTGAGGAGTTCCTTGGCCTTGGCGGGGTCCCCGGAGGGGGCGATCTTGAGGGTGTCGGCCTGCTTGCCGCCGGACATGGCCGGGGGCAGGTAGGCGGTGGCGATCTCGTTGAGGGCCGGGCCGCCGCCCGCGGTGACCACGGCCTCCTTGTCCACGGCGTACTGCATGGCCTCGCGGACCTTGGGGTCGTCGAAGGGGGCGCGGGAGTTGTTGAGGTGGAGCATCTCCGTACAGCCCTGGGACTCGGCCAGCAGCCGCGACTTGACCTCCGGCTTGGGCAGCACCTTGGGCGCGCTCTCGGGCCGCATGTCGGACCACTGGACGGCGGAGGCGTCGGCGCCCTCGCCGGCGATGATGCGGTCGTCGATCTGGCCGCCCTTGAGGCCCATGACGACCACGAACTTGTCCGGGTAGGCCTTGCGGACGGTGTCGGTCTTGGCGTCCCAGTGCTCGTTGCGGACCAGGACGAGCTTCTTGTCCCGGTCGTACGACTCGATCTTGTACGGGCCGGAGGAGAACGGGCGGGCGTCGTACTGGGTGCCCTTCTCCTGGGCCTCGGGGACCGGCGCGAAGGTGGGCAGGGTCGCGGTCGCGGAGAACTCGGCGACGGGCCGCTTCAGTTCGAAGACGATCGTGCGGTCGTCGGGGGTCTTGACGGAGTCGAGGTGCTTGCCCTGGAGCGGGCCCTTGTAGCCCTCGCCGCCTGCCAGGTACTGGGCCGCGTAGTCGGGGCCGCCGGTGAGGTCGGGGGCGAAGGAGCGCTCGACGTTGTACTTGATGTCCTGCGCCTTGATGGGCGAGCCGTCCTCGTACTTCACGCCCTCCTTCAGGGTGAAGGTCCAGGTGCGGCCGCCGTTGGAGGGGGTGCCGAGGTCGGTGGCGAGGTCCGGGACGAGCTCGCTGCCGGCCTTGCCGGGCTCGGCCTTGAAGGTGACCAGGGTGCGGTAGAGGAGGCGGGTGCCGAGGTCCATCGTCGGCATGACCCAGTTGCGGGCGGGGTCGAGGTGGGCGAAGTCCTGGTTGGACAGGATGGTGACCGTCCCGCCCTTCACCGGGGTCCCGCCGAGGATCTTCCCGTCGTTGGCGGAGGCGGGGTTGGAGGCACCCGCCCCGGCGGAGCCCTTCTTGGGGTCGGAGCAGCCCGAGGCGCCGAGTGCGAGTGCGGCCACCAGGGCGGTGGCGAGGGCGAGTTGGGTGCGCTTGGTCATGGGTCACTCCAGTGAAGGGCCGCGCTCTATGATGTGACCGGTAACATAGTAATGTGAAATTGTACTGACAAGGGTTTGGACCCGCTGTTATCCAGCCGTGTCCAAACCCGGCTGGTCATAGGGGCGTTGGGCCTCCGGGCGCGGGGGCGCCGCGCCGGGATGCGGGCCGTCGCCGTCAACCACGTCGACGAGGGCCCGGCCGCGCGGGAGCGCTACCGGGCCCTCGTCGACATCGGGGCGACCGGGCCCCCGGGCGGCGAGGCGCCTGGTCCGGGGGCCGGCAAGATCCGAAGGCCTAGAGGCCCGAGCCCAGGCCGCCCGGGATGCGGCCGACCGGTTCGTCGCGGCCCTGGGCCCAGAGGGAGCGGACGTGGCCGAGGTGGCGGGTCATGCAGGCTTCGGCCGCCTCGGAGTCGCCGGTGAGCATCAGGTCGAGGAGCTCGACGTGCTCCTCGGCGGAGGAGACCAGCTTCCCCGCCTCGTCCAGGCCGGTCAGCCCGTACAGCCGGGAGCGCTTGCGCAGGTCGCCGACGGTTTCGACCAGCCGGTCGTTGCCGGAGAGCGCCAGCAGGGTCAGGTGGAAGCGGCGGTCTGCCTCCAGGTACCCGATGAGGTTGTGCTCGCGGGCGCTGGTGACGATCTCCTCGGCGATGGGCCGCAGCGCCTCCAGCTGCTCGGCCGTCGCGATCTTGGTGATCCGGCCGATGGTCGGCACCTCGATCATCGTGCGCAGTTCGGTGTACTGGTCCAGGTCGCGCTCGCTGACCTCGGTGATCCGGAAGCCCTTGTTGCGGACGGGCTCGACGAGGCCCTCGCGTGCGAGGTCGAGCATGGCCTCGCGGACGGGGGTGGCCGAGACGCCGAGCTCGGCCGCGAGGCCCGGGGCCGAGTAGACGCTCCCGGGGCGCAGTTCTCCCGCTATCAGGGCTGCCCGCAGGGCGTGGCCGACCTGGTCGCGGAGCCGTTCCTGAGCTTTGATGAGACTGTGCTGCTTCAGGTCACCCATTGCATATCCTCCGAGACCGCTCACACCACTGGCGTGCGGAGGAACAGCGTACAATGTCACGTTGCGCTATTCTCCCCGGCGGCCTCGAACAAGGCGACGGCCACGGCTAGATCTTCCCAGGCCATGCCCACACTCTTGAAGAGCTGTGGACAACTCGCCGCCCCCGCACCGGGCATTCTGCCCGTGACCAGGTCGGCCAGGGTGCCGCTGATGTGACCCGCGCCGATGGCCCCCTCCGCCTCCGGCACCAGCAGGTCCCCCGCCTCGCGCAGGGCCGCCGCGCGCGACTCCACGTACACCGCCGCGCGCCGGACCAGGGCCGTGTCGACCTCGCGGGCGTCCGGCTCGTGCGAGCCGACCGCGACGACGGTGGCGCCCGGTGCGATCAGGCGCCCGTCGAAGAGCGGCTCGCGGGCGGTGGTGCAGCAGATCACCAGGTCGGCGTCCGCCACTTCCGCCGCCACGCCCGACCGGGCCGCGACCCCCAGTCCCCGGGCGTGCTCCGCCAGCTTGCCGGCGCCGGCGGGGTCGCGGGCCACGACCACCACCTCGGCCAGCTGCCGCATCGCCAGCACCGCTTCGAGGTGCCCGTACGCCTGCGGGCCCGACCCGAAGAGGAGCAGCCGCAGCGGCCGCCCGGCCGGGGCCAGGTGGCGCAGCGCGAGCGCCGAGACCGCCGGGGTGCGCAGGGTGGTCAGCGCCGCCCCGTCGAGCAGGGCCAGCGGGCGCAGGGTGGGGCCGTCCAGGAGGAGGTAGGACCCGGTGATCCGGGGCAGGCCCAGCGCCGGGTTCCCGGGCGCCACCCCTGCGATCTTCACGCCCGCGTAGGCCGCGGTGGCGGCCGGCATCACCAGCAGTTCGCCGCCGCCCGGCACGGGCATCGCGCTGCGCGGCGGGCAGGTCTCCGGGTCCAGCCCGGCCAGCAGTACGTCGGCCAGTGCGTCCGCGGCGGCGGCCGGGGTGAGCAGGCCGGCCGTCTCGGCGCCCGACAGCCGGCGGATCACAGCAGGAACCCGGTGGCGAGCGGGTCGTACGGGTCGACGGTGAAGAGGTGTTCACCCGTGCGGTACGCGGTGCCGGTGACCTCCGTGACCAGGCCGTCCGCCACGCGCTCGCCGACCCGGCCCGTGAAGACCGTGCCGACGACCGACTCGTGCAGCAGGTCCTCCCCTTCCCCGAGCCGCCCGTCCTCGGCGAGCAGCGCCAGCCGCGTCGAGGTGCCGGAGCCGCAGGGCGAGCGGTCGATCTGCCCGTCGGCGAAGACGGTGACGTTGCGCTGGTGCGGCCCGAAGGGGGTGTCGGGCAGTTCGTCGTAAAGGATCACGCCGTAGACCCCGGAGAGCAGCGGCCCGCCCGGGTGCCAGGTCCCGGGGTGCGTGGCGAGGGCGGCCCGGACCTCCCGCCCGGCCCGTACGAGCGAGGGCAGAGCGGCGGGGGTCACCTCCAGGCCGAGGTCCCGCGCGGCGACGGAGGCGTAACAGGCCCCGGCGTGTGCGATGTCGGCCTCGACCATGCCCAGGGTGGTGGCGACGGGCACCTTGCGGGCGCTGGTGCGCGCCGGGACGTTGCGGAAGGTGACCCCGGTCGTGCGGCCGACCGCGCGGTGCACGGTCGCGCAGACCCGCCCCGAGGGCACGTCGATCCGTACCTGGACCTCGCCGTCGTCCGGGGCGCAGACCCGGCCGGTGTCCACGGCCCAGGCGCCGAGTGCCATGGTGCCGTGGCCGCACGCGGTGGAGTAGCCGTCCTTGTGCCAGAACAGCACGCCGAAGTGGGCCCCGTCGTCGTCGGGCGGCACCACGAAGCCCCCGTACATCCCCGCGTGCCCGCGCGGCTCCTGCACGAGGAGCCGTCGTAGGTCGTCCAGGGCGCCCCGCCTCGGCGCCGTTCCCGATCCGCCCGGCCCGATGGCGGTGGCGCACCGCTCGGCGACGGTGTCGCCGGGCACGGGCGGCAGGCCTCCCGAGAGGGTGTCGACGATACGGAAGGGCTCCCCCGCGGCGTGGTAGTCCTCGGTCCGAACGGTGATCACAGGAGGAACCCTCCCGGGAAGGGGTCGGACGGGTCGAGGAAGTACTGGGCGGTGCCGGTGATCCAGGCCCGCCCGGTGATGGCGGGCACGACGGCCGGGACCCCTCCCACGGTGGTCTCGCCGATCAGCCGGCCGGTGAACTCGGTGCCGATGAACGACTCGTTGGCGAAGTCCGTGTCCAGCGCCAGCTGCCCACGGGCGTGCAGTTGCGCCATGCGCGCGCTGGTCCCCGTACCGCAGGGCGAGCGGTCGAACCAGCCGGGGTGGATGGCCATCGCGTGCCGGGAGCGGCGGGCGTCGGAGCCGGGGGCGGCGAGGTAGACGTGCTTGACCCCGGCGATGGAGGGGTTCTCGGGGTGTACGGGCCTGTTGTCGGAGGCGTTGACCGCGTCCATGACGGCCAGTCCGGCGGCGAGCAGCTCGTCGCCGTGCTCCCGGTCGAAGGGAAGGCCGAGCGCGTCGAGTTCGACGAAGGCGTAGAAGTTCCCGCCGTAGGCGAGGTCGTAGGTGACCGTGCCGTATCCGGGGACGTCGGCCTTGAGGTCGAGCCCGACGCTGAAGGAGGGCACGTTCGTGAGGGTGACGGCGGTGGCCGCCCCGTCCTCGACGCGCACGTCCACGCTCACCAGTCCGGCCGGGGTGTCGAGCCGGACGGTGGTGACCGGCTCGACGACGGGCACCATGCCGGTCTCGACGAGGACGGTGGCGACCCCGATGGTGCCGTGCCCGCACATGGGGAGCAGGCCCGACACCTCGATGTAGAGGACGCCGAAGTCGGCGTCGGGACGGGTCGGGGGCTGCAGGATCGCGCCGCTCATCGCGGAGTGGCCGCGCGGCTCGTACATGAGCAGGGTCCGGATGTGGTCCAGGTGCTCGATGAAGTGGAGCCGCTTGGCGGCCATGGTGTCGCCGGGGATCACCCCGACTCCCCCGGTGATCACCCGGGTGGGCATGCCCTCGGTGTGCGAGTCCACCGCGTGGTAGACGTGGCGTGTGCGCATGGAGACCCCCTGACTGGCTTGTGGCCTTGGTTAGTTGTGACCCTCGGCGAGGGCCTTCTCGGTGGCGGCGCGGACGCCGGCCTCGATCTCGCCGGTCAGCGGGAAGCGGGGCGGCCGGGTGGGGCCGCCGGGGCGACCGGCCAGGTCCATGGAGAGCTTGATGGCCTGCACGAACTCGGTCTTGGAGTCCCAGCGCA
Source organism: Streptomyces sp. NPDC060049 (assembly GCF_042736715.1). Lineage (NCBI taxonomy): Bacteria > Bacillati > Actinomycetota > Actinomycetes > Kitasatosporales > Streptomycetaceae > Streptomyces > Streptomyces sp. NPDC060049. The sequence continues at coordinate 148,541 of NZ_JBHWVV010000008.1, forward strand.
GCAGCGAGTGCAGGGACTTGTAGAGCGGCAGGGCGGTGGTGAGGTCCCCGGCGACGGCTGCCCGGTAGAGGGTGGCGCAGGACTGCGGGAGGGCGTTGGGGTATCCGGCGATCCAGCCGACGGCGCCGGCCAGGGCCAGTTCGAGCAGGACGTCGTCGGCGCCGATCAGCAGGTCCAGGCCCGGGGCGAGTTCGGCGATCTCGTAGGCGCGCCGCACGTCTCCGCTGAACTCCTTGACGGCGACGATGGAGCCGTCCTGGTGCAGCCGGGCGAGCAGGGACGGGACGAGGTCCACCTTGGTGTCGATGGGGTTGTTGTACGCGACGACGGGCAGCCCGGCGCGGGCGACGTCGGCGTAGTGCGCGCGCACGGTGTTCTCGTCGGCCCGGAAGGCGTTGGGGGGCAGCAGCAGGACGGATCCGGCGCCGGCCTCGGCGGCCTGTTCGGCCCAGCGGCGGGATTCGGCGCTGCCGTAGGCGGCGACGCCGGGCATGACGCGGGCGCCGTCGCCGGCGGCCTCGACGGCCGTACGGACGACGCGGGCGCGCTCCTCGTCGGTCAGGGTCTGGTACTCGCCGAGGGAGCCGTTGGGAACGACGCCGTCGCAGCCGTTCGCGATCAGCCAGGCCACGTGCTCGGCGTAGGCGTCGTGGTCGACGCTCAGGTCTTCCCGCAGGGGTAGCGTGGTGGCGACCATGATGCCGTGCCAGGGGCGGGTGCGGGTGTCCGTACCGGCGGGCGCGGGGGTGTGCGCGTGGGTCATGAGTGAGCTCCCTAGGGTGATGTGTGACATTTTACTAGTGGGTACGAGAGGGCCACAAGACTCGCGGCACCCCGGATCAGTGGTTCGCGGGCGGAAGTTCCGCGAGATGGCCCAGCGGGACCGGGCACGACAGCGGCCTGCGGTCGGGCACGGCGCCTTCGGCCGTCGCGTCCTGTCCGGCCAGGGCGGCGACGGCCGGACCGCACATCCGGCCCTGGCACCAGCCCATGCCCGCCCTGGTGAGGAGCTTGACCGTACGGGCGTCCCGCGCTCCCAGGTCTTCGACGGCTTCCCGGATCCGGCCGGCCGGGACCTCCTCGCAGCGGCACACGTCGGTGTCCTCGCGCAGCCAGCCGGTCCAGCCGGAGCCCGGGCGGTGGGCCGCGGCCATCGCGGCGGCGAAGGCGCGCAGCCTCGTACGGGTCCGGGCGAGCCCGGCCGGGACGGGCCGGCCGGCCACCGCGTGGGCGGCGATCTCCCCTTCGGCCAGGGCCAGCTGGGCGCCGCCGACGCCGCCGGTCTCCCCGGCGGACCAGATACCGGGGACGGAGGTCCGCCCGTCGGGGCCGAGTTGCAGGGCGACGGCCCCGTCGGGCCCGGCGGCGGTGGCGCAGCCCAGGCCGGTCGCCAGTTCCAGCTGCGGCACGAGCCCGTGGCCGACGGCGACGGCGTCGCAGGGGATGCGGCGGCCGGTGCCGGGGACGGGGCGCCAGTCGCGGTCGAGGCGGGCCACGGTGACGGCCTCGACGCGGTCGGAGCCGTGGGCCTCGGTGACGGCGTGCCGGGTCAGGAAGCGGATGCCGTGGCGCAGCAGGGCACTGCCGTAGGTGGCGGCCTCGGCGAGCTTGGCGGGGTTGCGGAGCAGGACGGGGGTGTGGGCGGCGTAACCGGTGTAGGCGGCGGCTTCGACCACGGCGGGCACGCGGGCCCCGGCGGCGGCGAGCGAGCCGGCCACGGCGAGCAGCAGGGGCCCGCTGCCGGCGACGACGACGCGCTTGCCCGGGAGCACGAGCCCGCTCTTCAGCATGGCCTGCGCCCCGCCGGCCCCGACGACGCCCGGCAGGGTCCAGCCGGGGAAGGGCAGTTGGCGCTCGTAGGCTCCGGTGGCGAGCAGGACGGCACGGGCCCGCAGGCTCGCGGCGGCCTCCTCGGGTCCGGCGACGGCGTGCAGGATCCACTCGGGGGCCGCCGGGTCGCCGGCCCCGTCGGGGACGACGGTCCAGACGTGGTGGAGGGGCAGGTAGGAGATCCGCCCGGCCTCCTCGTGGGCGCGCAGGGCGGCTTCGCGCGAGGCGAAGGCGCCCCAGCCGTGGTGCAGGGCCTCGGGGCGGGCCGCGCCGAGTTCCGGCGCCGGGTGGCGGTAGTACTGCCCGCCGGGCCGCTCCCCCGCGTCGAGGAGGGCGACGCGCAGCCCGAGCCCGGCGGCCGTGACGGCGGCGGCGAGACCGGCCGGTCCGGCGCCGACGACGGCGAGGTCGCACGGCTCGCGGTCGGCCGCGCCGGGGCGGGAGGGGCCGCGGCCGGACCCGGCCGGACGGGACACGGCGCGGTCGGAGCCGTCGCGGTCCGGGCCGTCGCGGTCGGCGGATTCGCGGTCGGCGGATTCGCGGTCAGACGGCGAGGTCGGCATGACCGGTTCCTTCCTGGGTGGTGACACGGTCCCCGGGCCGGGCGGGCACGAGGCACGCGCGCTGGTTCGGGCGGCCGTTGACGGTGACGAGGCAGTCGTAGCAGCTCCCGATCCCGCAGAACGCGCCGCGCGGGGCGCCGGTCTCGCGGGTGGTCCGCCAGGCGAGGATGCCGGCGGACCACAGGACGGCGGCGATGCTCTGCCCCGCCTGCGCGGGCAGTTCGCGGTCGTCGAAGCTCAGGCTCCAGGTCTCCGCCGGAGCCCCGCCGACCAGGCCGCGGGGCGTTCGCCGTCCCGCCCGGGCGGGCGGGTCCGTCGCTTCGGTCATCGTCCGTTCTCCTTGCTGGTCCACGGGGCCGGCACTCACTGCTCTCCCCGCGCGAAGCGGGCCGGGTCGAAGGGCGCCGGGTCCAGGGGCGGCCCGGTGCCCGTCAGGGCCGCCGCGATCAGGGCGCCCGTCGCCGGGGCCAGCCCGATGCCCGCCCCCTCGTGTCCGCAGGCGTGCAGCAGGCCCGGCGCCCGGGGGTCCGGGCCGATCGCCGGGAGGTGGTCCGGAAGGTACGGGCGGAAGCCGTGGTAGGTCCGGAGCACCTTGACGGACGACAGCACCGGGAACAGCGCTGCGGCCTGCGCCGCGAGCCGCCGCAGCGCCTCCGTCGACAGCGACCGGTCGAAACCCACCCGCTCCCGGGTGGCCCCGATCAGCACCGGACCGGCCGGGGTTCCCTCGACCACCGCCGAGGACTGGAGCGCGGCCGAGCCGCTCGCCACGTCCGCGATGTAGTCCGCCGCGTACACCTTGTGCCGCACCACCCTCGGCAGGGGCTCCGTGACCAGGACGAACCCCCGCCGCGGCAGCACCGGCAGCGGGGCCCCCGCCAGCGCGCCCACCGCACCGCCCCAGGTGCCGGCCGCGTTGACCACCGCCGGGGCCGACAGGTCCCGGCGGGGTGTGCGGACGCCCCGCACCTCGCCGCCGGGGCCGAGCAGCAGGCCCGTCACCTCCTCGCCGAGGTACACGCGCGCGCCCGAGGCCGCCAGCAGCCGCGCCGCCGCCTGGGCCGGCTGGACCTGCGCGTCCTGCGGGTAGTGGAAGCCGCCCGCGAGCCCCGGGGCCAGATGGGGCTCCAGTTCGCGCAGTTCGCCGGGCCCGACCTCCACCGCGTCGACCCCTGCGGCGCGCTGGCCCTGCGCGAAGCCCCGTAGCCCCTTCACCGTGGCCTCGTCGGCCGCGACGACCAGACCGCCCTTGGCCTCGTACTCGATCGCCTCGGGCAGCTCGGGCGCCAGTTCGCGCCACAGGCGCGCCGACAGCAGCGCGAGGTCCAGCTCCGGGCCCGCCTCCTTGTCGGAGACGAGCAGGTTGCCTTCGCCGGCGCCGGTCGTGCCGCCCGCGACCGCGCCGCGGTCGACGACGGCCACACCGAGCCCGGCGCGCGCCGCGTAATACGCGCACGCGGCTCCGACGACACCCGCGCCGATGATCACGACATCCAGGGAAGTTCTCTTGGGCACGGCAGTAATATGTCACATTCTTCAGAGCGGGAACAGGGAGGACGACAGAAGGGGAACGGGCCGGTCCCCTGGGTGGGACCGGCCCGCGGCCGGTCAGCCGCGCAGCGGACCCTCACAGCTGTAGCTCGAGGTGCCCGCCAGGTGGTTGGACCAGATCTCCGGCGGACCGAAGGAGCAGTTCATGTCGGCCAGGTTGTTCGAGGCCGCGCCCGCCCGGTCGAGGATGAAGTAGTCGACCGTCTCGGACACGTCCTTGAAGTTCTGGTCCTCACTGCGCCAGTTCTTCAGGTTCGCGGTGATCTTGCCGGTACAGGTGAACCGGCGCTTGCCGGCGTCGCCGTTCTCCACGCAGTCCGGGTTGCTGTAGGTGGCCGTCCTGAAGGACGACTTCACGTCCGCGAGCGCCGCGTCGCGCAGCTGGGCGTTCGGGGTGAAGGAGGTGTTGGGCACGAACAGCTGGTCGACCTTGGCGATCTGGGCGTCGAGGAAGCGGTCGTAGGCGCGCTGGAGGTAGGAGTCCTGGCCCATCCGGGTCCGCCAGGCGTCGAAGGCCGCCGGGTCGTTGGCGCGCAGGTGGCCGTACATCTCCTTCAGCAGCGAGGGGTGCTCGGTCCACATGAACTCGAAGAAGGTTCCCGCGTAGCTGTAGAAGCGGAAGCCGTCCCGGTCGTAGGTGGCGTGCAGCAGCTGGTCCACCGACATGCGCGGGCCGCCGCCGGCCGTGTCGTTGATGATGCTCTTGACCAGGGACTTGCGCACCGCGATGCCGTTGTCGCGGGTCGCGCCGTCGAAGAACTCGGCGGTGCCCTCGTCCATGGCGGTCGTGCGGTCGTACTGGTACCAGGGGCCCTGCCCGAAGGTGCCGGGGACGGCGAAGCGGCCGTTGAGGTAGTGCGTGTACTCGTGGCGGAAGAGCTCTTCGAGCGTGAGCTGGGAGTCCTGCGGGACCCGGCGCTGGTAGGTGTAGAAGGTGGCGCCGTTCTCGATGTAGATGCCGCCGTTGCTGGTGCCGTAACCCGTCAGGACCGGGTGGTAGTTCTCGTAGTCGGCGCGCGAGGCGTAGAGCACGACGTTCAGCGTGGTGTTGACGTCTCCGGCGAGCGGCTGGTCGGTGCCCAGCACGCGGTGGAACTGCGTCTTGACCTGCTTGCTCGCGTAGTAGAGCTGGTCGACGGTGGCCCGGTCGAGGCCGGTGCGGACCTTGATGGCGCCGTTGTCGTAGGTGAAGGTGTTCGGGAAGAGCCGGTTCTCGATGTCCGCCTTGCACACCCCGTACTGCTTGCACGCCCCGTAGAACTCGAGCCAGCCGACGACCTTCCCCCACTGGCTGCTTTCGCCGAAGGCGGACGTGACCGGGCCCAGCAGTGCGCCGAGGTCGGCGACGACCCCGTCCTTCAGGCCGGCCATCTGGCCGAAGCGGCCGTACTCGGCGAGGGCGTCGCGCGCCACCCAGGCGTTGGCCGTGCCCTTGAGGTGGGCGTACGTGGCGAAGTTCTTGAAGACGGCCCGGTACGGGGCGTCGCCGGCGGCCGCGGCGTGGAAGGCGGCGTCCTGGTTGTACACGCCGAGGTAGTTGACGGACAGGGCGGCGAGCGCCGCGCCCGCCCAGGCGGTGTCCAGGTTCGTCGCGGGGTGCGAGGGATCCATGGCGGCCATGACCTTCTTGATCAGGCCGAGCTGGTGGTGGCGCAGGCCGGGGGCGCTGCCGGCGTAGAGGGCCTCGCGCAGGGTGCGGGCGTTGGAGGCGGTGACGTCGAAGGTGCGGGCCGCGCCGGCGAAGTCGGCGATGGCCTTGCGCATCGCGTCCACGGTCGGGGCGTCGGTGACGTCGATCTCCGCGCGCGAGTGGTCGTGGTAGGCCACGGCGTGCAGGTAGGTGAACATCTCCTCCAGGTGGGAGGAGTTGCGGCCGTCGTGGGCGGCGGCCAGGCCGGATATCCGGCGGGAGACGGCCTGGACGTGGGCGTCGGACATGACGGGGGCCAGGCGGGCGTCCCAGGTCCAGATGAGGCCCGAGAGGCAGCCGCCCGAGCCGGCGGTGACGGCCGGGTCGGCGAGGAAGTCGGCGAACTGCTCGGGAGTGAGGTTCGTGATCCCGTCGAGGGTGCAGGGAACCCCCGCGGCGACGCCCTGGGCGGCGGCGAGCTTGCCGCTCTTCATGGTGCTCGCGGCGGCGGGCCGGGTGACGGCGCCGGGGACCTTGCCGTCGGCGACGGCCTCGCCGCCGGGAGCCGGAGCGGGTGCCGGGTCCGTCTTCGGCGCGTCCGCGATGTGGTCGACCTCGTCGAACGGGTTGGCGCCCTGGGCGCCCGGGGCGAAGGTGGCGGGCGCGGCGACGCCCGGGGCCTTCGCGCCGGCACCGGTCTCCGCCGCCTGGGTCACGGCCTGGCCCGCCGTGGCGAGGAGGGTGACCGCGACGGCGGCGGAGAGGAGAGACGTACGCACGACACTGTGCTGGGACACCAAGGACTCCTGTAGGGAGGGGAGGTGGGGGAATGGTGCGTGGATTGCCCTGCTTCACGCGGCGTTTGACGGGGATTAACGAGCCGCAGTGTGAGCTGTAACATAGTAATGTGAAATTGCACTGACAAGACCTGTGCGCCCACCAGTTCGCGTCTTCCCGAGGGAGCTCCCGTGACCGACCCCCACTCCCGCCCCACCGGACTCAACATCGGCAGCCACGACCTGCCGGTGTCACCGGAGTTGTCCCGCTTCATGGCGTCCGACTGGGCGGCCTCACCGCTCCCGGAGTCCGACCGCATCCCCGCCTACGCGCTCACCCCGGCCCGCCGCGCCCGCCTCTCCGCCCGCTTCCCCGGCGAACGCCTGATCATCCCGGCCGGCGAACTGCGGGCCCGCACCCACGACTGCGACTACCGCTTCCGGCCGGACACCGCATACGCGTGGCTGACCGGCCTCACCGGTGAGGACCAGGTCGGCCACGTCCTGGTCCTGGAACCCGCCGGCCCGCACGCCCACGAGGCCGTCCTCTACCTGCGCCCCCGCTCCTCGCGCGCGGACGGCACCGAGGAGTTCTACCGGGACCGCCGCTACGGGGAGTTCTGGGTCGGCCGCCGCCCCGACCTGGCGGAGGCCGAGCGCCTCTCCGGCATCCGCTGCGCGCACCTGGACACGCTGGGCTCCCCGTCGGGGCGCCTCGCCACCACGGACCCGGAGCTCGGCGCCGCGCTCTCAGAGCTGCGCCTGGTCAAGGACGCGTGGGAGGTGGACCAGCTGCAGCTGGCCGTCGACCACACCACCGCCGGTTTCGAGGACGTCGTACGGGACCTCCCGCGCGCGCTGGCCCACCCGCGCGGGGAGCGCTGGATCGAGGGGGTCTTCAACCGCCGCGCACGGGCGGAGGGCAACGGGACCGGGTACGACACCATCGCGGCGTCGGGCGCGCACGCGTGCGTCCTGCACTGGATCCGCAACGACGGCCGGCTCCGCGGCGACGAACTGCTCCTGCTGGACGCGGGCGTGGAGACCGACAGCCTCTACACCGCCGACATCACCCGCACCCTCCCGCTGTCGGGGCGCTTCTCCCCCGTCCAGCGGCAGGTGTACGAGCTGGTGCTGGCCGCGCAGGACGCGGGCATGGCGGCGCTGCGGCCGGGGGCGAGCTTCCGCGACTTCCACCGGGCCGGGATGCGCGTGATCGCCGAGGGGCTCGCGGAGTGGGGCGTGCTCAAGCACGCGGAGGGCGACCTGCACCGGCGGTACACCCTGTGCAGCAGCGGGCACATGCTGGGCCTGGACGTGCACGACTGCGCGCAGGCGCGGGCGGACGCCTACCTGGACGGGATCCTGGAGGAGGGCCAGGTCCTGACCGTCGAGCCCGGCCTCTACCTCCAGCCCGACGACGAGACCCTGCCGCCGGAGCTGCGCGGCATCGGCGTCCGCATCGAGGACGACCTGGTGATCACGGCGGAGGGCGCCCGACTGATGTCGGGCGCCCTGCCGCGGACGGTCGCGGGGATCGAGGAGTGGATGGGGAACCTGCTGGAGGGCTAGGCCTCGGTCGTCAGGGACCAGGCAGGCCCCGCGCACCTGCGGTGCGCGGGGCCTGCCGCGGGCCGCTCCCCCTACCACTGGGGCCTCGCGGCGCCCCCGGCCGGACGTCGGTTCAGTCAGTGGTTCCAGTTGCTCCAGTCGTGGTCGTGACGGTCGTCGTTCCAGCGGGCGTCGTGCCGGTCGTTGTTCCAGTTGCCGTGCCGGTCGCCGTCGTGCCGGTTGCCGTTCCAGTCACTGTTGTTCCAGTGGTGGTCCCAGTTGTCGTTGTCCCAGCGGTCGTTCCAGTTGCTGTTGTCCCAGCACCAGCTGGGACGGTCGTCCCAGCGGGAGGAGTCGCAGCAGTGGCGCCACCAGTTGTCCCCGCGCGAATCGGAACACTGATACGTCTGCGGCAGCCCCGACGCGAAAGCGCTGCTGACGGGCATCAACCCGAGGGTGATGCCGGCGGCCCCTGCCACGGTTGCCGCAACGAACCCACGGCGCATGGTCATGCACCTCCGAAAATGAGGTCGGATTCACCCCATTTAGGGGCGTTTCAACCCTCCCTCCTCCCCCGCCGACTGTCAAAGGCACTACTTCTGACCTGCGAAAACGACTAAGGAAGCACGGCGAGCCCGTCGATTTCCACCATCGCCGCCACGTCCCACAGCCGGACCACCCCCACCACGGCCATCGCCGGGTAGTCGCGCCCCGCCAACCGGCGCCAGATCCGGCCGAGTTCGGGCGCGCAGGCCCGGTAGGCCGCCACGTCGACGGCGTACACCGTGACCCGCGCCAGATCGGCGGGCGAGCCGCCCGCCCCCGCCAGCGCGGCCAGCAGATTGGCCAGCGCCCGCTCGAACTGCTCCGGCAGCGTCCCGCCCACCACCTCGCCCGCGCCGTCGAGCGCCGTCTGACCCGCCAGGAACACCAGCCGGCCGCCGCTCGCGACGACGGCGTGCGAGAAGCCCGTCGCCGGGGACAGCTCCCGCGGATTGACCCGCTCCAGGCTCACGCCTCCACCGCCGCCGCCCGGGCGAGGCCCCGGTAGAGCTCCTTCGCGATGATCGTGCGCTGCACCTCGCTCGCCCCCTCGTAGATCCGCGGTGCCCGCACCTCCCGGTAGAGGTGTTCCAGCAGGTGGCCGCGGCGCAGCGCGACGGCGCCGTGGAGCTGGACCGCGTGGTCGACCACGTACTGGGCCGTCTCCGTGGCCAGCAGTTTCGCCATGGCCGCCCGCCGCGGCACCTCCGGGGAGCCCGCGTCGGTGTCGTAGGCCCCCGCCGCGGCGTAGACGAGGAGCCTGGCCGCCTCGGTCCGCGTCGCCATCTCGGCCACCCGGTGCGCGACCGCCTGGAGGTCTCCCAGCACCCCGCCGAAGGCCGTACGGGCCGCCGTGTGCGCCACCGTGGCGTCCAGGGCGGCCCGGGCCATCCCGACGGCGAAGGCGCCCACGCTGGGCCGGAAGAGGTTCAGGGTGTCCATGGCGACCCGGAAGCCGCGCCCCGGCTCGCCGAGCAGGTCGTCCGGCCCGACCGGGACGCCGTCGAAGGCCAGCGCCCCGATGGGGTGCGGGGAGAGCATGTCGAGGGCTTCGCCGGAGAGCCCCGGCCGGTCCGCCGGGACCAGGAAGGCGGTGATCCCCTTGGCCCCCGGGCCCTCGCCGGTGCGGGCGAAGACGGTGTAGAAGTCCGCCTCGGGGGCGTTGGAGATCCAGCACTTGCGCCCGTAGAGCCGCCATCCGGCCGCCCCCTCGCGCACGTCCCGCACGGCTTCCAGTTCCAGCGCGGCCGCGTCCGAGCCCGCCCCGGGCTCGCTCAGCGCGAAGGCCGCCACCGTGCGGCCGGTGCGCACCCCGGGCAGCCAGCGCTCGCGCTGGGCGTCGCTGCCCGACCTCAGGACCGGGTGGGCGCCCAGGCCCTGGAGGGCGAGCGCCGTCTCGCCCTCGGTGCAGCCGTAGGCGAGTGACTCGCGCAGCAGGCACAGCTCCAGCGCGCCCGAGGTGAACAGCCGCTCCAGCAGACCCGCTTCACCCAGCGCGGCGAGCAGCGGCCGGTTGACCCGGCCCGGCTCCCCCTTCTCCGCGAGCGGCCGCAGCCGCTCCTGCGCCAGTGCGCGCAGCCGCGCGCACCACTCCTCCTGGTCCGCCCCGAGCGCGAATCCTGCGGATCCCGCGAATCCGGTCATCCGTATGCCCCAGCCTCTATCGCGTCCTGTTGACTGCCGTCACCATGACGATACGCTCGTGCTGCGACCGCACGGCAGGCTCCGCACATTCGGTGCCACAGGTTCCACCGCCCCACCAGCTCACGGCACATCAGGTCCCACCGGTTCCGCAAGGTCCATATGGAGGGTCCGGCCCCGACCCGGGGCCAGGACCGTTGCAAGGGGGCGAACCCGCCTTGGAGCTCATGCCTTCCGCTCACCGTGACACCTTTGCCCGCGACCACCTGCCGCCCGCGCAGGCCTGGCCGCAGCTCCTCTTCGAACTCCCCGAGCTGGCCTATCCCGACCGGCTCAACTGCGGCGCGGAGCTGCTCGACGCCACGATCGCCCGGCTCGGTCCCGACCGGCCCGCCTTCCGCTGCGCGGACGGCACGGTCTGGTCGTACGGGGAGCTGCTCGCCCGCGTCGACCGGCTCGCGCACGTCCTCACCGCCGACCTCGGCGTCGTCCCCGGCAACCGCGTGCTCCTGCGCGGCCCCACCAGCCCGTGGCTCGCCGCGTGCTGGCTCGCGGTGATGAAGGCCGGTGCGGTGGCCGTGACCGTGCTGGCGCAGCAGCGCGCGCAGGAGCTGGCCACGGTGTGCTCGATGGCCCGGGTGAGCCACGCCCTGTGCCAGGCGGGAGTGGTCGACGACCTGGTCAAAGCACAGGTGCCGGGCCTGAAGATCACCGCGTACGGCGGCGGGGCACCGGACGACCTGCTGCGGCTGGCCGCGTCCGAGCGCCACGCGGAGCCCTACGCGGCGGTGGAGACCTCCGCCGACGACGTCGCGCTGATCGCCTTCACCTCGGGCACCACCGGGCGCCCCAAGGGGTGCATGCACTTCCACCGCGATCTGCTGGCGGTGGCCGACACCTTCTCCCGCCAGGTGCTGCGCCCCCGGCCCGACGACGTCTTCGCGGGCAGTCCGCCGCTCGGCTTCACCTTCGGCCTCGGCGGCCTGGTGGTCTTCCCGCTCCGGGCCGGCGCCTCGGCCCTGCTGCTGGAGGACGGGTCCCCGCGCCGGCTGCTGCCCGCGCTCGCCGACCACCGGGTGTCGGTGCTGTTCACGGCGCCGACCGCCTACCGGTCGATGCTGGACACCCTGGGGCCGTACGACACGGGCGCCTACGACCTGAGCGCGCTGCGGCGGTGCGTCTCGGCGGGCGAGAACCTGCCGGCGGCGACCTGGAAGGCCTGGTATGAGCGGACGGGTCTGCGGATCATCAACGGGATCGGCGCGACCGAGCTGCTGCACATCTTCATCTCGGCGGCCGACGGGGACATCCGCCCCGGCACGACGGGCCGGGTGGTGCCGGGCTGGCAGGCCCGGGTGTTGGACGGGGTCGGCCGGCCGGTCCCGGACGGCGAGCCGGGGCTGCTGGCGGTCCGGGGGCCGGTGGGCTGCCGCTACCTGGCGGACCCGCGGCAGGGCGAGTACGTCAGGGACGGCTGGAACGTCACGGGTGATACCTACGTCCGTGACGCGGACGGCTACTTCCGCTACGTGGCCCGGGCCGACGACATGATCATCTCGGCGGGGTACAACATCGCGGGCCCGGAGGTGGAGGAGGCCCTCCTGCGCCACCCCGACGTCCTGGAGGCCGCGGTGGTCGGGCGCCCGGACGAGCGGCGCGGGCAGATCGTGGTCGCGTACACCGTCCCCCGGGAAGGGGCCGTCCTCACCGAGGACGCCCTGCGCACCTTCATGCGCGGCGAGCTGGCCCCGCACAAATGTCCGCGCACCTTCGTCTTCCTGCCGGCCCTGCCGCGAACGGCGACGGGCAAGCTGCAACGCTTCCGGCTGCGCGAGGAGGGCCGGTCCACCCGGCCCGACCGGCCGGGCACGTCCTAGAGTGAACCCGTGGCCGAGCAACATCCCCCGCGATCCCTGATCGTCACGTTCTACGGAGCCTACGGGCGGGCCTTCCCGGGCCCGGTCCCGGTGTCCGCGCTGGTGCGGCTACTGGGCGCGGCCGGCGTGGACGCCCCGTCCGTCCGCTCGTCGGTGTCCCGGCTGAAGCGGCGCGGCTTCCTGCTGCCGGCGCGGGCCGTGGACGGCTCCGCGGCGTACGAGCTCTCCGAGGAGGCCCGCGAACTGCTGGAGGACGGCGACCGGCGGATCTACGGGGCTCCGCGCCGGTCCGAGGAGTGGCTGCTGGCCGTGTTCTCCGTGCCGGAGCAGGAGCGCGCCAAGCGGCACCTGCTGCGCTCCCGGCTGGCCCGGCTCGGCTTCGGCTCGGTCTCGCCGGGCGTGTGGATCGCCCCGGCGCACCTGCGCGGGGAGACCCTGCGCACCCTGGACCGGCTGCGCCTGACGCCGTACGTGGAGCTCTTCCGCGGCGTCCACCTCGGCTTCGCCCCGACCGCGGAGTCGGTGGCCCGCTGGTGGGACCTGGCGGCGCTGGCCAAGCAGCACGAGGAGTTCCTCGACCTGCACGAACCGGCCCTGCGGGCCCTGCACGCGGGCCCGCCCCCGCCCCCGGAGGCCGCCTACCGCGGCTACCTCCTCGCCCTGGACAGCTGGCGCCGCCTCCCGTACGCCGACCCGGGCCTGCCCCGCGACCTCCTCCCGGCGGACTGGCCCGGCGACCGCTCGGCTGCGGTGTTCGCCGAACTCCACGACAGGCTGTGGGCCATCGGCGCCCGGTTCGTGGAGTCCTGAGCCGGCTGTCCGAGCGGAAACCCGTCTGCGCGGTGGACGACGCCCTGGAGCGGCGGGGTCCGGACGCCTACGGCTCGGCCGATCCCTTCTCCGGTTGGTGGACCGGCGACGACGCGGCCGTCGCCGGCGACCTCTTGTGCACCCCGCCGTACCCGATGCCGATCGGCGCGCTGCCCGCCGAAGGCGGTCCGCGAGCTGGGGGCCGCGCTCGCCTCCGAGCCGCTGCTGGGCCGGGTCACCGCCTTCAGGCACGCCGCCGCCTGAGGGCCGCGGTGCGCGCTACTCCCGGCCGGTCGGCGGTTTGCGGCTGCCGGCCAGGTAGGGGGCGGGCCAGGGCGCGGCCGGGCCCGCGTAGGACTGCTCGGCGGCCGCGTGCAGGGTCCAGTGCGGGTCGTAGAGGTGCGGTCGGCCCAGTGCGCACAGGTCGGCGCGGCCCGCGAGGAGCAGGGAGTTGACGTCGTCCCAGGAGGAGATCGCGCCGACCGCGATGACGGGGACGCCGAGGGCGGCCCGGATCCGGTCGGCGTAGGGGGTCTGGTACGAGCGCCCGTACTCGGGGGCCTCGTCCGCCACGACCTGGCCCGTCGAGACGTCGACGGCGTCGGCGCCGTGGGCCGCGAAGGCCTCGGCGATGGCCACGGCGTCCTCGGGCGAGGTCCCGCCGGGCGCCCAGTCCGTGGCCGAGAGGCGGACCGTCATAGGCCGGTCCTCGGGCCAGACGGCGCGGACCGCGTCGAAGACCTCCAGCGGGAAGCGGAGCCGGTTCTCCAGCGGGCCGCCGTAGGCGTCGGTGCGCCGGTTGGTCAGCGGGGAGAGGAACCCGGAGAGCAGGTAGCCGTGCGCGCAGTGCAGCTCCAGCAGGTCGAAGCCGGCCGTGGCGGACCGGGCCGCGGCGGCCGCGAAGTCCGAGCGGACGGCGGCGAGGCCGGCGTCGTCCAGCGCGCGCGGGACGGCCGAGACCCCGGGCCGGTACGGCAGCGCGGAGGCGGCCACCAGCGGCCAGTTGCCTTCGGGCAGGGGGGTGTCCATGCCCTCCCACATCACGCGGGTCGAACCCTTGCGGCCGGAGTGGCCGAGCTGGACGCCGAGGGCGACTCCGGGCGCGCTGGTGTGCACGAAGTCGGCGATCCGCGCCCAGGCGGCCGTCTGCTCCGCGGTGTAGAGGCCCGTGCAGCCGGGCGTGATCCGGCCCTCGGCGCTGACGCAGACCATCTCGGTCATCACCAGTGCGGCCCCGCCGAGCGCCCGCGCGCCGAGGTGGACCAGGTGGAAGTCACCCGGTACGCCGTCGCCCGCGGCCGCCGAGTACATGTCCATCGGGGACACCACGACCCTGTTGCGCAGGGTCAGTCCCCGCAGGGTGAACGGCGTGAACATCGGCGGCGTTCCCGCCCGGTCCGGCCCGTCGTCGGGGCAGCCGAACTCGCGTTCCACCGCGCGCGTGAAACGCGGGTCGCGCAGCCGCAGGTTGCCGTGGGTGACCCGCCTGCTGCGCGTGAGGAGGTTGAAGGCGAACTGCCGGGGCGGCTGGTCCACATGACCCGCGATCTCCTCGAACCAGCGCATGCTGGCGGCCGCCGCCCGCTGGGTCGAGGCCACGGCCGGCCGCCGCGCCTCCTCGTAGGCGGCCAGCGCGGCGGGGACGTCCGGCTGGTGCTCCAGCGCCCGCGCCAGTGCGAGCGCGTCCTCCACGGCCAGTTTGGTGCCGGAGCCGATCGAGAAGTGCGCGGTGTGCGCCGCGTCGCCGATCAGCACCACGTTGCCGTGGGACCAGCGCTCGTTGACGACCGTTCGGAACCGGGTCCACGCCGAGCGGTTGCCGCGCAGCGGCCGCCCCCGCAGGGCCTCGCTGAAGATCTTGGCGCAGCGTGCCGCCGATTCCTCCTCGTCGCACAGGTCGAAGCCGGCCTGCCGCCAGACCTCCTCGCGCATCTCGACGATCACGGTGGAGGCGTCCCCCGCGTACGGGTAGGCGTGCAGCTGCATCACCCCGTGCTCGGTCTCGGCGATCTCGAAGCGGAAGGCCGTGAGGGCGAAGTCCGCGGCCAGCCAGATGTACCGGCACCGCCCCGCGGTGACCGTCGGCCGGTAGTGCGCGGCCCCGCTCTCCCGGACCGGGCTGTGCACCCCGTCCGCGGCGACCACCAGGTCGTACGAGGCCGCGAGCTCCGGCGGGCCGGGGGCCTCGGTGCGCGTGCGCAGCCGGACGCCGAGGTCCGCGCACCGCTCGTGCAGGATCTCCAGGAGGCGGCGGCGCCCCAGCGCGGCGAAGCCGTGGCCCCCGGAGGTCAGCAGGCGGCCCCGGTGCACGATGTCGATGTCGTCCCAGCGGGTGAACTCCGCGCACAGGGCGGCGTAGACGACCGTGTCGGCGGCTTCGATCCCGCCGAGGGTCTCGTCGGAGAGCACCACGCCGAAGCCGAAGGTGTCCTCGGGGGCACCCCGCTCCCAGACCTCCACCGCGTGCCCCTGCCGGGCCAGCAGTGCGGCGGCGTACAGCCCGCCCGGCCCCCCGCCCACGACGGCGACCCGCAGTGCCACGGCTTCCGGCATCGCGCTACCTGCCCTTCCACTGGGGCGGCCGCTTCCCGGTGAAGGCCGCGTGGAACTCCCGGTAGTCCTCGCCGTTCATCAGCAGTGCCTGGGTGTTCGCGTCCAGCTCCACGGAGGCGGCGAGCGGCATGTCCAGCTCGGCGGTCAGCAGCGCCTTGGTCTGTGCGTAGGCGAGGGCGGGGCCTGCGGCCAGGTGCGCGGCGAGTTCGGCGGCCCGCGCGGAGGCCAAGCCCTCCTCGGTCACCTCGCTCAGCAGCCCGATCCGCTCCGCCTCGGGCGCCCTGACCTGTTCTCCCAGCATCAGGAGCCGGGTGGCGTGGCCGAGCCCTACGACGCGGGGCAGCAGGTACGCGGCGCCCATGTCGCCGCCGGAGAGGCCGACGCGGGTGAAGAGGAAGGCGAAGCGGGCGGTGGGGTCGGCGATCCGGAAGTCGGCGGCGAGCGCGATGACGGCTCCGGCGCCGGCGGCGACGCCGTGGACGGCGGCGATCACCGGGAAGGGGCATTCGCGCAGGGCGCGGACCACCTGGCCGGTCATCCGGTTGAAGTCGAGGAGCTGGGCCGTGTCCATCGCGAGGGTGGCGCCGATGATCTCGTCGACGTCGCCGCCGGAACAGAAGCCGCGTCCCTCGCCGCCGAGTACGAGGGCGCGTACGGAACGCTCCCTGGACAGTTCGGCGAGCAGGTCGCGCAGGTCGGCGTAGGCGCCGAAGGTGAGCGCGTTCAGCTTCTCGGGGCGGTCGAGGGTGACGGTGGCGACGCCGTCGCGGCGGTCCACCCGCAGGTGGCGCCAGCGTTCGGTCGCTGGTGTGGAACCGAGGAAGGGACTCACCTTCCCGAAGGTATCACCGGGTCGTGACCACCGTCACAGAAACGCGATAGATCTGCTGTCGTGGCGGGTTCGGGGCGCCACACGCCGCGAAGGTCCCGACATGTGTGACCGACGCCCCTTGCGCTGACGTCGGGGTGCCCTACGGGCCGACATTTCCACTTCGTATCGTTGAAAGCAGGATTTCCCCCGCCGACACCCCGAAGCCGCGCATGTACACCCCTCACCCTGCCGCGCCCGCCCCCACGAGCGAAGGAACGGACGGTCCCGCCTTGCCCGACCCCTCCGCCTGGCGGATCACCCTGCCGCACACGACGGCGGCCGTACCGATCGCCCGCGCCCTGGTCCGTACCGCCCTCGCCGATGTCGACTCCCCCGCCGACAGTGACACCGCCGAACTGCTCACCGCCGAACTGGTCGCCAACGCCGTCGAGCACACCCCCTCCGCCGCGCCCATCGAGCTCGTCGTGGAACTGCTGGCGAACGGGTGCCAGGTCGAGGTCCACGACGGGGACCCCCGGCCCCCCGGCGACCTCACCGCCCCCCGCACGGACGACGCGCACCCCGACCCGTGGCAGGAGCACGGCCGCGGCCTGCTGCTGATCCGGACCCTCAGTTCGGCCTGCGGCCACCGCCCCACCCCGCACGGCAAGGCGGTCTGGTTCGCCCTCCGGGCCCGGCGCCGCCCGCTCTGGAGCGCCGCGGTCCCGAGCGGCGCATGACTATGCGCCCGGCTCCGCGAGCGTCGCGACGAGGACCGCCTTGATGGTGTGCAGCCGGTTCTCCGCCTCGTCGAAGACGACCGAGTGCGCGGACTCGAACACCTCGTCCGTCACCTCCAGCGAGTCCAGCCCGTGCCGCTCGTGGATCTCCCGCGCCACCTCGGTACCGAGGTCGTGGAAGGCCGGCAGGCAGTGCATGAACTTCACGTCCGGGTTGCCGGTGGCGCGCAGCACGTCCATGGTGACGGCGTACGGGGACAGCGCCTCGATCCGCTCGTCCCAGACCTCCTTGGGCTCGCCCATGGAGACCCAGATGTCCGTCAGCACGAAGTCGGCCTGCCCGACGCCTTCCGCGAGGTCCTCGGTGAGGGTGATCCGGGCGCCGCTCGCGGCGGCCAGCTCGCGCGCCGCGGCCACGACCGGCTCGGCCGGCCAGTACCGCCCCGGCGCGACGATCCGTACGTCCATGCCCAGCAGCGCGCCGGTCACCAGGTAGGAGTTGCCCATGTTGAAGCGGGCGTCGCCCAGGTAGGCGAAGGCGATCCGCTCCAGCGGCTTGGCGCAGTGCTCGGTCATCGTGAGCACGTCGGCCAGCATCTGGGTGGGGTGCCAGTCGTCGGTGAGGCCGTTGAAGACGGGCACTCCGGCGTGGGCGGCGAGCTGCTCGACGGTGTCCTGCGCGTCGCCCCGGTACTCGATGCCGTCGAACATCCGGCCCAGCACCCGCGCCGTGTCCTCGACCGATTCCTTGTGGCCCATCTGGGAGCCGGAGGGGTCGAGGTAGGTGGTGTGGGCGCCCTGGTCGGCGGCGGCGACCTCGAAGGCGCAGCGGGTGCGCGTGGAGGTCTTCTCGAAGATCAGGGCGATGTTCTTGCCCTGGAGGCGGCGACGCTCGGTCCCGGCCCTCTTGGCCGCCTTGAGTTCGGCGGCGAGCTCGACCAGGCCGCGGAACTCGGCGGCCGTGAAGTCGAGCTCCTTGAGGAAACTGCGGCCGACGAGGTCGGTGCCCATGGGGACTCCAAAGTCACGGTGACAGGTACTCTGGAAGTCTATACGACGCTCCGTATTGATATACAGGCCCCCTGGGGCAGCCCGACGCTTCCCGCACACCGCCCCGCCTGCGCCTCCCGGCTCCGCCCGCTCAGATCCCGTCCCGCTCGACCGGGCAGCTCATGCAGCGCGGCCCGCCGCGCCCGCGCCCCAGCTCGCTGCCCGGGATCTCGATCACCTCGATGCCCTCCTTGCGCAGATGGGTGTTGGTCGTGACGTTGCGCTCGTAGGCGACGACCACGCCCGGCTCCACCGCCAGCACGTTGCAGCCGTCGTCCCACTGCTCGCGCTCCGCCGCGTGCACGTCCTGCGTCGCGGTCAGCACCCGGATCGAGTCCAGGCCGAGCGCCGCCGCGATCGCCCGGTGCATGTGCTCCGGCGCGTGGTCGGTCACCTTCAGGTCGCTCAAGCCGTCACCCGGCTCGATCGTGTAGGAGCGCAGCATGCCGAGGCCGGCGTACTGGGTGAACGTATCTCCGTCGACCATCGTCATCACGGTGTCCAGGTGCATGAACGCCCGCCGCTTGGGCATGTCGAGCGCCACGATCGTGGTCGCCGACCCGGCGGCGAACAGCCCCCGCGCCAGCATCTCCACCGCCTGCGGGGTGGTCCGCTCGCTCATCCCGATCAGCACGGCGCCGTTGCCGATGACCAGGACGTCACCGCCCTCGATGGTGGAGGGGTAGTCCGCCTGACCCTGCGACCAGTAGTGGAAGGCTCCGGAGGCGGTGAAGAGCGGGTGGTGCTTGTAGATGGCCTCGAAGTGCACGGTCTCGCGCTGCCGGGCCGGCCAGCGCATCGCGTTGATCGACACCCCGTCGTAGATCCAGGCGGAGGTGTCGCGGGTGAAGAGGTGGTTGGGCAGCGGCCCCAGCAGGAAGCCGTCCAGCTCCAGGGCGTGGAAGCGGACCGACACCGGCTCCCTGTGCCGCTCCAGGAACTCCCGCTTGGTCATCCCGCCGACCAGCGCCTCGGTGAGAGCGGTCGAGTCCAGCCCCTCGAAGACCGACCGCAGGTGGTCGGTGGCGAGCGGACCGTACTCCTTCTCGTCGAAGACCCGGTCCAGTACGAGGCGTCGCGCCTCCGGAATGTCCAGGGCCTCGCGCAACAGGTCCCCGAAGAGGTGGACCGCGACGCCCCGGTCGCGCAGTACGTCGGCGAAGCCGTCGTGCTCCTGGCGCGCCCGGCGCACCCACAGCACGTCGTCGAAGAGCAGCGCGTCCTTGTTGCTCGGTGTGAGCCGCTTCAGCTCCAGGTCGGGCCGGTGGAGGATGACGCGGCGAAGCCGCCCGGTCTCGGAATCGACATGGAATCCCATGCCGTACACGTTCGCAGACCGGGCGGCTTTTTGACGTGGCGTCGGCTCAGCGGGTCAGGTACGGCCGGGGCGGCGCCGCCGCCACCGCCGGTTCAGCGCAGGCCGAGAAGGGCCTGCGGGGCGCCCGTGAGCTCCGGGGCGATCAGGCCCAGCGCGGGAAGAGTCACGTTCGGCAGCCCGTAGTTCGACCCGTCGGGCATCGTCAGCGGGGAGCCGACGAGCAGTCCGGGAGTGCGGGTGCGCACGGTGGTCGCGGGCGCGTCCAGCGAACCTTCGCCGTCCGTCTCGGGCTTGCCCGCCAGGTTCGGCACCGGAGAGGTGACGAGGGTGCTGCCGAGCTCGGTGCCGATCGGCACCGCCGGGAGGAGCGGGGTCGGCAGCATGTCGCCCGTGTGGTGCACCGGCACCTGGGGCGCCCCGACGACCGGCACCGGGACCCCGGTGGCCACGTGCGGGACGTCCACGCCGAGCGTGGTGCGCACCGCGTCGAGGGGGACACCCACCGGCACCGCGCCGGCCGCGGCCGGGGTGGCCGCGCCGGCCGCGGCCATACAGGTCATGAGTGCCGCAATGCTTCCGCGCGCGGTCATCTTCATAGGTGACGTTCCGTCCTTCCAGGGTCGCGGACATTCCGCTGCCCTGGATGAACGATCCCGCCGGGGGGTTTCCCGGAGTTCTCCGCGAAAGTTCCCCCATACGACCTAATGAGCGACCGTACGGGGGCGCTTCCTTGACGCCGTCAGAGCCTCGGGTCCACCGGCTCCGACTCCAGCGCGAGCACGGCGAAGACCGCCTCGTGAACCCGCCACAGCGGCTCCCCCGCCGCCAGCCGGTCCAGGGCCTCCAGCCCGAGCGCGTACTCGCGCAGCGCGAGCGAGCGCTTGTGCCCGAGGTGGCGCCCGCGCAGCCGCTCCAGGTGGTCCGCCCGCGTGTACTCGGGACCGTAGATGATCCGCAGGTACTCGCGGCCCCGCACCTTGACCCCCGGCTGGACCAGGCGGCCCTTGCCGTCCTTGGCGTACGCCTGGAGCGGCTTGACGACCATGCCCTCGCCGCCGGCGGCCGTCAGCTCCAGCCACCAGTCGGTGCCCGCCCGTACCGAGGCCTCGTCGGCCGTGTCCACCAGGATCCGGCCGGTGCGGCGCAGCAGCCCGGTCCCGGACGCCTCGTCGGCGGCGACGAGCCGGTCCAGCCAGAACAGCTGCTCGTCGTGCGGTACGGCGGCCAGCGACCGCCCGGCCGCCGCCAGCAGCTGGAACGGGGCGAACCGTACGCCGTCCAGCCCGTCCGTGGTCCAGCAGTAACGCCGGTAGGCCTCGGTGAACCTCGCCGCGTCGACGGCCCGCCCGCGCTGGCGCTCCAGCAGCTCCGCGGTGTCGACGCCCCGCGCGCCGGCCGCCTCCAAGGCGGCCAGGGCGTCCGGGAAGACGGCGGAGGAGGCCGCGCCCACGGCCGCGTACTGGCTGCGCAGCAGGCCGCCGGACTTCAGCGACCAGGGCAGCAGTTCGCCGTCGAGGAGCAGCCAGTCGCACGCGCCGTCGGCGCTGCCGGGCTCGGCCGACTCCTCCCACAGCCCGGCGTCGGTGATCGCCGCGCGCAGCCGGGCGAGGACCTCCTCGGTGACCTCGGGATCCTTGAAGAAGGGGCGTCCGGTGCGGGTGTACATGGATCCCGTGGGCCCGTCCACGCCGAAGTGCCGGCGGGCCGCGTCGGCGTCCTTGCAGACCAGCACGGTGGCTCGGGAGCCCATGTGCTTCTCCTCGCAGACGACCTGGGAGATGCCGTCCTGGCGGTACTGCGCGAAGGCCTCGGCCGGGTGCTCCAAGTAGCCGTCGATCCGCGAGGTCGCCGTGGGCGCCATGGTCGGCGGGAGGTACGGCACCAGGCGCGGGTCCACGGCGAATCGGCTCATGACCTCCAGGGCGGCGGCCGCGTTCTCCTCGCGGACGTTGACGTTGCCCAGGTGCCGGGTCTCGACGACCCGGCGGCCGTGCACGTCGGCCAGGTCGAGCGGGCGGCCGTCGTGCCCGCCCGGCGCCTCGGTGGCGAGCGGCTTGACCGGCTCGTACCAGACCTTTTCGGCCGGTACGTCGACCAGTTCGCGCTCGGGCCAGCGCAGGGCGGTCATCTTGCCGCCGAAGACGGCTCCGGTGTCGAGGCAGATGGTGTTGTTGATCCAGGCGGTGTTCGGGACCGGGGTGTGTCCGTAGACCACGACGGCCTTGCCCCGGTAGTCCTCGGCCCACGGGTAGCGCACCGGCAGGCCGAACTCGTCGGTCTCGCCCGTGGTCTCGCCGTACAGGGCGTGCGAGCGCACCCGGCCGGAGGTGCGGCCGTGGTACTTCTCGGGCAGTCCGGCGTGGCAGACCACCAGCTTCCCGCCGTCGAGGACGTAGTGGCTGACCAGGCCCTTGATGAAGGCGCGGACCTCCTCGACGAACTCCTCGGGCTCCTCGGCGAGCTGCTCGACGGTCTCGGCGAGTCCGTGCGTCAGCTGGACCTTGGATCCCTTGAGGTAACGGGCGAGCTTGTTCTCGTGGTTCCCGGGCACGCACAGGGCGTTGCCGGAGGCGACCATGCCCATCACGCGGCGCAGTACGCCCGGACTGTCCGGGCCGCGGTCGACGAGGTCGCCGACGAAGACCGCGGTGCGGCCCCCGGGGTGGGCGCCGTCCTCATAGCCGAGCTTGGCGAGCAGGGTCTCCAGCTCGGAGGAACAGCCGTGGATGTCGCCGATGATGTCGAAGGGGCCGGTGAGGTGTGTGAGGTCGTTGAAGCGCTTCTCCAGGACGACCTCGGCCAACTCGACCTCCTCGGGCGTCCGCAGGACGTGCACCTTGCGGAAGCCCTCGCGCTCCAGGCCGCGCAGCGAGCGGCGCAGTTCCCGGCGGTGGCGCTGGATGACGGCGCGCGGAAGCCCGGCCCGCTCCGGGCGGGCCGCGTTGCGCTCCGCGCAGACCTCCTCGGGCACGTCGAGGACGATCGCGATGGGCAGGACGTCGTACTCGCGGGCGAGCTGGACCAGCTGCCGGCGGGACTCGGCCTGGACGCTGGTCGCGTCGACCACGGTGAGGCGGCCGGCGGCGAGGCGCTTGCCCGCTATGTAGTGCAGGACCTCGAAGGCGTCCTTGCTGGCGCTCTGATCGTTCTCGTCGTCGGCGACCAGGCCGCGGCAGTAGTCCGAGGAGATGACCTCGGTGGGCTTGAAGTGGGTGCGGGCGAAGGTGGACTTGCCCGAGCCGGTGGCCCCGATGAGGACGACGAGGGACAGGTCGGTGACGGGAAGTACGCGCTTGCGGCCGGTATCCACGGCGGTGTCGGTGGAGCTGGTCATGCTGCCTCGCCCTCCTTCGGGGTGTCGGTGGTCCGGGTGTCGTTGGTCCGGGTGTCGTTGGTCCGGGTGTCGTTGCTCTCGGGGTTCGCGGCCTGAGTGTCCGCGGCCCGGGTGTCCGCGGCCCGGGTGTCCGCGGTCCTGGTGCCGGCCGTCTGGGTGAAGACCGCCATCTGGGTCGGCGGCCCCACCTCGGGGTCGTCGTCCCCGACGGGCACGTAGCCGACGGTGTAGCCGTGCCGCGAGGCGACCTGGCCGGCCCAGGCCCGGAACTGGGCGCGGGTCCACTCGAAGCGGTGGTCGCCGTGCCGGACGTGCCCGGCCGGCAGGGACTCCCAGCGGACGTTGTACTCGACGTTCGGCGTGGTCACGAGGACGGTACGGGGACGGGCCGCGCCGAACACCGCGTACTCCAGGGCGGGCAGCCGCTCCGGGTCCACGTGCTCGATGACCTCGCTGAGCACGGCCGCGTCGTAGCCGGCGAGCCGCTTGTCGGTGTAAGCGAGGGAGCCCTGCGTGAGGCGGACGCGGGAGCTCTGCCGCTCCCCCATCCGCTCCAGCCGCAGCCGCCTGGCGGCGACGTGCAGCGCCCGCACGGACACGTCCACGCCGACGATCTCGGTGTACGCCGGATCCGCCAGCAGCGCCTGTACCAACTGGCCCTGGCCGCATCCGAGGTCGAGGACCCGGGCGGCCCCGGCGGCGCGCAGCGCGGCGAGGATCGCCTCGCGGCGGCGTGCCGCGAGCGGCACCGGCTTGTCCTCGGTGTCGCGGGACTCGTCGACGGCGTTGTCGATCTCCTCGACCTCGCTGCCGTCGGCCTCGGCGAGGCGGACCAGTTCCAGGCGCTCCAGGGCGTCCTGGGTCAGTCGCTTGTGCCGGGCGAGGTAGCGGGAGGTGATCAGGGCGCTCTCGGGGTGCTCGGCGAGCCAGCCCTCACCGGCGCGCAGCAGCTTGTCCACCTCGTCGGCGGCGATCCAGTAGTGCTTGGCGTCGTCGAGGACGGGCAGCAGGACGTACAGGCCGCGCAGCGCCTCGGAGAGGCGCAGCTCGCCCTCCAGGACCAGGCGCACGTACCGGGAGTCGCCCCACTCGGGGAACGTCTCGTCGAGCGGGACCGGCGTGACCCTGACCGACGCCCAGCCGAGCGGGCCGAACAGCCGGTGCACGAGGTCCGCGCCGCCCCGGGCGGGCAGCGCCGGCACCTCGATGCGCAGCGGACGCACCTCGTCCGTCAGTTCCGGCCGTGCGGTGCACTGGCCCGCCAGCGCGCTGCGGAAGACGCCGCTCAGCGCGACGGCCAGCAGCGAGGAAGCGGCGTACGGCCGGTCGTTGACGTACTGCGCGAGCGCGGCGTCGGGCGTCCCGCCCCGGCCCTTGCCCTGGCCGCGCCGCACGAGCGCGACGGGATCCACCTCCAGGAGCAGGCCCGCCGTGCACCGCTCGGCCGTGGCTTCGGGGTAGAAGACGTGGGCGGTGCCGTGGGAGGTGGAGAACGACTGCGCCTTGCCGGGATGCTTGTGCAGCAGGAAGCCCAGGTCGGTGGCGGGTCGTTCAGGGGAGCCGGTGGTGGAGATCGTCAGGAACACACGGGCGATTGTTCTTGGTCACGGGGGCTGTCCGCGCCCCATTTTCCACCGGCTCCGGCTGCCGGGCACGACCGGCGCGGCCGTGCGTCAGAGCCCGTAGCGCCGGGCCGACTCCTCCTCCTGCGCCAGCCGGTGCAGTGCCTTCAGCACCGGCTGGAAGAGGATGGCCGCAGCCACCACGGTCTCCACCTTCTCCGACTCGGAGGGGTGGGTCTCCACGAAGTCCAGGTCGCGCACGGCCGCCTGGTGCATGAGTTCGGCGTACGGAGCCATCAGTTCGGCGTCCCACTGATATCCGAGGCGCAGGAGCGTGGCCACGGCCACCACCAGTGACCGGTGGACCGGCGACAGGCCGCCCAGCTCCCGGACCGTCGACCAGCCCAGCGTCTCCAGCAGCCGGTCCACCTCGCGCCGCGCGGTGACCACCGCCGCGTCCTCCTCGTCCGGTTCGGGATCCTGCGGCAGCGCCCACAGGGCGGCGCCCATCCGGATCGTCCGGCCCAGGGTCTCGTCGTCGACGTGCGCGAGCACTTCCCGGGCCTTGGCCACCGGGATCCCGCCGACCTGGATCAGCGCCCGCACCAGCCGCAGCCTGCGCAGGTGGCTCTCGTCGTACTCGGCGTTCGTCGCGCTGACGCGGCGCCCCGGCCTCAACAACCCCTCACGCAGGTAGTACTTGATCGTCGCGGTCGAGACGCCACTGCGTTCGCTCAACTCCGCCAGTCGCATCTCTTGAACCTTTCCTTGGAGAGTGCCACTATCCAAATATGCACGGACAGTGCCGCTATCCAACCAGGCGAACTGGAGGCAGAGTGTCCGCGAAACCTGTACCGGGCCCCACCACCGCGGCCGCCGAGGGCGACGTCGTCGTCCTGCTGATCGGAATGCGCATCAACCACTTCTGGGCGGTGCACCACTGGGTGCCGGTCCTGCTCGCCATGCCCCGCATGCTCCGCGAACTGACCCGGGACAAGAGCCGCGGACTCCTCGGTCACGTCCTGCTCACCGGTTCGCCCCGCACGTACTACGTGGTCCAGTACTGGGAGTCCAAGGAGAAGCTCTACGCCTACGCCGCGGCCCCGGACATGTTCCACCACCGGGTCTGGGCGATCATCAACCGCAAGGAGCGCGCGGGCAAGATCCGCGGACACGTGGGCCTCTGGCACGAGTCGTACATCGCGCCCGAGGGATCGTACGAGTCGATCTACTCCGACATGCCGCCCTACGGCCTGGCCGCGGCCACCGGGGTCCTCCCCGTCGAAGCCCGCGGCCGCCGCGCGGCCGACCGCTTCCGCCACCGCTCACACGAAGAGGGCTAGGGATCTTGTCGGCCGAGCCGGCGCGGGCCCGGCTCCGGACCGCTGCCGCCCATGACCGGAACGGATGACCGCTGGCGGACGACGGCGGGCGGGCCGTGCGCCGGGCCGACCAAGGCGGCGCACGGCTCGCTCCGACGGGGCCTCGACCCTGTGGGCCCACAACCCATGAGGCGCAGGGCCGCCCTTCGCCGCCTTGCTCGCCCAACGGGCGCACCGGGCCGGCCAGCGCTTCGGCTTCCCGTAGGAGCCGTTGCCGAACGGGCCGGGCAGGTGCAGGGGCTGGCTACGAGCAGCGCATCCGCGCCGGCGGGCTGCCCGAGGGGGGATCCGTACGCCCCGTCGAGGGCTGGGACCTCGGCCGGGCCTCCCAGACGGCCCGCTGGGGCCTCGGCACCCGCTACGGCACGCCGGAGGAGGCGGAGCGCGCCGTGCTCCGCGCCGGTGGGACGGTCTGCGAGACGTAGCGCTCCTGGGCGGAGTTCTCCGCCGGGTACCTGCTCGGGCCGGTGCCTGCACTTCGACGAGGAGGAGTTCGGGGAGTGGTACGCCGGCTCCCTGTCCACGCACCTGACCCTGACCGCGGAGCCGTCCAGACCCTGGCTCAACATCCCCTGGAAGTAGGGGGCTTCATCACTTCGCCATGTCCATGAGTTCCGCGAAGGGTTTCTGCTGCATTGAGCTGCGCAGGTGCTCCAGGCCGTACCGATCAATGGCTTTCTTGTTGCGATTAGGATCGCTGCTGTCAAAATCCACTCTCTCTCCTGGCGGCTCCACAACCGCGTAAATGTATGGCCGCTCCTTCTTGTTCACGTACCACAGAGTTATCCGCTGGCGACCGCGAGTCGCGTTGAGGATCTCATTGCTGTTCGAGATGTCGGCCTGGTAGCGCAGGTATGTCTGATTCTCACCCTCCGGACCTCGAGGATCCTGATCCTTGCCTTCCTTTTTGAGGTCGCCCAGGCTCTTCCCGGAGCTCTCATAGTTGCCGACTATGGTCATTCTGTCTTTCCTTACCGCGTACAGTTCCGCCTGGACCTTGATCTTCTCATATTTGAACTCACCAGGTCGCATTATCTCGATTACCTCGTCCTCCGCGAATTCTCCTCCCGGGTTCAACAGCCATCCCGGCGGCCTGATGAACTCGCCGGCTCGGATCAATTTGAAGCCCGGCTTCTCCGGCTTCTTCGGGGCGGAGTCCCAGCCGTGGACCCAGTAGATGCTGCCGAGGACGTAGACGGGAATCTGGCCGGAGTTCTTCACGGACAGATGAACCGGCAGGTACATTTTCGACCGATCCTCGCTCAGACTCGACTTCCCGAAGGAAGCCACGCTGTTCACGATCGGAGATGTTGCATAGGGGACATATATCTGCGTATACGTGACGTTGGGGATGGCGAGAAGACTGGAGACAACCGCTCCGGCCACGAATCTCTGGGGGTGGGGAACCAGCTTCCACACCCGGTCGCGGGCGAGTATGTACAGAGCCCCCACAGACAATATCGGGAAGATTATCCAAATCAGCACGTAATTCGTGTACCTTTTGCCGTCGATCAGCTGCATGAGGAGCATGAGCAAGCCGACGGCAATTGATACCAGGGCGCCGAGCAGGACGACCATCCCGGAATAGGCCACCCTCCGCTTGCCCCAATAGTCGAAAGCAGCCAGTGCCGCACCGATTTCCAGCGCTGCCGCGAGAAGAAAGATGATTCCCGTGACACGTCCGGAGTAGGTGAGAGCGCCAAAGGTATCCTTCATGCCGATCACGAAGAGCATGCAAGCAGTTGCCAGCAGGCCGGCTGTCATGAGAGTGCCGACGGTGCGCCGGTACCACGTGCGATCCGGCCAGCCGGTGCAGTCCTCGCCGATCCAATGGATGTCGTACCCGGATACCAGACCAGCGCCGCGTATGAGTCTTCGCAGCTCCCCCATCGAGCGGACCTTGCCCGCAGGACGGTCGTTGATGGTGACATGCCGCCAGCCAAGGCCATCCGGTCGACCTACGGCTACCACGGGTGTGTTCGCCATGACACCAGTCTCCCGCCGTATGCCGGTGGACGCCCCTGGAGTGCACCCGCACCCGATCGGAGTAACGTCGTGACCCATGGCCCGTCCTCACAGGAGGTCCCCATGCGTACACGACTTCTCGGGTTCATCACCGCCGTCGTACTGGCTGTTCTCGGCGCCATGAGCCCTGCCGCACAAGCTGCTGTATCCGATGTCGACGTGAACACATGCACAAAAGGTGGAGGATCATCGGAGTACGAGTCCGCAACCGGCCTGTGGACCTGCATCGGCGGCGCGCACGACAGCGAACCCATCAAGTGACAGGGTCGCTCCAGCCCCGACCTCGCCCAGTCGGAGCGCATTCCCGTACGGACGTCGAGGTCGCCAACTAGTACTGCAACGGTTCTTTGGGTGGCTGTTGGCAGCTATGACCCACCCGACCCCGCCAAAGCCCCGGCCACGTCCTGCATTGGTCCTACTGGCGCCGCCGACGACAACACCAAGCCCGCGTCAGCCACTACGAACGACGCGGCCACACACCACCCGAGGCTGCCAACCCGTCAGACCAAAGACCCTTGCAGTACTAAGGGCTGTCCCGCGAACCCCGGCGGGGGGTCGCGCCGGCCGCGAGGTCGGCGATGTCCCGCGGGCCGATCCGGCAGCAGCCTCCGATGAGGCGGGCCCCGGCCCGCCGCCAGTCGGCCGTGGGCCAGGGGACGGTGGCGGGCGGAGACCGCCAGGTCCCGGTGGCGGACTCCCAGACCGAACCGTCGTTGGGGTAGGCCACCAGCGGTTTCCCGGTGACTGCCGCCGCGGCTTCGAGGGCGGGCAGCACCTCCGCGGGGTCGCAGCAGTTGACGCCGACCGCCACGACCTGCGGGGACCCGGCGGCCAGGGCGAAGGCCTCGGACAAGGACCCGCCGGCCCGGGTTCTGCCGTCCGCCACCGTGTAGCTCAGCCACGCGCGGGCGCCCGTCTCGGCGAGGACCGCGAGCAGGGCCCGCGCCTCGACGGCATCAGGGACCGTCTCCAGTGCCAGGACATCCGGCCCCTCGGTCAGGAGCGCCTCGACGCGGGGACGGTGGAAGGCCGCCAGCTCGCGCACGCTCAGCCCGTACCGGCCCCGGTACTCGGAGCCGTCCGCCAGCACCGCCCCGTACGGGCCCACGGACGCGGCGACCCACACCTCGTGGTCCGCCGCCCGGGCCGCCCGGGCGGCGAGCCGCACGCTGCGTCGCAGCAGCTCCGTCGTGCGGGCCGGGCCGTAGCCGTGGCGGGCGAAGGCCGCGTAGCCCACCTGGTAGCTCGCGGTGATCAGCACCTGCGCGCCGGCCCGCGCGTACGCGGCGTGCGCGGCCGCCACCTGGTCGGGCCGCTCGGCGAGCACCCGGCCGGTCCACAGGCCCCCGGTCAGGTCGCAGCCCTGGTCGGCGAGCTGGTTGCTCAGGCCGCCGTCCAGGAGCACGGCCGTGCCGCCGGGGCCGGTCAGGGCCTCGGCCAGCGGGCGGGACGCGCGGGGCACGGCCGGCTCTCCCGCCTCAGCCGAGCTGGGACAGGACGCGGGCCGAGATCAGCTCCAGGTGGTCCAGGTCCGCGAGGTCGAGCAGCTGGAGGTAGATGCGGGAGGAGCCGACCTCCTCGTAGGCGCCGATCCGCTCGACGACCTCGGCCGGGGAACCCGCGAGGCCGTTGGCCTTGAGCTCGTCCACGTCCCGGCCGATGGCGGAAGCCCGCCGGGCCACCTCGGCGTCGTCCTTGCCCACGCACACGACGAGGGCGTTGGAGTAGACGAGGTCGCCGGCCTTGCGCCCGGCCTCCTCGGCGGCCGCACGGACCCGGCCGAACTGGCGCTCGCTGTCCTGGATCGAGGCGAACGGCATGTTGAACTCGTCGGCGTACTGCGCGGCGAGGCGCGGGGTGCGCTTCGCGCCGTGGCCGCCGATCAGCACGGGGATCTTGGCCTGGGCCGGCTTGGGCAGTGCCGGGGAGTTCTCCACCTGGTAGTGGACGCCCCGGTAGTCGAAGGTGGCGCCGGGCTCGGTGGCCCACAGGCCGGTGACGATCGCCAGCTGCTCCTCCAGCCGGGCGAGGCGCTCCGCCGGAAAGGGGATTCCGTACGCCTTGTGCTCCTCTTCGAACCAGCCGGCGCCCAGGCCCAGTTCGATCCGGCCACCGGACATCTGGTCGACCTGTGCGACCTGGATGGCGAGGACCCCGGGCAACCGGAACGTGCCGGCCGTCATGAGCGTGCCCAACCGGATGCGCTTGGTTTCGCGGGCCAGGCCGGCCAGGGTGATCCAGGCGTCGGTGGGGCCGGGCAGTCCGTCCGCCGAGCCCATGCGCAGATAGTGGTCGGATCGGAAGAAGGCATCGAAGCCCAAGTCCTCGGTGGCCTTGGCGACGCTCAGGAGGGTGTCGTAGCTCGCCCCCTGCTGGGGCTCTGTGAAGATACGGAGATCCATGCCCTCCATCCTGCCCCTTCGACCCCGGCCGGGTGAATCCGAGCCGACCGCCTGCCCGCCGCCGCCCCCGCCAGTGACCAGCCTGTAGGGGGATCGTTGGCTCGGACGGAGCCGGACCGCCCGGCCCGCGCGCCGGCGGCCTTCGCCGGTGCGGCCACCGCCCCCTTCCGCCTCGGAAGGGCCAGGGCCGAGGAGGCCGCCATGTCCCAGGAGTCCGCGCCGGAGACCCGCCGCCAGGACTGCCAGACCGGGCAGGCAGCAGACGACAACGCACGCCGGGAGTCGGCGGTACCCGCCCAGGGCGGCGCGCGGAAGGGCCTGCTGCAGCAGATGGAAGAGATGATGGCGGCGCTGAACGCGGACCTCTCGCAGCTCGACGCCGACCTCCAGTCCTCCACGGACCGCAGCCCCGGCACGCCGCTGCCGCAGGGCGGCCACGCGCCGGGGAGCGAAGGCCGCCCGCCCTACCGGTCGCACTGACCGCACGGGTCCCGCCGCGCGCGGCGGGACCCGTCACCACTCCGTGCGGCACCGGCCTGGACCCCGGACACTGCCGGAGCCGGTGCCAGTGCCGGTGCCAGTGCCGGTGCCGGTGCAGTGCCGGAGCCAGTGCAGTGCCAGTGCCAGTCTCGGTGCCAGAGCCGGAGCCGGAGCCGGTGCCAGTCTCGGTGCCGGAGCCGGAGCCGGAGCCAGTGCCGGTCCCGGAGCCAGTGCCGGAGGTCCCGGCCCCCGCGCTGGTCCCGAACCCCGGTGCTGGTCCCGGTCCCGGTCGCTCAGGCCACGCCGGAGGCGGATCCCCGCTCGCGCACGGCAATCCGGCGCAGGATCGCCCGCACCCGGTCGCTCGACTCGTCCGCCGCGTCTATCGACTCTATGCACTGCCAGTACAGACCCTCGTCGTCCGTGCCGCAGGCGACCCCGACCAGCGCTATGCCCACTTCGCCCAGGAGCGCCTGCAGCCCGAGCAGCGCCTGCCGGACATCCGCCACTCCGGTCAACTGCGCCGCGCGCGGGGGGAGATCGGGCGCGTAACCCTCTCCGCGCAGTGCCGCCCGGTCGAGCACCCCGCACCCTCTGCCCCCCGCTTCACCCAGCCCCCGTGCCTCCGATCTCAGCTCCGGCGGTCCGGTGACCGCCAGCCAGCTCCCTATGCCCTGCGCGAGCGCCTGCGCTTGCCAGGCCTCGCCCACGATGTCCCACGCAGCCCCACTCTGTGCCAGCGCGTGCCGGCCGGCTGCGATGAGCCGTACCGCGTCCATATGCCGTCCCCCGTCCGCACGACATCCTGCCGTCCTCACCACTACCCAGAGTGAGGGCAACGGGCCGGTAAAGCCAGGGGTATTCGGAAATTGTGGACACAAACATGGTTGTGGATAACGCCATCACTCCGAAGAGTGACGGACGGCCCCGGGGGCGCCCGGAACGGGGAACCGCAGCTCGTTGCGTTCGATCTTCGCGGCGAGCGCATCCAGCACATCGACCCCGAGAACCTCACAGAACTGCAGCAGATAGGCCAGCACATCAGCCACCTCGTCGGCCACTCTGCGTGCGCTCTCCGGCTTCTCCATGACCCTCGCGGACTGCTCCGGCGTCAACCACTGGAAGATCTCGACCAGTTCCGAGGCCTCCACGCTCAGCGCCACCGCCAGGTTCTTGGGCGTGTGGTACGGCTCCCAACCGCGCGCCGCCGCGAAGTCGGCGAGCCGTCGCTGCAAACGGTCGATCCGCTCCTCGATCCGCCCCTCGGACCGCTCCCCGGACTGCTCCGCGGGCCGCCCCGCCCGCTGCTCCCCGCCGTGCCCGACGGGAGTGTCACGTTCCTCGTTCATGCGCCCAGGTCTACCACCGAGACGCCCTCGACCGCCCGGGCGGTCTCCGCGCACACCTCGCCCGCCGAGGCCGTCAGACGGACCTGGCCGCGCCCGCAGGCCAGTACCGCCAGCCGCAGCAGTTCGGCGCTCTGGCGCCGGTCGAGGTCCCGGTCGAACCCGTCGGCGACCACGGCCAGCGCCTGCCGCGCGGACAGCAGTTCGGCGGCCGGGTCCATGGCCAGCACCCCCGGCCCGGTCAGCAGCACCAGGGCGAGGGCCAGGAAGCGCAGTTCGCCCGCGCCGAGCCTGGCCAGCTCCGTCGCGGGCCGGGCGGAGCCCCGGTCCAGCAGGCCGGTGACCGGCCCGCCCTCGGGGGCCCGGACGTCCAGCCCGGCCACCCACCCCGCGCAGCCGGTCCGGGCGGCCTCGGTCAACAGCCCGTAGCGGGTGCCGCATTCCGTGCGGGTCCGGCGCAGCACGTCGGCCAGGTTGGCGCAGTCGCCCAGCAGCCGCCCCTCCCCCGGCGCGACCGGCTCCCGCATCCGCTCCGGACGCGGGTCGCAGGGGAACACCGAGCGCAGCGCCACCACCACCTGCTCGGCGGCGGCCAGCACCCGGCGCTGCCCGTCCGTGGCGCCGGCCACCCGCAGCGGGAGCAGTGCCGTGCCGAGCCGGTCGTCGGGGAGCGGGGCCCTGGTGACCCCGATGGCCCCGCCGGTCAGCCAGGCCGCCTGGACGGAGCGCCGCCCCGGGTCGCGCAAGGCGGTGCCGAGCAGGATCTGCCCGTCCGCGGAGAGCCGTTCACCGACGATCCGCAGCGTGGGCTCCGCCTGGACGGCGAGGTCGAGCCGGACCGGCCCGGCGGGGCCGTCGACCGTGCAGCCGAGCCTGAACCCCCTGCGCCGCTCGGAGTCCGGCACCGACCGGTCCGGGATCCGGGCCCGCGGTGCGGGAAAGACCTCTTCGAGCGTGGCACCGCCACCCAGCGCGGCCAGCGCCGCGTACGCCTCCAGCACCTGCGACTTGCCGCTCCCGCTCGGTCCGGCGAACAGCGTGACCGCACCGAGCGCGAACCGGGCCCCTCGGTGCGCCCCGTAGGCGGAGAGCCGTAATTCGGTGACGACGGGCCGCAGGTACGGCACCCCGGCGGCAGGTTCGGCGGCCGCGGCCGCCGGTGTCAGGCCCGGCGTGGCACGCGCGGCGCGCGCGGCGGGCACGACGGGCACCGTCGACGTGACGGATACGGCGGGCACGACGGGCACCGCCGACGTGACGGATACGGCGGGCACCGCCGGCGCGACGGATACGGCGGGCAACGCCGAGGCGGCGGGCGCAACGGGTGCGGCGAGTGCGGCGGAAGCGGCGGTCGGGACCGAGGCAGGCGGGATCATGCGCGGGACGGTACGGCCCGCGGGACCCCCTTGGGGTCCGGTGAACCGTTCCGTCCGCGGGACCTTCCTACGATCGGGGGACGGCCGCGGCCGCGATCCCCTCCACCTCGGTCCCCACGGGCGCCAGCAGGAAGACGTTCCGGTCGACCCGGTGCATCCCACTGCCCAGCCCGAAGACCACGCCGCTGCTGAAGTCCAGGATCCGCTTGGCCACTTCGCTGTCCGCGCCCGTGAGGTCCAGCAGGACCGGGATCTGCGCGATCAGGTACTCCGCCACCTCCCGCGCGTCCGCGAAGACCTGGACGCGGATCACCACGAAGCGCCGCTGCTCCGCCGCGGACGCCCCCGGCGCCTTGGGGATCGTGCGGTGGTCCACCCGGGAGGGCCACTCGTTGCGACTGCGCAGGGGGACCACCTGCGCGAGCCCCTCCCACTGCTCGTCGGTGACGTCGTACCTGCTCACCGGGCCGCCCCGGCCCTGCGCTTCATGTGCATCCCCCCATCCTCTCGCGTTTCACCCGTTCAGCCCAACACCGACACGAGGTGTCGGGACCGGCCGCTCCGACTGCCCACCATCCGCTACCCACCACCCGCCGAGTGGGTTAGGTTAGGCAAACCTAAGCATGCATCGCGCCGCTACTCGCACTCGGGACGACGGAGATCCACATGCACCTGCCCATGCCCACCGACGCCGAGCGGGTCCGGTCCATCCTGGCCGCCGCCCATTCCATGACCGTCGTCACCGACGGGATCAGCACGGAGATCCGCCACCTCGACGGCACCGACCCGCTCGGCCGGCTCCACCTGCACCCCGCCGCACACCCCGCCGAACCGGGCGGCCGCACCGAGCCCCGACCCTCGATCCGCCTGGAGTTCACCGACGTCGCCCCCACCCCCGTGCGGGACCGCGTGCGCGCCCGCGTCACCCTGATCGGGCGACTCCTCACTCCTCACTCCGACGGGGGTTCCGACTCCACCTGCGTCGAGTTCGGGCAGGCCGTCCTCGAAACCTCCGGCGGCACCCGCTCGTACGTCGGCCTCGACGAACTGGACGCGGCCCGGCCCGACCCCCTGGCCCCGTACGAGGCCGGGATGCTCACCCACCTCCTCGACGACCACGCCGACCTGGTCACCCTCCTCCTGCGCCTGGTCGAGCCGCGCCCCGTCGACCAGCCCGAACAGTCCACCCTCCTGCGCGCGCTGCCGGTCGCCATGGACCGGTACGGGATCACCCTGCGGCTGGAGGAGCGGCGCGGCCACCGCGACGTGCGGCTCCCCTTCCCCTCGCCGCTCGACGACGTGGAGCAGTCGGGGGCCCAGATCCAGGCCCTGTTCAGCGCGGCCCGGCGCCGCTCGCACCGCAACACCCTCCCCGCCTGAGCCCGCCCGGGCAGCACCTCCGGGAGTGGGAGATTCCGGAAAGAGGTCGTTCCGGCCCGGAATACCGGCCCCGGGCCCCCCGTTGGGGACGATCATGAAGGCAATCGCGTACACCGCATACGGAACCACCGACGCCCTGGAGCTCGTTGACGCCCCGGAGCCCAAGGTCGGCCCCGGCGACGTCCTCGTCCGCGTCAAGGCGGCCGGTGTGAACCCGGTGGACTGGAAGCTCGCCGCCGGATACCTCGACTCGATCCTCGAAGTCCGCTACCCCGTCATACCCGGCTGGGACGTGGCCGGCGTCGTCGAGGCGGTCGGCCCGGACACCTTCGACTACGCCGTGGGCGACGAGGTGTACGGCTACGTCCGCAAGGAATGGGTGGAGCTCGGTACGTACGCCGAGCTGGTCGCCGCCCCCGTCCGCACCCTCGCCCGCAAGCCGCGCGAGTTGACCTTCGAGCAGGCCGCGGGCATCCCGCTGGCAGGGCTCACCGCCTACCAGTCGCTCACCCGCGCGGGCCTCAGCGCCGGCGAGAGCGTGCTCATCCACTCCGCCGCCGGAGGCACCGGCTCGCTCGGCGTGCAGATCGCCGTCGCGCTCGGACTGCGCGTCATCGGAACGGCGGGCGAGCACAACCACGACTACCTGCGCTCGCTGGGCGCCGAGCCGGTCCTGTACGGCGAGGGCCTCGCCGACCGGGTCCGCGCGCTGGCCCCGGAAGGCGTCGACGCGGCACTCGACTTCTTCGGGGACGACGTCATCGCCACCCTCCAGTCCCTGGTCAAGGAACGGCACCGGGTGGTCTCCATCGCCGACTACACGGCGGCCGCCCAGGGCGCGCACCAGCTGTGGGTCCGCCCGGACACCGCCGACCTGACCTTCCTCGCCGAGCTCGCGGACAAGGGTGCGCTCACGGTCAACGTGGAGCATGCGCTGCCGCTCGCCGAGGCGGCGAAGGCCTGGCAGTTCAGCGCCGCCGGCCGTACCCGCGGCAAGATCGTCCTGACGGTCTGAGGACGGCGGGGTCTGAGCACGGCGGGGTCTGAGGACGGCGGACCCGCCCGGCCTCCGGCCCTTCCGGGCCGCGGGCCGTACGGCTCCACGCGCGAGCCGCCGGAGCGGTTCGCTCCGGCGGCTCGCGCGCACGTCGCCGACGTGACCACTCACGCGGTGGCCACGGCGTAGCGGTTGGCGGGGCGCGCCAGTCCGTAGTTCTCGCGCAGGGTCCGGCCGCCGTACTCGGTGCGGAAGAGGCCGCGGCGCTGGAGGATCGGGACGACCTGGTCGACGAAGTCGGTGAGGCCGGTGGGCAGGACGGGCGCCATGATGTTGAAGCCGTCGGCGGCGCCCCGGGTGAACCACTCCTCCAGCTGGTCGGCGATCTGCTCGGGCGTCCCGGCGAAGACGCGGTGGCCCCGGCCGGCGCCGAGGCGGGCGATCAGCTCGCGCAGGGTGAGGCCGTCGCGGCGGGCGAGCTCGGCGACGAGCGTGAAGCGGCTCTTGTTGCCGTTGATGTCCCGCTCCTCGGGGAGCTCGGGCAGCGGGCCGTCCAGCGGGAGCCCGGTGAGGTCGGTGCCGAGCATCCCGGAGAGCTGCGCGAGCCCGTACTCCGGCACCTGCAGGTCGGTGAGCTCCTGTCCCAGGGCCTTCGCCTCGGCCTCGGTGGAACCGATGAGGGGGGCGATGCCCGGCAGGACGAGGAGGTCGTCCTCGGCCCGGCCGTACTTCGCGAGTCGGGACTTGAGGTCCTTGTAGAAGGTCTGGCCGTCGGCCAGGGTCTGCTGCGCGGTGAAGACGGCTTCGGCGTACTGGGCGGCGAACTCCTTGCCGTCCTCGGAGGAGCCGGCCTGGACCAGGAGCGGGCGCCCCTGCGGGGAGCGGGGGACGTTGAGGGGGCCGGCCACGCCGAAGTACTCGCCCCGGTGGGCGGCGGGGTGGAGCTTGTCGGTATCGGCGTAGATCCCGCGCTCCTTGTCGAGGACGACCGCGTCGTCCTCCCAGCTGTCCCAGAGCTTGGTCGCGACCTCGAGGAACTCGCGGGCGCGGTCGTAGCGCAGGCCGTGCTCCAGGTGCTCGT
Source organism: Streptomyces sp. NPDC060049 (assembly GCF_042736715.1). NCBI lineage: Bacteria > Bacillati > Actinomycetota > Actinomycetes > Kitasatosporales > Streptomycetaceae > Streptomyces > Streptomyces sp. NPDC060049. The sequence continues at coordinate 185,150 of NZ_JBHWVV010000008.1, forward strand.
CGCGGTTGAAGTTGCGGGCCTCGTCGACGGTGCCGGAGGTCACGATGTTCCAGCCGGCCCGGCCGTCGCTGATGTGGTCGAGGGAGGCGAACTTCCGGGCGGTGTGGAAGGGCTCGTTGAAGGTGGTGGAGACGGTCGCGATGAGCCCGATGTGCTCGGTGACGGCGGCGATGGCGGAGAGCAGCGTGAGCGGCTCGAATCCGCCGAGGGCGTTGTAGCGGGCCTTGCCCCAGAGGGCGAGCCCGTCGGCGAAGAAGACCGAGTCGAGGCGCCCGCGCTCGGCGGTCCGGGCCAGTTCCTGGAAGTAGCGCACGTCGGTGACCCGCTCGGGGCTGCTGGCCGGGTGCCGCCAGGCGGCGTCGTGGTGACCGGCGTTCATGAGGAAGGCGTTGAGGTGGAGGGTGCGGGGTGTGGTCATGTCGTGTCCTCGGCGGAATCGGGTGGGGGCGGGGCGGGGCGGAGCGCGTCGGGCCGGGGCGAGTCGGCCGGTCAGCGGTCCGGGGTCAACCGGTCAGCGGCCTGCGGTCAGCCGTCTGCGCTCAGGACGGGACGCGCCAGAGGCTCAGGCGGCGTTCGACGGCGACCAGGAACTGGTTGAAGACCAGGCCGATCGCGGAGATGGTGACGATGCCCGCGTACATCTGCGGGATCGCGAAGTTGAACTGCGAGGCATTGATCAGATAGCCCAGGCCGGCCTTCGCGCCGATCATCTCGGCGGCCACCAGGACCAGGATCGATACCGCCCCGGCCAGCCGGATCCCCGTGAAGACGGCGGGCACCGACGCCGGCAAGATCACCTTCTGGAAGAGCCTCGGAGTGGACAGGTCCATGGACCGGGCGAGCTTCACGAGCGTCGGATCGGCGTTGCCCACCGCGCTGATGGTGTTCAGCAGGATCGGCCAGACGCATGCGTACACGACGATGGAGACCTTCGAGGTCTCCCCGATCCCCAGCAGCAGCACGAACACCGGCAGCAGCGCCAGCGCCGCCGTGTTGCGGAACACCTCCAGCAGCGGCCCGAGCAGTACCGCGACCGGCCGGTACCAGCCGATCAGCAGTCCGAGCGGGACCGCGACCAGGACCGCGATGGCGAAGCCCCCGAACGAGCGGGCCAGGCTGGCTTTGGTGTGCTCGGCGAGCTGCCCGTCGCCCAGCAGCTCCCACCAGGCCGTCGCCACCTCGCTGACCGGCGGCAGGAACGTCGCGTCGACCAGCCCCAGCCGCGGCGCCGTCTCCCACAGCGCGAGCAGGGCGACGATCGCCGCCGAGCGCAGCGCCACGGCCCGCAGCACGCGCAGCACGCGCAGCACGAGCGGCGCCCCGGTCGCGGCCGGTACCCGCACGGGGACCCGCGCGGGCTCCCGTACCACCGGGGGCACCAGGCCCCGTACCGCCTCCTCCACTTCGGCCTCCACCGTGGTGCTCATACGGCTGCCTCCTCTTTCTCCAGTTGCTGGGCGCGGGCCACCTCGTCGTGGAGCAGGGTCCAGATCTCGTGGCGGTAGCGGGCGAACTCCGGGCTGGACCGCAGGTCTTCGCCGGTGGCGCCGGCGGACCGGCCGCCGAACGACACCGGGACGACTTCCTTGACCCGGCCGGGGCGGGAGGTGATGACGGCCACCCGCTGCCCGAGGTACACGGCCTCCTCGATGCCGTGCGTGATGAACACGACCGTCTTGCCGGTGCTCTGCCAGATGCGGCGCAGTTCGTCCTGGAGGGACTCCCGGGTCTGCGCGTCGAGGGCCGCGAACGGCTCGTCCATCAGGAGCACGTCCGGGTCGTAGGCGAGGGAGCGCGCGATGGCGACCCGCTGCCGCATGCCGCCGGACAGCTCGTGGGGATGACGGTCCTCGAAGCCGGTGAGGCCCACGAGGTCGAGGAACTCCCTTGCCCGCGCCGTTCGTTGACGGCGCGGGACGCCGGTCGCCTCCAGGCCGAATTCGATGTTGCCGAGCGCCGTGCGCCACGGCAGCAGCGCGTACTGCTGGAAGACGATGCCCCGGTCCAGCCCCGGCCCCGTCACCGGCTTGCCGTCGAGCAGGATCCGGCCCGAGGTCGGCGGGGTCAGGCCGCCGAGCAGGTCGAGGAGCGTGGACTTGCCGCAGCCGCTCGGGCCCACGACCACCAGGAACTCCCCCGCCGCGATCTCCAGGTCGATGCCGTCGAGCGCGGTGAACTCCCCTCCGTTCTTCTTGTCCTTCGTCGGGAAGGCCTTCGTCACGGACTCGAACACGATCTTCGCCATGGCCGCGCCTCAGCCCTTTCCGTATTCGTTGAACTCGTTGGTGTAGAGGTCGGCGGCCTTCAGCTGCCCCTTCTTGACCTCGCCGCGCTCGGCCAGCCAGTCGATCCACAGCTGGAACTCCTTGTCGGCGATGCGGCCGCCGGGCTCGGCCACCCCGTACGAGCGCCAGTACTGCAGGGTCGAGGTGTCCTCGTTGCGGCCGCGCTTCTTGACGATCTCCGTCATCTTGGCGATGACCTCCTCGCGCGGGGTGGCGCGGGACCACTCGATGGCCTTGGCGACGCCCGTGGTGAAGGTCCGTACGGTGTCCGGGTTCTCCTTGATGAAGCGCTCGGTCATCACGTACGAGCCGGCGCTGAAGGAGCCGAGCAGCTCGAAGTCCTTGAACAGCGGGCGGATGCCTCCCACGGCCAGGGCCTTGTCGCGCAGCACGCCGCTGAGGACGCCGACCTCGATCTGCTTCTGCCTCAGTGCCTGCTCGGTGTTGACGGGCGGTACGACGAGGGACTCGACATCGCCCGCCTGCGACTTGGGGATGCCGTTGCGTTCCAGGTAGATGTCCAGCAGCGCCTGGGCGTGGGCGCCCAGGGTGTTCATGCCGACCTTCTTTCCGATCAGGTCGCGGGCGGAGCGGATCGGGCTGTCCTCCAGGACGTAGTAGCCGAGGTACGTGTCCTTGTCGGAGCCGTAGTAGGAGGTGACGGCCTTGATCTGGGCCTTGCTGGAGGCCAGTTTCACGATCGCGCCGTTGAAGGCGCCGCCGAAGTGGGTCTGGCCGGTGGCGGCGGACTGGATGTCCTGGGGGCCGCTGATGGTGTTGCCGACCCAGTCCAGGGTGAGGTCACCGAGATGGCCGAGGTCGGCCGCGAGCTCGGGGAGCGTGACCGCGCCGACGTTGCCCTGGTACTTCAGGGAGGTGACCTGGCTGCCGCGGGCTCCGGTGGCGGTCGCCGTCCCGCAGCTCACCGCGGCCGCCGAGATGCCGAGCAGGGTGAGGAACTGGCGTCGGGAGGTGGGGGTCGAGGTGAAGGCTGCGGGCATGACGATTCCTTGTCGATCCGGTCTGGGCGGGTCGGGCGGGCGGGTCTGGGCGGGCGGGGTCGGACAGGCGGGGTCGGACGGGTGGGCGGGGGCGGGCGGCGGGGGCGGTCCGGTCGGATCTCGCGAGGCGGGTCCGGTCCCGGTCCCCGGTCCCCGGTCCCGGAGGTCAGTGCGCGGTGGCGAGCGGGACGGCCCCGGCGGCCCGCAGGGCCTCGGCGAACTCGTCGACGGCCTGGAAGAGGTCCAGCTCCGCCTCGGGCCGCAGCCGGTCGGGCCCTTCCCCGCGCTCGACGGAGGAGTCGAGGACGAAACGGCCGGCGGTGACGTGCCGGGCGCCGAGCGCCGCGAGGACCGGGCGCAGGGCGTAGTCGATCGTCAGGACGTGGGCGAGGCTGCCCCCCGTGGCCAGCGGGAGGACCGTCTTGCCGGCCAGGCCGTCCTGCGGGAGCAGGTCGAGGAAGGCCTTGAGCAGGCCGGTGTACGAGGCCTTGTAGACCGGGGTCGCGATCACGATCCCGTCGGCTTCGGCGACGGCCTCGAGGGCCCGCCGGATCTCCGGCTCGCCGCGGCGGGCGGAGAGCAGGTCGGCGGCGGGGAGCTCGCGCAGGGAGAGGTGGGCGGTGTCGAACCCGGCGTGGTCCAGGCGGCGCAGCACGTGGTCGGCGACGACGGCGGTACGGGAGTGGACGGACGGGCTGCCGGTGAGGGCGAGCAGCGTGGGCACGGGGGCGCTCCTTGGCTGGCGGGGTGGCGGGGCGGGCAGGCGGGTCAGACGGTGGTGGTTCCGGAAGCCGCGGCGGAGGTTTGGGAACCGGCTCCGGAAGCCCCGGAAGCTCCGGAAGCGATGCCGAAGGCCGGGTCGGGCACGGTCTCCGGGCTGATCAGCCGGGACGGAACCCCGTCCGGCCCGACCGGGAGGTCACCGTCGACCGTCACGCGGCGCAGGGTGCGCTCGTGGTCGTCGGAGTCGTCCACGCCGTAGTGCTGGGTGGCGCGGTTGTCCCAGATCGCGACGTCACCGGCCTGCCACTGCCAGCGGACGGTGTTCTCGGGGGTCTCGATGTGGGCCTGGAAGAGTTCCTGGAGCAGGCGCGAGTCCCGTCCGGTGAGGCCGCTGATCCGCTGGACGAAATTGCCGAGGAGCAGGGTGCGTTCTCCGGTCTCGGGGTGCACGCGGACCACCGGGTGCTCGGTGAGGAACGTGGTGGAGGTGAACACCTCGCGGTACTGGGCGAGCGCCTCGGGCAGGGCTTCGGGCTTCAGGGCCGCGTAGTCGTACTCGTTGGAGTGCACGGCGCGCAGGCTGTCGGCCAGGGCACGCAGCGGCTCGGGGAGGGCGGCGTAGGCGGCGGCCGTGTTGGCCCACAGGGTGTCGCCCCCGTACGGCGGGACGGTGACGGCGCGCAGGATGGAGAAGGCGGGGTAGGCGGGGACGAAGGTGACGTCCGTGTGCCACTGGTTGGCGCGGGCTCCGTGGTGGGAGTCGATGCCGAGCGCGTAGCGGCCGTCGGCGGACGGCACGGTGGGGTGGGCGACGGGTGCGCCGAGGAGCCGGGCGAAGGCCTCGTGCCCGGCTTCGTCGAGGTGGTCCTGTCCGCGGAAGAAGACGACCTTGTGGGTGAGCAGCGCGGCCCTGATCGCGGCGACGTCCTCGTGTACGAGCTCACCCCCGAGGCGGACGCCGCCGATCTCGGCGCCTATGCGGCCGCCGATCTTGGTGACGGTGACGGCGGTGCGGGTGGCGGTGGTCATGGTGGCTCCTTGTTTGTTTCCGCGACGGAGGAAGCGGAGGTGGGCGGAGGGCAGCACGAAGGTGCGGTGGGCACGGCGAAGCTGAAGCAGGCAGGCAGACAGGCAGACGAGCGCAGTCGGGTCGGCGAAGCCCGATCGGCCGGCCCGAGGCACTCCGCGCGGCGGCCGCGCCCCGGGCAACGGGCGAAGGACGACGGGCATCGGGCGTCGGGCGTCACGCGCCGCCGAGCGACGAGGGCGAAGGACGAACGGGTGACCGGGGAAGTGGTGGACTCGAAAGACGCCCGCGAGATCAACGGCGGATCAAGGGCGGATCAAGGACACCGAGGGGAGGCCCACGGCCGACGGAGTACCCGTCGGGGGGCGGCGCCTCTCAGGCGCGGCGGCGGGCCGGACAGCGGCCCTGACACTCGCCCGGCGCGGTACAGGAGCCGGGGGTGTGGAGCCGCGGGGCGAGGAACTCGTTCGCGGACATGTCCCGGAGACTGCCAGCGCCCCCACTCCCGGTCAACCCCGTTCCACCGCCCGTCCGGCCACCCGAACCACCCTGTCCGCACCCGCCCTGACCTGCGCCTTCCTCCCAGGCGGCCATCCAGCCCACGGACGAAACCCGTGGCCGGATTTCACACCCCCGCAACGCACCCGCCACGCCCGGCGGACCCAGCCCCGCCGACGCGCACGACACCCGGCCCCCAGCCCCGCCGGCGTTCGAGGCGCGGGTCCGGGCGGAGCCCGGGGAACGGGGGAAGGGTGGGTAGGGGACCAGCCCCGCAGGGCAGCGGCAACCCCCGCACGCAGACCCGCCCCCGCGCGGCCCCCGTACTCCCGGTAGCCCCCACGACTCCGCTCTTCCGTGACCCCTCCCGTCTCACATGAGAGGGGGAGATCACATCCGGTGGTTATAGGAGCTCCCAGAGGACCCCCCTAACATTCGAGCCATGACGGTCCTGCCTGATGACGGGCTCTCCTTGGCCGCCGAGTTCCCTGACGCGACGCATGAGCAGTGGCAGCGCCTGGTAGAAGGCGTGCTGCGCAAGTCGGGCAAGGAAGTTTCCGGCGAGGCAGCGGAAGACGCGTTGTCCACGAAGCTAGAGGACGGGCTCACCACCCGTCCGCTGTACACCGCGCCCGAAACCGCGCCCGACACCGGTTTCCCCGGCTTCGCGCCCTTCGTACGGGGCGGACGTGCCGAGGGCAACGCCGCCTCGGGCTGGGACGTCCGCCAGCGGATCGCCGGCACCGACCCCGTACGGGTCAACGAGGCGGCTCTGGGCGACCTGGAGAACGGCACCACTTCGCTGTGGCTTGCCGTCGGCGACGCCGGCATCCCCGCCGAGGGCCTGGCCCGCGCGCTGGAAGGGGTCTACCTCGACCTCGCGCCGGTCTCCCTCGACCCCGGGGCCCAATTCGCCGACGCCGCCCGGGCGTTGCTCGCCCTGTACACCGAGCGCGCGGTCGCCCCCGAGGCCGCCCACGCCTCGCTCGGCGCCGACCCGCTGGGCCACGAGGCCCGCACGGGAGAGGCCCTGGACCTCGCCGGGGCCGCCGCGCTCGCCCGGGAGACGGCCGCCTGGCCGCACGTACGCGCCCTGACGGTCGACGCCCTGCCCTACCACGAGGCGGGTGGCAGCGCCGCCGAGGAGCTGGGGCTCTCCCTGGCCACCGGTGTCGCCTACCTCCGCGCCCTGACGGAGGCCGGCCTGACCACGGAAGCGGCCTTCGGTCAGCTGGAGTTCCGCTACGCGGCGACCGCCGACCAGTTCCTCACCATCGCCAAGCTGCGTGCCGCCCGGCGCCTGTGGGCCCGCGTCGCCGAAGCCTGCGGGACCCCGGCGGCCGGCGCCCAGCGCCAGCACGCTGTCACCTCGCCGGTGATGATGACCCGCCGCGACCCGTGGGTGAACATGCTGCGCACCACCGTCGCCTGCATGGCGGCGGGCGTGGGCGGCGCCGACGCGGTCAGCGTCCTGCCCTTCGACCAGGAGCTGGGCCTGCCCGACGCCTTCGCGCGCCGCATCGCCCGCAACACCTCCACCATCCTGCTGGAGGAGTCCCACCTGGCCCGCGTGATCGACCCGGCCGGCGGCTCGTACTACGTCGAGCAGCTCACGGACGAGATCGCGCACGCCGCCTGGGAGTTCTTCCAGACCATCGAGAAGGCGGGCGGCCAGGCGGCCGCCCTGCGCTCGGGCCTGGTCGCCGACCGCCTCGCCGCCACCTGGGCCGAGCGCTCCAAGAAGCTGGCGAAGCGCCGCGAACCGATCACCGGGGTCAGCGAGTTCCCGCTGCTCTCCGAGAAGCCGGTCGTACGCGAGCCCGCGCCGGCCCCGCTCACCGGCGGACTGCCCCGCGTCCGGCGCGACGAGGCGTACGAGGCACTGCGCGCCCGCAGCGACGCGCACCTGGCGGCGACGGGCGCCCGGCCCACCATCTTCCTGGCGGCCCTGGGCCCGGCGGCCGCGCACACCGGCCGCGCCACCTTCGCCTCCAACCTGTTCCAGGCGGGCGGTGTCACCCCGGTGCACGACCCGGTGTCGGTGACCCCGCAGACGGCGGCGGCGGCGTACACGGCGAGCGGCGCGGACGGCATGGCCGTGCTGTGTTCCAGCGACGCGCTGTACGAGGAGCAGGCCGAGGCGGTGGCCGCGGCCCTGCGCTCGGTCGGCGCGACGACGGTGTTCCTCGCGGGCAAGCCCGGCACCGCCGCGGCGGCCGTGGACGACTACGTCTTCGCCGGCTGCGACGCGGTCGCCGTGCTGTCCTCCGTACTCGACCGGATGGGAGTGCCGTCTTGAGCAGCACCGGGATCCCCGATTTCTCCGAACTCGCGCTGAGCGGCGCGGCCCCGGCCGCCGGCTCCGAGGACCAGTGGCGCACGGCGCTCAAGGAGTCCACGGGCTCCGGCGCCGCCGAACTGCTGTGGGAGACGCCCGAGGGCATCGGCGTACAGCCGCTGTACACGGGCCGCGACCTGGAGGGCCTGGACTTCCTGCGGACGTACCCTGGTGTGGCCCCGTACCTGCGCGGCCCGTACCCGACGATGTACGTCAACCAGCCCTGGACGATCCGGCAGTACGCCGGCTTCTCCACGGCCGAGGAGTCCAACGCCTTCTACCGGCGCAACCTCGCGTCCGGCCAGAAGGGCCTGTCGGTGGCCTTCGACCTTCCGACGCACCGCGGCTACGACAGCGACCACCCGCGCGTGACGGGCGACGTCGGCATGGCGGGCGTGGCGATCGACTCGATCTACGACATGCGCCAGCTGTTCGACGGGATCCCGCTGGACAAGATGTCGGTGTCGATGACGATGAACGGCGCGGTGCTGCCGGTCCTCGCCCTCTACATCGTGGCGGCGGAGGAGCAGGGCGTCTCCCCCGACAAGCTCGCCGGGACCATCCAGAACGACATCCTCAAAGAGTTCATGGTCCGCAACACCTACATCTATCCGCCGAAGCCCTCGATGCGGATCATCTCGGACATCTTCTCCTTCACCTCGCAGAAGATGCCCCGGTACAACTCCATCTCGATCTCGGGCTACCACATCCAGGAGGCCGGTGCCACGGCCGACCTGGAGCTGGCGTACACCCTCGCCGACGGGGTCGAGTACCTGCGGGCCGGTCAGGCCGTCGGCCTGAACGTGGACGCGTTCGCGCCGCGCCTGTCGTTCTTCTGGGCGATCGGCATGAACTTCTTCATGGAGGTCGCGAAGCTGCGCGCGGCCCGCCTGCTGTGGGCGCGCCTGGTCAAGCAGTTCGACCCGCAGAACGCCAAGTCCCTCTCCCTGCGCACCCATTCGCAGACCTCCGGCTGGTCGCTGACCGCGCAGGACGTCTTCAACAACGTGACGCGCACCTGCGTCGAGGCGATGGCGGCCACCCAGGGGCACACCCAGTCGCTGCACACCAACGCCCTCGACGAGGCGCTCGCGCTGCCGACGGACTTCTCCGCGCGCATCGCCCGCAACACCCAGCTCCTGCTGCAGCAGGAGTCGGGGACCTGCCGCTCCATCGACCCCTGGGGCGGCAGCGCGTACGTCGAGAAGCTGACGTACGACCTGGCGCGCCGGGCCTGGCAGCACATCCAGGAGGTCGAGGCGGCCGGCGGCATGGCGCAGGCCATCGACGCGGGCATCCCCAAGCTCCGGGTGGAGGAGGCCGCCGCGCGCACGCAGGCCCGTATCGACTCGGGCCGCCAGCCGGTGATCGGCGTCAACAAGTACCGGGTGGCCACCGACGAGCAGATCGACGTCCTCAAGGTCGACAACTCCTCGGTGCGCACCCAGCAGATCGCCAAGCTGCGGCGGCTGCGCGAGGAGCGCGACGAAGCGGTCACCCAGGACACCCTGCGGGCGCTGACGAACGCGGCGGAGCGCGGCGACGGCAACCTCCTCGCGCTCGCGGTGGACGCGGCGCGCGCGAAGGCGACCGTCGGTGAGATCTCGGACGCCCTCGAGAAGGTGTACGGGCGGCACGCGAGCCAGATCCGTACGATCTCCGGTGTGTACCGAACCGAGGCAGGCGAGTCCCCGTCCCTGGCGCGCACCCGTGCGCTCATCGACCGGTTCGAGGAATCGGAGGGTCGCCGCCCGCGCATCCTGGTCTGCAAGATGGGCCAGGACGGGCACGACCGCGGCCAGAAGGTGATCGCGACGGCCTTCGCCGACCTGGGCTTCGACGTGGACGTCGGCCCGCTGTTCCAGACCCCGGAGGAAGTGGCCCGCCAGGCCGTCGAGGCGGACGTGCACGTCGTGGGCGTCTCCTCCCTCGCGGCCGGCCACCTGACCCTCGTACCGGCGCTGCGCGAGCAGCTGGCGGCGGAGGGGCGCGAGGACATCATGATCGTCGTGGGCGGGGTCATCCCGCCGGCGGACGTTCCCACGCTCCTCGAAATGGGAGCGACGGCGGTGTTCCCGCCCGGCACGGTCATTCCGGACGCGGCGCACGACCTGGTGACGCGGCTGGCCGCGAACCTGGGCCACGAGCTGTAGGCGGCCGAGGGTGCCGAAGATCGACGTTTCCGTTTACACGAAGGGCGTGCTCGACGGGAAGCGCGCGTTCATCGCGCGCGCGATCACCCTCGTCGAGTCCACCCTGCCGGCGCACCGGGCCCTGGCCCAGAGCCTGTTGACGGAGCTCCTCCCCCACTCGGGGCGGGCGCGCCGGATCGGCATCAGCGGTGTGCCGGGCGTAGGGAAATCAACCTTCATCGACGCGTTCGGCACGATGCTGACGGGGCTCGGCCACCGCGTGGCGGTCCTCGCGGTCGACCCCTCGTCCACCCGCACGGGCGGCTCCATCCTGGGCGACAAGACCCGGATGGAACGCCTCGCCGTCGACCCGGCGGCGTTCGTCCGCCCCTCCCCCTCGGCGGGCACGCTGGGCGGGGTCGCCAGGGCCACCCGCGAGTCGATGATCGTGATGGAGGCGGCGGGCTACGACGTGGTCCTCGTCGAAACGGTGGGCGTCGGCCAGTCGGAAACCACGGTCGCGGGCATGGTCGACTCCTTCCTGCTCCTCTCCCTCGCCCGCACCGGCGACCAGCTCCAGGGCATAAAGAAGGGCGTCCTGGAACTCGCCGACGTCCTCGCCGTCAACAAGGCGGACGGCCCGCACGAACGCGACGCGAGGTCGGCGGCGCGCGAACTGTCGAGCGCCCTGCGCCTGATGCACCCGGCCGACGCGGCGTGGACCCCGCCGGTCCTGACGTGCAGCGCCCGGGAGTCCACCGGCCTGGACGAGGTGTGGAACCGCCTGGAACAGCACCGCAAGCTGCTGGACGCGGACGGCCGCCTGCAGACCAAGCGCGCGGCCCAGCAGGTGGAGTGGACCTGGTCGATGGTCCGCGACGAACTCCTGGAGCGCCTGCGCTCCAGCCCCGCCGTACGGGACCTGGCCCCGACCCTGGAATCAGCCGTCCGAGCAGGCACCCTGACCCCCACCCTGGCGGCGAACCGCCTCCTGACGGCATTCACGGAGCCCTAACCGAACCCGACCACCCGCACGCGCACCCGCACCCGCCCCGCCCCGCCCATTCCAGCCCAGCCCAGCCGGGCCAATCCAGCCCCGCCGGCGTTTGAGGCGCGGGGTTCCGGGGCGGAGCCCCAATCCAGCCCCGCCGGCGTTTGAGGCGCGGGGCCGGGGGCGGAGCCCCAATTCAGCCCCGCCGGCGTTTGAGGCGCGGGGCGGGGGGCGGAGCCCCGGGGCGGGTCCGGGGCGCAGCTCCGGGGAACGGAGGAAGGGCGGGGCGGGGAGCAAGCCCGCCCAGCGCCACCCGCCAAGGGTCAGGCGGCGACGAGCACCGACCCACCCGAGGCCAACGCCTGCCGCAGCACCCGCGCCCCCTCCACCCCGTCATCCCCCGCGGCCAGCAACGCCGCGAGCACCGCGATCCGCGCCTGGGGCGCCCGCAGCGTCCCCGTCGGCACGGCCCCGGCCGCGACGAGGTCCACGGCACCCCCATGGGTGTAAATCTCCGTCACCGGCCCGGCGGCAACCCGCGTGGTCAGCGCCACCAGCACGCCCCCCGCGATCGCCGCCTTCACCGCGTCCACGATCTCCGGCGTCGCGTTCCCCGCGCCGGTGCCGACCAGCACGATGCCCCGCGCCCCCGCCGCCACGGCGGCGTTCAGCAGCACGGGGTCCGCGCTGGCGTGGTGCATCACGACGTCCACCCGCGGCAGGGCCTCGGGCATCGCCGGCAGCGGCAGCGGCTCGGGCCGCACCGGGGTCCGCAGCACGGTGACCTTCCCGAAGCCGACCTTCCCCAACAGTTCCTTCGACGGGTCGGCGAACGCGTCCAGCGCCACCGCCTGCGCCTTGACCGTCCCGCGCGCCGCGTGCACCCGCCCCGCGAACGCGATCAGGACACCGAGCCCCCGGGTGGTCGCGGCGGTCAGCAGGGCATCGTAGAGATTGCCGGGACCGTCCCCGTCCGCCGCCCCCATGGGCCGCTGCGAGCCGGTGAAGACGACCGGCCGCGCGTCGTGGTGGTGCAGGTCCAGCAGGAAAGCCGACTCCTCCAGCGTGTCCGTCCCGTGCGTGACGACGACACCGTCCACCCCGGGGTCGGCGAGCACCTCGTGCACGGTCCGCAGCAGAGTCAACTGGTGGGCGGTGGTCAACCGCGGACTGTTGACACTGAAAAGATCGACGACCTCGACGGTGACGCCTTCCGGCAGCGGCGCCGTCGCCATGACCTCGGCCCCGTCGGCGTCGGCCGCGAAACCGGAACCCTGCCAGCGGCTGGCTATGGTCCCGCCGGTGCTGATGACGACGATGCGTCCCATGACTGCCGTCCTCCCTCTCACACGATCCGCACACATTTTCTACAAAAGGCAATGGTAGGCCGATCTACGCGCAACACGATTGCGAATACACCCCACCAGCCCCCAACCCCTAGTTGATAATTGCGCCATGGACGCCATCGATCGAGAAATCTTGCGCGAACTCCAGGCCGACGGCCGGCTCAGCAACCAGGAGCTGGCCCAGCGCGTGGGCCTGACCCCCTCCCCCTGCATGCGCCGGGTCCGCCAGCTCGAAGAGGACGGGGTCATCCAGGGCTACCGCGCCGTGATCTCCCCCGAAGCCGTGGACCGCGGCTTCGAAGTCCTGGTCTCCGTAGAGGTCCGCCGCGACCGCGAGGCCGTCGAAGCCTTCGAAGCGGCCCTCCAGGACATCCCCGACATCATCGAGGCCTACCGCCTCTTCGGCAGCCCCGGCTGCCTCCTGCGCATCGCGGTCGCGGACCTCCGCGCCTACGAACGCCTCTGGATCGAAAAGCTCACGGCCCTCTCAGGCGTCACGGAGGTCAACTCCCAGATCATCATGAAACGCATCAAAGAACCGACGGGCCTCCCGGTCGGCCACTGAGCACGCCAAGGCGCTCGCGCCAGCCGACGGAGAGCCGGGGACGCAGGAAGACGACTCCCTGCTGGGTCCCGACGGCCAGGTCGAGGAACGGGTTCCCCGGGAGGGCTCGCAGCGAGGTCACCAGAGCGGGCACGGGCGCGGACCACACCTTCTCGCAGCTGGGCAGATGACACAGGGCCACCCCCTGCCCGTCACTGACCGCGACCAGCGCCTCGCCGCTGGGGGCCGACCCGGTCCACAGCAGACGGGTCGCCGGGACGGGCAGGCTCCGGGGCGCATCGGGGGTCGCGGAGTCCCAGACGGTGACGGAGGCAGCGTTCGCATCGTTCGACAGGTTCTTGTCGAGGTGGAGCAGGACCGGCGCACCCGTCGGCGTATCGGCCCAGCGAAGGAAATAGGAACTCCCTGAGGTCAGCGTCCGGTGTCCCGAGATCCGGCCTCCCAGCCCGGATGCGGCCGTAGTGCTGCGCGGCGGATCGACCGCATGCCGACCGTTCGTCTCAAGGTCGACGACGGATGTCGCTCCGCCCCGGCCGCGCTGTGCGACCCAACGGGTCCCGGCCGCACCGTGGTGGGGCAGTAGGAGCTGGACGTCGTGTGCGAGCTCGATGTCGCTCCGGTAGGGAGCACCCGTCTCGATGTTCCACAAGCGGCCGGTCGTCGGAGTCTGCGTCTGCGTCTTCCGGGCGTTCTTACCATCGCTCCCACCGGAGTCGTTATCGCGGACGAAGCGCCCGCCTACGCTTGACTCCCACTCCCCCATCGTCCTGGATCCCGTCAGCAGCACCGCGTCACCCGAGGTCGCGGTGAACGCGGTCGAGCACACGTAGTCGTTCCCCGGGTCGGGCGTCCACGGGAGGTCCACCCAATCCGGTTTGTCCTCGGGGTCGCCCAAAAGACGGACGCGGGCGCGGACCACGTCGAAACCGACGAAGCGGGTCCGGTGCTGCACGCCCGTCGGGGGGAGGAGTTGTCCAGTGACCGCTTCCCGGTGAGCGTGCAGCCAGTCGAAAGAGGCGTTCTCGACGACGCCACCGGGTCGAATGCGATGCCAGACGCACTGGGACACCGGCAAGGACTCCGGCCATTCGCCGAGGTTCGAGTTCCGCTCCACTTCCACATGCCCTGTGTACTTCCAGGAGAGGAGGTGGAGCGTACCGTCCGGATCTTCCACGCAGTCCTCCTCCCGCGGGCAGTTTCCGAGGGCCACGCTCCGGGCGTACGAGCGGAGGTCGCCGTTCGCCGGATCGGTACGCAACGCCGACTCGACCCGCCGGAAAAGCCGACCGGTGACACCTACGACCGCGCCTGCATCCCGGCTCCAGGAGAGCAGGCCCTCGATCTCGGGCGCGGAGAACGCCCCTTCGATTGCTACGGGTTGTGGTCCTGAGGCCCCTGCCTCATGGGCTCCCCACGGCCAGAGCCTGGCAGTGCCGTCGTTGCCGATGGCCAGGATGTTGGGACCGGCGGCTTCCCCGGCAGCGATGAGACGCAAGCCGCAAATAGCGCCTTCGTGCCCGAGGAGGGGAAGGCCGATCGAGTCACCAGTGGCGCAGTCGACCACGGACAAGTGGATGCCGAACCCGTCGATCAAGGCGTAGAGCCGCCCGTCGTGCACCACCGGCGCCATGAGCATCGCGTGCGAGACGTCCTTGCCCCGCACCGCGATCCGGCCGGGGGAACCGTTGAGGTGCGTGGTCAGCAAGGCATCGTCATCCTGTGCCACGAGTACGGGATCCTCGCCGCTGCCGTACGCGAAGCCTCTCTTCTGCCATGAGAAGCCGTCGAAAGGCATGGTTTTGATCTTCCTCGACCCCAGGTCGACGAGGTGCATCTCAACCCGCGCCACCGCTACGGCGGCAAGGGTTCCGCTCGGTCCTCGGATGTGATCAACGAGTACCGGGCCGTTCAGGCCCTCCAGCAGCACCGCCGTTCCCCGGTCCCCTTCCAGCGGATGCAGCACGACCCGGCCTCGTACGCCGTCGCAGGCGAGCAGACCGACGCGTCCGTCCGCGTCATGGCCGAGGCAGGCAGACGCCCCGGCCTCGTCATTCCACATGCGGTTCGGGAGAGTAGGACATTCCACCTCGACGAGCGGCTCCGCCGCGAGTATCGAGAAGGCCACCACGCTCTCGGCGTTCCCGCAGACGACGACAGCGGTCCCGTCGGTGAGACGGCCGGCGTCGAAGAGCCGGCCGTACCCGGTGTCCGAGACCGTCAGGGACAGCGTTTGATGCTCGACGTCCCACATGCGCAACGTGCCCACGGCATCGAGGGTGACCGCCTCCGGACGCCCGGCCCGGTCGGTGAGCAACGCCAGCCCGACCACGTTCGCAGGATGCGGAAGGATCGTCGACTGGGACGGATCGTCGAGCAGCCAGACGTGCACGTGGGGTGCTTGAGGCGGAGCCGCCAGCACCATCCTCCCCCCGTTCCGGAGAACCAGGTCCTCGATCATCCAGTTCGGATTGACCGACCTGACCGCGTACGCGTCACCGTCATGCCGCCCCACCACCCGGTGCGGGGTGATCCCGCGGGGCTCGACACGGACTTGCTCCAACGACGTCGAAAGCCCCTCCGCCTGGCGGGCCAGCTCGTGCTGCCCGTACGTCCCGGCCACGAAGGCCAGCAATCCGGCCGGGTCGGCGGTGTCGGGATCCCTGCCCGCGAGGAGGTAGCCATAGCGTTCGACGGCCATCGACAGCTGCGGGTTGCGCCGCGCGTGCCGGACAGCCGGCAGCAGTGTCGAGCGCTCCGCGCTGACGACGAACGCCGCGTCCTCGATCAGGTCGTCGAGCGCTCCCGAACCCGCCGCGTGGGTCGCCAAGTGGGCCCGGACATAGGGGTGGGCCCGGCGCCAGTCCCGCTCGGGGACCAGGCCCGTCAGGATTTCGACGAAGCACTCCTGGACGTCCGCGATGTCTCGGTGCTTGAGCACCCGGCCCTTCATGTGGTCCGTCAGTTCCTGGTGGTACAGCCGGAAGTACCGGGTCCCGTCCACCGAGGCGTGGGCCAGGTAGGAGCCGTCCTCGTTCAGCAGCACGTCGACGTCCGCCTCCGTGAGCGGGAGCCCGGACAGCCGCGCCGCCACCCGCACCCAGATCTTGCGCGGCAGACCGTTGCCCTCCCCGAAGGCGAGGGCCGTGAGCAGCGCCATCGTCGAGCCGTAGCGCTCGGCCGGCAGCCTCTGGAGGTACGTCTCGAAAGCCCCGCCCACGTCGGAGGGGAGCTGCTCCGCCCAGCCCGGCAGGGTGGTGTCCACGGGCCGGCCGCGCAGCAGTGCGCTCGCCGTCATGCGGGCGACGAGGAAGCAGCGGCCGGCCCGGCGGGCCACTTCCTCCGCTACCTGGCGCCCGACGTCGGGTGCGTCCCGGTACGGCGCTCCCGTGTCGCAGATGATCCGGGCGACGTACTCGGCCGTGTCCGTGTCGTCGGCGTACGCGCTGTCATCGAGGTCGATGACCGGAACCCGGTCCCCGGTGTGGGGCAACAGCTCACGCCGCGAGCCGACCACGAGCCGGACGCAGGCGACTCCGGCGAGGGGGCGCAGCAGTTCCCAGGCGATGCGGCGCGCCTCCGCCTTGTCACCGCCCGGGCCGGCCTCGTCGAGCGAGTCGACGACGACGCGGAACGGTGTCCGGCGGTCGGCCAGGGCCTCGAACAGCGCGGCGGGACTGGTCGCCCGGACGTCCGCCGCAGAGGCGAGCCGCGCCACCAGTGCGTCCTGGGTCTGGTGGTGGGCGTTGACGGACGCGTCGGTACAACCGTCCAGAACCAAGCGGCCCAGCACGGCGGACTTCCCCGAACCGGGGTCCGCGGTGACGACGAGGACGCCCGCGGCGCCCTCTCCCGCGAGATGCGCACGCGCCTCGCGCAGGGCCCGGTCCCGGCCCGTGAAGTACGAGCCCGGGTCGTACACCTGCTCCACCCCGCGGCCCCGCGGCTCGAAATGGGACGAGAGGTCGGAGGCGTCGCCGCAGACGCGCCCGGCGGCGGTGACCTCGGCTCCGGGGTCGAACAAGGGGTTCGGGAAGAAGGGCGGCGGCTCCGACTGGTCGACGGAGGAGCAGGCGGCCCGCTGCCGCAGCCCGGCCGTCGTGAACGACCGGTTGACACGGTCCGCGATGGTCCCGGGCGCCATGTAGCGCTGCGACGGGCCCTCACCACGCCCGCACGCCTTCGCGAGTTCGGCGACGAAGGCCCCGTCGACCGCGGCGTCCCGATGGCGGGCGGAGGCGAGCAGCCAGGTGCCCGAGCCGAGCGCCTCACCACGTCCTCGGCCGGCCACGATGGTGTCGGTCACGGAACCGATCTCGGCGCCGGCGGCCGCCGCGTGACAGGCGTCGACGACGAACAGCACGTTCCGCACGGGCGAGGTGGCGAGCACCTCGGCCAGGCTGGGCAGGGACAGCCATGACCGCGGGCGTCCGTACGTCGTGTCCGCGCAGGCGAGCCGGTAGTGCCCCGACGGTGCCCGGTTCCCGTGCCCGGCGTAGTACACGACGACCACGTCGTCGGCGGTGAGCCCCGGGGCGCCGCACCAGTCGGACAGCGCGTCCTCGAAGTCCGCGGAGTCGGGATCCTCCGACACGGAGGCCAGCACCCTCTCGTACCCCATCGACCGGAAGAGCTCCACCACGCCCTCGACGTCACCGGGCACCAAGGGCAGTTCGGGATCCTCCTGGTAGTGACGCGTGCCCGCCGCGATGAGATAGCGCATCAATCCGCCAAGGGCTCCCGCGCGAGCCCCGCCGCGATGGCCCGGCCCGTCTCGACGGCCGTCAGATAGCGCGTGGCGTCGTGCATGTGGCTGCCGTTGTGAACGGCCTCGTCGACCACGCCCGCGCCGTACGCGGGGCGCAGTTCCCGCACGACGGACACGATGTCCGCGGCGTCCGCGATGTTGGTCCAACCCCGCAGCGGCTTCGGCCACACTGCGCGCCCCTCGGCCGGAGCGGGCTCGAGGCGGTCGAGGACCAGTGCGCGCATGCCCAAGGGGGATCCGAGGGTGACCAGCCTGCGAACGTCCCAGTCGGTGTGATGCGCCTCGTCGCAGAGCGCCTCGTAGGCGACGACCGAGCCGAGGGAATGGGCGACGACGACCCGCGTCTCCGGTGTGATCCGCGCCGCCACGCGGGCCCGGGCCTCGCGCCGTACGTCCTCGTCCGAGAAGTAGGCGGCCATCTGCTTGAGGCTCCCGATCAGCGCACGGTCGAGGACTCCCCGCAGGAACACCGCGCCGGTGAGCGCGTCGAGCGCCGCCCGCACCGCGTTCAAGCGCAGCGCCTGGGAGACCATCCAGCCTCCCGCACCGCGGGTCCCCGCCTCCGCGGGATCCGGCACCCCCGGGTCGGTCCGGGCCGCTTCGGCCCACCAGGCTATGAGGAGCCGGAACTCCTCCTCCGTCTCGACGTCGCCCGCGTCGTACGGCGGCTCGTGCCCGGCCCGTGCGCCGGAGGGCCGGAACAGGTCCCCGTAGAACGCCACACCGACGTCTTCGACCGCCGGAACCGGACCGCCCGCGAGCCGCACACCACCGAGCAGTTCGGGCACGACATCCCGCGCGAGCGAGTCCTCGCTCAGATACTGCTTCCCCACCCCGTGCACGAAGACGACTGCGCCCAATGCCCCTCCCCCGTAAGGAGAACAAGCCTACGCGAGCAACTACCGCCACCTGCCGTGTTGCTGACACCTCACCGGAACGACGCAGGGCCGTCTCCGGGCCTGTGTCCCGGAACCGGAACTCAGGCCGGAGGCGGCCCGGATCACGCGTCGTCGCGCACCGGCTCCAGGATCGCCACGCACTCCACGTGGTGCGTCATCGGGAACAGGTCGAAGGCGCGCAGGGTGCGGACCTTGTAGCCCGACTCCGCGAAGTAGGCCAGGTCGCGGGCCAGGGCTGCCGGGTCGCAGGCCACGTACGCGATGCGGCGCGGGGTGAGGCCGGCCACCTGGCGGACCGTCTGCTTGCCGGCGCCCGCGCGGGGCGGGTCGAGGACGACGAGGTCGCACTCGGTGATGCCGGTCTTGGGGAGGATCTGCTCGACCTTGCCCTGCTCGATGCGGACGCGGGGGAAGTCGGACAGGTTGTGCCGGGCGTCCTCGACGGCGCGCTTCGTGGACTCGATGCCGAGCACCGCGCCCGTCTCGCCGAGGCGTTCGGCGAGCGCGCCCGCGAAGATGCCGACGCCGCAGAAGAGGTCGAGGGCCATCTCGCCCTTGCGCGGCATCAGGCCCTGCATGACGGCCTTGATCAGGGTGTCGGCGGCCTGCGGGTGGACCTGCCAGAAGCCGCCCATGCCGACGCGGTAGGTACGGCCATCCGCGCGCTCGCGCACGAAGGGGCGGCCGTGGACGCGGTGGACGCCGCCGTCCTTCTCCTCGACGCGCAGGACCGAGACCGGCTTGTCGAGTTCCACCAGGGGCAGGCGGCCGCCCGGGCGCGGGGTGAGGACGACCTGGCGGTCGCCGGAGCCGGAGGCGGCGATGGCCTCGACGGTGGCCATCTGGGGCCAGTCCTGCTTCTCGATGCCCAGCTCGCTGACGCCCGGCGCCGCGATCATGCAGTGGTCGATCGGCTCGATGTCGTGCGAGCGGTGCTTGCGCAGGCCGACGGTGCCGTCCTCGTCGATGGCGTACTGGACGCGGGTGCGCCATTGCGGGACCTGCCCGGCCGGCACCTTGTCGCCTTCGGCCGGCATGACCGTGCCGTCCCAGCCCGCCTGCTCCGGGGTGAGTCCGGCGAGGCGCAGCAGCTGCTCGGCGACGACTTCGCCCTTGAGCCGGCGCTGGGCGCCCGGCTTGGCGTGCTGCCAGTCGCAGCCGCCGCACTTGCCGGGGCCTGCGTAGGGGCACGGGGCCGGGGTGCGGTCCTTGGAGGGGTCGAGGACGGTGACGGCGTCGGCGCGCAGGAAGCGGGAGTCCGCGTCGCCCTCCGTCACGCGGGCGATGATCTTCTCGCCGGGCAGGGTGTGACGGACGAACAGGACGCGGCCCTCGGCGGTACGGGCGATGCAGTGGCCCCCGTGCGCGACGGGGCCGACCTCGACCTCGTACTCCTCCCCGACCAGTGACTGCTTCTCGTTCTGCTCCGTCATGGTGGGGAGGCTCCAAGGCTAAGTGAGGAAGGAAGTAAGAAAGGCAAATGCGGAACGGCCGGACGACCGACCCACCAGTTTACGTGGATCTCGTCCGGCCGTTCGCCACTCGGGCCCTCGGCCCCGCCCGGCTACTTGCCCGCCGGATCCTTCGGACGCGGCCGGGGCGTGGCCGGGCTGTCCACCGGGCCGCGGCGCACCGCGCCCGGCGCGCTCCACTCCGCGCGCTTCTTCGCCCGCTTCTTCGCGAGCTCCGAGGATTCCAGCTGGTAGGGCACCGAGGTGACCATCACACCGGGCGTGAAGAGCAGCCGGCCCTTGAGCCGCAGGGCGCTCTGGTTGTGCAGCAGGTGCTCGTACCAGCGCCCGACGACGTACTCGGGGATGTAGACGCTGACGGCGTCGCGCGGGTTCTCGGTGCGCAGGCCCTTGACGTACTCCACCACCGGGCGGGTGATCTCGCGGTACGGGGAGTCGAGGATCTTGAGCGGGACGTTGATGCCGCGCCGCTCCCACTCCTCGCGCAGGGCCTTGGTCTCGACGGGGTCGACGCTGATGCTGAGCGCCTCCAGCCTGTCCGAGCGGGTGAGCTTGGCGAAGGCCAGGGCGCGCAGGGTGGGCTTGTGGACCTTGGAGACCAGGACGATGGAGTGGACCCGCGAGGGGCGCACGCTGTCGTCGCTGGGGCCTTCGGCGGCGGCGATCTCGCTCGACACCCGGTCGTAGTGCTTGCGGATCGCGGTCATCGTTCCGTAGAAGATGACCATGCCCAGCAGGGCGACCCAGGCGCCGTGGGTGAACTTGGTGGCCAGGACGACGACCAGCACCATGCCGGTGAAGAAGGCGCCGAAGGTGTTGATCGCCCGTGAACGGTGCATCCGGCGGCGGGCGGCGGGGTCGCGCTCGGAGGCCAGGTGGCGGTTCCAGTGCCGGACCATGCCGATCTGGCTCAGCGTGAAGGAGACGAAGACGCCGACGATGTAGAGCTGGATCAGCTTCGTCGAGTCGGCGTCGTAGATCCACACCAGCAGCATCGCGGCGCCGGCGAGGAGCACGATGCCGTTGGAGAAGGCGAGCCTGTCGCCGCGGGTGTGCAGCTGGCGGGGCAGGTAGCGGTCCTGGGCGAGGATCGAGCCTAGGAGCGGGAAGCCGTTGTAGGCGGTGTTCGCGGCGAGGAACAGGACGAGCGCGGTGGCCGCGGCGAGCACGATGAACAGGAAGCTGCCGTTGCCGAAGACGGCCTCGGCGACCTGGGAGATGACCGGGTGCTGGACGAAGTCCTCACCGACCGGGACTCCGTTGTCCAGCAGGTCCGTGGCGGGGTTCTCCGACATCTTGACGTCGGTGGCCATGGCCAGGCCGATGATCCCGCAGAACATGGTGACGGCGAGGGCGCCCATGAGGGCGAGGGTGGTGGCCGCGTTCTTGCTCTTGGGCTTGCGGAAGGCCGGGACGCCGTTGCTGATGGCCTCGACGCCCGTCAGGGCCGCGCAGCCGGAGGAGAAGGCGCGCAGCAGCAGGAAGACCAGGGCGAAGCCGGCCAGCCCCTGGTGTTCGGCCTTGATCTCCAGATCGGCCGTCGGTGCCTGCATGGTGTCGCCCATGACGATGCCGCGCCAGGCTCCCCACGCGATCATCACGAATACGGCGCCGACGAACACGTAGGTGGGGATCGCGAAGAAGTTCCCCGATTCCTTCACGCCGCGCAGATTCATCAGCGTGAGGAGCAGAATCATGATCATCGCCGAGAGCACCTTGTGCTCGATGACGAAATCGACTGCGGAGCCGAGGTTCTCGACCCCGGAGGAGATCGACACGGCGACGGTGAGGACGTAGTCGACGAGCAGGGCGCTCGCGACGGTCAGACCGGCCCTGGGCCCGAGGTTGGTGTTGGCGACCTCGTAGTCACCGCCGCCGCTCGGGTAGGCGTGGACGTTCTGCCGGTAGGACGCGACCACCGTGAACATCAGCACGACGACCGCGAGGGCGATCCAGGGGCTGAAGTGGTACGCCGACACGCCCGCGATGGACAGGACCAGTAGGACCTCGCCAGGGGCATATGCCACGGAGGAGAGTGGGTCGGATGCGAAGACAGGAAGGGCGATCCTCTTGGGGAGGAGCGTTTCTCCGAGGCGGTCGCTGCGTAGCGCCCGGCCGATCAGGATCCGTTTGGGCACGTCGGTCAGTTTGGACACGCAGAGGATCGTAAGCGTTCGAAATCGGACTGACGAACCCCCCACCCCATTACGGCACGAAGTCCGACCGTATCCAGGGCAAAGAGGCGCCGGCCGCAGCGCAAATGGTCACAGTGGTGACCGCCCGTGTGTAGCTTGGGCCATGGTCTGAGACCCTGTTAAGCCAGAGCAGCAATGAGGCTGGAAACCAGCGAGCGCTGACAGCCGGAAGGACGGCCGTGCACATCGTCATTATGGGCTGCGGAAGAGTGGGCTCCGCCCTCGCGCAGACCCTGGAACAGCAGGGGCACACGGTCGCGGTCATCGACCAGGACCCCACCGCATTCCGTCGGCTGGGGGCTTCCTTCGGCGGCCGCCGCGTCACCGGAGTCGGCTTCGACCAGGACACCCTTCGCGAGGCCGGCATCGAGGAGGCGGGCGCCTTCGCCGCGGTCAGCAGCGGTGACAATTCCAACATCATCGCCGCCCGCGTGGCCCGCGAGATGTTCGGCGTCGAGAACGTCGCCGCCCGCATCTACGACCCCAAGCGCGCCGAGGTCTACCAGCGTCTGGGCATCCCCACGGTCGCGACCGTCCGGTGGACCGCCGACCAGATGCTCCGCCGGCTGCTGCCGTCGGGCGCCGAACCGCTGTGGCGCGACCCGAGCGGCGGTGTCCAGCTCGCCGAGGTGCACACCTCCGAAGCCTGGATCGGCCACAAGGTCAGCCAGTTGCAGGAGGAGACCGGCGTCCGCGTCGCCTTCCTCACCCGGCTGGGCGAGGCCATGCTGCCGACGTCGGCGACCGTCCTGCAGGAGGGCGACCTCGTTCACGTGATGATGCGCACGGACGAGATCGACAAGGTGGAGGAAGTCTTCGCCGAGGGTCCTGAGGAGGGACGCGCATGAGGGTCGCTATCGCCGGAGCCGGCGCGGTGGGCCGCTCCATCGCGGGCGAGCTCCTGGAGAACGGCCACGAGGTCCTCCTCGTGGACAAGGCACCGACCGCCATCTCGGTGGAACGGGTGCCGCAGGCCGAGTGGCTGCTGGCCGACGCCTGCGAGATCACCTCGCTCGACGAAGCGGCGCTCCAGCGGTGCAACGTGGTCATCGCCGCCACGGGCGACGACAAGGTCAACCTGGTCGTCTCCCTCCTGGCCAAGACCGAGTACGGGGTCCCCCGGGTCGTGGCCCGCGTGAACAACCCGAAGAACGAGTGGCTCTTCAACGAGTCGTGGGGCGTCGACGTCGCCGTCTCCACGCCGCGCCTGATGTCGGCGCTGGTCGAGGAGGCCGTCAGCGTCGGCGACCTGGTACGTCTGCTGCGCTTCAGCCACGGTGACGCCAACCTGGTCGAGCTGACCCTGCCCGCCGACTCCCAGGTCGCGGGCAAGCAGATCAGCGAGATCACCTGGCCCGAGGACACCTCGCTGGTCACGATCATCCGCGGCAACCGGGTGCTCACGCCGCACGGCGAGGAGACCCTGGAGCCGGGCGACGAGCTCCTCTTCGTGGCCGCCCAGGCCCGCGAGGAGCAGCTCGAGGACCTCCTCCAGGCCGCGGACTAGCCTGCGGCGGCGCCGAACGCACGAAGGGGCGGCCGACCATCCTGGTCGGCCGCCCCTTCGTGCATCCCTGGGCCCGAGAGGCAACGCAAGGCGGCGTACGGGTCAGACTCCCGGGCCGTCCTTGGCGGCGGCCTTGGCCGCCTTCTCGGCGGCCTCCGCCGCCTCCCACTCCGCGATCACGTCGATCGGCGGCGGCGCCTTCGCCAGGAACACCCACGTGAAGTACACCGCCAGCACCATCGGCGGCAGTTTCAGCGCGACCAGCACCCAGCCCAGCTGCGTCGCGTCGCCCCACCAGTACAGCGGGAAGAGGATCGCGTACTTCGCGAGGAAGATGAGGCCCCACGCCAGGCTGGCCTTGATGTAGGCCTTCTTGCGCCCCGGGTTGCGCGTGCGCCAGGACAGGTTCTCCTTGAAGACCGGCCCCAGGATCACCCCGAGCAGCGGGAAGCCCACCAGCGCCGAGAGCGTGAAGGCCACGCCCAGGCCGGCCCCGTAGATCATGCCGGGCAGGTAGAAGCCCTTCGGGCTGCCGGTGAAGAGCGCGAAGGCCACGCCGACGCCGACGCCGAAGACCCCGCTGAAGGCGTGCTTCACCGTGTCCTTGCGCAGCAGCCGCACGATCACGAGCAGGACCGCGACCGCGCCCGCCGCGATCGCGGAGAGCTTCACGTCCTTGTTGATCGTGTAGATCATGACGAAGAGCAGCCCGGGGAGCATCGTCTCCACGGTTCCGCGGATGCCCCCGAAGGCGTCGAAGAGCGCCGCCTGGGTCACGGCCGCCTGATCCGCGGCGGGATCCGTACCGGGACCGGTGTGGGGATCCGCCTCATGCGAGTTCGGTTTGTCGAGTGACGTCACCGTCAGTGCTCCTGTCCGAGCGGTCGGAGTTCGTACTTCGGGTTGAAGAGCACCCGACGGCCGTGGCTCATCGAGATCCGCCCGGAGGCGATCATGCGACGGCCGGGTTCGATTCCCACGATCGAGCGACGTCCGAGCCATACGACGTCGAGCGCGGCGGAGCCGTCGAAGAGCTCCGCCTCCAGGGCGGGGACTCCCGCCCGCGGCCGCAGGGTGACGGTACGCAGGGTCCCGGTCACCTTGACTATCTGGCGGTCGTGGCAATCGCAGATCCGCGTGCACCCCGCGGCTTCTGCGTCCTCCTGCAGCTCCGCGGAATGCAGCTCCTCCTGGGAGGTGGACAGCCGCTCTATCATCCGGCGGAACCGGCCCGCCGGCCTGGCGGGCTTCGCCGGCTTCGCGGGCTTCTCGGGACGCGGTTCAGCACTCATACAGGAAGCGTACCGGCGCGCCCACTACCTCTCGAAGCGGTATCCCATGCCCGGTTCGGTGATGAAGTGCCGCGGGTGCGAGGGGTCCGCCTCCAGTTTGCGGCGCAACTGCGCCATGTAGACGCGCAGGTAGTTGGTCTCGGTCCCGTACGAGGGCCCCCAGACCTCCTGGAGCAGCTGCTTCTGGCTGACCAGCTTGCCGCGGTTGCGGACCAGCACTTCCAGCAG
Source organism: Streptomyces sp. NPDC060049 (assembly GCF_042736715.1). Taxonomy (NCBI): domain Bacteria; kingdom Bacillati; phylum Actinomycetota; class Actinomycetes; order Kitasatosporales; family Streptomycetaceae; genus Streptomyces; species Streptomyces sp. NPDC060049. Next base: position 210,414 of record NZ_JBHWVV010000008.1, read on the forward strand.
GTGCCACTCGGTGGGCGTCAGGCGGACGTCCCGGCCCTCGCGCACCGCCTTCTTCGCCGCGAGGTCCACCGTGAAGGCCCCCGCCTCGACGAGCACCTCGTCCTCGCCCGACCCGGCGGCCGGTTCGGCCCGCCGGACGGCGGCGCGGAGCCTGGCCAGCAGCTCGTCCATGCCGAACGGCTTGGTGACGTAGTCGTCGGCGCCCGCGTCCAGGGCCTCGACCTTCTCGTCGGAGCTGTGCCGGGCGGAGAGGACCAGGATCGGGATGCGGGTCCAGCCGCGCAGCCCCTTGATCACCTCGACGCCGTCCATGTCGGGCAGGCCCAGGTCCAGGACGACCACGTCGGGGTGGCGGGCGGCGGCCAGTTCCAGGGCGCTCGCCCCGTCGGCGGCCGCGTCGACCTCGTACTTGCGGGCCTTCAGGTTGATCACGAGGGCTCGGACGATCTGGGGTTCGTCGTCCACCACGAGCACCCGGGTCATTGAGGGCCTGCCTTCTGTCGTATCGGATCGAGGTCGAAATCTGCGGGGTCCGCCCCGGGTCCGCCCGGCCCGCCGGCGCCGGGCGCGCCGCGGCCCTCGCCGTCCACGCCCACGGGGACCCGCGCCCGCCCGCCGGCGGCCGCCCGAAGGGTGAGCACCATGGTCAGTCCGCCGCCGGGGGTGTCCTCGGCGGACAGGGTGCCGTCCATGGCCTCGGCGAAGCCGCGCGCGACCGCGAGGCCCAGGCCCACGCCGGCCCCGCGCGGGGCGTCCCCGTGCCGCTGGAAGGGGGCGAAGATCCGCTCCTTGGCCTCGTCGGGCACGCCCGGACCGCGGTCGACGACCCGTACCTCGACCCGGTCGCCGAGGAAGCTGGCCGCGACCAGCACCTGCTCCCCCGCCGGGCTGTACTTGACGGCGTTCTCGACCACGTTGGCCACGGTCCGCTCCAGCAGCCCGGGGTCGACCGCCACCATGGGCAGGCTCTCCGGGACGTCCAGCAGGACGCTGTCCTCGGGTACGCCGCCCAGTGCCATCGGGACCACCTCGTCGAGGTCGATCTCGCGGATGAGCGGGGTGACGGTGCCGGTCTGGAGCCTCGACATGTCGAGCAGGTTGCCCACGAGGTGGTCGAGCCGGTCCGCGCCGTCCTCGATGCCCTCCAGGAGCGCGGCCCGGTCCTCCTCGGACCATTCCACGTCGTCGGAGCGCAGGGAGCTGACGGAGGCCTTGATGGAGGCCAGCGGCGTACGGAGGTCGTGGCTGACGGCGGCGAGCAGCGCGGTCCGGATCCGGTTGCCCTCGGCCATCCGCCGGGCCTCCTCGGCCTCCCCGACCAGGCGCTGCCGGTCGAGCACCACGGCGGCCTGGGCGGCGAAGGCGCCGAGGACGCGCCGGTCCTCGGCGGGCAGCACCCGGCCGGACAGGGCCAGCGCCATGTGGTCGCCGATGGGCATGTCCACGTCGGCGTCCTCGGGGCGCGCGACCGGGTTCGGGCCGACGCTGCCGGCGGGCTGCCAGGGTTCGACGTCGCTCTCGCGCTCCAGCAGTGCCACCGACTCCATGGCGAAGGTCTCGCGCACCCGCTCCAGCAGCGCGTCCAAGGTGGTCTCGCCGCGCAGGACGCTCCCGGCGAGGAAGGAGAGGATCTCGGACTCGGCGCGCAGCCGGGCGGCCTGGTGGGTGCGGCGGGCGGCGGCGTCGACGACGGAGGCCACGGAGCCGGCGACACCGAAGAACACGGCGATGGCGACGATGTTCTCGGGGTCCGAGATGGTGAAGCGGTGGACGGGCGGGGCGAAGTAGTAGTTCAGCAGCAGGGAGCCGACGGCGGCGGAGGCGAGCGCCGGGTAGAGCCCGCCCAGCAGGGCGGCGGCCACGGTGAGGGCCAGGAAGAGCAGCATCTCGTTGGCGGGGCCGGGATCGCTGTCGACGTGTGTGAGCAGCGCCGCGAGCAGGAGCGGGAGGACGACCCCCGCCACCCAGCCGGCCACGATCCTGGTCCGTCCGAGCCGGGCCGCCGTGCGGACCACGGGGAGGACGCGGCCCTTGGCGGCCTGCTCGTGGGTGACGATGTGCACGTCGAGGTCGGGCCCGGAGTCGCGGGCCACGGTGGCGCCGACCCCGGGGCCGAAGACGTACCGCCAGGAGCGGTGGCGGCTGGAGCCGAGCACGATCTGGGTGGCGTTGACCCCGCGGGCGAATGCGAGCAGTGCCTCGGGGATGTTGTCGCCGATGACGTGGTGAAACGTTCCGCCAAGATCCTCGACCAGCGTCCGCTGGACGGCGAGCTCCTTCGGCGAGGCCGCGGTCAGCCCGTCGCTGCGGGCGATGTACACGGCGAGGATCTCGCTGCCGGAACCCTTCGCCGCCACCCGCGACGCCCGCCGGATCAAGGTGCGCCCCTCGGGTCCGCCGGTGAGTCCCACGACGATCCGCTCGCGCGCCTGCCAGGTGGAGCGGATGCCGTGCTCGCCCCGGTACTGCTGGAGGTACTCGTCGGCCCGGTCGGCGACCCAGAGCAGCGCGAGCTCGCGCAGCGCGGTCAGGTTGCCCGGGCGGAAGTAGTTGGACAGGGCCGCGTCGACCTTGTCCGACTTGTAGATGTTGCCGTGCGCCATCCGGCGCCGCAGCGCCTGCGGGGACATGTCGACCAGCTCGATCTGGTCCGCCCGGCGCACCACCTCGTCCGGCACGGTCTCCCGCTGCCGCACTCCGGTGATCGACTCCACCACGTCGCCCAGGGACTCCAGGTGCTGGATGTTCACGGTGGAGACCACGTCGATCCCGGCCCGCAGCAGCTCCTCGACGTCCTGCCAGCGCTTGGGGTTGCGCGAGCCCGGCACGTTGGTGTGGGCCAGCTCGTCGACCAGCGCTATGGCCGGCCTGCGGGCGAGGAGCGCGTCCACGTCCATCTCGGTGAAGGCCGCGCCCCGGTAGGAGAGCTCCTTGCGCTCGATCCGTTCCAGGCCGTGCAGCATGACCTCGGTGCGCGGCCGCCCGTGGTGCTCGACGAAGCCGACGACGCAGTCGGAGCCGCGCTCCGCCCGCCGGTGGCCCTCCGAGAGCATGGCGTACGTCTTGCCCACGCCCGGTGCCGAGCCGAGATAGATCCGTAGCCTGCCGCGTTTCATGCGCTCATTCTCGGGGACATTTCCCCCGATCACGCGCCGATCGCGGCGTACGGGCCGATCCCTGACGGTTCCCTGACGCCCAGGGGATAGGGCCGTGGGCCGTACCCCCAAGGAGTACGGCCCACGGCCGGAAACGTTCGCCCCGCGCGACGCCCGCGCGCGACCTCGCGGTCAGCGGACCTCGGTGATCTCCGGGCCCCGCTCCAGCTGGCCCATGCCGCCGCCGAAGCGGGAGCCTTCCTGGTCCTCTGTCTGCACGCCGTCCGGCACCATCTGCGCGTCGTTGGGCAGCTTGAGGACGATCGGGTCCCGCGGGGCCATCGGGCCCTCGCCGCGGACCACGACGGTGTCCAGGAAGATCCGCTCCAACACTCCGGCCGACTCGGGGCGCACCGCGCCCTGGCCGGAGATGACACCGCGCAGGAACCAGCGGGGCCCGTCCACACCGACGAAGCGGACCAGCTGCGCGCCGGTCTGCCCGTCCGGCAGCGGTACGGGGACCTGCGCGCGCAGCTCCCAGCCCAGCGGACCCTCGACCTCGTCGATGATGCCGCCCTGCTTGGTGATGCCGTCGGCGATCTCCTCGCGGACCTCGCCCCAGATGCCTTCCTTGCGCGGTGCGGCGAAGGCCTGCAGCTGTACGGCACTGTCGCCGAGCACCACGGTCGCGGCGACGATCGCGTCACCGGCGACCTCGACGCGCAGCTCCATGCCCTCGACACCCGGTACGAGGATTCCGCCGAGGTCCACCCGGCCCTCCTCGGGGTTGCCGGGGACCTCGGAGACGTCCCAGGGGCCGTCGGGCCGCGGGGCCGGCGGCAGGTTCATCCTGCGCGGACGGGTCCCGTCGGTCTCCTCCACGCCGTCCTGCTCATCGGCGCCGACGCCGTCGACGACCTGCTCGGCCGCGCCGCCGTCCTTGACGGAGTCGTTCTTCTTGCGACGTCCGAACACGTCACTGTCCTTCCCGGTCGGATACGACCGAAGCGTAGCCATTCCCACCCTGCTGACCAGCGCCGGATCCGGCCACGGCCGCATGACCACCGGTGGAGCCGAAACCCCCCTCGGCCCGCGCCGAGCCGGGAAGTTCCGCCACCTCGTGGAAGCGCACCTTCTCGACCCGCTGGACAACCAGCTGGGCAATGCGGTCGAAACGCTCGAACCTGACGCTCTCGCGCGGGTCGAGATTGACCACGATCACCTTGATCTCCCCACGGTACCCGGCATCCACCGTCCCCGGGGCATTCACGAGCGCGAGCCCGCAGCGGGCGGCCAGGCCGGAGCGCGGGTGCACGAACGCCGCGTACCCCTCGGGCAGCGCGATGGAGACCCCGGTGGGCAGTACGGCCCGCTCCCCCGGCTCCAGTTCGGCGGCCACCGTGGTGACCAGGTCGCAGCCGGCGTCGCCGGGGTGCCCGTAGGCGGGGATCGGCACCTCCGGGTCGACGCGCCTGATGGCCACGTCCACGCCGGTGTCGTTCTCAGGCATCAGGGGTTCACCTCGAAGGCGCGTGTGCGCCTGACCTGGTCCGGGTCGGCCATCGCCGCCCGGATCTCCTCGGGCCGTCCGTTGTCGATGAAGTGGTCGACCTTCACCTCTATGAAGAGGGCGTCCGCGCGCAGTGCGACGGGGCCCCGGGGGCCGCCTATCCGGCCGACCGCGCTGGAGTAGATCTTCCGGCCCGCGACGGCGGTGACCTCGGCCTCCAGGTACAGGACCGTGTCCACGGGCACGGGCCGCACGAAGTCCGTCTCCAGCCGGCCGGTGACGGCTATGACGCGCAACAGCCAGTTCAGGGAGCCCAGGGTCTCGTCGAGCGCGGTGGCGAGCACACCGCCGTGGGCCAGGCCGGGGGCGCCCTGGTGTGCGGGCTTGACGGTGAACTCCGCGGTGACGCGAACGCCCTCGCCCGCGCGGGCCTCCAGGTGGAGCCCGTGCGGCTGGCCGTCCCCGCAGCCGAAACAGTGCTCGTAGTGCGCACCGAGGAGCTCACCGGGTGCCGGGGCGTCGGGATGCCTGACCGGCGGGGCGGCATCGGCCGGGGGCGTCAACGCTGTGTTTCGTCCACTCACAGCCGCAGACCTTACCCGCGCCGCTACCCGCCGGTCGCCTCGTGGCAGGCTTGACGGCATGCAGCCCTCTCCCGCGCACCACGACGAACGCCTGACCGCCCCCCGCTCCTGGTGGGGCATCGCCGCGCTGACCGGTCTCGCGTGCGCGCTGATGCTGATGCCGCTGGGCACGCTGCCCCCGCTGGCCGGGCTCGTCGGGGGCACCGCGCTGGCGGGGCTGGTGGTGAGTTCGTACGGATCCCAGCGCGTGCGCGTGGCGGGCGGGGCGCTGGCCGCCGGGGACGCCCGGATCCCCGTGACGGCGCTGGGCGATCCGGAGGTCCTGGACCCCGAAGAGGCCCGTGCCTGGCGGACGTACAAGGCCGACACGCGCGCCTTCATGCTGATGCGCAGCTACGTGCCGACGGCGGTCCGCGTCGAGGTGACCGACCCGGCGGACCCGACCCCCTACGTCTATGTCTCCACCCGCGAGCCCCAGGCCCTGGTGGCGGCGATCCGCGCGGCGCAGGCCGCGGCCTGACCTGCGCGCCGGACCCGGACCGCGGGTCTCAGGCGTGCGGGTCCCGGCGCAGGACCTCGATGGCGACCCCCGCGGCCCCGGGAAGGGGCTGGACGGGCTGTTCAAGGGGCGGGAGCGTGCCGAGGGCGCTCCAGGGCACGGCCCTGCCGCGCAGGTCCGTACGTACCTTCTCGGCGAGTTTGCGGGTGTCCCTGCGGTTCATGACCGCTCCGACGGCCGCGCCGACCATGAACGGCATCAGGTTCGGCAGGTTGCGGAACATCCGCTTCATGATCTGCTGGCGCAGTTCGCGCTTCATCTGACCGCCCAGGGCCACGTTCAGCGTGGTCGGGTGGGTCAGGTCCACCCCGCGCTCCTCCGTCCACGACGTGAGGTAGGCGAAGCTGCGTTCGACGAGGTGGCCGGGCGGACGCAGGCCGTAGACCTCGTGGAGTTCGGCGATGAGCTTCAGCTCGACGGCCGCGACCGCGGTGACCTCGGCGGCGAGCTCGGCCGGCATGGCGGGCGGTACCGGCAGCATGGCCGCGGCTCCGATCCCGGCGCCGATGGTGGACGTCGCGTTGGCGGCGCCCGCGATCAACTTGTCGGCGAGCTGATCGGGACCGAGGCCCGGGAACTGCGCGCGCAGGGTCGCGAGGTCCCGAACCGGAACGCGCGGTGCGTTCTCGATGACTCGGTCGGTGAGGTAGAGGGCGGCGGCCCTGGCACTTTCGCCGCCCTTGCGCACACCGTTCTTGACGGCCTGCAGCCGACGGACCCCGGAGGCGTACCGGGACCCCTCGTCGGCCTCGGAGGCCGACGGCACCGCCTCGGCGGTGTCGGGGAGCACGGCGGGTACGCCGGGGGCTCCAGGGGCCGTTTCCGGGTCCTTGGTTCCCGCCTGCGTCTCCGCCGGATCACCAGGCTTCCGGAAGCGGCGCTTCCGAAATGGTGTCGAGCCAGTCACGGCCGACGCCTGTCAGTCGCAGTCGCGACAGATCGGCTGACCGTTCTTCTCGCGTGCCAGCTGGCTGCGGTGGTGCACCAGGAAGCAGCTCATGCAGGTGAACTCGTCGGCCTGCTTGGGCAGGACCCGGACGGCCAGCTCCTCGTTGGAGAGGTCGGCGCCGGGAAGCTCAAGGCCTTCCGCCGAGTCGAATTCGTCCAGGTCCACGTTCGAGGACGACTTCTCGTTACGACGAGCCTTCAGCTCTTCGATGCTGTCGTTGTCGACGTCGTCGTCGGTCTTGCGCGGAGTGTCGTAGTCCGTTGCCATTGTTCGCTCTCCCCCTCTGGGATTTAGCGGGTGTCTCAGCGCACGTAACGCGCGAGAGGCCGGACTTGTGCCCGACCTGAGGCGGAGATTTTGCCTCACATCAAGGTCTGTTACTCAATCGACACCCAGCCGCACATCAGAAGGAGCGATTGGCTGGGATGACGACCGGGACCGTACACGGTCGGGGGGCCGTCTTGCACAAACGCCACCCCATGTATTTCCCGCCGTTAGGGGGGCCGGAAACCCGGACTTCCCGGGCTTTCCGCCCTCCCGAGGTCACTGAACGCATCTGGGCGGACACTCGACACTGTGATCGATCGCACAGAAGTCATTAGCTTCAGATCCCAAGCATTCAGCCGACGGCGAACACGGAGTGACCGGCATCACAAGGGTAGGGTGACGCGCATCACGAGGCCACCGCCCTCGCGCGGGATCGCCTGGATCCTGCCGCCGTGCGCGCGCGCCACCGAGCGCGCGATGGAGAGGCCGAGCCCCACACCCTTGTCGCTGCCCGTGCGCTCCGTACGCAGCCGTCTGAAGGGCTCGAAGAGGTTGTCCACCTCGTACGCGGGAACCACGGGACCCGTGTTCGATACCAACAGGACCGCCTGCCCGTGCACGGCCTCGGACGTGACCTCCACCCAGCCGTCGTCCGGGACGTTGTAGCGGACGGCGTTCTGCACCAGGTTGAGCGCGATCCGCTCCAGCAGCACGCCGTTGCCCTGGACCACCGCCGGCGCGCGCTCGCCCCTGATCTCGATGCCCTTGGCGTGAGCCTCCCCGCGCGCCTGGTCGATGGCGCGCGAGGCCACCTCGGCCAGGTCCACGGGTTTGCGCTCGATGATCTGGTTGTCGCTGCGGGCCAGCAGCAGCAGGCCCTCCACCAGCTGTTCGCTGCGCTCGTTGGTGGCGAGCAGGGTCTTGCCGAGCTGCTGCAGCTCCACCGGCGCCCCGGGGTCGGAGAGGTGCACCTCCAGCAGCGTCCGGTTGATGGCCAGCGGGGTCCTCAGCTCGTGCGAGGCGTTGGCCACGAACCTCTGCTGGGCCGTGAAGGCACGCTCCAGCCGGTCGAGCATCTCGTCGAAGGTGTCGGCGAGCTCCTTGAGCTCGTCGTCCGGCCCGTCCAGCTCGATCCGCCGGGTCAGGTCGGAGCCGACCACCCGCCGGGCGGTCCGGGTGATCTTGCCCAGCGGGGAGAGCACCCGGCCGGCCATCGCGTAGCCGAAGGCGAAGGCAATGATGCTGAGGCCCATCAGGGCCATCAGCGACCGGCTCAGCAGGTCGTCCAGCGCGTGCCTGCGCTGTTCGAGGATGCACGCGTTGATCGCGGCGTTGAACTGGTCGTGGGTCTGCCCCGTGCCGCCCACGCCCGGGCACGTGCTGGTGACCCGGATGTCGGTCCCGCCGACGATCTTGAACGGCAGTCCGTTGCCCTCGCGCAGCGCCTGCGCCGCCAGCAGGTAGATGATCGACAGCAGCAGGATGCCCGCGATCAGGAACATCCCGCCGTACAGCAGCGTGAGGCGTATGCGGATGGTCGGCCGCAGCCAAGGGAAAGGACCCTCGGGCTGGCCGGGGTCCCAGGTCGGTTTCGGTGGCGCCGATGGTGGCACCGGAGTCGCTGCCACCCGCGTCAGATCCGGTAGCCGGAACCGGGGACGGTCACGATGACCGGCGGCTCCCCGAGCTTGCGCCGCAGCGTCATCACCGTCACGCGCACCACGTTGGTGAACGGGTCGGTGTTCTCGTCCCACGCCTTCTCCAGGAGCTGCTCGGCGGACACGACCGTGCCCTCGCTGCGCATGAGGACCTCCAGCACCGCGAACTCCTTCGGCGCCAGCTGCACCTCCTTGCCCTCGCGGAAGACCTCCCGGCGGTTGGGGTCCAGCTTGATCCCGGCACGCTCCAGCACGGGGGGCAGTGCCACGGTGGTGCGGCGCCCGAGCGCCCGGACGCGCGCGGTCAGCTCGGTGAACGCGAAGGGCTTGGGCAGGTAGTCGTCCGCCCCGAGCTCCAGGCCCTCGACCCGGTCGCTCACGTCGCCCGACGCCGTCAGCATGAGCACGCGGGTGGGCATGCCGAGCTCGACGATCTTGCGGCAGACGTCGTCGCCGTGCACGAGCGGGAGGTCCCGGTCGAGCACGACCACGTCGTAGTCGTTGACCCCGACGCGCTCGAGGGCCGCGGCGCCGTCGTACACGACGTCCACGGCCATGGCCTCCCGGCGCAGTCCGGTGGCCACCGCATCGGCGAGCAGCTGCTCGTCCTCGACGACGAGTACGCGCACGTCGTTTCCTTCCTCAGTGCCCGTCAGGGCAGGCGTGTGGTGCGTCGCCCATCCTGCCCCTTTCGGCCGTAAACCGGCTGTAAGACGCTACGCGGGGGATACCCGAGGGGCAGAAGTGAGGATTCCCTCGCCTCACGAGGTTTCTGGGGCCAGGGCGGCGGGGATGACGACTTCACACCCCGAACACTCCCTGACGGCGGACTGCCACGTGCCGCCGCCGACCCACGAAGAGGGGGCGAACCCACCATGGACGCATTCACCGCGGGTCTCCTGCAGCGCATCAGGAGCACGCAGTCGGACCTCAGGCAGGCTCGCGAGACGGGCGACGACTTCCTCGTGGAAGTGGAACAGGCGGAGCTGGAGGACCTCCAGCGCATCGCGGCCGATCACGGCGTTCCCGTCACCGTCTCCGCCTGCTGACCCCGGCACCCGCCGATCCCACACGCCCCCGGACCCCGGAGGCCGCGACGCGGCCGCCGGGGTTCCTTCCTTGCCCGGAGCGGCCGCGGCCGGCCGCTCAGTCGTGCCAGGCCCCGGCCTCCTCCAGCAGCGGTTGCAGCGAGGAGAACACCGCCGGCGTCGCGGCCAGCGCGAGCTCGCCGGAGGCCGGCTCACCGGGCCGGCCGCCGGTCAGCGCACCGGCCTCCCGGGCGATCAGTTCGCCCGCCGCCAGGTCCCAGGGGTTCAGCCCGCGCTCCCAGTACCCGTCGAGCCGCCCGGCGGCGACGTCGCACAGGTCGATCGCCGCCGAGCCGCCGCGCCGGATGTCCCGCACGACCGGGATGATCCGCCGCGCCACCTCGGCCTGGTGGGCCTTGCGCGTCTGGACGTACGCGAAGCCGGTGCTGACCAGGGCCTGGTCCAGCGGAGCGGCGGCCCGGCAGGCCAGCCGCACGTCGCCCAGCCACGCCCCGCGCCCCAGCACCGCGTGGAACGTCTCCTGCCGCATCGGCGCCGCCACCACCCCGGCCAGGGTCGTCCCGTGGTACTGCGCGGCGATCGAGACGCTCCAGGAAGGCAGGCCGTAGAGGTAGTTCACGGTTCCGTCCAGCGGGTCGATCACCCATCGGACGCCACTGGCCCCCGCCGTGTCGGATCCCTCCTCGCCGAGGAGCCCGTCCTCGGGCCGGCGCTCCCCGAGGATGCCGGTGATCAGTTTCTCGGCCGCGATGTCCATCTCGGTCACCACGTCGATCGGGCTGGACTTGGTCGCCGCGACCGCCAGGTCGGCCGGACGGCCGTCCCTCAGCAGGGCGCCCGCCCGCCGGGCGGCCTCCAGGGCCACGTCCAGCAGTTCGCTCTTCAGCTCTTCGGAGACTTCGCGGATCACGGCCGGTTCCACTCCCTACGCGTACGGACTGTCGGCGCCCGCGGCCGCCGGCCGGGGCACCCGTGCCGGGCAGCAGCCCACGGCACACAGATCATGGCCGGCTCCGAGCCGGCCGAGCGCGCAGCGCTCCACGGGCTCGCCCCGCTCGGCCGCGGCCCGCTCCAGCAGGAGGTCCCGTACGGCCGCCGCGAACCTGGGGTCGGCTCCGACCGTCGCCGAGCGGGCGACGGGCAGCCCCAGCTCGGCGGCCTTCGCCGTCGCCTCCGTGTCGAGGTCGTAGAGCACCTCCATGTGGTCCGAGACGAAGCCGACCGGCACCATGACGACCGCCGGGGTGCCCGCCTCGTGCAGGGCCTCCAGGTGGTCGCAGATGTCCGGCTCCAGCCACGGGACGTGCGGGGCGCCGCTGCGCGACTGGTAGACGAGGTCCCAGGGCAGCTCGGTGCCGGTCCGCGCGCGGACCGCGTCGGCGATCACCTTCGCGACGTCCAGGTGCTGCTTGACGTAGGCACCGCCCTCGCCGTGCCCGGTGTGGTCCGCGACCGGGCCGGAGGCGTCCGCGGCCGCGGTCGGGATCGAGTGGGTGGTGAAGGCCAGCCGCGCGCCGGCCCGCACCTCCTCGGGCAGCGACTCCAGCGACGCCAGCACCCCGTCGATCATGGGCTGGACGAAGCCGGGGTGGTTGAAGTAGTGCCGCAGCTTGTCGACCTTCGGCAGCTCCGCCTCGGGCACGCCCTCCTCGGCGAGCAGGGCGAGCGCGTCGGCGAGGTTCTCCCGGTACTGGCGGCAGCCCGAGTACGAGGCGTAGGCGCTGGTCGCGAGCACCGCGACGCGGCGGCGGCCGTCGGCGGCCATCTCGCGCATCACGTCGTTCAGGTACGGGGCCCAGTTGCGGTTGCCCCAGTAGACCGGCAGGTCCAGCCCGTGCTCCGCGAAGTCCCGCCGCAGCGCGTCCAGCAGCTCGCGGTTCTGCCCGTTGATCGGGCTGACGCCGCCGAAGCCGAAGTAGTGCTGCCCGACCTCCTTGAGCCGCTCCCGCGGGATGCCGCGCCCCCGCGTGACGTTCTCCAGGAACGGCACGACGTCGTCGGGCCCCTCGGGGCCGCCGAAGGACAGCAGCAGGAGGGCGTCGTAGGGGGCGGCGGGGCCTTCGGCCGGGCCGGCGGCGGAGGCGCGGAGCTGGTCAGACATGTCCCGAATCCTGCCACCCGCCCCGGCCGGGCGGGAAACAGGCCCGGCGTCCGGATCAGGCCCCGCAAAGGTAAGGTAACCCTTACTTCCTGTTGCCCCTTTCCCCATGCGGGCGCCTTGTGCGCGGTCGTAACCTGTATGAGCCATCGACGTCCCTTACGGAGGGCACCTTGCCCAGTCCCTACCGCGCGATCTTCGCCGCCCCCGGGAGCCGGGGCTTCAGCGCGGCCGGCCTCATAGGCCGGCTGCCGCTCTCCATGGTCGGCGTCGGCATCCTCACGATGATCTCCGAGCTCACCGGCCGGTACTCGCTGGCCGGCGCCATCACCGCCACCCTCGCGCTCTCCGCCGCCGTCATCGGCCCCCAGGTGTCCCGCCTGGTCGACCAGTACGGCCAGCGGCGCGTCCTGCGCCCGGCGACCCTGCTCGCCGTCGTCGCCGTCTCCGGCATGCTGCTCTGCGCCGCCAACAACGCGCCCGACTGGACCCTGTTCCTCTTCGCGGCGCTCGCCGGCTGCGTGCCGAGCGTCGGCTCGATGATCCGCGCCCGGTGGACGGCCATCTACCGGGACTCCCCGCGCGAGCTGCACACGGCGTACTCCCTGGAGTCCGTCCTCGACGAGGTCTGCTTCATCTTCGGCCCGATCATCGCCATCGGGCTCTCCACCACCTGGTTCCCCGAGGCCGGCCCGCTGGTCGCCGGGGCCTGCCTGCTGGTGGGCGTGTGGTGGCTGACCGCGCAGCGCGCCACCGAGCCGGCCCCGCACCCGCGCGGCGAGGACACCGACCGGACCTCGGCCCTGCGCTCCCCCGGACTCCAGGTGCTGATGGCCACCTTCGTGGCGACCGGGGCGATTTTCGGCTCGATCGACGTGGTCACCCTGGCCTTCGCCGAGGAGCAGGGCCACAAGGCCGCGGCCAGCTTCATCCTGGCCGTCTGGGCGGTCGGCTCCTGCCTCGCGGGCATCGTATTCGGGCTGCTCCACCTCAAGGGGAAGGCCGAACCCCGGTGGGTGCTGGGCATTTGTGCGATGGCCGTGAGTATGATCCCCCTCCTACTGGCCGGGAACCTTCCATTTCTGGCCGTGGCGCTCTTCGTCTCGGGCCTCGCCATCGCTCCCACGATGATCACCACGATGGCCCTGATCGAGGCGCACGTGCCACGCGCGAAGCTGACCGAGGGCATGACCTGGATCAGCACCGGCCTCGCGGTCGGGGTCGCGCTCGGCTCCTCAGTGGCCGGCTGGGTCATCGACGCGGCCGGCGCGAGGAGCGGGTACGTCGTCTCCATCTCGGCGGGGACCGCCGCGGCGGCGGTGGCGTTCGCGGGTTATCGCCGGCTGACGAGGTCGGCGCAAGGGGAGGAGCCTTCCAACGATGGCGACGACGGGGACAGCAGGGAAGAGCGGGACACGGGCCACCGCGTGGCGTAACTGGGCGGGCAACGTCAGCGCCACGCCCGTGCGCGTGGTGGCCCCCGCTTCGGTCGGGGAGCTCCAGGAGGCGGTCCGCCGGGCCGCCCAGGACGGGCTGAAGGTGAAGGCGGTCGGCACCGGCCACTCCTTCACCTCGGCCGCCGCCACCGACGGCGTACTGGTCCGCCCGCAGGCACTGGCCGGGATCCAGGAGATCGACCGGCAGGCCGGCACCGTCACCGTGGCGGCGGGCACGGTCCTCAAGGACCTCAACCTGGCCCTCGCCAGGGAGGGCCTGTCGCTCACGAACATGGGCGACATCATGGAGCAGACGGTCTCCGGCGCCACCAGCACGGGGACCCACGGGACCGGCCGCGACTCCGCCTCCATCGCCGCCCAGATCCGCGGCCTGGAGCTGGTCACCGCGGACGGGCGCCTCATGGCCTGCTCGGAGAAGGAGAATCCGGAGGTCTTCGCGGCCGCCCGGCTCGGCATCGGGGCGCTCGGCGTCGTCACCGCGATCACCTTCGCCGTGGAGCCGCTCTTCTTCCTGACCGCCCGCGAGGAGCCGATGGGCTTCGACCGGGTCACCGCCGAGTTCGACGAGCACCACGCCGAGAACGAGCACTTCGAGTTCTACTGGTTCCCGCACACCGGCAACTGCAACACCAAGCGGAACAACCGCAGCCAGGGCCCGGCGGCCCCGCCCGGAGCGGTGTCCGCCTGGATCGAGGACGAGTTGCTGTCCAACGGGGTCTTCCAGGCCGCCAACTCCTTCGGCCGCGCGGTCCCCTCGGCCATTCCCTCCATCGCCCGGATCGCGAGCCGCGCCCTGTCTGCGCGCACCTACACGGACATCCCGTACAAGGTGTTCACCAGTCCGCGCCGGGTCCGGTTCGTGGAGATGGAGTACGCCCTGCCGCGCGAACACGTCGTCGAGGCCCTGCGGGAGCTGAAGGCGATGGTCGACCGCTCGGGTCTGCGCGTCAGCTTCCCGGTGGAGGTCCGGACGGCTCCGGCCGACGACATCACCCTGTCGACGGCCTCGGGGCGCGAGACCGCGTACATCGCGGTGCACATGTACAAGGGCACGCCGTACCAGGCCTACTTCACGGCCGCCGAGCGGATCTTCACGGCGCACGGCGGGCGGCCGCACTGGGGCAAGGTGCACACGCGGGACGCCGAGTACTTCGCCCGGGTCTACCCGCGCTTCGGCGAGTTCACGGCGCTCCGGGACCGGCTCGACCCGGACCGGGTGTTCGGCAACGACTACCTGCGGCGGGTACTGGGGGACTGAGCTGTTGATGCCGGGCCCGGCGGACCGTGCGCCCTCAGGGGCTCTGCGACCCCTGGCCGGTGTCCGTGCCCGCTCCGCCGGGCGTGGCCTTGCCGTCGCCCGGTGTCGGGGGGCGCGGGGGCGAGGGCGTGGGCGTCGGGTCCGGCTTCGGCGGTGTCGGGCTCGGCGTCGGGCCCGGGGACGGCGAGGAGACCGGGTCGGGCGAGGGGCTCGGACTGCCGCTCGGGGGCGAGGGGCTCGGCGGGTTCCCGGTCTCCGGGGCCGTTCCGTCCGGGCCCTTGCCGCCGGTGCCGGAATCGTCACGCGGTGCCGGACCGCTGTTGCCGGCGTTCTGGGGCGTACCGCCCCAGACGGTCTTGTTCCCACTGCTGACGGCGTTCCCGGAGACCGCCTCGTAGGCGGCGATCCCGCCGATCGCGAGGGCGAAGGCGGCGGCCGACGCCGCGGCGCTGCGCTTCCAGCCCCGCACCCGGCTGCCGTGCACGGTGGCTTCGCCGAAGTCCGCGGAGAGCGGGGGCGGGGGCCCGGCCCGGCGCAGCATCATCGTGCCGTCGGGCGCCCGCTCCGCGCGCGCGCCGTCGACCGGTACCTGGCGGCTCCTCAGGCAGGAGCTCTCGCGCAGCTGGGCACCCGTGCGACGGAAGAAGTGCTGGATGACGGGCCCGCCCGCGGTGGCGACCACGCTCACCACACCGGCGCCGAGGATGGTCCCGTAGACGCCCATCTGCGAGGCGAGCAGGGCGGCCGCGACCGTGGCGAGCGAGGAGCCCGCGACCTGAGCCGCACTCAGTTCGAGCTTCTTCTTCTCCGGCTCCGGCCGCTGCTCCGGCTCCGGACCGATCTCCGCCGCCGCCTTCTGACCCGTCACCATCCGCTGCGCGTCCTGCCTCTCGCGTTTCTCCGCTTCCTCCAGTTACTGACCCATGAGCGAAACAGATAGTTCCATTTCGGGAGATTCTGTGAAACAGGACACCCGGAAACGGGCGCGCCCCCAGGTCCGGCCGGATGCGGACCCGATCCAGGGCAGCCCAACTCCCGCCGTCCGGGACAAGTTCGGCGGCGCGGCGGTCCACCCAGGTGGCCCGAATGGAGTACTGTGGCGAGCCCTGGGGCCGTCCTTCCTTTCGGATGTCCGGACCCGGGAGAGGGGGCCGGCTGATGGAGAAACGGCACTCGAGACCGGCGATGCCGCGGTATTGCACGGATCCTGCTGCGCACAGTAATCGTTCCGTCACTGTGCGTGCCCAACAGGTAACCGTGCCATAACAGCGATCAAGGGCGCATGCCCGACACGCCGGTTTAACTCGGCAAGGTAGTGGCAGGCTGCACCCGGGCAGGCCACACTCGACTAGCGGAAGCAGCGACGCACGTGACGTCGGCAGGCACCACCCGGGAGGTCCCCATGCCCGAACTGCGTGTCGTGGCCGTCTCAAATGACGGCACACGACTGGTGCTCAAGGCTGCGGACAGCACGGAGTACACGCTTCCGATCGACGAGCGTCTACGGGCTGCCGTGCGCAATGACCGTGCGCGCCTGAACCAGATCGAGATCGAGGTGGAGAGCCACCTCCGCCCCCGCGACATCCAGGCCCGCATAAGGGCCGGCGCCTCCGCTGAGGAGGTCGCGCAGCTCGCCGGGATCCCCGTCGACCGCGTACGCCGCTTCGAGGGCCCCGTGCTCGCCGAGCGCGCGTTCATGGCGGAGCGGGCCCGAAAGACTCCCGTGCGCCGTCCCGGCGAGAACACCGGACCCCAGCTGGGCGAGGCCGTGCAGGAACGGCTCACGCTGCGCGGGGCCGAGAAGGAGTCCGTGCAGTGGGACTCCTGGCGCCGCGACGACGGCACGTGGGAAGTCCTGCTGGTCTACCGGGTCGCGGGCGAACCGCACTCGGCGAGCTGGACGTACGACCCGCCGCGCCGGCTGGTCGTGGCCGTGGACGACGAGGCCCGCTCCCTGATCGGCGAGTCGGACGACCTGCCGGCGACGCCCGAACCGAGCTTCCCCTTCGTACCGAGGATCGCGCGGCTGCCGCGCGACCGGCCGCTGGACCGCGCGCTCGACCGCCAGCTGGAGAGGCCGGTCGCTCCCCCGCCGCCGGAGCCCGAGGAAGAGCGGGACACCCTGACGAGCCTGCTGGAGGCGGTACCGAGCTTCCGCGGCGACCTGGTGGTCCCGGAGCCGGTGGAGGAGCCCGAGGCGGAGGAACCGCCGGCCGCGTCGGCCTCGGCCGGTGCGGGTACCGCGTACGCGGACGTCCTGATGCCGCGTACGGTGGCGGGCCACCGCGACCGTCTGACGGGCACGACCGACCGCCAGGCCGAGGCCGACGGCGTCCGCCCCGGCCGCCGCGCGGCGGTCCCGAGCTGGGACGAGATCGTCTTCGGCACCCGCCGCAAGAAGCAGGAGTAGCGCCCCGGGCCGAGCGCGCGCCGCGTCACCCGCCGCGCGCGGTCGGCCCCCGGCCGCTATCCGGGGAGCTCGCCGACGGCGACCTCCCGCGCCGGGTCCGAGGACCACTGCGACCAGCTGCCGGCGTACAGGGCCGCCGGGATGCCCGCCGATTCGAGGGCCAGGACCTCGTGGGCCCCCGAGACGCCGGAGCCGCAGTACACCCCCACCGCGGCCCGGCCTTCCGCGGGCACGCCCAGAGCCGCGAACCGCTCCCGCAGGGCGTCCGGCGCCAGGAACAGTCCGTCCGAACCCACGTTCTCGGTGGTCGGCGCCGACACCGCCCCGGGGATGTGGCCCCCGACCCGGTCGATCGGTTCGACCTCGCCCCGGTAGCGCTCCCCCGCCCGCGCGTCCAGCAGGACCCCCGACCGGGCCAGTGCCGCCGCCCCGTCCGCGTCCAGCAGCCCGATGGAGCCCGGATTTGGCTTGAAATCACCCTCCGGTACGGGGGTGACGTCCTTGGAGAGGGGACCGTCCTCGGCGGCCCACGCGGCCAGTCCCCCGTCCAGGACCCGCACGTCCGTGTGACCCGTCCAGCGCAACAGCCACCACGCGCGCGCCGCCGCCCAGCCCTGGCCGCCGTCGTACACGACCACGGGCGTGCCCGCCGAGACCCCGGCCCGGCGCACCACCGCCCCGAACTCCTCCGGGTCCGGCAGCGGGTGGCGGCCCCCGGACCCCGCCGGGCCAGCCAGTTCGGCGTCGAGGTCGACGTAGACCGCGCCGGGCAGGTGTCCCGCCTCGTACGCGGGCCGCTGGTTCGGGCCGCCGAGCTGCCAGCGGACGTCCAGGAGGACCGGCGGCCGCGGACCGGCCAGCTCGGTCTTCAGTTCGGCGGCCGAAAGGACGGGGGCAGGGCTGGTGTTCGCAGTCATACGGGCCATTTTGCTCCTCGTGCCGCACTCGCGTCACAAGGCTGGCACCGGCGGGCCGCACCGATTCGGTCATCTCTCCCGGCGGGCCCCGAAACCCGGCCGGTCGGGGCGCGCCGAGCCCCTCGGAGTGGAAGCATCACTCCGGCAAGCCCGACGGACGTGATCGCGGAGGAGACGGCTGACATGACCGAGGCATTGGAAGCAACGCGGCGCACGTCCGGCACGCCGTGCTGGGCGAGCCTGATGGTGCACAGCCTCGGAACCACCGAGGAGTTCTACGCCGACCTGTTCGGCTGGGAGTACGTGCCGGGCCCCGAGCAGCTGGGCCCGTACGTCCGGGCCCTGCTCGACGGGCGGGAGGTGGCCGGCATCGGCGAGCTGCCGCCGGACCGGCACCTGCCGGTGGCCTGGACGACGTACCTCGCCACCGACGACGCCGACGCGACCGCCGAATCGATCCGCTCCTGCGGCGGCACGGTCGCGGTCGGACCGCTGGACGCCGGACCCGCCGGGCGAGTGGCGATCTGTTCGGACCCGCTGGGCGCCATCTTCGGGCTCTGGCAGGGCGCGGCCCACCTCGGTACCTGGCCGGCCGGGGTCCCCGGCGTGCCGGTGTGGAACGAGCTGGTCACGCAGGACACCTCGACGGTCGGCAAGTTCTACGAGCACGTCTTCGGCCACGAGGCCCGTGCGCACGCGACCGCCTCCGACGACTTCGACTACCTGACCCTGTTCCTGGGCGGCCGGCCGGTGGCCGCCGTGCACGGGGTCGGCCGGGCGCTGCCGCACGACCGGGGGCCGCACTGGATGACCTACTTCGAGGTCGAGGACACCGACGCGGCCGTCGCCCGGGTCGACCGGCTCGGCGGCCGGATCGTCGCCCCGCCGCGCGAGGGCCTCAGTGGCCGGGCGGCCACGGTGGCGGACCCGGAGGGCGCGGTCTTCGCCCTCGTCCGCAGCAGGCGCTGACCGCCGGGCCCCTGCCCGGCGGCGCCGCCCCGCCCGGTCCGCCCTGCGCCCTGCGGCGGGCGGCGGGCGGCGGGCGGCGGGCGGCGGGCGGCGGGCTACCGCAGCGCCGCGGCCCGCGGTACCTCGTCGCGGGGCGTCTTGGTGGTGACCGTCAGGGCCGCGATCAGAGCGGCGATCACCATGCCTCCGGCCGCCCACCACAGGGAGACGGTGTAGCCGCGCAGTTGTGCTCGGGCCACCTCCTGCATCGACTCGATGTGCAGGTGGGCGGAGATGACGACGCCGAGCACCATGACGCCGATCGATTCGCCCAGTTGCCGGGCCGTGACGACGGCCGCCGAGGCCGCGCCGACGTGCCGCGGGGCGATGCCCGCGGTCGCGGTGGCGAAGATCGGCATCAGTGCCGTGCCGAGGCCCAGGCCGATGAGGAGCGTGGCGGGCAGCACCTTGGGCACGTACCCGACACCGCCCTCGAGGCCGGTCAGGATCAGCAGTCCGGCGGCCGTGGTGAGCAACCCCGCCGCGATCAGCACTCCGGGCGCGGCGCGGTGCGCCAGCCGGGCGGAGATCAGGGTGGAGCCGATGACCAGGGCGGCGATCATGGGGAGGAGGAGCAGGCCGGCCATGGCCGGGGCATAGCCGTTGACGGCCAGCAGGTAGTAGCTCAGGAACGCGAAGAGCACGAGGGTGCCGGCTCCGGCCAGGACCAAGGCGAGGAGGCAGCCGACACGGTCGCGGTCCTTGAGGGCGTACGGCGGGAGCAGCGGGTCGGCCGCGTTGGCCTGCCACCCCAGGAAGGCCGCGAACAGGAGGGCCCCGGTGGCGAGGGCGACCAGTACCAGGACGGCGCTCCAGCCGCGCGACGCGCCCTCGGTGAGACCGTAGGCGAGGAAGGCGAACGCGCCGGAGCCGAGGAGCACGCCGAGGACGTCGGGACGGGCGCGGGCCGGGCCCGGGCGGTCGTTCACCAGGGTGAGCGTGGCGACCAGGGTGATCGCGGCGATGAGGACGGGCACGTACAGGCTCACGCGCCAGCCCAGGCCCTCGGCGAACCAGCCGCCCACGAGCAGGCCGAAGGCCGAACTTCCGCCGGTGAACACGGCGTAGACCGCGAAGGCCCGGGCGCGCTCCTTGGGGTCGGTGAAGCCGGTGACCACCAAGGCGAGCGCGGACGGTGTCAGCAGCGCACCGAAGGCGCCCTGCAGGGCGCGGGCGCAGATCAGCACGGTGGGACCGCCGGCCAAGCCTCCGAGCAGGGAGGCCGCCGCGAATCCGGCCAGGCCGATGATCAGCGTCCGCCTGCGTCCCAGGAGGTCCGCGATGTACCCACCGGGCAGCAGCAGCGCGGCGAAGGCGACCACATAGGCCGTGAACATCGTTTGCAGTCCACCCACGTGGATGCCGAGGTCCGCTTGGACGTGCGGCCGCTGCGTGCTGAAGACCGTCGCGTCGAGCGACACCATCAGCTGCACCAGGACGGCCACCGCCAGGCCCCGCCGGCGCCGGGTGTGCCGGAGTGCGGAGTCCTGGACGGGAGTCGTGGACGCGGCCGCGTACGGGTTCGCGGGCCCCGCGCCGGAGGACGGGCCGGGGGGCGGTCCGAATCCCCGCGCGGGGTCGAAGTGCCCCGGGGACGTCGGGGCGTACTCGGGCGGCGGGGGCGTCGGAGGCCGCTGCGCGGGCAGGACCCGGGGGTCGCCGGGCCGCGCGGCCGGGGGTTCGGCGGGTGTCGCGGGGGCGTAGTCCAGCAACTGGGCTGCATGGCGGCCGAGTTGCGCCAGCACCGAGCCCGGCAGCCACTCCTGGGCCTGGTCCGTCGCCGTGCGCTCGGCCACCTGTCGGGGGGTGGGCCGCTGGGCCGGGTCCTTGTGCAGGCACGCCCGGACGAGGTCGAGGAGCGCCTCCGGCACGCCGGTCAGGTCCGCCTCCTCCTCGGCGACGCGGAAGAGGTGGGCGTTGAGGCCGGTGTCCGCGGCGCCGAACAGGAGGCGCCCGGTGGCGGCGTAGACGAGGACGGCTCCCAGGCAGAAGACGTCGCTGGCGGGCGTGAGTTCGAGGCCGCGGACCTGTTCCGGCGACATGAAGCCCGGGGAGCCGATCAGCATCCCGGTGTTGGTGAGCAGGCTGTCCCCGGCGAGGCTGTCCATCGCCCGGGCGATGCCGAAGTCGATGACGCGGGGGCCGTCGACGGTGACGAGGACGTTGGAAGGCTTGAGGTCGCGGTGGATCAGACCCGCCTCGTGCACGGCTTGCAGGGCGAGTGCGAGGCGGTTGGCGAGGGTGTGGACCGAGTGCTCGGGCAGCGGCCCGAAATCCCTGGCCACGACGGCGTGCAGGTCGGGCCCGGGGATGTACTGGGTCGCCACCCAGGGGACGGCGGCCTCGGGGTCGGCGTCGAGCACGGCCGCCGTCCAACTCCCGCCCACCCGGCGCGCGGCGGCCACTTCTCGGGCGAAGCGCTTGCGGAACTCGGGGTTCCCGGCATACTCGCCTTGGACGACCTTCACGGCCACGGTGCGCCCGCCCTCGGAGCGCCCGAGATAGACCAGGCCCATTCCGCCCGCGCCCAGCCGGGCGATGAGGCGGTACGGGCCGATACGGGCCGGGTCTTCGGTGATCAGCTGGTCCACGAGAGCAAGATAGTCCAACTATCCAACAACAGTGGGCCCATCACCCGAATCGGCGACCCGTCGACCACGGCCCGGCGCGTTCGCGAATGATCACTCGGATGCCGTACGGGGCGGGCGCCCCGGGCCCGTCGGCTCTTGACTGGACGGAGTCGAACCGAGGAGGCGTGATGACGGGCGTACGCATGCGCGGCCTGGCGGGTGTGGTGGTGGCGGCCCTCGCAGTGGGGGTCGCGGGCTGTTCGGACGCGGACGGTCCCTCCGGAGCCGCCTCGAGGGCGGCGTCCGCCCTCGAGTCGGCGGGGGCCGTGGCATCCTCGGCCGCCGCCGAGGCGGCGGACGCGGCCGAGTCGGCCGCGGCCGTCGCGCGGAACAAGCTGTCCGAGGTCAAGAACGGCATCGACGTGAAGGACGAGGTCACCCTCGGCGCGCCCACGACGGACGGCGACGGCCGCACGACCGTCCCCGTGTCGGTCAAGAACTCGGACGGTTCGACGAAGTCCTTCGCCGTACAGGTGAACCTCGAGGACGAGGGCGGGAAGTTGCTGGACACCGTGGTGGTGACGATCTCCGACGTGGCCGCGAACGCGACCGGCGAGGGCACCGCGCGCAGTACCCGCACGCTCTCGGGCACGGTCAAGGCCGAAACCGGTTCGGCCCTTCGCTACTGAGCCGCGGGCGCGGGCCCGGAACCCGCGCGCGGTCCGGGCCGGCGCCCACGTCAGGCGTCCCGGTGCCGCCGCGCGGATTCACCCGGACGGCCGCGCTCAGATGTCCCTGCGCGCCCCCGCCATGGACGCTGGCCACACGCCGGCCCCTCGGCGTACCGCCCGACAAGGAGTTCCTCGTGGCACAGACAACGCCCCCCAGCAGGGCACCCCGCAGTCAGGATCCCACCGCCGGCCACAACGCCTGGGCGGCGGGCGGCGTCACCTTCGCCGGTGTCCTCATGCTCGTGGAAGGCGTCATCGCCATCCTCAAGGGCATCGCCGGCATCGCGGAGGACGACGTCTACACGCGCCTGGGCGCCTACACCTTCAGGTTCGACGTCACGGCCTGGGGCTGGATCCACCTCCTCGTGGGCGTCGTGCTCGCCGTGGTGGGCGCGAGCATCCTCAAGGGCGCGGCCTGGGCCCGGGTGACGGGTGTCGCGATCGTCTCACTGGACATCATCCTCAACTTCATCTGGCTGCCCTACACGCCGTTCTGGGCCCTCATCTCGATCGCCATCGGCGTGTTCGTCATCTGGGCCCTGTGCACGTACCCCGGGGACACCGCGGACACCCGCTCGCCGGCGCTCTGACCGCGGAGGGCTCACGGCGCCGCACGCGCCGGCTGCCGGGGCGGTGCCCCGGCAGCCGGCGAGCCCACGGGCTCCCCGGTCCGTTCATACCTCTGAGTGAGGTCCGCCGGGTTCGAGGGGGGCGGGGGCCGGGGATCTGCCTAGGGTGGCTCCAGGGGTGGCGGGCAGCCGCCCCGATCGGCGCGTCGGCTCATGGCCGACCCATGTACGGGAGCCCGTGTGGCGCAGCAGGACACGACGTCACTCCGGCTCCGCCTCCGGTACCGGTTCGACCATCTGGTCTCGGGGGGAACCACCGCGCTCATCGGCTGGCTCGCCCTGTCCTGCCTCGCCGTCGTCGTTCCGGCGAGCATGGTCCTGGTCTGGTCCGACCGGGCCGCCCCCGCCACGCTCTCCGGCCGCCTCACCGCCGTGTGGGTCAGCGTCGGTCAGACGCTGAAGATCGGGGGCGCGGTCGGCTCCCCGCTCTACGTGCTGGCCTCCGTGTCCCTCGCGCTGGTGGCGCTGCTCTTCGTGTCGACCCTGGTCAGTCTGATCACCACGGGCATCAACCGGCGCATCATGCTGCTGCGCCTGGGCCACTCCACCGTGCTGGAGACCCGGCACACCGTCGTCCTGGGATGGTCGGACCAGGTCTTCCCGGTGATCGGGGAGCTGGTGGCCGCCAACGCGAACCAGCGCCGCTCGGCCATCGCCGTGCTCGCCCCGCAGGACAAGGTGTGGATGGAGGACGAGATCTCCACACGGGTCGGAGACAGCGGCAGGACGCGGATCATCTGCCGCAACGGGAGCACGACCGACCCCACCGAGCTGTGCCGGGTGAGTCCTCGCACGGCGAAGGCGGTGCTGGTGCTGCCGCCGACCGGGGACTACGGGGACGCTCACGTGGTGAAGACGCTGCTGGCCCTCGACGCGGCCTTCCCCGGAGCCGGAGAGGGGGAAGCGGTGGTGGTCGCAGCCGTCCGCGACGCCCGCAACCACCTGACCGCCAGGCTGGCCGCCGGGCGCACGGGACACGTCCTGTGCGTCGACGACATCGTCGCCCGGCTCCTCGTGCAGACCGCCCGGCAGCCCGGACTCTCCCTGGTCTACTCGGAGTTGCTCGACTTCGCGGGCGACGAGTTCTACCCGGTCGCCGCCGAGGGTCTCGTGGGGCGTACGTTCGGCGAGGTGCTGCTGGGGTTCGCCACGTCCTCGGCGGTCGGCCTCCTGCACGCCGACGGGAGCGTGAGCCTCAATCCGGATCCGGAGGCGACGGTCGGCCCGGCCGACCGGATCATCGTCATCTCCCAGGACGACGACACGGCCGTGCGGGTGGACGTGGCCCGCGATGTCCAGGAGGACGCGATCGTGACGGCCGCGCCCAGGACCGCCAAGGCCGAACGCCTGCTCCTGCTCGGCTGGAACCGCCGCGCCCCGCTCGTCATCGAACAGCTCGACCAGTACGTGAGCCCGGGGACCGCCCTGGACGTCGTCGCGTCCGGCGGGTACGCGGCCGCGCCCGGAGCCCGGGCCGTCACGGACGCGCGGTCCCGCCTCGAAGTGTCCTTCCAGGACGGGGACATCACCGACCCGCTCATCCTGGCCAAGCTGGACGTGCCCTCGTACGACAGCGTGATCGTGATCGGCGAGACGGACCCCGCGGCCTGTGACGCGCCCGTCGCCGGCCCCGCCGAGGTGACGGATCCCGAGGCGCGGGCCGACGACAGGACCCTGGTCACCCTGCTGCACCTGCGGGCCATCGGGGACGCCGCGCGGCGGGAACTGGCCGTCACCACCGAGATGTCCGAGGACGGCAACCGTCTCCTCGCGCCCGCCCGGGACGGCGCGGACTTCATCGTGAGCGGCAGGCTGATCAGCCTCCTGATGACGCAGATCTCTGAGAGCCCGTACCTCGCCGCGGTCTTCGAGGAGCTGTTCAAGGCGCAGGGCCACGAGTTCCACCTCAAGCCGGCCACGGACTACGTCCGGGCCGGTCATGAGGTCTCCTTCGCCACCGCCGTCGAGTCGGCGCGGCGGCGCCGGGAGTGCGCGGTCGGCTACCGGCTGCGCGCCCGCAGCGCGACGGGCCCCGACTACGGAGTGCGGATCAACCCCGACAAGCGCCGGCGGGTCCGGTTCTGCGAGGAGGACTGGCTGATCGTGCTCGCCGAGAGCTGACGGCGCCGCCCGGGCGGGCGGCCGCTACGCCGTGTGCACTTCCAGGGCGCTCCGCACCGCGGATTCCAGGGCTCCCTCGATCCACGCGGGCTTGATGGAGGTGTGGCATCCGGCGAAGTGCAGGTTGCCCTCGGCCTTGCGGACGTGGGGGAAGAGCTCGGTGTGCTGGCCGGGCAGCAGTACGGACGCCTCGCCGTAGGCGTACGGATCGCGCATCCAGGACTGGGTGCGGCCGACGCCGGTGTAGAACACCTCGATGCGCTGCCCGAAGACCTCCTGGACTCCGGCCAGGGCGCGCGGGTAGCGCTCCTCGTCGTCCAGGGAGTCCCACTTCAGGGCGTCGTCCGACCAGCTGTAGGAGGCGAGGATGACACCGCCGGCGCTGCCTTCGACGGGGTAGGAGGGCTGGAACATGAAGCGGTTGGGGTTGTCGGTGGCCGAGCCGCCGCCGATGACGCCGGCCGCCTCGGGCTGGTCGCGGGAGACCACGCGGCTGGCGGCGTAGTGGGATCGCTGGCCCGCGGAGATGCGGCCGTCGTCCACGGAGGAGTGCGCGCCCAGCAGGGTTCCGTTCCCCGGGGTCCGGCCGGTCTGGTACTTCATGTAGAGGCCGGGCTCCACGGCCTCCAGTTCGCGCTTCCAGTCGGCCTCGTCGAACTCCCACCAGCGGCGGCTGAATTCGAGCAGCACCTTGGTGGCCGCGTCGTAGTGCAGCTCGGTGACCGCGCGCCGCTTGCCGTAGGAGAGCGCGGGCGTGATGGGGATGTGGCGCAGTCCGGAGAAGGGGACGGTGATGATGGCCGTGTCGGCGGTGAAGGTCTCGCGCCGCACGGGGCTGCCGCCGCGGCCCTCGGAGACGGTCTCGACGGTGACCCCGCCCTCGCCGTGGGTGATGCGGGTGACACGCCGGTCGAGCCGTACGAGGTCCTTGACGCGCGCGTACATCGCGTCGGCCAGGGTGGCGGTGCCGTCGGGCAGTTCGTAGAAGGCGGTGTCGGGGCTGATCAGGGAGGCGCCGATGAAGCTGTGCACGAAGGCGAGGTGCAGACGGGAGGTGAGGTTCTCGACGGTCCCGATCAGGTCGATGGTCCGCTCGTCGAGCTTGGCCTCCTCCGTCAGGAATCGATACATCGACATGTGGCCGTAGCGCTGGATGACGCGGGCCCAGCCCTCGACGAGTTCCTTGTCCTTCTTGCCCTCGATCTCCTTGCGGACGGGGGCGAAGGCGTTGCGGACGATCTGCGAGGCGGGCACCGACTCGTAGGCCTGCGGCACTCCGAAGGAACGGTTGAGCGCCTGCGGGGAGCGTGCGTAGTCGGCGCGGCGGACGCGGATGCCGTTGACGTAGATCCACGTCCGGTAGGCGGGGCGGCCGGCCCCGTCCACGTCGACCAGGTGGAAGCGCCGGCGCTTGAGGCCGAGGCCGTCCATCAGGCCGGTGACCAGCGGGTGGCTGTCGGGGATGCGCATCGCGCCGGCCTCGGCGTACTGCTTGGGGTCGGCGAAGGGCGGGGCGGCGTTCTCGTGGCCGCCGGTCCGGAAGGTCTTGATCCGGCCGCCCACCCGGTTGGCGTTGGCCTCGATGACGGTGACCTGGTGGCCGGCCTCGCGCAGGAGGTGGGCGGCGGTGAGTCCGGCGGGCCCGGCGCCGACGACCAGCACCTTCCTGCGGGGGCGGCGCGAGCGGGGCAGGCCGTTCTTCAGGAGGATGTCGGCGTAGCGCGGTACGAGCGGCTGGTCCTCGTCGTCCCGTACGAGGATGGCCCGGGCGATCGTGAGGCAGGCGCCCCAGTCGGCGACCGCGGCGCCGGGGACGGCCTGCGAGGTCTCGGCGGAGGTGACGGCCACCGCGAGCCCGCCTGCTCCCGCGATGGCGGCCGCGCCGGCGATGACGGTACGGCGGGAGGGCCGGCGGGAGGCCGCCGGTGCGGGCTCGCCGGGGGTTCCGGGAACTTCGGGCGTGCCGGAGTGGGCATCGGGATCCATGATCATGAGTCAACTCTTGCCGCCCGCCCGGGCCCGGAAGGCCAGAATGCGCCCGCGCGGGCAAGTACCACTCGGACGTGCGTCGCGCGGGGTCGCGTGCTGACGAACAAGGTTTCGTACGGGCGGCCCCGGTCCGGCCGCGACCGCCGCGGGGGGCGCGGGAACCAGGCGTGGTGGACGGGGAGGACGGCCGGGGAGAGGGCGCCGGCGTGGGCCGCGGCCGACGTCCACCCGTCGGGCGGCGGCGCGCGTCGGGAGCAGCGGGGCGTTCCCCCAGGTCTGCCCGAAGGGGCATGTCCCCGGGCGGCTTTCGCGGGTAAGCAGGTGTACGACCCGCCGCACCCGGTGTACGACCCGCCGCACCCCCGAGAGGCATGCCCATGCGTATCCCCGCCCGCGACAAGGCGGCAGCCGATGCCTCCAAGGACAGCTCCGCCCCGTCCCGGCAGGCGCGTCCGGATGCGGAACGGGCCCCCGCCGCTCCCGCGGCGGCCACGCTGCCGGCGCTCCAGCGGTCCGTCGGCAACGCGGCGGTGACGCGCATGCTCGCGGCGGGCCACGGCGCCCGCCCCGGGCACGAGGACGCACCGCTCCAGCGGGCGACCGCGCACGACGTGCTCCGGTCGCCCGGTCGGCCGCTCGAAGGGCCCCTGCGCGAGGAGATGGAGAACCGGCTCGGCGCCGACTTCTCCGACGTACGGGTCCACGCCGATCCCCTCGCGCAGCGGTCCGCGGCCGAGATCGGGGCCCGGGCGTACACCTCGGGCAGCCACGTGGTCGTCACGGACGGCGGGAAGGACAAGCACACCCTCGCCCACGAGCTCACCCATGTCATCCAGCAGCGGCAGGGGCCGGTCGCGGGGACCGACACGGGCCACGGACTGCGGGTCAGCGACCCCGGCGACCGCTTCGAGCGGGAGGCCGAGGCCAACGCGCGCCGGGCCATGGCCGCTCCCGCACCGGTACAGCGTGCGGCCTGTGAGGAGCACGGGACCCATGCGCCGGTGTCCGGTGCGCGGGCCGTCGTCCAGCGCAAGGGGCCCGAGGAGCTCGGCCCCTCGCTGCCGGCCGACCCCCCGCGCACCGGCGGGTTGTTGGGCCGGCTCAGGGCGCGGACCCAGGAGCCGCCGGACCCGGTGGTGGCGCGGGTGCGGGCGGACATCGCCGCGTACGACAGCGATCCCCACCGCGACCCCCTGCACTGCATGATGGCCCTGACGGACCTCACGCTCCAGATCGCCCCGGCCGAGGACGAGGCGACCGCGGCCGTCAAGCCCTGGCTGTCCGCGGCGCTCAAGGTCGTCAAGGACGAACTGGTACTGGTGAACGACCAGCTCGTGCGCGACAGCGAGTTCCCCGAGGGGGCTCGCGAGCCGTTCGGCGCGATGACCGCCAACGGCATGCTGTGGCAGGAGGAGCAGTGGGCCGACAGCGCGGCCGCGTTCCAGATGCACGGGGCGAGCTACTTCCGCGAGCTGTCGGAGCTCAACCGGGCGGGTATGGCCAAGGAGATCGCCGGGGGCCAGGGCGACCGGCCCTGGGTCGCGGACGTCAGGACCAAGCTGTCGGCCGCGCTCCAGCAGAGCGTGCTGTGCCACTACACGGCCAGGTCGCGCGCCGAGCAGATGCTCGCCCAGGGGGAGATGAAGTCCAAGACCGAACTGCTCAGGGCGAACCCCGACGCGCCGAACAACTCGGAGGCGTACGACAAGCACGTCCTGGCCAACGAGGGCTTCGTCTTCTTCTTCCTGGAGGTGCCGGGCAGCCCGTTCCGCGAGACGCGGTTCGGCGGCGAGGAGCCGGCCCGGATCGAGCTCCCCCTGACCGCGTCCCCCCTGATGAACCAGGGCTGGTTGATGCTCAGCGACTTCGCCCAGCGCGAGTACCCCACCGTGCGCGCGAAGCCCGAGGACCCGGCGCAGACCCAGAGCAGGCTGGGCACGCGCGAGGACACCTTCCCGGACGGGTTCTCCCTGCCGGTACGCAAGTTCGACGTCGGCGCGGGGGCGGGAGCCGATGCGCTGGACATGGAGAAGGTCATGGAGGCGATGGGCGGCGAGCAGAACGAAGACCGCAGGGGGCAGATCCTCTTCTCCAAGACCCAGGCCCTGTCGGACCCGCACAGCACCATGACCTACGGATCCGGTCCGCAGGAGCAGGTCCATTCGGAGCGGCTGCGGTCCAACACCCTCATGGGCCGGGACATCGTGCCGGGTCTGGTGGAGCGGGCCGTCGTGGAGATCCAGCGCCTCGGGGAGGTGAACCCGCAGCTCGCGGACAGGCTCAAGGCGATGTCCGGGACCGATCTGATGCGGTTCCTGCTCAAGGACCTGCTACGGCCGCAGGCGATGCTGCCGAACACGGTCGACCTCAGCGCCGCGACGGCGGTCCTTGCCTCCGGCCAGCAGGTGGGAGTCCCCACGCACTGACCGGAGCTCAGGAGGGAGTCGCGATCAGGCCATCTTTGTTGCTCCCTCAATTACCGCCGGGTTACCCAGAGTTCCCCGATACGGGACCGGACTCGACGAGAACGCACGATCGACGCCGGGACGTCCGATCGATTGGCCGAAGTACCGGTTTCAGGACGGTGCGGCAAAAGCCCTCTTTGCCCTGACGCACGACCTGACCGACGATGTCCGTGCCGCTCGGGTCACCTGAGGTCGCTCAGCACACCGCTCACGTTGAGCACCTCGTGGCACTCCTGCGCCTGACGACCGGTGGCAGGGGTGCCGGGCTTCGCACAGGTCACCTGCACGGTCACAGTCTGGCTCTCGGCGATGCTGATGGGGGTGACCCAGTGATAGTCCTGGTTGCGGAACGTCTCCAGCGCGATCGTCGTGATCTTGCGGTCGCCGAAGCTGATGGTCACCACCCCTTCGTCGCCCTGGAAGTTGGCGACGACGATGTCCGTGATCCCGAACGCCTTGCCGGCGGGCACCGTGTAGGCGCCGGTCTTGGTCTGCCCACCGCCGGTCTGCAGGTCGATGGTGGCCGAGCTCTGCTGCGCCACGGCGCCCCCGCCGGCTCCGGCTCCGGCGGCTCCCGCACCGCCCGCGCCCGTCCCGGGCCGGGGGCTCTTGCCTCCGCCTCCCGGCTGGTCGGCGACATCGGCCCCCGGGGCCTGCCCGTTCACGTCCGCACTGGGCGTCGGCCTCTTCTGGACCACCTCGTCGGCGGCTTCCTTGGCCGTGCTGCGCACGGCCGGTCGCACCAGCATGAACCAGGCGAGCAGCAGCGCGAGGAGCGCCGCCAGTACCGCGAGCAGCCACGTCGGGAAGATCGGGATCTGGACGAACTCCACCTCCAGCGGGGCCCGGACGGCGTCCGGCTCCGGCCGCTCCTTGCCGTCCTCACCGTCGCCGGCTTCGGCCACCTCGACGGTGAACGGCCAGGCCACCGGGGCCCCGAACCACACCGGCTTGCCGGTGCGGACCCGCAGCACCACCTCGGCGGACTCGCCGGGCTCCAGCTTCGGTGCCGCGGGGCGGAAGTCGAACCTCAGCTCCTCACCCGGCTGCCCGGGCGTGAGGGCAAGCCGTACGGCGGAGTTGCCCTCGTTGCGCACGGCGAGTCGATAGCGCCCGCGCAGCCAGCCGCGGCGGCGCTTGGGAGCGCTCTCTGCGCGGAGCTCCCGGAACTCCTCGACGTGCACGGTGGTCTCGGGGACCCGCACCGACTCGGGGTGCTCGGTGGGCAGCACCCGCACGGCGAGCGGCACGTCGCCCGCCCGCACCTGCGACGAACGCGGCGGGGTCAGGCGGATCGTCACGGTTTCCGAGGTGCCGGGGTAGAGGGAGACGCGCTCGGGTTCCACCGCGGCCCACGCAGCGCAGTCGCCGAGGACCTCCAGGCGGTACGCCTCGACGATGTCGCTGTCGTTGCGGACGGTCAGGCTGGTGGATGCGGTACCGCCCGGCGTCACCGACACCCGCGGGATGTCGAGGCCGGGCGCGCCAGGGCTGGAAGAGGCAGCTGGGGATATCACGCCCCGACGCTATGGCGACGCCCCGGCCACT
Source organism: Streptomyces sp. NPDC060049 (assembly GCF_042736715.1). NCBI lineage: Bacteria > Bacillati > Actinomycetota > Actinomycetes > Kitasatosporales > Streptomycetaceae > Streptomyces > Streptomyces sp. NPDC060049. Next base: position 241,286 of record NZ_JBHWVV010000008.1, read on the forward strand.
TCCAAGGGCGCGAGGGCAACGCTCCGGGCAACCCCGATGCCCCCACCGGATGCCCTCAACTCCAGTCGCCGAAACACCTGTTGCGCATCACTTCTCATCCGCATCCCGACTCACCCATCACGGAACAGGTACGACACATGCCCCAGCCTGACAACAACGGACCCGCCTCCTCGTCCGGCGCCGGCCGACGGGTCACCGTGGCCGTGTACGCATCGGACCCGATCCTGCGCGTCGGAGTCGTCCACCAGCTGCGCCAGCGAAGGGAGATCGAGCTCGTCGACGACGTCGACGCCGAGGAGGCGCAGGTGTCGCTCGTGACCGTGGACAGCGTGGACGACGAGACGGCCGCCCTGCTGTACCGACTGCGGCACAACTCCGACACGCGCACCGGGCTCGTGGTCGGCACGTTCGAATCCGGGGACGCCTTGCAGCGTGCGATCGAATGCGGGGTCACGGCGGTCCTGCGACGCGCCGAGGCGGACCAGGACCGGCTCCTGCGGCTGGTCCTGGCGATAGCGAACGGCGAGGGCGTGCTGCCCGGCGACCTGCTCGCGAAGCTCCTCGACCACGTCGGCAGTCTGCAGCGTTCGGCGCTCGACCCGCGCGCCGTGTCCCTGTCCACGCTGACGCCGCGCGAGGCGGACATGCTGCGCCTGGTGTCGGAGGGCCTGGACACCGCGGAGATCGCGGCCAAGACCTCGTACTCCGAAAGGACCGTCAAGAACGTCCTGCACGAAGTCATCACGCGGCTGCACCTGCGCAACCGCACGCACGCGGTCGGCTACGCCCTGCGCCAGGGGCTGATCTGACCGTACGGCGAGGCGGGCGCCGGAGCCGGGGGCGCAGGAGGTCCGGACGGCGCCGACGGCGGCGGCGGTGGCCGGCAGTCGGCCCGAACGGGCGGGCCGCCCCCGCCACTGCCCGAAAGCGCACCGGTTGCTTCCCCCGGGTCCGGCCCCGCGGCCCTGCCGGTCCGCGCGTGCGGGGACACAGGGTGGCGGAGTCATACGCAGATGCTGCACCGGACGACGAGGTGGACCCTGATGAACACGGGTGGATCCGGCAGTCGGCGACCCCGCTGGGGGAGAGTCGGCGCGTCGCTGCTGCTCCTGATCCCCCTGCTCGCGGTGACGGCTGCCACCGGCCCCGGCGACTCCGAGGCACGACCCCTCGCGGCCGACGCCGGGAACGGCCGGGTCGTCTACGCCGGTACGCGCCACCGCAGCCTGGGCCGGGTGGCGACCGGCACGTCCAGCACCCCGCTGTTCGGCGAGGGCCCGGCCCACCAGGATCTCCAGCCCGCCGCGCTGGGAGACCAGTTGGTCTTCGCGAGCCGCCGCGACGAGCGGAACCCGCAGGTCTACCTGCGGTCCGCGGACGGCACGGTGCGCCGCCTGACCAGCGGCCTGGACGTGGCACACCCCCGGCTGACCCCGGACGGCCGGGCGGTCGTCTTCGACTCGCCCCAGGCCGACGGGTCCGGTGGCACCCAGCGCGACCTGTGGCTGGTGCGCACCGACGGCAGCCGCCTCACCCGGCTGACCGACACTCCCGCGAACGAGGAGCACCCCACGGTCTCGCCGGAGGGCGGACGTCTGGCGTACTCCAGCGACGAGGACCGGGCCGCCGGACGCCAGGTCTACGTACGTCCCCTGCGGGGCGGCGCCGCCACGCGCGTCACCGGCCCCGGCAACGGCACGGCCACCGAGCCGGTGTGGAACCCGGTGGACGACGCGGCGAACCGGGACCTGATCGCCTACACCGCCACCGGGCCCGCCGGGCCCCGTCTGCGATGGACCGACGGGCGGGGCGACGGACCGCTGCTGGCGGGCGCCCAGGCGGGCTGGCGTACCCACGGGGCAGCGTGGTTGCCCGACGGGAACGGTGTGCTCTTCCTCAGCCCGGACCGCACCTGTGACTGCGAGGGCGACTGGGACCACGTCTTCCGGGTCCCGGCACACTCGACGGACACCCCCCAGGTGGTGCTCAGCGAGGACCGCGAGGTCGGACCGGCCACCTGGCTCGGCCCGCTGAGCGGCGGCGGCGCCGTGGTCGAGCGGACCTCGGCGGCCGGGCCGCACGCGGTGACCCTGCAGGACGCCCGGATGGACGGTTCCGACCCCCGTGACCTCGGCCTGACCATCCTCAAGGAGGACCCGGCGGCCGACACCAACACCGACCCGGCCAAGGACCCGCTGTTCCGGCCCGCCCCCGGGTACGACCCGTGGACCGAGCGGCAGAACTACACGCCCGACGGGCGCCGGATCGTACTGACCCGCTTCGAGGACACTGACGACGGCCGGATCGAACGGATCTGGATCGCGGACGCCGACGGTTCCCACCCGGCGCCGCTGCCGCTCGCGGGCCGCGGCCCCAAGGACTGGGACACCGACCCGACGTTCTCCCCCGACGGCAAGTCCCTCGCCTTCACCCGGACCTCGCCCGGCGGCGTCGGCGACGCCGCCGGCCCCGCGCGCATCCTGATCGCGGACGCCGCCACCGGCGCGATCCGGGGTGAGATCACCCCGCCCGCCGACCGCCCCCGGGGCGGCGACGCGCAGCCCTCGTGGTCCTCCGACGGCACGGCACTGGCCTTCACCCGCACCCTCGAGATCAACGGCGGCGGCGGCAACAAGCACGTCTGGACCGTGCCCGTGGACCGCCTGGACCGGCAGCGCGACCTGAGCGCCACCATCTGCCCCGGCGCCTGCGAGGTCATCGACGACAGCCCGGCCTTCTCACCGGACGGCGCCACCATCGCCTTCAACCGCAAGAACGGCGCCGGCCGCGTCGACGAGCGCAGCGGCATCCTCCTCGCCGCCGCGGCGGGCGGCGCCTGCCGGGTCCTGCTGCCCGACGCCGCCCGTGACGTGCCGGGGGCCTGCGGCCGGGAACTGCCCGAACCCACGGCCAAGGGACCGTTCCAGCCCCGCGACGCGGCCTGGACCGCCGACGGCAAGAGCCTGGTGCTCAGTGCCCGCGGCTCCCGCGCCCCCGACAGCCCGGAGAAGCTGAAGCTGGTGGACGTGGCCTCCGGCGCCCACAACCTGCTCGTCACCGGCCTGCCGGGCCGCCAGAAGGAACCCGGCGTCCAGCAGTCCGTGGACCTCGCGGTCCGGGCTCCGGACAAGGCCGCGCCGCTCACCGTCGGCGGCTCCGCCACCGTCCGGGTCGACGTCGTCAACCACGGCCCGGCCGCCTCACCCGGTACCCGGCTGACCGTCGCGCCCCCGGCCGGCGTGAGCGTCACCGCGCTCACCGCACCCGGCGCCACCTGTGACGCGGTGGCGCTGACCTGCGCCCTGGGCGTCGTGCCGCCCGGCACCACCGTGCCGGTGGCCGTCACCCTCACCGGCGTCACCCCCGGCGACCAGCAGGTGGACTGGTCCGTCACCGGCACCGTGCTCGACCCCCGCCCCAGCGACAACGCCGACCGGACCGTCGTGCCGGTGCGGGAGGCGCCCGTACCCCCGACGCCGGGCCCCGTCCCGACGCCGACCCCGACGCCCGAGCCGGAGCCGCCCGCGCCGCCGGCCGGCCCCGGGGTGCGCGTCACGGCGCGGCCCGACCCCGGCTACGTGGGCGGCCGCGTCGTCGTCACCTACACCGTCCGCAACGGCCGCAACGCCCTGGCCACCGGTCTGCGGCTGCGCATCGGCCTGCCCGAAGGCGTGCCCCACAACGGGCCGCCGCCGGGCTGCGACCAGGCCTGGGTGTGCGCGCTGCCGGACCTGGCACCGGGCGCCCGGACCGTCCTCCAGGTCGTCCTCAACCCCGACAAGGCCCTCACCGGCCGGGTGACCGGCGACCTCACCACGAGCGGCACCGACGCCGACCTCGGCGACAACACCGCCGAGCAGCGGCTGCGCGTCCTCCAGCCGCGCATCGTCGCCGTCCCGCCGATCGGCAGGCCCGGCTTCGTCACCTCGGTGCGCGGCGAGGACTTCCCGCCCGGCGTGCCGGTTCGGTTCACGTGGAAGCCGGGCATCACGGCAGCGGCTGCACCGACCGTCCCCCGGAGCGACGGCACGTTCATCGGCCAGCTGCTGATCCTCGCCAAGGACCAGACCGGCCCCCGTGTCATCACCGCGAGCGGCCCCGGCTTCTCCCCGGTACAGACCGACTTCCTCGTGGTCAACGGCACGGTGCAGCCGCCCGACGAGGTGACCCGCCGGTGATCCACGAGGTCGACGAGGGGCTGCGCCGGCTGCTGGCGGAGTCCGGCCTGGAGGCGTCGGGCGTCGAGGTGGTGTTCGACGCGCCGACGCGTGACTGGGCGGCGCGCCGCAGCGCGCCCACGGTCTGCGTGTTCCTGTACGACATCCGGGAGGACCCCACCCGGCGCGGCAGCGGCGCGGGCGAGGTGTACGACGCGGACGGCTTCGTCGTCGCACGCCGCACCCCGCCCCGCTGGTTCGAGCTGACGTACCTGGTCACGGCGTGGGCGACCAGGCCACAGGACGAGCACCGACTGCTCTCCCAGGTGCTGGCCTGCCTCGTGTCGACCGACGCGCTGCCCCCGCGCCTGCTCGGTGGCACGCTCGCCGAACTCGGCCTGCTCGTGGACGTGGACGCCGGGGGCACCGGGATGGACGCGCCGGCCGCCTCCGACGTGTGGTCGGCGCTGGGCGGCGAGCTGAAGCCGTCCCTGGGGCTCCGCGTGAAGGCGCCGCTGGCGGGCATCAGCAGGGTCACTGCCCCGCCGGTCACCGAGGGGCTCGTCGTACGCTCCGTGCCGCAGGCCGAGCCGGACGGGGCCGAGAGCGCGCGCCGGTTGCGCTATGTCGAGATGAGCGAACCGGGACCGGAGGGCTTCGCCGGCTCCAGGGAGCGCCCGCGGGTTCCCGCGCGCCGCCGACGAGGGGAGCGGCAGCCGTGACGCACACCCTCGAACCCGCGCGCCCGCCCCTGGCCGACACGACCCCGTACCTGTGGGCACGGCTCCGGATCATCGAGGAGCGTGTCCGCCAGGCCGTGGCGCGCCGGCGCGCCGTCGATCCCGACCCGGACGACCCCTACCGGGGCCAGTACCTCACGCCCGAGGCGGTCGCCCGCGTCCTGGACGCACGGTACGGCCCCGCCCTGCCCGCGCTCGCACCGGACGGCCCCCCGCCCGGCTCTCCGCTCGACCTCCTCGCCGCGCGCTTCGCGCTGGCGCCGCTCGACCTGGACCTGCTCCTGGTCGCCCTGGCGCCGGACCTGGACGCCCGCTTCGAACAGCTCTACGGCTACCTCAACGACGACCTGACCCGCCGTCGGCCCACCGTCGCGCTCGCCCTCGAACTGTGCGGCCGCACCGGGGTGGCGGCCGCGCGGTTGCGGCTCTCCCCTGCCGCGCCGCTCGTCGCGGGCGGTCTGCTGGAGGTCACCGAGCCCGAACGGCCGCCCCTGTCCCGGGTGCTGTCCGTCCCCGACCGGGTCACCGCCCACCTCCTCGGCGACGCCTCGCCCGACCCCCGGCTGGCCGAGGTGCTCGGCGGGGCCGACGACGATCCGGCCGTCGACCCGGCCGAGCTGCACCGGGCCGTCGCCGCGGCCGGCAGCGGCACCGGCCATGTCCACCTGCGGGGCGGCGGCCATCCCGTCGGCCTGGCCGCCGCCGCGCTGCGCGCGTGCGGGCTGAGCCCCCTGGCCCTGGACGCGGCGGCCCTGGCCCACCACGCCCGTACCGTGCCCGAACTCGCCCGCGCCGCCGCCCGCGAGGCCCGCCTGACGGGCGCCGGTGTGCTGCTCGGGCCGGTGGAGGAACTGCCCGACAAGCCCGACGAGCGGGCCCGCGCACTGCGCACCCTGTGTGCGGCGCTGCGCGGCATCCCCCTGTTCACGTACGGAGCGAGCGGCTGGGAACCGGCCTGGGCGGCCGACACCCCCGTGACCCTGACGGTGGCGTCCCCCTCCCCCGACCGGCACGTCGTGCGCTGGCGGCACGCGCTGGAGCGGGCCGCCGGGGAGCGTGGCGAGGTGGGTGAGGTGGGTGAGGCCGACGCGCTCGCCCGGTCCGTGGCCGCGCACCGCCTCGACGCCGAACAGCTGCGGCGCGCCGCCGACACCGCGGTGCGCACGGCCGCGCTCGACGGCCGCCCGGTCTCACCCGACGACCTGCGCACCGCCGTACGGGCCCAGAACGGCGCGGGACTCGCCCGCCTCGCCCGCCGGGTGGAGCCCGCGGTGGGCTGGGACGACCTGGTGCTGGCCGCCCCCACCCACCGCCGCCTGCGTGAACTCGCGGTGCGCGCCCGCCACCGCGACCAGGTGCTGGGGCAGTGGGGCATGCGGCCCGGCGGCGGGCGCGGGCGCGGGGTGATCGCACTGTTCGCGGGTTCCTCCGGCACCGGCAAGACCATGTCCGCCGAGGTCGTGGCGGCCGACCTGGGCATGGACCTGTACGTGGTCGACCTGTCCACGGTCGTCGACAAGTACGTCGGCGAGACCGAGAAGAACCTGGAGCGGATCTTCACCGAGGCGTCGGCCGTCAACGCCGTGCTGCTGTTCGACGAGGCCGACGCGATCTTCGGCAAGCGCTCGGAGGTCAAGGACGCCCACGACAAGCACGCCAACATGGAGTCGGCCTATCTCCTCCAGCGGATGGAGTCGTTCGACGGCATCGCCATCCTGACCACCAACCTGCGGGCCAACCTCGACGAGGCGTTCACCCGCCGCCTCGACGTGGTCGCGGACTTCCCGGTGCCCGACGCCACCCAGCGCCTCGCCCTGTGGGAGCGGTGCTTGGGCGACCGGCTGCCCCGGGCCGACGACCTCGATCTCGGCTTCTGTGCCGAGCGGTTCGAACTGGCCGGAGGCTCGATCCGGTCCTGCGCGGTGACCGCCGCCTACTCCGCGGCCGCATCGGGTGAGCCGGTGACCATGCCCCAGGTGGTGACGGCGATCGCCCAGGAGTACCGCAAGCTCGGCCGCCTGCTCTTGGAGGGCGAGTTCGGGCCGTACGTGGACCAGGTCACCCACGTGTGAGCCGGACGGCAGCGGACGGGCCGGGGGGCTGTTCCGGGGGGGCCGGCGGGGACCAGGAGGGCAGTGCACTTGCCCCCGGCCAGGTCCGAACGCCCCTGCCGTCGGCGGCGGCCGCCGGAAAGGCTGTGGACGGACCTGAAACACAGAACAGCAAGAGCGAAGGAGCGAGCATGCCGACGTACCTCACCCCGGGCGTATACGTGGAGGAGGTGCAGTCCGGTGCTCGCCCGATCGAAGGGGTCGGCACCGCCGTCGCCGCGTTCGTCGGGTTCGCCCGGAGCGGCCCGTTCCACGAGCCCACCCTGGTCACCAACTGGGACCAGTACAGCCAGCACTTCGGCGGCTTCACCGAGGGCGCCTATCTGCCCCACGCGGTCTACGGGTACTTCGCCAACGGCGGCGGCGCCGCGTACGTCGTCCGCATCGGCGGATCCGGCCGGGACGACGCCTCCGCCCCGGCCGTCGGGGGCGGACGCCCCCAGGCCCGCGCGGCGGAGCCGGCCGCCCTCGGCGGCTTCCTGATCACGGCCCGGCCGGGGGTCACCGGCGTGTCCGTCGAGATCGCCGACGCGGACGGCGAGAACCCGCCCGAGGACCGCTTCAAGGTCCTGGTCCGCCAGGGCGAGCAGGTGGCCGAGACCTACGAGGTGTCCGCCCGCAAGAACGTCAAGGGCTACCTCGTCACCCAGGCCCGCGCCTCGAAGCTGATCGAGGTCACCGAGCAGCGCGAGGTGAACCAGAGCCGGCCCGCCGCCCAGACCGTGGCCCTGACCGACGCCCCGGCCCCGTCTGCTCCGGCCGTCCACGGCGAGGTGCCCCGGCTCGACCCCGCCGAGTACGTCGGCGACGCGAGCGCCCGTACCGGGTTCGCCGGCCTGGAGACCATCGACGAGATCACCATGGTCGCGGTGCCGGACCTGATGAGCGCCTACCAGCGCGGCGACATCGACGCCGAAGGCGTACGCACCGTGCAGCTCGCGGTGATCTCGCACTGCGAGCAGATGGGCGACCGGGTGGCCGTCCTGGACACCCCGCCCGGGCTCTCCGCGCAGCAGGTGCGCACCTGGCGCAACGACGAGGCCGGCTACGACTCGCGCTACGCCACCCTCTACTACCCGTGGGTGCGGGTCTTCGACCCGGCCGCCGGGCACAACACGACCGTCCCGCCGAGCGGCCACATCGCCGGCGTGTGGGCGCGCAGCGACGCCGAGCGCGGTGTGCACAAGGCCCCCGCCAACGAGGTGATCCGCGGCGCGGTGGACCTGGAACTGCGCCTGAGCAAGGGCGAGCAGGACCTGCTCAACCCGATCGGCGTGAACTGCGTACGGGCCTTCCCCGGCCGGGGCATCCGGATCTGGGGCGCCCGCACCCTCTCCTCCGATCCGGCCTGGCGCTACCTGAACGTCCGCCGCCTCTTCAACTACCTGGAGGAGTCCATCCTCCTGGGCACGCAGTGGGTGGTCTTCGAGCCGAACGACGACCGGCTCTGGTCGAGCATCCGGCGCAACGTCACCGCGTTCCTCACCGAGGAGTGGCGTCGTGGCGCGCTGTTCGGCCGCACGGCCGCGGAGGCGTTCTACGTCAAGTGCGACCGGGACAACAACCCGCAGGAGTCGATCGACCAGGGCCGCGTGGTCTGCGAGATCGGCGTGTCGCCCGTCAAGCCCGCCGAGTTCGTGGTGTTCCGGCTGGCCCAGTTCTCCGACAGCACCAGCCTCGTCGACGAGTAACAGCCGAAACAGGCGCCACAGCCGTAGCAGCCATAACAGTCGTAGCAGCCGTAGCAGCCGTAACAGCAAGGAAAGGTGAACGACAGTCATGGCAGAGGGCGATGCTCTTTCCACTCATATCTTCGGCGTACAGCTCGGCGGTTACCTGGTCGAATCGATCCAGGAGATCAGCGGCCTGACCGTCGAGGAGGAGGTCGTCGAGGTCCGCCAGGTCAGCGCCGAGGGCAAGCAGATCATCCGCAAGCAGCCCGGCGCCCGCCAGGCGGGTGAGGTCACGATCACCCGGGGACTCGACAAGAGCAGCGAGTTCACCAAGTGGATCAAGGAGACCCTGAACAACGGGGCCGTCGACACCGCGCGGCAGAACCTCACGATCGAGATCAAGGACTCCACCGGTGCGACCGTCCGCCGCATCCAGCTGATGCAGGGCTGGGCCTCCAAGTGGGAGGGCCCCTCCCTCAAGGCCGGCGAGTCCGCCGCGGCTACCGAGTCCGTGACCATCGTGTTCGAGGAGATCATCGTCGAATGAGGCGTCGTACGGTGACGGCGGGCAACCTGGAAGAGATCCTGCAGGTCACGGCCCCGGCCGCGGCCCCGGCCCCGGCGCGGACGGAGGCACCCCCCTCCGCGCCGGCGCCGCGCGAGGACCACGGGCTGCGCACCGAGTTCGAGTTCGAGCTGCCGCGCGGGTACGTGGACGAGGCGGGCACCGTGCACCGGCACGGGGCGATGCGCCTGGCCACCGCCCGGGACGAGCTGCGCCCCCAGATCGATCTGCGGGTCAAGGAGAACCCGGCGTACTTGAGCGTGGTGCTGCTCAGCCAGGTGATCACCCGGCTCGGCGCGATCACCGACGTGCACGCCGGGATCGTGGAGCGGATGTACGCGACCGACGTCGCGTTCCTGCAGGACTTCTACCGGCGCGTCAACAGCGAGGGGCATACGCGCGCGGCGGTCACCTGCCCGCACTGCGAAGGCGGCTTCGAGATCGACCTCTCCGGTGGCCGCCTGGGGGAATCGTGACGTACGCCCTCCCCCGGCTCAGGGAGGAGATCGCGTACATCGCCTACCACTTCCACTGGCAACGCGACGAGATCCTCGACCTGACCCACGGCGAGCGCCAGGAGTGGGTCACCGAGATCGCTCGCATCAACACGCGCGTGAACGAAGGCGGTTGAGCGCATGGCATGGCGGGACTGGCTAGGTCGGCGCGCCGTCGTGACGGACGGTGCGACCGGCCGCCGGGCGACGGCGCCCTCCGGCGGCCCGGCGTCCGCGGCTGCCGCACCGGGGGTCGGCCTGCCCGGCGACTGGGACGGCGGCTGGCGCATGACGGCGCCGCCCCGGCTGACCGTGTCCCGCGCACCGATGGGCGTCAGCGACGGGCTGGCCTTCCGGTCCGGCCTGGCCGCCTGGCGCGATCCGTCGTTCGACGCCGGGCTCGCCCACGCCCTGCTGCCGAACGCCCCGGCCGGTCTCGTACGCGGCGTCGCCCGTCCCGCCACCGCCCGCCCCGCGCACAGCGGTGGCGGCCCGCTGCTGCTGCGGGCGCTGCGCCCGCACGAAGGGGACGCCGCGCCCGGGACGGAGGAGCCGCTCGAGCGGGTACGGACCGCGGCTCCGGGTGCGCCCGGGGCACCGCGGAAGCGCGACACCCCGCAGAGCTCGCGCCGGGTACGGTCCGGTTCGCCCTCGTCCGGTTCCTCCTCGTCCGGTTCGCCCTCGGCCGGTTCGCCCGCGTCCGGCGCCGCGCCGTCCCGTCCGAGTGGCTCGGGTACGCGCGGGCCGGCCGCGGTCGCGGAGGCCTCCGGGCCGGGAGGGCGCCTGTCAGTGCCCGCGTCCGCGCCGAACGCCGCTCCGCCGTCCCGCAGCGGCGACCACCCGCGGGCGGCCACCGGCGGCGGTGCACCGGGCCCGGTCGTCGCCCGTGCCGGCGCCCGTGCCACGGCCCGGGGCGACGCGAGGGAGGTCCCGTCGGGCGAGGAGACCTCCGGGACGCGCGGCCTCACACCCACGCACTCCGCAGCCGTGCTCGGCGCACCCGCTCCCCCGGTGCAGCGGGCCGGTGCGACCGGCAGCGGCACCGCCGTGTCCCCTGCCGCGGCCGGCCCCGCGCCGGCCCCTCCGCGATTCCCACTGATCCGCCGCATCGCGGTGGTCCCCGGGGCGTCCGCCGAAGGTGCCCCGGCAGCACGGGCGGCGTCCGCGGGGCGGGCCGCCACGTCCCCGTCCGGTCCATCCACCTCGTCCACCCCGCCCGTCCAGCGGGCCGCGGCGCGCAGGTCAGGGACCACCGGAACCGCGGGCTCCACCGGATCCAGTTCCGTCCCGGAGGGCCCCGGCGCTCCCACGCCCCACGCCGAGGCAGCGCACCCGGTGGTCCGGCCGCACGCGGCCGGCCGCCCGCTGACCACCGCCCGGGTCCCCGCCACGCCCAGGCGCCGCGTGTCCGTCGTACGTCCCACCGTCCCCCCGGCGTACGACGGCGGCCCGTCGCCCGTCGCTCCGGGCCCCACCCCTGGGCGGCGTACGGGAAGCCGCGCACCGCTCGGCGCCCCCCTCGCCCAACCGCCCTCCACGGTCACGCCGTCGGGCCGCCCCGCACCGGCGGCGCCCGACTCCGCGCCCCCGCCCGCGATGCCCACGGTCCAGCGCCAGGCAGAACCCGGAGCAGACCGGCCGGCCTCTGGCCCGGCCCCTGCCCCGGCCTCACAGACGCCCGTGCGACCTGCGCGAGCCCGCGCACCGCTCGGCGCCCCCCTCGCCCAACCGCCCTCCACGGTCACGCCGTCGGGCCGCCCCGCACCGGCGGCGCCCGACTCCGCGCCCCCGCCC